>CAKTZI010000003.1 GCA_934635385.1 uncultured Kiritimatiellota bacterium | reverse complement strand
GATGGGTGAGAGGATAACCCACGAATCGGAAGAGGTGAACGCGCAGGGTTTGGCCGTCTGCTCCACGAAAACGCTCAAATCTTTACGACAGTCGGACGTGCCGATGCAACACGATGTCTTACCGCGATTCTGGGAGTTCTTTTCAAAGAGCAGGATGTTGGTGTCAACGGTAGCGGATTCAAAGATCTTCTCTCCGGCGAAATCAATCAACAGCTGCGGATCGGTCTTCTCGGCGAAGAACTTCCGCGTAGCCTCTCCGTACCCTGCGCGCATCCATTTATTTGACGTAATATAGCAAAGATGCCCATTCGCCTTCAGAAGCTGCCATCCTCGTTCGTAGAAGAGGCAGTAAATATCGCCCGTCTTTGCAAACGTCTCATATCCGCACGGTTTGTAGAGGTTTCCCAACTTCCCGTGATCGGACGACAACTGAATATATGGCGGGTTGCCGATCACGACATCAAAACCATCCTTGACCCCAAACATCCATTCAGGATCGAAGAAGCTCGCCGACTTGTTCTGGTCGTATGGATTCCATGCGGCGAGCTTTTGTGCATCGGCGTGACCGAAAAGAGAATTCTCGTTTAGAACTGCGGCAAGTTGCTCTCGCGTCTCTTTGTCAGTTTTCCTGAGACGTTGTTTTTCTTGCCGAGTCTTTGATAGAAAATGCTTGTGCCGAATATCAAGCAATCTAGCCTTTAATGAATCAACCTGAGCGACGCCAAAGAGATCATCTTGTGTTAATTGTCCTCGCTTGGTTGCAATCAGCGAATCTGCCGCAACAAATTTTGTCTCAAGGTTCGGAAGCGGAGAGATGCCGTAATTGTTTTCCGCGTCGGTCAGATTGGGGTGTTCCTCGCAGACGAGCGAGATGAAGAATCGAAGCTTCGCAATCTGCACGGCAATCGTCTGGATGTCAATGCCAAAGATGCAGTTTTCAATGATGTGCAGCTTGAGGGTGTGAAGATCGTCCGTACACCCAAGTTTCCTGGACCTTGCGACAATGGCGTTTAGCATGCCCATCGGGAACGCCCCGGAGCCACAGGCCGGGTCCAGGACTCGAATCTTCATGAGGTGGTCAAGTTGGGTCTTCGCATCCTTGCCGTGAACCGGCTTCATGTAGGCATCAAGAGACTCCTCCACCATGAAATTGACAATCTCACGCGGCGTGTAGAACGAGCCAGACGAGTTACGGGCGGTTTCGCGGGTTTCCGGATTGAACGAGCCGAGGAGGTTTTCAAACACCTTGCCGAGGAGTTCCGGGTCGAGGGCGATGTCCATGTCATCGGGCGAATTCTCCTCGATCGTGAAATTGTATTTTCCGAGGATCTTCAGAAGCCCGGATACCTTACGGGTGACTGTTTCGGAGGTCGGGGATTGTTGACCGTCCGTGATTGTGAAGGTGCGAGCGGATTCCTCGGCGAAGAAAAGCTCATTGGGAATGAACGCACGACGCTGGCGTCCTTTTTCGCGGGAAAAGCCATCGTTGTAGACGATGTGCCCCTTTGGATCATCCGCCGCCGCCTTGTCAAGGCACTCGAAGAGACCGCCATTGAGAAAGGGCACTTCTCGGAACACGTTGAGCACTTCGTCATTAGGCCGCTTGAACCAGGAGCCCCCCCTGGGATTTCTGAAAAGTGTCTTGATGCCATAGTCTTCCGCACGACCGCGTCCGTCTCGAACGTCCGTCGCAAAGGCGCGATTCCCGATCTCGTTGTTCAGCGTGGCAAAAAAGAGATTCTGGAGTATCGCGTTGTAGTAGTTGCCGTGTTTCAGCGCGTGCGGGTCAAAGTCCTTCAGCCATGCGGAAAGCTGCTTCTCGCTGAAAAGAAGGTCGGGCACAAGTTTCTTCTGCCTGATGAACCAGACGAACATGATGCGCGTGATGAGACGTATCAGCCTTTCCTCAAGGCCCATCCGATCATCTGCGTCCGTAGATGTGTCGTTGGGGAATGTGACCCCCATCTCGGGCGACAGCGCCCAGAGATACCAGTTGAAGAGTTCGTTGTAGAATTCGCGTGTAAGCGATTCCACGGCAAAGGCATCGCGGAGGGCGGAATAGGCCACCGGGGCAGAGGCGTTGTCCCGCGCCGCCAGAATGGAAAACCTCTCTACGGCCGTGCGGTAGAGGCTTGTGGAATCGCCAAACACGTACGTGTAGCGTCTTGGCGACGTCTTTTCGCCGCGCATGTCGGAAACAAGCGAAAAACGCCATTTCTCCGAGCCCTTGGAGTCAAACACCACAAGGGCGGCGTCAAAATCGTATTTCAGCCAAGGATCCACAAGATGCCGCAGACCGACACGGCGACGCTCGACCTGCGAGGCAGGAACCGTATATCTGAAAAGCCCCATGCGGACACCATCTGAAGTGGCGAGCTCTCCAAGCAGGAAACCTTTCGTGTCCTTCTCTGACGGCGGCAATTTCACGGCCTCCGGCCTCTCGCGGAGCTTTGTTGCGCCGAAAAGGTCCACAAGCACGCCCTGCCATCGCGCAAGGTCGAAGCGATGCTGGAAAAGAAAACGGAAATCGGATGGCGAATAGTTCTTCATGTTCATGCCGTAAAGGTTTCACTGACGATGAGTGTCGGAGCATCGGCGACAGGGAGGGTCGCGCTTGTCGCGACCGCGCCACAGTATGTATTATGCAGTTCGCGGAGGCGCGCGGCGATGTCCGCGCTCTGCGCCGCGTCAGGGGCGATGATGTTGCGGTATGTCCGCGCGAGGTCGCTGACCGAACGTTCCAATTGCACGAAAGACCCCGCAACGATGGTTTTGCCCAGACGTTCAAGAGCAGGGGTTAGCGAACCCTCCAAGCGACCTTGCGACACCCAACGCGAACAGTCTCGGATGAATCGCAGGGCTGAGGCTACGATCTTGTTGTTTGCGGCGGTGGCGGGCGCGGTTGGCTCTGAAACGGGCGTCGAGGACTGCGACACGCCCATAAAGGCATCCATGGCGGCAGAGACTTCGCTGTAGTTGCGGCCAAGCGTTTCGGCAGTCCAGTCCAGTGCACGTTCATTCGCCGATGCTTCAAGCAGCTTAAGCGCGTCCAAGCAGCCAATGTCGGCGGCGCGGCCATCCTTCACGGCATAATAGGCGCGTTGCCCACCAGCGGCCAGATAGGCGACCGTGAGCGCATGGTTGCCCTTGCGCGCGGCCCTGCACTTCATCGGCAGGTTCTTCACGCGCGCATAGCCTGTGGGGTCTGCGGCACGAAATGCCCTCACCATGCGCAAATAGCGCAACGCCTCATCGACCGAATCCTTGATGTCCGCGTCGAAAAGCCTAAACGTCCGCAGCATCTCGTCGTGGGAGAACACCTTGGCGTCCTCACCGAGCGCCGAATGGAAGCCCTGCAGCTTGATGACCGAATTTTGGTAGAGACCGATGGCCGCATTTCCCTGCTTCGAGGGATGGAACATGTAGTTGTGTATCGATCCGGCGGTGGAGCCGATGCGGTTGACGCGCCCGATACGCTGCATGAGCCGCGTTGCGTTCCAGGGCGTATCATAGTTTACAATGACGTTTGCACGATGGAGGTTTATGCCTTCGGCAAGGACATCGGAAGCAAGGATGATGTTAAATGCATCGGACTTTTCAGGCGCATTGGCGTCGAATGAAGCGCGGATCTGCTTGGCCAAGCGGTCACGGTTCGTGGCGGACACAAGCAGGATGTCGGAACGCCCAAGCTGTTCCGTCATCTTGTCCTTAAGGTAGGTGAGCGTGTCAACGCTCTCGGAGAACACGACAAGCTTGCCCGTGGGATTGAGCGTCTTCCCGAACAGCTCCCCGCGAAGGATGCTCCTGAACGCATCGAATTTTGGATCGTAGTCAATCAACGCCCATTCGTCCTGCATTCGCGCGAGCAAGTCTCTGTCAGATTCCAACAGGGCACGGAAGTCGGGGCGAAATGCGCTTGCAGGGAATGCCGCGCTCTCAAGACCGCGCTCGCGGGCGTAGTCCAGTATCTCGTCAAGGCTTCTTCCCTTTTCAAGATAGTCGGTCACGTCGATGTCAGGGATGATGAGAACCCTGTCGGCCGCCAACATGGACAGCATGTCGTTCGTTATGCGCAGAAGGGTCTCGACAGACTTCTTGAACGCAAAGAAGCTCGACTCAAGACGCTTGACCATGTGTACCCTGTACACGCCGGCGAGCGTCTGCGCCACATGGACGGCGTTTCCGTATCTGGCAGCGTCCTCTGGATTCGCAAGGAACTCTATGGCGCGATATCTTGCGTACGCGATCCTTGTCTGGAGCTTGTCAAGGGTGTCCCAGAAGAGGGCGTCAAGGCTGTCGTCAAGGTAGTAGACTATTTCGTGAGGTTGACCGACTTTGGGGAAGGAGATCCCCTGCGCGGCAAGGTCGGCGGCGTAGTCCGGCTCGTTTGCGATGTTCGATCTTGTCCTGCGGATTGTGATCTTTTCAAGGACATCCCGTTGAATCTTTGCGTAGAGTGCGTCAACGGCTTCCACGCTCGTGCCGCCATTCTGCCGTTCGCGCATCATTCGCTTGTATGCCGCGATGTGCGGTGCAAAATACGCCGTCACGCTTGGTATGCCGTCGATCGTCGAGCGACGGGCATCCTGGAAAAGAAGAATCTGGTTCAGCAGATCGGCAGGGCCATTGTTGAGTGGCGTGGCAGAGAGCAGCATGACCTTCTTGCCGTTTCCCGGAACGAGTCCGCCCTGTGGACGCGGGGACTTGCAGATTCGCTGAAGCTGATCAAATGCGTTCGTCGAGGAATTGCGGAAGTTATGGGACTCATCGACTATGATAAGGTCGAACTCCTCCTTTGAACGGTAATTCTCCAACCCACCCAACACCTTGTGAAGCGAACCGGACGAGACGAATTGTGTCCGACGGGAAAGGCCAAACGTCTTGAATGTTTCTTTCCAGTTCTGTTCCACGGCCGGCGGATGCACGACGAGAACCCTTGTGTTGCCACCGTTTGCCTCCGCAAACCGTCTGGCAATCATTGTGGCTACAACGGTCTTGCCGAGCCCGACCACATCAGAGAGAAAGAATCCGCCATAACGACAAAGCATCTGGTAGCCCTGTATGACGGCATCGCGCTGATACTTCAAGTCCATGACGCCAGGAGGAAGCTCCATCGAGAAATCGTCTTCCGCCTGTTCGCCGAATATGTCAATCAAGACTCGCATGAAGAGTTCAAACGGCGTAGGCGCTGTCCCAAGATGCGTTTGTCTTCTTGCCTTTGCGATGTCTTCATCCGTAACAGGAACTCCTTCGGCCCAGAGACGATCAAACTCGGCCTTGCAATAGGCGACGTCGTCATAGTCCTTCATCGCGACGTTCAACTCGTAGCGTGGCGACGGCGATGTGCCGAGACCTGAATCGGTAAGGTTTGATGAACCCATGATAACCCAGCCATCCGTGTTAGGACCGTGGTTCTCCGGAAGGCAAAGATAGAATTTCGCGTGGAGGTTGTGGCTTGTGTGCAGGCGCAGCTCAAGTTTTCCGGACACGACGTCATCACAGAGCTGTAGGATGCCCTCCTCGATCTCCTTCGTGTAACCGGCGGAGCGTATATCGTCGATGAATCCCTGGGTGTACTGTCGTTTTGCATCCTCCTTGTCGCCAAGAAACATCATCCCCTCCCGCCGGGACTTTCTGAACACGTCATCGATGTTGATGCCGACGAGCACCTGAATCTTCTGAGTATTCTTCAACTCCTGTCGCAACTTGAAGTATCCTGACGAACGGAAATACCCTGAGACGGCCTGAAAGGTATGGAAGTTCACGTCCATACCTTCGGCAATGCCTTTCAGTTTGGCGAAAAGCGTATCGCCATTTTCGTTGTTGAAGAACTTTGTGGCCATAAATCCCCTTGTGCTTGCTTATTGGGAAACTTCCCAATGCGGCTTTTCATCGAATTTTCTCCGCATTCTTGTCTGGTACTACTTCCATTATGTCGCCAACATCGCATTTCAACGAGGTGCAAATACGGTCTATGATGGACGATGCAATGCATTCGCCCTTTGTCATTTTGGCAAATGTGGCGGCAGACACGCCCGTCATGCCATGCAAGTCGGAGCGTGTCATGTCGCGGTCTATTAGCAACTTCCAGAGTTTCTTGTAGCTCAATGCCATGACTAATCGTTTTCTCTTCCTCGAAGGATTTAATTGAATATTTTAGCATATTCGCTGCGATAAATCAATGGCCACGCGAAGAAAAACTATGCGTTCTCAAAGTCTATCTGTGTGAACGCGAAAGATTTGCCACGCCGCTAACTATCTTCTTGCCGTTCCACGAAAGCACGAGACTTCCATGAGCTTGCGCTGGAGGCGTTCGAGGGCACGCACGTGGCGGATGGACGCGGCCTTGGGCTCGATGCCGAGGATGGCGGCACAGTCGCCATTGCCAAGGCCGTCGAAATGGCGGAGGATGAGAATCTGGCGGTCGGCGGCGGAGAGCGCATCCAGCGCGGCACAAAGGAACTTGTGACGTTCATCGCGGTCGACACACGAGGCGGGCGACGTGACGGCGGCGGCAAACTGACCCCAGTTGAGACCGCCGACAACCGTCTCGTCCGGCGCATCGGCGACGGACACTTCGCGGTAGGCATCACGTGCGTCGGCGCCAAGGTTCTTGCGTTCGAGGTCGGCCAACGTCTGGAACAGGAGCGTCCGCAACTTGAAGTAGACGGGCACGTCCGTGTGCGTCGCGAAGTAGGCGAGCCGCTTTGCACACGCCTCATAGGTCGCGGAAAGGACGTCCTCCGGCGAGAGGCGCTTCAGCAGAACCGGCTTCAGGTTGCGCTCGGCAAGCGCGAGGAGGCGTTCGCGGTTCTCCATAAACGCCCGCGCCAGCAAGGTTGCTGTGTTCGCATCAGTCATCACGGCATATTGTACCAAATTTTGGCGGAATGGTTTTGTGTAGATTTTCGGCGACGGATGCGTTCTTAGGTGTGTGGGGGCGGAGGCACAGGGCTTCCGTCCGGCACAAGAACACATCAAGCACATCCGAAAGGAACACGAACATGAACACGAAAACCAGATTCGCCGCCACCGCATTGGCCGTCACGCTTACGGGCCTTGCCGCCTTTGCCGCACGCCCCGACCGTCCACCGCGCCGTACGCCCGCCGAGGGCGCAAAACTTCACAAGTTCTCCACGACCGTCGAAAAGGAACGTCCGACGCTCGACGAGGCGACGAAGCGGCTCATCTCGGCCTATCGCCGCGATCCGTCCGACGCGAACCGCGCCGCGCTGGAGAAGAAGGTGCGCGAAAACTACGACAAGGTGATCGCGCGCAAGAAGGCGAAGCTCGAAGAGCTGAAGAAGACGGCACGGCATGAATCCAAGATCAAGGAGATGGAGGAGATCGTCCGTGAGGTCATCGCGGACAAGGAGAACCGCGTCGCCCGCTCGATGCGCCGCTTCACCGACCCGCGCCTCCGTCCCGGCGCGCGCGAGGCGCAGGACGGCTACCATCCGCTCATCGGCGGCGGCGCGAACGTCTTCATTGCCCACACGGAGGTGACGAACGCCGAGTACGCGAAGTTCAAGCCCGACTGGCCGCTCGCGGACGACAAGCCGGCCGTCGGCGTTTCGTACCGGGACGCGCTCGCCTACTGCGGCTGGCTGACGGCCCGCGACGGCGGCGCGACCTACCGCCTGCCGACGGAGGAGGAATGGGAGATTGCGGCGGGGCACATGCCGAAGGACGCCGACTTCAACAACGCGAAGGGCGAGGACGGCGCGCTGTCCGCCGTCACGGCACACGCGCAGACGTTGGCGGCGTGCGGCGCGATCGACATGTGGGGCAACTGCTGGGAGTGGACTTCGACGAAGCGAGGCGCCGGACGCCGTGCGGTCAAGGGCGGCGCATGGTCGACGCCGCGCACGGACTGCCGCACCGAATGCCGCACGTTCGCGCGCAAAGAATCCGCCGGACATCCCGACGTCGGCTTCCGCGTCGTGAAGGTGACCCGGTGACGGATCACCCTCTCCACCCCTATTCTCACTTTTTTAAAAAAGTGAGAATAGGGACTGACTGCTATACGATGTCTCGGCAAATCATGCGCCTCACTGTGCTACACAATCCCCAAGACATAATGCGTCGACCGTCCCTGTCCGACTCGTTGAAGTGCGCCGCACGACACCAGTTCGGACAGTTCACGGGTCGCCGTATCCTGAGAACATTTTCCGATCTTCGCCCACTTGGATGACGTCATGTTTCCCTCGAAGCCATCCCAAAGCCGATTGAGCAGCTGAACTTGCCGTGCATTCAACGCCGCTGTCGAATAGTGCCGCCAGAACCGCGTCTTCTCCAGCAATCGCCTCAGAGTCGAGTCTGACGCGGCGATTGACTGGTCTACCACCTGGATGAACCATGCCAGCCAAGGCGTGACATCCAGCCCAGACCGCTGTGCGCGTTCCAACCGAAGATAATACTCGCTTTTCTGTCGGCAGATCTCATCCGAAACCGAATAGAAACGGAACGGCATGTTCTCGCCACGCGCGATAAGCGAATCCGTCAGCAGACGAGCCAAACGTCCATTCCCGTCGTCAAACGGATGAAGCGTCAGAAACCAGAGATGGGCCAACCCGGCTCGTATGAAGAGCGGCGTCTCATGTGCGTCCGCATTGAACCACGACAGGAAGCGCACCATTTCATGCGGCAGACGTTCGGCGGGCGGCGCCCTGAAATGGATGCGCGGCAGCGGTTTTCCGCGCGAGATCACTAGCATCGGCCCATCGCAATCCGTCCGCAGCTTCCCCACGGAAATCTTCGTCATGCCGCTGAATCCCGTCGGAAACAGGCAACTGTGCCACGCGCAAAGTCGTGCCAGCGTCACGGGCTCGGCGGCATTTTGCGTCGCGTCCAGCAGCATCTCCGCCAAGGCATCACTTCGGTGATCGGCATTTGCCGATGATGCCACTGCCACATCCAAGTGCCGCGCCACGCTCGAACGTACCGATTCCGCGTCCAGCCTCTCACCCTCGATGGCATGGGAGGCGACAAGCTCTTGCGCGGCGATCGCACAGGAAGCCTGCCGTTGTGTCTCAAATCCGATGTCCTGCAACCGACCCAACAGCTGCCCTTCATGAAAGACGGCACATGACAAGACGCCTTCCAAACGGGAGGCATCCCAACTGAACGTCGGCCAATTCTGCTCCTCGTAGATAAACATCGCCTAATCTCCGCAAAATCTGCGGAGATTATACCATAAAATCTCCGCAAAAGGCGTTGATGAGCAAAATTATATTAACTGGTTATGCAGTTAATGCAACCAAACACAACGGGTTGTGTCTTATCGGTAATTGATACTACTATTGATTGCGATAGGTTGCGTCAACTGCATAACCAGTTTATATTATTTCCATAATAAACTCTCCTATGAGAACAAAAGTCAATAGGCCATCGCGGAGCGATTCCGCGATAAAAAGTGTCAGACCCTATTGGTAGGGTTCGAGTGGTGGGGTTGGATGTCTGCGCTGACAGAGCGATCAGGGGCTCGAAATCGGGATAGACGGCCTTCGTCACGGCAGCAGCCTCTTTGTCGTTCCCTTCAGGTACGCCTTGCACATCCTGAAGCCCTCGGCATACGCCGCACCGCACTGGTAACCGCGGTACTTCGAGCACGTGCGCACCATGTCCACGAAGTCGATGTAGTCGTGTTCGCGCATCCAGTCGAGCTGCGAGTGGTGGCACTCCAGCATCTGGATCTTGAGGTCGATCTCGTCCGAGATGTCGACGAACTCGTCCGGCACGAAGTTGACGCCCGCGAGCGTGTCCATGTAGTAGATTGGCACGAGCTTCGCAGCCTTCCGCGTCTTGGACGGCCAGTTCGGGAGCGTCGCCGTGAACGCCGCGTCGAAGACGAGCTTCGAGGTCGCGACGTGGTCGGGCATGTAGTCGTCGGGGTTCTGGGTGATGATGAAGTCCGGCTGGGCGTACTGGATGATCTCCACGACCTTGTTGCGGCTCTCCGCGTTGTCCGCGTAGATGTCGAGGTCGTCGAAGACGCCGTCGAGGACTTCGATGCCGGCGAGTTTGCCCGCCGTGCGCGCCTCCTCGGCCCGCATCGGGATCAGCTCCTTCGGAGGGATCACGACATGGCCGAGA
Source organism: uncultured Kiritimatiellota bacterium (assembly GCA_934635385.1). Classification (GTDB taxonomy): domain Bacteria; phylum Verrucomicrobiota; class Kiritimatiellia; order RFP12; family UBA1067; genus UBA1067. The sequence continues at coordinate 139,836 of CAKTZI010000003.1, read as the reverse complement.
GACCCCGTGCAGAGGTGGGCCGTCACGACACGATCGCCGCGCTTGACGCATTTCGCGAGCGTGCCCGCGCAGCAGATCTCGATGTCATCCGGATGGCATCCGATAGCAAGAACGTTCATTGTCTTTACCTTCTCTGTCGGTCATGCAAGGCGGCGGCGAGGCGAGGGCCGATGACGTCCGCAAGGCGCATCATGCCAATGGAATCGGGGTGTGTGCCATCGACCGTTCCGTTGCCCTCCCTGTCGTACAGGTCAGAGCCATCCACGAGCGCGAAGCCCTTCGCAAACGCCGGTTCCGCACGAAGACGCGAAAACAGCGTTTTCATCGCCGCGCCCTTCTCCGTCTGCTTCCCGTGGTAGGCGAAGTGATAGTCGTTCATCAGCAGAATCGGCACATTCGGACGCAGCGCGCGCAGACGGCGTACAAACGACTCGTATCGTCCTTTGCCGACGGTGTTGCTGCCGATGTTCCACATCGTGTCGATCACGTAGGCCGCCGCATCGATCTTCGCCAGCGTCTCGGCCATTTCGTCCTCCATGCAGCCCGATCCCGAAAAGCCCATGTTTACGACCGGCACGTTCAATCGCCGCTGGAGAATCGCCGTGTACGCCATGCCCGGACGCGACGCGCAGCCACCCTGCGTGATGGACGTTCCGTAGAAGACCACAGGCTTGCCGCGTTCGACGCACGCCTCGGCCCGTGCGCCCGGCAGAAGCCCCACGCGCACGTCCACCGCTCCGTTATAGAGCGGCAAATAGACGAGTGCCTCGTCATTGGGCTGCCACGCCACCACAAACTCGTTCGTCTTCCCGTGCGTACCGCCTTTCGCGCCGACGAAATGCCATCCGTCCGCCGTGCGGCGGTAGACATCGACTCCGCCGTTCGCGAACCGATTCATGTTGCCGCCTTCGTACTTCTTCATCAGCTGCCACCGGATAGCCAGACGGCGCGAGTCTGTCTTGAAGCGCAGGCAAAGCCCCGCCGAATCAAGTCCGTTCCAGCGCACGCCCGCCGTCAATCGGTTCGTGTCGGCTGGATCAAGCCGTCCGTATGGGTGCGTCGTGTGCGCAAAGCCACGTCCGCAGAGGAACGCGCCGGCATCGTGCCATGTCAATTCGTCTTTCTGCCCCGTGGCATCCGCTTGTGCCAATGTCACGCCAAGTGCGGCCACCGCCATGGACAGAACCAATTTCAGCATCTTCATTTCAGCATCCTTTCCTTACAGCAATTCCAGCAACTGCTCAAGCACGGCATCCATTGCCGCCATGCCGCCGCCATCCGCCGCCGCCTTCACGAGCGCGTCGATTCGCGCAAGTTTCGCCGGATCGTCCTTCGCCTTCAGCCGCAGGTAGTTGACGAGACGCCCCTCCTCTGCGGCCATGTCCGCCGCAAGCTGCCGGCGCGACAGCATCAGCTCGTCCGCATCCCAGTCGATGTAGCACGTGCCGTACGGATGCTGCGGACGCGCATCGAGCGCGGCGCTTTCGTCCATGTGCCAATAGGCCATCGTCCCGCTGAATCCGTCGCGCAGATGCCGCCACACTGCGTTGCGGTAGCCGGTGGCCCCGGCATACTTGCCGGAAATGTGGTAGCCCCACACGTTTCTGAAGCCGAGTTCCTTCACGAGCGAGACGACCTCCGGCGTCGTCGCCGGACGGTAGAGCTCGATGATGTCGAAGAGCTTGGCACACTCCCGCATCGTCTGCCGGAACGCCTCGCCGCCGCCAAGGATGAAGTTCGGCAGCGGATTCCAGAAGAGCACGTTCGCCGCGTTTTCCGACCGGATGATCCGTCCCGCATGCAGCTCGCGCGATGCGGACGACTTGAACGCCGAATCATTCGGATCGCCGCTCGCCTCATCCACGGGATACCAGATGATGCGGTCACGCCCAATGCCATAGCGTTCCTGCACGTGTTCGGCAAAGAAGCGCACGAGCGCGCGCAGCCCCTCGTCATGCTGCGGAGTCCCGAACGGCACACGCCGTCCCGTCCGGTCGCGCAGTCCCCACCACAGGTCGTGCTCGCGCTCCACGCCAAGATACGGCCAGAGCTTCATGCGCTTCGGGTCAAGTCCGCCGGCGACCCAGGCGTCGACGTAGCGATCCAGGACCTCGTAGCTCGGCCTTTGCCAAACGCCATTCGTGTCGCAAACCGGATAGATGTCGGCGATGCGCGAAAGCAGGACGACGTTGTACCCGCGTTCGACAAGCCTGCGTACGCAATTCGTCGCCGGCGCGACGAGCGGACATCCGCCCGCGCCGAACGACGTCGCGAGATGCGTGTAGCCGGCCTTGTCTGTCGGCACGGCATCGAGATCGTCGTCCGTCACCGTCACCTCCACGGCGATGCGCGAATCCGGGAAGCCCGCCGTCGCGCTCCGAAGGATCAGGGTCGCCTCGCGGCGTCCCGGCGCGACACCGTGCGTGTCAAGTTCTGCGAACAGCGGAAGCGTCTTGCCGGACGCAACCTCGACGAGCGAGCCAAGCGGAAGTTCGGCAAGCGGATCGTACATGGCCCGCCCGTCCTTGTCGCTCACCGTCACCGAACGGCGCAGCGTGAAGCGACGCGCAATGCCGTTCTTCGGCGGCGGCAAACGGCTACCCGTGCGATAAAATCCGTCGAAGCGGTCGAAGAACTTGAGGTTGCCGACGAACGGCTCGCCGCCGAGGTTGGCAATCGCGAACGCAACGACGCAGCGCGTGTTGCGCGGCGATCGCAGGCAAATCCGTTCCAGCGGACGCGCCGCGAGATTTGGCTCCGGCATATTGCCCCAGACGTTCGCCGACTGGAAGACGAGCAGCGGACGCCCTTTCTGCGCAACCGACAACAAGGCACGGTCAAGGTCCTTGAACATCCGTTCGAGCGACGCAAATGCCGCCGGATCATCCCCATGCGCGGCAATTGCCGCCTCGACGGCCTGGCAGGCCGCGTCCACCGCCGCGTGTGCCGCCGCATCATCGCCCGCGACGGACGCTCCGCGCGTCCGGGCATCCGTGAGCCGCCGGACGAAATACGGCTTCACGCCGCCAAACACAGCCGTGCCGAACGTCCACTTCGCGTCGTTGAAGAGACCGCCATTCATCGCCCATGACGAATGCCCGCCACACGTGCGTCCGTCACGGACGAAGTTGACGCCGAAAGTGTCGCCTGGCCTGGGCGACGTGTCGCCAAAAATGTCCGTCACAGGCACGGAGAACGAGGCGACAAAACCCTGTTCCGTATTCTCCACGGACATCCTTGCTCTCGACCGCCAGCCATCTTTCTGCGCATCGAACATTCCGCCCGCCGCTCGCCCTGACGCATTGATGCAGTATATGAAATAGTGCGGCTCATCTGCCTTTGGACGCATGAAAACCATCGCTCGGTCGCCGCTCCACGGATCGCCGGAACTGGAGACCTTCATGTCTGCCGGAACGGGACAATTCACGGTGACGCGCACCAGTCCGCCTGAAATCGACAACGCGGCGGATGCCGCCGCATCGACGAACTTCGCGGCGGCCGGGTTCATCTGGCCGAACACCTGCGCGTCCATTGCGTCCGCAATCTTGAACGGCCCGGTCTTTGCCGAACCATCCATGCCAAGAACCAGCACTTCCGCTTCATCGGACGGCGGCACGGCGCGGTATTCGGGAATCGGGACGCGCGAATAGCTCGTTTGCGAAACCGTCCCATTCGCCACAGCAGACAGAGCCGCCCCCATCAGCATCATGATCATCTTCATCGCAAAATCCATAGTAAACCCCACCGTCCGAGCGTCAGGTTGCCGGCATGCCAACTGACGGCCGGTTCCGCCGCGCCGACGGCGCCTTGCACCTCGCCGTCAAAGGCCAGCGTCCAGCCCTTGAGGTTCGTGCGGCCGACGATTCGTGCGGCCTTGAACGGCAACGTCACTGGCGTCTGGGATGAACTGTCGTAATTGATCAGATCGAGCGCACCGCCCGCACACGGCGCGAACGTGTCGAGCGCGACCGAGGCCGTCGCATCCATCGTCAGGCGTTCGAGCGCAACCGTGCGACCGACGGCGTGGACGGTCGTCGTGCAGACGACGCCGGCGCCGAGCGTCAGTTCACGAATGCGCGCGGCGGAATTGTCCGCGTCCTTGCCGTCGATCGCGAGGCTTCCGGCGGCGATCTCGACGGACGCGACATCCACGCAGTTCGTGCCGAGCGTCAGGCAGCCCGTCCCAGACTTGCGGACGACAATGTTGGTGCCAAGCGACTCCAGACGGCAGTCGACGTTTCCGCCGCCCGTCACGAGCGACGAGACGTTCGCGCTGCCGTTGACGATCGCGCCCTCGGCCACAATCGTCGCGTTCGTGATGTCCGCGCCGTACAGGTCGATGCCGGCATTGGGGCCGACCACGAGCGTCGAGCCGTCCGGGAAGAAGTCCGAACGCGGCGCGCCAGGCTCGACAGCGCTCTTTCCGAAAGCCGCCAGCATGACCCAGATGCGGTCCTCCAGGGCAATGCGTCCGGGGAATTTCATGACGATCCAGTCCGTGCGCGTCGGACTGTAATCTTCGTTGACGAGGCGCGACACGCCACAGACATTGTTCCGGCCCGCCGAGCCACGGATGACAAATCCGCCGTCGCCGTCCAGCGTGAACTTGCTGCCACCTGACGAAAGGTGGAATACGGCGTTCGCGTATGAGTCGCGCTTGATGACGATGTCGTTTCCGTTCGTTCCCGTCAGGTACCATCGCGCGCCGACGTTCGTGTCCCACCACTCGATAGCCGAGAACAGCGTGGCCGTGTTGTCGCGGTTCCAGTATCCCTGACGCAGATACCCGCCGTTGAAGAGAATGCGGCAATCCGGTCTCTTGCGCTGCTGAAAGGAGCAGTAGTTGAGGTTCGCGTCCGCGTCAAGCCGCACAGTGATGCCCTCGTACCTCCCGTAAGACCCGTAGGCGAACGTCGTCCCGTCGCCAAACGCCAACACCGATTCCATGACTTGCCCGTCCATGCTCGCGCCATCCATCAGGTGAATGAATATCTTCGCCGTAGTCGGAAACGGGTTTTCGGACGAGAAGAAGGCGTTGCCCTGCGGCGTCGCATACTGGACGCTCACCCTTCGCGTCGTCCGAAAGAGCGCGTTCGTGCCAAGCGCCAGCCGCCCGGCGCCGCCGTCACAGCCGATGAGGCATTGCCCCCCCCCCCTGGGGCATGAGGAGCTTCGCGTTGTTGCCAAGCGTGACGGACACGTTCTCGACAACGCCGGACGCCATGCAGAATGACGTGCAGGAAATTTCGGCGCCTTCGGCAATCGTCAGGCTGCCGTTGCAGAAGATGCGGTCGAACGCCTGCGTACCCGAAAGCGTTTGGGACTCGCCCACGCCAATCGTCAGGTCTGCCGCCGTCGCAACAGCGGCTACCGTCAGCGTCAATCCAAACATCAGTCGTTTCATCTTTATATAGTTCTTCTCTTAGGTTTTAGGGAGTGTTCATGCAGTGATGCGTATTGTACCATAAAAACCACCTGTCCGTGATTGTCGTTCTCGGCAAAAGTTATTTGTCAGAATCGTCAATGAGTGCCACCTGTCTGAAATCATGCTGACCACGGCCTCTCACGGGATATGGTATAATGCGGATTAAGTTAACACCCGCCGAAGACACCGTGAAGAACATCGTCCTTTCGCTTTCGTCCAAGACCGTCGCCATGCGCGAGTGCATGATCGGCGTACTCGAATACGCAAACACGCGGCGCGACTGGGGCCTGACGATCCTGCCCGACCCGATGGGCAAGACCGCACACGGCCTTACGCCGCGCTTCGTCCAGAACGCCCTGCGCACGGGCGTCAACGGCGTGATCACGGGCCTCTTCGCACGTACGCCCGGCTTCGACGCGCTCATGTCGAGCGGAATTCCCGTCGTGCTGAACAACGCGCCGCCCGACTGGGTTCGCCCGGCGGATGCGCCCGTCACCCTTGTGCACAATGACGATCTCGCCATCGGCCGCATGGGCGCACACTACCTCCATTCGCGGGGCGCATTCCGCGCCTACGGCTTCGTGCGGGAACCCGCAAAGAACTTCTGGGGTACGTACCGCTGCCGGGGCTTCGGACTGGAGCTGTCCCGGCAGGACGTCTTCCCGCACGTGTTCAACCCCGCACAGACAACGCTTGCGGACTGGCTGCGCGACCTTCCGAAGCCCGCCGCCGTCATGCTCTCGACCGACCTGATGGCCGAGCCCGTCTTCAACGCCTGCCGCCGACTTCGCATTTCCATTCCCAACCAGATCGCCATCCTGGGCGTCGACAACGACGAGCTTCTCTGCAAGTCCTGCCGTCCCGCACTCTCCAGCGTCCAGCCCGACCACATGGACATGGGACGACGCGCCGCCGAGGAGCTTCACCGGCTGATGAAGACCCGAAAGCCCCACGACGAGATATTCATTCCGCCGAAGGATCTCGTCGAACGGGCGTCCACGCGGACGATTCCGCCCGCCGGGCATCTCGTCGAGCAGGCGCTCGCCTACATCCGCGAACACGTCCAGGACGGCATCACGGCCGCGCGCGTCGCCAAGCACCTCAAGGTGTCGCCGTCCCTGCTGCGGACGCGCTTCCGAACCTGCTACGGGCAGTCCGTGAAGGACATCCTGATCGAGGCCCGCCTTCAGGCCGCACAGGAACTGCTGAAAGACCCGACGCGGAGCGTCACGGAAATAGCCCAAGAGGCTGGCTACTCCTCATTGGAGCGAATGTCCCACCTTTTCCGCGAACGCCTGAACACCTCCCCCACGAAATGGCGAAAGACGGTGGCCCAGCTGTCGCCCGACCATCATCAACCAGAAACACAGGCAAATCACCGCGCGAGCCAGAGGCCGAAGAAACAATCATAGACAAGCCATCCGTCTGCACTCGCCGTGCAGACACACATTTCAATCAACCCGGTCCGGAAAACCTCGGAAGAACTTCCAGAGCGGGGCGGCCATGAGGGACTGCACGAATGCACCGCGTTCAAGCAGAGTGCGTACCTCATCCGGCGTGTGCAGACTCCACGCAAGGTCTTCACCCGCATCGAGGTGCGGGGCGTCCGTCGCCCGGACGCCGTGCGCGACATAGCAGTGCGTGATGTTGTTGTAGGCCGCCGGGTTGCCGCTCACCTGCATCAGCTCCTCCCAGACGCCGCCGGAGAAGCCCGTCTCCTCCAGAAGCTCGCGCTGGGCCCCTGCGAGAGGCGAGGGATCCGTCTTCTCGACCACGCCGGCGGGAATCTCCCAGCAGACGCGGCCGATGCCGTGCCGATACTGGCGCACGAGGACGATGCGCCCGTCTTCCGTCACGGGAATGACGTTCACCCAATCCGGGTACTCGAAGACGAAATATTCGGGGATGACGTGTCCGTTTGGGAGTTCGACGGCATCCTGCCGCACCGTCAGCCACGGCCTCGCGAGGATGCGCTTCGACGCCCGGACTTTCCACTTGAGCGAAGATTCAGATTCGTTCACTTTCCGTTCTCCGTAGCTGATGTGACGCACCTTGTTCTTTGGGTTCGGACAATCCCGCCACGGCCAGATCGCCCATCTCGTGACACCGCTGGTAGAGTTCCTTCTTCGTCGGCGTGCGATTCAAGACGTGGTAGAGGGAAAGGAAGAGCATGCGTCCTTCCGCACAGAACCGCTCGTACTGCCGCCCCGGATGCCAGCGTTCGTGAAACCCTTCGGGCGAAAGGACGACCCACTTTCCGCCAGACGTCGCGAGGGCGTTGCCACAGGCCTTTTCAAGCGGGCTCATGAAGGTTCCGACACCGGCTCCGCCCGGCCCGATTCGCATACACTCGTCTATCAGGGCCTTCCATTCGGGCGAATCGGGTTTCGTCGTCCGATGGCCCTTGATCGCCTTCAGAACGGGCAGGTCGAGAATCGCGCGGTTTCCGTAGGCGAACCAGTCGCGCCCAAGGAAACGGGCCCTCGTCACCTGTCCAAAATAGCGGCGGTTCTGCTGCCGCAGCCAGGCGCGTTGTGGGTTCTCTCGAATATAGCGCGTGAACGCGGCGAGCTGCCCGTCCCTCTTCACAATCCAGTCGTGCCAATCACGCGCGAAAACGGGCAAAGGCTTGTTGCCCGACGGGGCGGGCTGGACGTTGCCCGACGGGGCGGGCAACACAACACTCTGATGGGGAGGAGGGGGAATCCGAGTTCTGTCAATGGCCGTCCCGTCGGCCATTCCCCCCACCGTATCCCAATAGGCCGCCGAGAGGGCCTTCATCAGCTGGTAGACATACTTGCCCAGCGCAAGTTGGTCGCCCGTATCCCTGAGGCGGATGAGCAGATGAAGATGATCGGGCATGACAATGAACGTCTCGATCGGCCACAGCCCCCGCCAATGCGTGTGGAACGCGCGAATGACGTTCGCGAACGCCTCCGTGAGATCGTTCGCGACGAGATAGCGCGCACGGCCCTGCGCATCCTTCGGCGGCGGATTGTCACGGCTGATTTCGCAAAACGGCCGAAGCCCCTTCAGTCGCTTGAGCGTGACCATGTAGAAGAACGGGCGACGGTAGTCAAACCCCTTCAGACGCTTCATCGTCTGTTTCTGCATCGTCTCGCCCATGTCGCCCACCTCTCGTGTCCGATTCGCGGCCTTACTCCTTCGTCGCGGCCGCGTAGTCCGCGTCGGACACGGGTTCGAGCCACGTGTTTTTGTTCGTGTCGGGATGGCATTCGATGGCGAGGTGGCTGAACCACGTCTTCGGCCCCGCGCCGTGCCAGTGCTCGACGTTCGCCGGAATCTCGACGACCGAACCCGGCACCATCTTCACGGCCTTTTCGCCGCGCGCCTGGTACCAGCCCTCGCCGCCGACGCAGACGAGGATCTGTCCGCCCGTGTGCGCATGCCAGTTGTTGCGGCAGCCCGGCTCGAAGGTGACGTTGTGGATCGGCACGCCCGTCTCCTTCTCGCGCTTCGAGAGCGCGGCAAGCCAGGAGCGTCCGCTGAAATACTGACGGAAGCGCGTGTTGGGGAAACCGGCCTTGAAGGGACTCACCGTATCCTCCGTGCAGGCGACCGCGAGGATTTCCGCTATCTCCGCGTCCGTCACGCCGTTGTGCTTCGCGATGCCGATGTGCGCATCGAGCTGCGGCTTCACGTTGCCGAGCGCCGCGAGCGCGGCAACCGTCGCGATCTCGCGCGTGCGCCAGTCAAGGATGTCGCGTCCGAAGATGTCGCCGAAGAGGTGCGCACGCAGGTAGTCGCTGATCGCGGGACACCAGTCGAAGAACGGGCCCGCCACCTCGTGTCCGCAGAGCTTCGTCTGGTTCGCCGTGCCGCGTGCGAGCGAATCGCCGTCGGGGCGCGACGGGTTCTCGTTCGCCGGGCCACGCTCCGCTTCGGGCGCGAGCCTGTAGAGGACGCCGAGCGCGTTCAGTGCCTTGGGGAAGCCGCAGTAGGCGTAGAGCTGTGTCGCGGCGTCCTTCAGTTCGCGCGTCGTCCAGCCGGATACGTAGGCCGTCTCGAACGCGCCTTCCAGTCGCTTCAGGTCGCCGCGCGCCGTACAAGCGGCGACGTCACAGAGCGCCTTTTCCTTTTCCGTCAATGCCACAACCGTTCCTCCGATGAGTAGTGTGACTGCAAACAGAAGTTTCTTCATTTGTGTCTTTCGTTGTTTTTTTAGACAGGATTTACAGGATTCACAGGATTTTATCTTTATGACCTTTCACACCGCTCCTTTTTCCTGCCTCCGCCAATCCTGTCAATCCTGTCTTTCATTTCATGCTTCGTGGGCTTGAGACAGGATTTACAGGATTCGCAAGATTTTCGGGCTTGTGATATAGATGCGGTGACGAAATAGTGTGATTCTTAGCCGCAAAGATCGCAAAGAACGCAGAGGCTTTGTTGACTTTGCGTCCTTTGCGGCTCACAATATTTGATCGCCGAGGCAATAATCCTGTCAATCCTGTTAATCCTGTCCAAAAAAACTCATCCCTCTACCGCGAGGCGGTCGATGACGAACGACTTGAGGCCGAAGCCCGCCTTGATGGTCGCGCCGAGGAACGCCTTCGGCGGCAGCACGTTCGCGCCCTCGACGAGCGCGGCGAAGTCGCGCGCGCAGTTCTGCATGCCGCCGCCGCCATGCGTCTGGAAGAGGCAGACCGTCTTCGTCTTCAGCGTCGCCGCATTCTCGCTCACCCACGTGCGCACCGGCGGCGCCATCGTGCCCCACCAGTTCGGCGTGCCGACGAGCACGACGTCATAGGCCGCGACGTCGAGGTCCGCGATCTTCTCGATTGGCCGCAGCGTCCCAGCCCGGCACTCCGGCTTCGCCTCGTCGCAGCAGTCGCCGTAGTCCGGCGCATACGGCTTCGCGGCCTTGATCTCGACGAGTTTTGCGCCGCCGCACGTCTTCGCGAACGTCTCCGCCGCGTAGCGCGTGTTGCCGCTCCGCGAGAAGTAGACGACGAGAACCTTGTCCTTTTTCACTTTCATGGGCATCTTGGCCCCTCCTTCCTGTTTTGATTTCGCCTCCGCACAGGCCGGCAAGAACACGCTGGCCGCCGCGAACGCGGTTGACTTGACGATGAATTCCTTACGGTTCATGTTTGTTCTCCTTTCTTTTCGGTTCTGTTTTTATCGGCTAACCACAGATTTCTTAACGCAAAGAACGCAAAGGGGAAAACGCAAAGATCACAAAAGACCTTGGCGAACTTTGCGTCAAGGGTCTTTGCGCCCTTTGCGTTGAAAACTGCGGTTCTCGGAAATTTTGTGAATTGAATCTCCACTCTCCAAGTTGAAGTCGTCGATGTCCGCGCATTCCTTGACCCGTCCGCGCAGGAGGCGGACAAGCTCGGCGGCGGCCGGCGCGAGTTCGGCGTTCTCCTTCCACGCGAGATAGACCTCGCTGTAGAGTTCCGGCTCGAACGGACGGAACACGAGCCGCTTCGCGAGCATTTCTGGGATGAGCCCGTCGATCGAGACGGCCGCCCCGACGCCCTCCGCCACGGCATGCGCGGCGTTGTAAAGCAGGTTGAACGTGCCGACCACGTTCAGCTTCGCGTAGTCGTAGCCCGCCCAGCCCGCGATTTCGGACGACACGCGCACCCGGCGCGGCATCAGGAGCGGACGCCCCAGAAGGTCGGCGGGCGCGACGCTCTTCTTCCGGGCGAGCGGATCGTCCTTCGGCAGCACGAGACCGAGCGAATGGTAGACGCCGAGCGAGAGCGTGTCGCAGCCGTCGAGCCGCCCCGGCCCGACGAATACCGCAAGATCCAGCGTCCCCTTCTGCACGCGCGCAGCAAGATCCTCGCCGTTGCCGGACGTGAGCTGGAACGAGACGGCGGGGTTCTTGCGGTTGAGATCGCGCAGGGCGGAAGCGACAAGCGCGAAACCGAACGTCTCGGCCGCGCCGATTGTGATGCGTCCCGACAGCTTCGAGGCCGCGCACGAGACCTCGCGCACCGTGCAGTCGACAAGCGAGAGAATCTCGTCCGCCCGCTTGCGGAAGACCTCGCCCTTCGCCGTGAGCTTCACGGCGCGCGCGCCGCGCTCGAACAGCGTCTGCCGAAGGTCGGCCTCGAGTTCGCCCAGCTGCTTCGAGAGCGCGGGCTGGCTGATGCCGAGCCTCTTCGCCGCCCGCGAGATGTTCCCTTCGCGGGCGATCATGGCGAAAGACCTGATATGCCTAAATTCCATGCCGCATAGTATACCACGCGGCACGCAGAACTGTCAATTATGGAAGTTCAGATCCGATAACAAATGGCTATGGTTCAAAAGGTCTCCGTCCGCGTCGAGCCTCCAGCCTGCGACGGCATCCTAGGAACTAGAGGGCGTCCGCGAGGACTCTTTCGTACAGCCCGTCCACGATCGAGTCCGCAAGCGAGATGTTGGGCACGAGAATGGTCTCGCACCTGAGGCTGTCACAGGCCCTGATGAAGATGTCCGCAGCGGGGACGATCACGTCGGCGCGGTCCTCCTTGAGCCCGAACGCCGCCTGCCGCTCCTCGTCGCTGAGACCGGAGAGAACCCCGTAAAGGCGCCTGAGCTCGGACACGCGCAGCTCCTTCGGGTTTTCGTCCGGCCCATGGCGCGCGATCTTGTTCAGCTTGTTGATGTTGCCGCCCGAGCCCACGACGTGGATGTCGCCGTATTTCGTGGCGTACCGCGCCAGGTTCGACGCGAACAGCCTCCTGGTCTCTGCGGAGACGCGCCCGTTCAGGAGGCGCAGCGTGCCCATGTCATACGAGACGCTTTCCGCCAATTCGCCGTCATGGATCAGCGAGACTTCCGTCGAACCGCCGCCGACGTCGATGTAGGCGAAGTTGCCCGTCGTGCCGCCCGTCTTCTCGACGAGGTTGTTGTAGAGCAGTCCGGCCTCCTCATGTCCGCCGATGATCTCCAGCTCGATGCCGGTCTTGCGCTCGATCTCCCGGATGACCTTCCGGCCGTTTTCGGCGTCGCGCATGGCGGACGTCGCGCAGGCCCGGTAGTCGGCGACCCTGTAGAACTTCATGAAGCTCTTGAAGCCCTTCATCATCTGGAGCATCATCTTCCGTCGCTCCTTCGAGATCCTGCCGAGCGCAAACACGTCCTTCCCGAGCCGCAGGGGCACGCGGACGAAGAGGAGCTTCTCGATGCGGGCGGACGCGTTCGCCGCGTCGCCGCCAAACCGCTTGATCAGCAGACGCGCGCCGTTGGACCCGATGTCGATGGCGGCAAGGTTAATCGGCTTCATGGCGATAGGCCCTGTAGAGTTCTTCCTGGCTTCGGAAAGGCTTTCCCGGAACGAAACCGTTCGTGCCCCGGCCGTCGACGATCCTGCCGTTGCAGGTGTCGCGAAGGCCAAAGGTGACCGTGCGCAGGAGATCCGCCTTCATGTCGTCGTCGTAGACGGGCGTCAGGACTTCCACGCGGCTGACGAGGTTGCGCGGCATCCAGTCGGCCGAGCCGATGTAGTAGCGCGGCTCGCCTCCGTTGGCGAAGATCAGGATCCGGCTGTGCTCCAGGTAGCGGTCGACGATGCCGACGCACGTGATGGTGGCGCTCAGGTTGGGGATTCCCGGGACCAGGGCGCAGTTGCCGCGCACGAGGATGTCGATCCTGACGCCGGCGCGGGAGGCCTGGTAGAGCTTGGCGACCAGGTCCTCGTCCGTGACGTGGTTGACCTTCATCTTGACCCAGGCCTCCCGTCCGGCGTGCGCATTCTCGATCTCCGCGTCGAGCAGGCGCAGCAGCCGGCCCTTCATGAAGTTGGGCGAGACGAGCAGCTCGTGGAAGCGGATCGGCGCGAACGGACGGGCGATGAAGTCGAACACCTTCGCCGCCTCCTTCACGATCTTGGGCCGCGCCGTCATCATCAGGTAGTCCGTGTAGACCTTCGCGTTGCCCTCGTGGAAATTGCCCGTGCCGATGCAGGCGATGTCACCCTTGCGCGACTCGACGTAAAGGATCTTGCTGTGCACCTTCAGCCCTTCGACGCCGAAAATCACGTTGACGCCCTCCGCCTGCATGCGCTTACTCCAGCTGATGTTGCTTTCCTCGTCGAACCGCGCCAGCAGCTCCACCACGGCCGTCACCTTCTTCCCGTTGCGCGCGGCGGCAATCAGCGCCTTCACGACCTTGGAGTCTTTCGCCAGCCGGTAGAGGGTTGTCTTGATCGACTTGACTTCGGGCTTGAGGGCGGCCTCGCGCAAGACGCGGATGTAGCCGTTGAAGCTGTGGTAGGGCACGTGGATGAAGCGGTCCTTCCGGCGGATCTGGTCGAAGACGCTCTCGCTCGAAAGGAACTCGGGCTTCATGATCGGCGGCCATTCCGCATACTTCAGCTGCCTCTGCCCGCAGTCCGGAAAGGTCATCAGGTCCCTGTGGTTCTGGTGCCGACCGCCCACGAGAGCGGACTCCAGCTCCCGCGTGTCCAGGCGCTCGCGCAGGCGGCTGCGGATGTCCGCGGGCATTTCGCGGTCGAAGATGATGCGCACGGCGGCCCCCTTCCTGCGGCTGCTCACGCCCAGCGAGATCTTCTCGAGCGGACTGAAGTCGGCGTCCGCATCCAGCTCCATTTCCGCATCCTTGGTGAACTTGAACGAATACGCCCGGAAGCCGCAGCACCCCTTGAAGCCGAGAAAGACGAGCGGCAGGCAATGGCGAAGCACGTCGTCAAGGTACATGATGTTGGTGTAGCCGTCGCTGGACGGCACCTGCACCCAGCGCCCGTACTGACGGTCGGGGACCTTCAGCAGCGCATACCTCTTGCGCGTCCCGCGCGCTTTCGGGGCCTTCACGGGGAGCCCGGGCGTGGCCTCCTCCCGTTTCCGCGTCATCTCCACGACAAGGTAGATGCGGTTGTCCGCCAAGACGGACAGGTCGTCCAGCGCAGTGAGCCAGATCGGATTGACCGAACCGTTCAGCCTGTCGTAGAAGAACTTTGTCAGGAAGTCCCTCTGCTCCGCATTGAGGTCGTCCTCCGTCAGAAGGCGGATCTTGTGCGCCTCCAGCGCGCGGAACACCTCGCCGACCGCCGCCGAATACTCCTGCGCATAGTCTTCGTTAAGACCGATAATCGACTTGAGCGTCCGCTTGATGTTCCGCGCCGTCTCGCGCGCGGGCTTTCCGCGCAGCATGCGATTCAGCGCCGCCACGCGCACGCGAAAGAACTCGTCGAGATTGTTCGAGTAGATGCCGAGGAACGAAAGGCGCTCCAGCAGGGGCACGCTCGGCTTGCGCGCCTCCTGAAGGATGCGATGGTTGAAATACATCCAGCTGACGTCGCGCGCAACGTAGGCCCTTTCAGGGATTTCGTCTTTTCTGATCATGTGGAAACCTCACCCCAAGACTGATTGGCGCGTATATTACCACAATCGAGACGCCCTGTAAAGGCTTTAACGCTTTCCTAATCGAATTCAAACGCTTTCATAACACAACCGCCGGACATGGCGGTCTTAAGGGCCTCGCCGAGTTCGCCGTGGGGTTTCTGCAGCTGCGGAAGCGCGGCGCGGAGACGACCATCTCGCCCGTCGCCGACGCCGACGGGCACACCGCGAAGATCGCGACGTCGTTGGCCGCAAGGGCGATCTTCCCGTCCGCGACAGAACCCTTGAAGACCTGCTCCACGCGCCCCGCGATGCGAATCGGGCATATGACCGGCTCCGGGTCGTAGTTGATCGCGACGACGATGACGCGCCCCGCCCCGTCCGGATGCTCCGCGAGCCCCACGTTCGGGCACGCCGCCGACTTCTCGACGACGCGCCGCACGCCCGCGAGCTGCGTCGCCGTGCGATAGACGAGGTAAAGCGGATTCAGGTTCGCGCCGAAGTACGCGCCGCCCTGCAGGAAGCTGTCGCGCTCAATCGCGCTGTTCACGTACACGACCTTCCCCTTCCCGTAGTCGCAGACCGTCAGATAGGCGTTTCTGGCGGCGTCCGTCGCGAGGACGCGGCTCCGCTTCGGGAGGATGCGCACGGTGGTCGCGGACTGCACGCGCAGCGGACGGCCGGCGAAACCGTCCAGCGTCACGGTCGCCGTCTCGCCGTCCGCGCTTGTCCAGTCCACCTCGTTGCCGCTCACTTCCGCCAGGCCCGCGAGCGTCGTCTGGTTGCCCTTGCTGACGAGCAGGGTCGCGCCGTCGCGGACGCGCGCATAGACCTTGCGGCAGGCCGTGCCCGTGTAAGGGGTCGTACCACGAGCCCGACGGCAAGATGTAGAACGGCGAATCGGGGATCTCGCCTTCCGCCCCGGCGAAGCGGACGTCGAACCCGGCCTGGCGCGCGAGCGCAAACGAGCCGAACGCGGCGGGCAGCGTCGGCGCCTCGCGCTCGCTCAGGAGGCAGACGGCGTCGACGCGGCGCGGCGGCAGCGAACCGAACGGCAGGGCGTCCGTCGTCTTCACGAAGTCCCGCATCTCGGCGAGGACGGGCTTCACGCGGAAGTCCTTCTCCAAGAGTCCGAGATCGCACTCGACGGCCTCAATTATGCGTCAATCGGGAATCATCGCCCGCGTCCTTCAACTCGTCCGGCACCAGTTCGGAATACCACGCATCGACAACCCCGTCAGCCTCCAGGAACAGGTAACCGACGGGATATGCGACGACATGCGCAACTTCCCTTGACCAGTCCTTGCTTTCGTGTTCGGCCAGGCGGATCATTTCACACAAGGCATCAGACAACTGCCATGACTTCCGAAGGACGAGGCGCGCCTCGTCGATGGAGCGAGGAATCCAGCGCCCCTCCTTCGGACGATTCAACGTTCGCGAAAGCTCCGCGCACAGAACCTTTACGCGCCCTATCGCATTCTCCATTGTCGTTTCCATGTAAAACCTTTTCCATTGAGATGGCGCGCAACTTGGAAATTGTGCCGAACCGCCTCCACGACAAGTTGTAGGTGCTTTCCCATTAGAACTACACACCCAGTGAATCTTGCATGAATTGCCATCACCACTGCCACTGTCATTGTCCAAGCGAATAGGGTTCGTCATCGCCACTCAAATGCCAACAAGGCGTGGGACGCCGCCTTTCGCACGACGGCGTTCGCCTTTGGGTCGTCCGCGAGGCGCTTCAGGAGGCTGCGGGATGCGGCGACCTTCCGCTCACCGCAGAGCTGCACCGCCATCACGCGCGCGGCGGGCGCGGCCAAGGCGTCGGCGGCACAGGCGACAAGGCGCGCGTCCAGTCGCCGGGCATCGACATGCGGATCGAACGCCGCGAGATCGTCCAGCGCGCGGAACGCCGCCGCCGCGACGATCGTGCGCGTCTCGTCCGCCGCCGCATCGAGGGCCTTGCGCAGCTGCGCCGCCTCCGGCGAGGACGGGGCGTATGCGCCACGACGATGCAGGGCCTCGGCGTAGAGGCCGATGTGCTGGACGGCGAAGTCGCGCGTGTAGACGTCCTGGCTGCGGTCGCGAAAGAGACCGACCATCACCTGTCCGTAGTCGGATGGAATCGGCTCCTCGTTCAGCAGGTCGTCCATTAGTTGGCTCTTCTCAGCCGCCAGCCGAACGATGGCGGACGACGACGCGGTTAAGGTTGCATCTTGTTCCGGCATCGAACGCAACATTTCCTTGGCCGCCGTCGGCACGACTTGCGGCAAACGCACGGCTTCCACCGACTGCCGTACCAACGGCACCTGATCTTCGGCGTTGGCCGCGATCTGCGGCAGAGGTTGTCGCCGAGAAACGGGCACTGACCGTACCGGTGAACGAAACGTTTCTCGACTCGACGGTGCACTCCTGTCAGAAAGCCACCAAACGGCCAAACCCAAAATTGTCCCCGTCAAGAATAAAATCAACACGCAAATCTTCTTCATCTTTAAGCCTCTTCATCTGAAACAAATACTCAGGCAAATCCGTCTGACGATTCGACGTTCTCTGTCGCCAATGCCCCTATCATTCGAGTAATCGGCTCCTTGATTTCGATACTCGTACCACGACGCAATTTGGCAAGAAGATTTGTGACAACCTTAGAATCAACGGCCGCCGCATGGCACTGCCTTTTGGCTTTTCTCAATAACGTCCGTGCTTTTGCCGCATCTTTACGCACTCCATACCCCGCAGCGTAGCACAACGCAATGGCCTCCAAGTCTTCTCCTCCACTTCTATAAGAATTGCAGAGCCACTTAAAACAAGCCTTGCGGCGACCTAACGCCGAACATGTGATTGCCACATTCCAAGCGGCAAGAGATTCGCCATGACGCCAAGCACACCGCTCCCAACGAAGTGCCTCAACAAACTTCGACCGTCTCATTTCAGCATCTTTGGCATTCAAACCCTGTTGGTACAGCACCGCCGCCAAATCGACCATGCCCCCAGTGCTGCGCTTTTCGGCCGCCCTTTCAAGCCAATGCACAGCAAGCCTGAGATTCCGACGGACAGGCACGTCCGACTCCCGTCCGATGCAGTGAAAATGCCCATCTCGATACGCCGTCCCCACAAGCCACATCAGTTCGGCATCGCCTCGCAATGCCTGTGCCTTTAGCAATCTAAATGTCCGGCAATCATCAGCATTTCGCATCATTCACCTCGGTTCGGGGCAAATCCTTTACGGTTGGCAACATCCCTTACGGCAAGCGCAAAAGCCACGAAAACAGGGGATGCAACAAAAGAATGGACAAGCAGAAGCCAATACTTAGGATTGCCTAGGCAGAACCACGTTTCTAGCAAGGCCCTTATCCGAGAAGCCCAAACCCGTGAAACCCCAATCCACATAACGGCAAGAATGAACCACCAGACATAGGCATTTGATATCTTGCCCTGCCGCACGAGCAAAAGAAGAAGCCGTGCACAGAGGCAAAAGAAAACAAAGTCACCAAGGGACTCCACTGCCATACTAGACAACTCTTTTGCATCCGTAAATACGACCGCGCAAAAAACCAAGCGGATTCCCAAGACAACGTAAATGGCCACCATGCCTAACAAGAAAACAAACGCACAAATAGAGAAAATTCTTTTCATTTATCGAAGATAGGGGAGTTCGCTCACTGTCAGTTTAGGTTTCACCAATCGTAAGTATGATTCTTGAGATACAGGAGACTGAACCTCAAGAGTCAACTCGATCTCATCATCATAACGCCAGTCAAATTCACCAGCATGAAATACAAACAATGTGTGCCCAACATAAAACGAGATACCTTCTGGCAAGAAATCCCGATAAACAATCGGAATCCCTGTATGAGACGGAACTTCCAATCTTGTCTGTCCATGCTTGACTACTAACCGCGCCGAGAATCCTCTCATCACCTGTTCAGCTCGCTTCCAGCTGACGCGTCCATCCTTTGGGTATGTCACCCAGACCTTATGAGGCAAGGCATGTTGCGGCCTGAACCTCGCCCAATACACAATGCCCGTACTTCCAAATGAGAACTCAGAAGGCGTAAAGTCATAGCTTTCAAATTTCTGCCCTGTCACGAAGATGCATTTCGCCAATTCAGGAAGTTGCGCCATCTCATTGTAAAATGGAGCAGCTTGAACTGGCATTTTGCAATCAAGTAACGCAAAAAAACAAAACAATAGACACCTAAGCAAGCGCATCGTCCTATTATTTTGACAGTGGCATGCGTCATCAACACAACCCAATCGCAAATGCAAAATATGTCTCAAAGGGATCATCTCTACACGGATTTAAAATGTCGAACCACTTCAGACTTAAACTCCATGCGAAAAGGCTTCATCAACTTCTTATAAGCATTCACTGCAGAAAAGGACACTTCGATGTTCAATGTCTCTTCTGGCTCTTTGGGTGCAAATTCAACGGGAAGTCTTGCGCTAAAGGCAACTCCGCATCCTGTTTGTTTCATATCCAATGCAAATTTTGCTTGGCACATGGGATATGAATCCCTGCTCTTCTTCTCAACACAAATGGTCGCGGACAAAATATCCTCTAATTCGACGTCCCGAAGAGAAGCCTGAAACGTATAAACGCCATTAGTCGAGGAATAATCATCAAACCTAAAATGCAAATCATCCTGGTCATCAGTTCCTCTCACCACATGGCAGATATCACATCCCTCGCCTTCAAAAATCCATTCCTTTCGACAAAAAGTAAAGAAACAAAAAATATACGCTTCTAGCAGCACAAGACAAGCGAACAACACGCAAGAAACTTTCACAAATACCTGTAGGAACTTACGTAATGCCACTTTCATTATTAGTTACCCCAAATCAGATAAGGCAGGATGTCCGCGCCAAAATGACCAATACTGCGCCATGTCCACGTCCAAGCACTATCACCTTTTGTTGCAGGATTCACGTAATTATACGTTCCTTGCAAAGCCGGGTCGGTAATGGGTTTTCCTGTGTCTCCATCATATACGACTTCACGACCATCCGGATGAATGTATTTTTGTTCGGCAGCCCCAGTTCCGTTATCATGATATTGAGACTGCCATGCCGGAAGTTTCTTCCATCCAGGCTCACAGCTATCTGAAGGAGGTGCTTGAGGTAGTGGCTGATTCCGTCGGTCTCGATCTCGCTTGTGCCAATCTGGAGGCGGGCAACCCCAATTGGATGGATCAGGATGCGGCGAAATCATTATGATTCGTCCACTTGGGTCAACATAACTTAGACTGTTATTGGCACAGAACGCATACAAATTCAGGCCGCCGCTGAGGCCGATGGGGTCCTTGGAGAGCCAGCGGCCCGTCGCCGGGTCGTACCACCTCATGCGGAAGCTGGCGAGCCCCGTCGCCGCCGAGCGCTCGCGCCCCTGGAAGCGGTAGCGCACCGCACGCAGCGCCTCGGCTCCTTCGGCGATCTCCTCCAACAGGACGTTGCCCCAGGCGTCGTACGTCCAGCGCGCGACGACGGCGCCCCTCTCGTCCGCGTAGCCCCAGACCGTGCCCTGAATGTCCGTCAGAGCCGTGTAGGTGCGGCTGCCGATCCTCACGGCGAGCAGCCGGTCGACGCCCTCGCCCCACTCGTAGGATCGGACGACGCTGCCGCTCTCGTCGACATCCGCGACGACCTGCCAGCTCTCGTCGTAGACGTGCCGCTCCGTCCCCTCCGCGCTCGTCGTCGAGGCGCGCCGTCCGAGCGCGTCGTACGAATACGATTCGGCGAAGGCGCCGTTCGTGGCGACCGAGACGAGCTGGCACTGGCCGTTCCACGCGAGGTCCCACGTGTCCGCGCCGCGCGCGATGCGCGTGACGCACCCCGCCGCGTCGTGCCCGTACGCGCCGCCCGTCCACGACGCGAGGCGGTCGCCCGCCCCCAGCGCGTAGGCGACGTCGCCCCCGGCGTCGCCGCGCTTCGCCGTGCGGTTGCCCGCCGCGTCGTAGGCGTACGACACGCCGCCGTCGGACACGAGGCGGTCGAGGCCGTCGTAGGCGTAGGCGCGGTCGAAGCGGCTCGTGCCGAGCGCGTGCTCCCGCGCGACGATGCGACCGACGGCGTCGTATTCGTAGGCGAAGCCGCCGAGGACGGCCCCGCCCCGCCGTCGTCCACGTGACGTTCGTCACGCGGTCCATCACGTCGTAGGCGTACGACGTCACGGTGCCGTTCGCGTTCGTGACCGCCGCGAGCAGCCCGTTCCACGGGCAGTAGCCGAACGCGAGCGTCCCGACAGGCGAGGCCGAACGCACGCGCCGCCCCGCCTTGTCGTAGGCGTACGCCGCCGTCCCCGCGACGGAGACGCGCGCCGTCACGGCGCCGCCGTCCGAGCGGGCATACCGCACCCAGCTCCCGTCCGCGCCGCGCGAGGCGTCGAGCCAGCCGGCCGCGGCGTCGTAGGCGTTCGAGACGAGCCCCGCCGCGCCCTCCGCCGAGGTCATGAGCCCGTCGCCGTCGTAGCCGAAGCGGAGCGTGCCGTCCGGGTAGGCGACCGTGGCGAGGTTCGCGTCCGAATCGTAGCCGTAGGCGACGGACGTGCCGTCGAAGCGCGTCTCGGACGCGACCATGTTCCCCAGCGCGTACGTGCGCCGGAGGACCTGCCCCTCCAGGTTCGCGACCGCGACGACGCGCCCGATCTCGTCGAGGACGTACGACTCGGCGCGGCGGCCGAGGGGGTCGTCGACGGCGACGACGTTGAGCTGCGGGTCGTGCGAGACCGCGTAGAGCGCGTTCGTCACGCCGTCGGCGACGCGCGCGGCGTGGACGGGGAGGCCGAGCGTCCAGCGGTAGACGTCCTCGCGTCCGAGCGCGTCCACACGGCGGACGGCCCTCGTGCCCTCGCCGTCGTAGGCGAGGCTCTCCGACGTGCCGTCGGGGTACGAGATTCCGGTCGGCTTCCCGCGCCAGTTGTTCGCATACGAAACCGTCCTTTCGCATCCGTCCGGCCCCGGCCGCGCGACGGCGGCGACGTGGCCGAGCGCGTCGTAGGCGTAGGCGACGCGCGGCAGGCCCTCCGCCTCGACGGCGGCGACGGAGCCGTCTGGATGGTAGGTGACGTCCGTGCGCCCGCCGTCCGGGCCGAGGACGGCCCGGACGTGCCCGTTCGTGTCGCAGACGCGGTACGTGACGAGGCGCGCGTCGCCGCGCCCAGCCCCGTACTCCACGACGTCGAAGCCGTTCGTCGTCCACTCCCGGACGCGCCCCTCCGGCGTGACGACGCGGTTCATGGCGCCGCGCACGTCGTCCCAGCCAAACCGCGTTTCGCGCGCCGGCGCCGCGTCGAACGCCGTCGCGACGGAGACGTTCCGGTGCCGGCCGTCGTAGGTCCGGAGGACGGAGAGGGCGTGCGTCGCGTTCGTCCGCACCGTCCACGCGACGTTCCCCTGGCTGTCGTAGGACGTGAGAAGCCGTTCAGAACCCGTCCGCCGCTCCGTCTCGCGGCGGCCGGAGTCGTAGCCGTACAGGGTCCTCGACGTCCCGAAGGCCGTCGCCTTGCGCTCCACGGTGTAGCCGTCGTAATAGGAGAGCACGGTGGCGAAGAGCCCGCCCGTCATCTCCATGCTGCGGCAGCGGACCTTCGGCCCGTCCGTCAGGCGGTCATACTCGTAGACGGCGGAGATTCCGTTCGCGTCCGTCTTGCGCGACAGCACGGGCACGGTCTCCTGTCCGGACGGACTCCGGTACGTCGACACGGGCAGGCACGGGCCGCTCGCCGCAGCACTGTAGTAGGCCGCGTAGATCGACGGGGGCGTCCGCCAGGTTCCCGGACGGGGCTTGCTGACGTATGCGTATGCGTTCGTCGAGGCCCCGCCCCTGTCATGGCGCACGACGCGCTCAAGCCGCCGGACGTCGCCGGACGTCCGCTGCGAGAACTCCACCCAGACGGCGGGGTCCGGCGTCCCGACGCGAACGAGCGCCCCGTCCTCCGAATAGGAGAAGACAAGTTCCCTGCCGTTGGCGTGGCGGACGCGACGGATCCTGCCGGACCCGTCGCGCAGCACGGCGATCCGCGTGCCGTTCCACGTCGTGACCGACGAGAGCCGGTCTCCGCCCGTGAACGCGTAGCGCGTCCTGTCGGCCGTCGTCAGCACGTACCGGCCGTCCGCGCGCCGCGACAGGCAGTGCCCGCCGGAATTGACGACCGCCTGCCCCGACTGGACGGGCTTGAACGCGTAGCACGTGTCCGACGCGCCGCCCGTCCCGGACGCGCGGACGATGACCTTGCCGCCCGTCCGGAGGACGCGCCAGTCGTAGGAGTGGGACCAGCCGTAGCCGAGGTCGCCGGACACGTCCGAGTGCGAGCTGTACGAGCGGCGGAACACGAGATCGACGTCCGGGCAGGGAATGCGCAGGTCTGTCACCGCCTCGTACACGTTCCCCGAGACGTAGCCGACGGGATCCGGCGTCGTCGGCTCGTCCGGCTCGTCCGGGCCGTCGTCCGGCGGATCCCCGCCGTCCGGCGGCGACGGCGGCGTCGGCGGAGGGTCAGGAGGGGGAGGCGGCGGGGGCGGAGGCTCCGGAGGGTCAGGCGGATCCGGCGGCGGCGGAGATGGCGGATCGTCCTCGTCGCCGCCCTCCTCCTCGTCGTCCTCGTCGTCGTCATTGTCGTCCGGATCGTCCTTATTATCGTCGATGTCCGCGTTGGACGCTGAACTGGCTGCGCCGGCGAACGCGGACGGAGCCGTCCACGGCAGCGCCGCCAGCAGCGCGGCGACGAGCGCGAGCGCGTACGCGAACAGGAACAGGAGCCTCTTCATCACTGTCACTGGGCCACCGCCTTTCCGCCTCTCGTCAGCCGGAGGAACTGGCACGGATGCCGCACCCCCTTCGGCACGTAGAACCTGTAGGAGAAGTCGCCGATCTCGTCGAAGTCGTCCGCCGAGATCTCCAGCCGACCGGCGCCGTCCCCGAAGCAGATGCCGGAGCCGGAGGTCATGCGCAGGGCCAGGGACGGCGGCACGTCGAACGCGGAGAGCCGGTTCTCGACGATGCGCGTGCCGTCCGCGAGCCGCCCGACGGCATAGTATTTCCGCTCCAGCGTGTAGCAGGCCGAGAACGGGGACAGCTCCACGGAGCCGGCGACGGACGCGTCCGCGTTGGGGATCCCGAACGCGACGCACGCGGGGCGGCCCTCCGCCCGGACGGCGAGGCTGACGGTCGCCCCGTCCGCGCGGGTCTCGACCGCCGCGACGGACGCGCCCGCGTCGGCCGCGACCGACATCGCCCCGAACCCGCTCCCCTTCACGTCCAGGGCGTTCGTCTTGCCCCGCCAGACGGGGAACCCGTCGACGCTCCCGGCGTCCACGACCGTCACCGTCAGGGCGTTCTCGCGCCCGTCCGCCGCCCGGCACGCGAGGGCGAACGCGCCCGCCGCGCCGAAGCGGACTGGCGTCGGCCCGTCGCCGGACAGGGGCACCGCCTCGCCGTCCCGCGTCACGGACGTGTCCGCCGGCGCCGACAGGAGCAGCGCGTCGCCGCGCCGCAGGACGACGTCCGACCCGGAAAGCACGTCGAACGGCTCCCAGGCGACGCGCACCGCCTCCGTCGCGAAGCCGCCCTCGTACGTGACCGTCACGTCCGTCGCCGCGTCCGCCGAGAGCGGCACGTCCGTCCACCAGCCGGAGCCGGGCAGCGCCCGGACGGGCGTCCCGGAGCTGACGGCCACGAGGTCCGGGCACGCCGCCCGCCCCCGCAGGCAGAACGGCGAGACGCGCGAGCGGACGAGCCCCGCCCGGTCGCAGCGCGAGCGGCGGCGGCGCGCGTCCAGCCAGTCGGGGACGCCGTTGCCGTCCGCGTCCGGCCCCTCCGGCGTGCAGACGGCGACGTCCGAGAGCGAGAACCGCCGGTCGTTCGAGAAGTTCTGCAGCTCGAGCTCCAGCGCGTGCGCCCCCCGCGCGAGCCAGGGCGTCGGGAAGCGGACGGCGCGCACCTGCGGCGTCCCGGACGAGCCGAGCGTGACGGCGCCGGCCCGCCGGCCGTCGACCCGGCAGACGAGATCCGCGTCGTACCGTCCGGCGAACGACACGTCCAGCCGGATCTCCCGAACGCCCGGCTCGTCGAGCCGGAGGCCGTCGGCGAACGAGACGGCCCCCGCCCGGTCGACCAGCGTCAGGGAACTGCCGTCGACGCGCCAGAGCCCGCGCGCCGCGTCCGCGTCGCGGCAGGGGATGACCGCGTTCGTCGTGACGGACGCCGCGAAGTCCGCCGTCAGGGGGTCGCTGAAGTAGCCGCGCGCCTCCTCGCCGTCCGTGCGGCCGTCCCCGTCCGTGTCGGGGTTCAGGGGGGCTGTCCCCAGGCGCCACTCGTCGAGGTTCGCGAGGCCGTCGCCGTCAGGGTCGTCCTGCGCGTCGGCGCGCGCCGGGGCCGTTCCGATGCGCAGCTCCTCGGCGTCGGGGATGCCGTCTCCGTCCGTGTCCGCCGAGAGGGGGTCCGTCCCCGCGAGGAACTCCTCCGCGTTCGGGAGCCCGTCCCCGTCCGGGTCGCCGCCCGCCGCGAGCACGGCCACCTCCAGCCGCGAGGTCGCGGACGCGTTCCCGCCGTCGTCGACCGCCCACGCGATGAACGCATACGTGCCCGTCGCGGCGTTTGCCACGGTCGCGTGCGCAGACGCCGATGCGGACTGGGCCAGGATCTCGCCGCCTTCAAGGCCGATGCCCGTCTCGACCACGCGTCCGGCGACGTCCTTCGCGGTTGCCGTCAGGCGAACCGTCCCGCCTGCGACATACCACGGGCGCGCCGCCGACAGCTCGACGTGCGGCGGCACGTCCACGGGCAGGTGGCAGAGGAAGCCGTCCGGGACGGGCTGCCGCGCGAAGCCGGGGCCCGACCAGTCGAGGACTATCGCGCCGACGTCCTCCGGGGACGCGACGACCCGCAGGGCGTGCCAGCCGGCCGCCAGCTCGGCGCCCGCCTCCGGGACACGCGCGCCGTCGATCCACACCTCGGCGGACGCGGGCGTCGGATGGAAGCGGCAGAGCCCCGCCGCCGGAATCCAGACGAAGCCCTCGAACGCCCCCGTGTAGGAACCGTCCGGCAGCCGCCCGACCCAGAGGCCCGCCCGGCGGCGGCGCACGTCCGGCTCGAAGGCGAGGGGGTCTGTCCCCTGCCGGAACTCCTCCAGGTTGTCCATGCCGTCGCCGTCCGGGTCGGCGTGCGCGTCGGACGGGTCGTTCGGGTCCGTGCCGCAGCGGATCTCCCAGCGGTCAGGCAGCCCGTCGCCGTCCGTGTCGGGGCTGTTGGGGTCTGTCCCCGCCCGCCACTCGTCAAGGTCCGAGACGCCGTCGCCGTCCGCGTCGCCCCGGCCGGTGCGGTCGAGGCTCCCGAAGTGCCGCAGCTCCCAGTCGTCCGGCAGCGCGTCACCGTCCGCCGAGAGCCCCTGGGGGCGGCTCCGCGTCACCCGCACGTCGTCGAGGACGGTCTCGCCCTCGCCCACGGCGCCGAGCCCCCGAAACGGGCCGGCGTCCGGCCCCATGCGCAGATTCCGCCCCGCGAGGACGCCGCCGACGTAGAGGTTCCACGTCCGGGCGGCGTAGTCGAGGCGCACTGTCGCGCGCTGCCAGGTGTCCAGCGCGACGCGGACGCGGGCGTTCGTCACGAACGTCCCGCCGTCGCACATGACGGTCCGCCCCTGCGGGTCGAACAGGTACGCGCCGGCATAGTCGCCGCCGAGGCTCGCCGGGACGTCTCCGACCGGTTTCGCGACCTGCCAGACGTCCACCCAGACGGTCTCGCCGACGTCCGGGAAGCCGCGTTCAAGGAAGACCCGTCCGCCCTCCGACTCGTTCGCGATCCGCAGCGCGGCGGCGCCCGTGCGGACGGCGCTCCCCTGCACGACGGCGGCGGACGGGTCGCTGACCGTCCAGCCGTTCTGGCCCGCAAGCGCGCCGGGGACGACCGCCGGGGCCTCGAACGACTCCTCGAACGCATCCCCGTCCCCGTCGCCGGCGACGAGCGGATCGGCGCCGGCGCGGATCTCGTCGGCGTCCGGAACGCCGTCGCCGTCCGTGTCGGGGCTGCGGGGGTCCGTCCCGTAGAACCGAACCTCCGCCGCGTCGGGGAGCCCGTCCCCGTCCGTGTCCTTCAGGAGCGGGTCCGTCCGGTGCCGGAACTCGTCGAGGTCGGAGAGGCCGTCCCCGTCCGCGTCGCCCGTCCCGTCGCGGTCCAGCGTGCCGAAGTGCCGCATCTCCCACTCGTCCGGCAGCCCGTCCCCGTCGGACGAGAGGCCGAACGGCCGCCGCTCCGAGATCGCGACGTCATCCAGCGCCGTCTCGCCGTCGCCGGCGGCGCCGATCCCCCGGAACGCGGCCGGGCCGCCGCCCATGCGCAGGTCCCGCCCCGCGAGGACGCCGTCGACGTAGAGGTCCCAGAGCCGGTTCGGGTAGTCGAGCCGGAACGTCACGCGCACCCACGCCCCGAGCCGGACGGCGCGCACGGCGTTCGTCCGCCACGCGCCGCCGTCCAGCATCAGCACCGAGCCGTCCGCCGCGAAGCAGTAGCAGCCCGCGAAGTCGGCGGGGGCGGCGAGGGCGGAGGGATGAGCCGCCTGCGCGAGCTGCCAGGCGTCGATCCAGACGACGCGGCCCGCGTTCGTGACGGCGCGCTCGACGAAGACGGGTTCGCCGCCGTCGTCCGCGTCGCCGGAGAGCGACAGGGCCGCCTTCCCGGCGTGGGCCGTCCGCGTCTGCACGACCGCCGCCTCCGGCCGCGTCGCGCGCCAGCCGCGCTGCCCGTGCAGGGGACCCGCGACCACGCCGGGCGACTCGAACGTCTCGACGAACCGCGCGCTCCCGATCCCCTCGTCGCGGAGCGGGTCGAGCCCCCAGGCGACCTCCAGCCCGTCGCGGATGCCGTCGCCGTCGGTGTCCGCGAGGAGCGGCGACGTGCCGTGGACGAAGCGCTCGACGGCGTCGGGAAGCCCGTCGCCGTCCGTGTCGCGCGCCGCGTCGGCGGCGAGGTAGAGGACGGCGCGGGTCCCGCCGTCCGGGAGCGCGTCCGCCCAGGCGGCCGCGCCACTGTCGCCGGGGAGGCGGGCGAGGTGCGTCCACGGGGAGGACGCGACGTCGCCGTCGTCCAGGCTCCGGCGCAGGAGATCCGTCACGCGCCCGCCCGTGTCCACGTCCAGCGCGGCGGAGGCGCGCACGGCGTCGACGGCAAGCGCGGCGATGCGCGGCGCGCCGTCCGCCGACAGGATGTCCGGGGCGTCCGTGGGACGCGGGCGCGGCCAGGATACGGCAACGTCCGCCGCGTTCGTGCCCCAGAACGCCGACCACCACGGGACGCCGTCGGCGTCGAGCCGGCCGCCCGCCGCGTCGAACGGGCCGTCCGTCCCGTCGGGGAAGGGCGGAAGCGCGCCGGTGGTCGCCGGGTAGCCGACGGAGAGGAGGTTCCAGCCGGGGAAAAGCGTCGCCGCCGGGACGTCGCCCGCCGGGACGCGCCCGAACACGTAGAGGGACATCGGCTCGTCCGGCCCGGGACGGAAGACGAGCGCGTCGCCGGCCGAGACGCGCGCGGCGGACGGGGTGCCGTCCGCCGCGTCCGCCCATGCGCCGCCCGCGAAGACCGACCGCGAGACGGAGCCGTCGCGCGAGGAGACCTGCCAGAGCCTGTCGGAGCCCTCGCCGCCGTCGCCCGCGAAGTCGCCCGAAAGGAAGCCGGAGACCTGTCCGTCGGCCGCCAGCGGCTCGAACGGCACGGCGACCGCGACCGTCCCGTTCGAGGCGACGTCGACGCGGAGGATGCCGACCGCGTCGTCCGCGCGCGCGACCGCGCCCCCGCACAGCAGGGCCAGGCAGAGTCCGACGCGCGAACGGCTCAAGGGCATGAGACACCTCCACTAGGAAAAAATGATTGAGAAAATGGACGACACACGATGTCGTGTATTGTAGCGCAATCATGCCGCGCCTGTCAATGGGGACTGGGGTTGTCGAATCGGCGTTTGTCCACGTGCAGTCCTGTCAGAACTTGCCGCGCAGGCCGATCTCGAACGTGCGCGGATCGCCCGCGAAGCACTCGTAATAGTGCCGCGCCGTGTCGAAGTACCGCTCGTCGAAGAGGTTGCGCACGCCGAGCGTCAGGAACCAGTCGTCGCGCCACCCGAACTTCGAGAGCGGCACGGACATGTTGACGTCGAAGACGTGGCTCGGATCGAAGCGCAGGTTCTCGTTGACGTATTCGCCGCGCATCGTCGCATAGCTCATCGAACGGTAGCGGTAGCCGAGCCCGACGACGATGTCCTCGATCGCGTCAAAGCTGTGCAGCCGGTAGGACGTGTTGAGCGTGAATGCGTGGCGCGGGAAGCGTTCGAACTCGCCCGCCTTGCCGCTTTTCGCGTGGTTGACGTAAAGCGTGTAGGCGTACATCGCCATCACCGTCCAGTTCTCGGTGATGTCACCCGAAAGCGAGAGCTCGGCGCCGCGTGACGAGTTGTGCCCGGTGAAGTAGTAGTAGCCGTCCGTGTCCGCGACAGGCGTGTTCTTCTGGTCGATGTCGAAATACGATGCCGAGAGCCAGAGCTTTTCGAGCGGACGCACGCGAAGCCCCGTCTCCCACTGCGTCGCCACCCACGGGTCGGTCGGACGCGTGCCGTCCGCCGAGACGAGGCCGAGCTGCGGCGTCTGCGTCTGCGAGACGTTGCCGAAGAGGACGAGCCAGTCGAGCGGCTGGATCGTGAGGCCGCCACGCGGCGAGAACGCGAAGGCGTGCGCCTCGTCGTAGACGGTCGTCGTTGTCCCGTTGCGCCCCGTCGTCGTCACGACCGAGGCGTTCTCGACGAAGTAGTCGTAGCGCAGCCCCGCAAGGAGCGTGACCCAGCCCCAGCCGATTGAGTCCTGCACCGTCGCGCCGTAGCGGGAGACCGCCGCGCCGAACGCGCCGCCGTCGCGGTAGGAAAAGTCGGGCTGGACGAGGAACGTGTTGCGGAAGCCGAACGGCAGCTCGTTCTTCGTGTAGACCGAGCGCGCGTAGGCGTTGAAGCTGCGTTGGATGGCGCTCGACTCGGAGAATGACGAGGTCATGTACTTCTTTCCCGTCAGCCACTCCCCCGTCTCGTAGAAGTGGTTCATGACCCGGTCGTACTCGGCCTGGTTCGGCATGTCGCCGTTCGGATTCCGCCGGCTCCGCAGCGACGGCACATACGGCTCGCGCGTCTTCTGCTCCCAGTCCGAATACATGAACGCGCCGCCGAACTTGAGAAGCCAGTCATCCGTGACCTGCCAATCGACGTAGGGGTTGACCATCATCCCCCTGTACTTCGACCGATCGGACGGGCGGCACGACGACTCGTTCCAGCCATAGCCGCCGGCGGGCTTGCCCCGCCAGACGGGAATGCCGATGTAGCTCGGGCTGTCGGACGAGACGAACATCGTCTTCAGCCCGAAGGTCACGTCGTCCGTCGGCCTGAAAGCGAAGGACGGCGCGAGCGTGTACTGCTCGCGCGGCCGCGCCCCTTCCTGCGAGCCGCTGGAGATGTAGGCGGGCGAGTAGATGTCGAAGGAGGCCGGAAGCCGAACCGCGAACTTGTCCTCGACGACGATCTCGTTCGCGTCGATCATGCCGCGCTGGCGCCAGACGTTGCGCCCGACGGACGTCTGCTCGGAGAAGGCGATCTCGCTGTCGCGGAAGTGCGCGCCCTTCAGGTACATGTTGATCGAGCCGCCCGCGCCGTTGTTGTTCTGCTGTGCGCCCGCGCCGCCCGACAGCGAGGCGATCGGCCCCTTCACGATCTCGACGCGCTCCATCATCGCCGGATCCATGAACAGCCCCGCGCCGCGCCCGACGGGAATCACGCCGTCGAACGCCGGCTCCGTGCCGCTCATGCCGCGAATGGAGAAGAGCCCCGGCTGGCGCACGAGCAGCGACGTGCCGCCCGTCTCGATGCCCGGCACCTGCCGCAGCAGGTCGTTCATGTCCGTCGGGTTGCGCTCGCGGATGAAGTCCTCCGTCAGCGTGTCGACGACACACGGAAGCGTTTCGGGCGGCTCGCCCGTGAACGTGCCGCCCGTCACCGTCTCGGGACGGTACTTCGAGAGCGCGTTAGCCTCGACCGTGACCGTGCCGAGGTCCGCAACCTGGTTCGTTTCAACGTTTTCCGCGGCCGTGAGGCCGAGAGCCGACAGCGCCGACGCGCAAAAGAGAAGTGGTTTCATTACCTCGTCTAACGCCGCACAGGGCCAGACGGTTCACTCAAGAGGTCGGGTCTGTCACGCGCCGTCAGACGCCGCGCTTCCGCCTTGCGCCACGCCTCGATCCTGCGGTGGTCGCCCGACAGCAGGACATCGGGAACCTTCATTCCCCGGAATTCCGGCGGATGGGTGTACTGCGGGCATTCGAGAAGGCCGTCCGAACCGAAGCTCTCCGCCGCCGTCGCCGCCGGGCCGCCGCCCAAGACGCCGGGCAGAAGCCGCACGATCGCGTCCGCCATCGCCGCCGCCGCCAGTTCGCCGCCCGTCAGCACGAAGTCGCCGAGCGAACGGCGATCCGTCGCCAGCGTCTCGATGCGCGCGTCAAAGCCCTCGTAATGTCCGCAGAGGAAGATGAGCTGGCGCAGCGCCGGGGGCGCACCGACCGCCTGCGCGGCAAACGCCGCCGCGTCCCGCTGGGAGAAGACCGCCCCTTTCGGATCGGTCATCACCGTGCGCACGCCGGCCGCGCGCAGATTCGCGGCATCGAGCGCAGGGCCGTCCGGCCCCAGGCAATGCGCGACGGCCGCGAACCACGGGCCGCACTTCATCAGCATGCCGGGACCGCCGCCATAGGGCTTGTCATCCACCTTCTTCCAGCGGCCCTCGCCGAAGTCGCGCAGGTCGACGACGTTGACCGCGCAGGCGCCCTTGCGGACGGCGCGCGCGACAATGGACTCCGTCAGGAATCCCTCGAACATGCGGGGCTGGACGCTGATGATGTCGATGCGAAACATGGAATGCGGAAGTCTTTCTCCGTTTACTCCCCGCCGCGCGCATGGTCGAGCTTCTCCAGCGCGTCGCCCGACGCGGCGGCTGACGACAGGCGCGCATCCGGCACGACAGGCACAATCGTCGCCGTGCAGATCGAGCCGATGCGCAGCTCGCCCTTCCCGTCCGCCGACGGAATCGGATTAACCGTGAAGGTGTGGGTGCGGCGCGCGCCGTCCGCCCAGTCGTCAAGCCGCACGCTGCGCCAGACGAAGAGCCGCCCGACACCCGTGGAAGCCTTGCCCTGAAAGACCGGCTTGCCGTCCGCCGAGACCGTGAACGCCACCGCCGCGTTGTCGCCCTCGCCGAAGAGGCCGAAGAAGTTGCCCGTCGCCGTGACCGTCAGCGGCGACCGCGCCGTCCCCGAAAACACGGCGACGTCGCCCATCCAACGCGAGGAGAGGCCGTCGTACCACGCCGACGTGCGATAGGTCAGCGCGCGCGTCCAACCCGGCGGCAGCGCACCCTCGGCCGGGTTCACGCGCCGCACGTCCCGCACCGTGCCGAACACCGGCTTTTCCGGCACACGGCAGACCGCGCCGTCGCGTACGCCCTTGTCAAAGCCGGCCAGCCCCGCGTCCGCGAACATGCGGTAGCCCGCGTCGTCGGGGTGTCCGCCGTCGAGCGGCCAGACCGTCTCGATGGGGACAGACCCCGCGTTGAGCCGCTTCCAGAGATCCGTCTCGTAGACGTCGCCGACGGGCGTGCCGTAGGCGCGGGCGAGCTGCCGGTAGACGTCGCGGCGCGGATGCGCCCGCGACGGCACGGCGCCGGGTTTCGTCCAGTCGCGGAACGTGAAGAACATCTGCTGGACGCAGATGCCGCGTCCGATCATCTCGCGCAGCAGGAATTCGTAGCAGCAGGTGTTCGGCAGAGACGTGTTCTCGCCGCCGTCGTTGCACGAGAAGTCGAGGAACACGAGGTCGGGGTCCTTCGCGAGGACATCGCGCTCCAGCCGGAACATGCCGAGGTTCGAGCCCGTGCCGCCGATCGCCGCGTCCTCGAACGTGAAGTGCGCCGCCGGATAGCGCTCCGTCAGCCCTTTCGCCATGAGGCCGCGAAAGCCCGTCACGTTCGGCTCGGTGGCGTTCGCGCTCCACGTGAGCGAGCCGCCGAAGAAGACGACCGTGAGGCGTTCGCCCGCCCTGGCCCGCGCGTCGAACGACGCGAACGAGGCCTCCCGCGCCGTCGCCACCGGGACGATAACCGACATCAGACCGACAAGTGCCACCGCTTGAATGTTCATGAAGCGCATTATACCACAATCGACCGAACGCCGTCACCGCAGAAGTCAGAATACGCCAAGGTACGTTCGCCGCTACGCGCCGATGGCGGCGTGGTAGCTCTGCAGCGAGCGGACTTCGCCCTTGCCGCTCATCGCGGCCGCGATGCCCTCCGCCGCCGCGCGCACCGCCGCCAGCGTCGTCAGGTACGGCAGCTTGTACTTGATCGCGCTCTGGCGGATGCGGCTGTCGTCCGCCCGCGCGTCACGACGCCCGGACGGCGTGTTGACGATGAGCGAGACTTCGCGGTTCTTGATGACGTCCAGGCAGTCGGGACGCCCCTCGCCGATCTTGGCGATGACGTAGGCCGCGACGCCGTGCGCGCGCAGCCACGCGGCCGTGCCCTCGGTCGCGAAGACCGTGAAGCCGATGTCCGCGAGCCGCTTCACCGCGTCCGCCGCCTCGTCCACCTTCTCCGAAAGCGAGACGAGCACCTTGCCGGGCTTCGTCGGCAACGGCGCGCCCGCCGCCTCCTGCGACTTGAAATACGCGAGCCCGAACGTGTCCGCGAGGCCCAGCACCTCGCCCGTCGAGCGCATCTCCGGCCCGAGGACGGGGTCGACCTCCGGGAACTTGTCGAACGGCAGCACCGCCTCCTTCACGCCGAAGTAGGGGATGACGTGCTTCTCCTGCTCCAGGCCGAGGCCCTTCACCGTCTCGCCGAGCATCAGCCTCGTCGCGATGCCGGCCATCTGCACGCCGCCGACCTTCGAGACGAGCGGCACCGTGCGCGACGCGCGCGGGTTCGCCTCGATCACGTAGACCTTGCCCTCCGGGTCGTCCTTCGTGAACTCGATCGCGAACTGCATGTTCATGAGGCCGACGACCTTGAGCTCCTTGGCGATGCGCCGCGTGTAGTCGAGGATCGTCTGCCGGTTGCGCTTCGAGATGCCTTCCGGCGGCAGCACGCACGCCGAGTCGCCGGAGTGGACGCCCGCGTACTCGATGTGCTGCATGATCGCCGGGATGAAGATGTCCGTGCCGTCCGACAGCGCGTCCGCCTCGCATTCCATCGCGTGGCAGAGGAAGCGGTCGAGGTAGAGCGGACGGTCCGGCGTCACGCCCACGGCCTTCGCGACGTACTCGCGCAGCAGCTGCTCGTCGTAGATGACCTCCATGCCGCGTCCGCCGAGGACGAACGACGGGCGGATGATGAGCGGGTAGCCGAGCTTCGCGGCGCACGCGAGCGCGCCGTCGATGTCGCTCGCCATCATCGACTCCGGCATCGGCACGCCGAGCCGATCCATGATGGAGTGGAAGAGGTCGCGGTCTTCCGCGTCGTCGATCGAGTCGACGGACGTGCCGAGAATCCGGCAGCCGGCCTCCTGAAGGCCGCGCGCGATGTTGAGCGGCGTCTGCCCGCCGAACTGGACGATCACGCCCATCGGCTTCTCCGCCTCGTAGATCTGGAGGACGTCCTCGACCGTGACCGGCTCGAAGTAGAGCTTGTCGGACGTGTCGTAGTCCGTCGAGACCGTCTCCGGGTTGCAGTTGACGATGATCGTCTCGTAGCCCATCTTCCGCATCGCGAGCGCGGCATGGCAGCAGCAGTAGTCGAACTCGATGCCCTGGCCGATGCGGTTCGGCCCGCCGCCGAGGATCATCACCTTCTTCGGGTTCGCCGAGACCGGCGCCTCGCCGAACGCGGCCGCCGCGCCCGGCTTCGGGTCGTTGTACGTCGAATAGTAGTACGCCTGGCCCTCGACGCCGGAGACGGGCACGGCGAACCAGCGCTCGACGCAGCCGAGCCCCTTGCGCTGGGCGCGGATGTCCTTCTCGGGCACGCCGAGAAGCTGCGAGAGGTACTTGTCGGAGAAGCCGTCCCGCTTCGCCCGGACGAGCAGGTCGTCCGGCAGGAAGCCGCCCTTGTGGCGCAGGATCTCCTCCTCTTCCTCGACGAGTTCGCGCATCTGCTGCACGAAGTAGGCCTTCACGCCCGTGCGGACGAAGATCTGGTCGTCCGTCGCGCCCTTGCGCAGGGCCTCGTACATCTGGAAGTGGCGCTCGGAATTCGGCACGGACAGGAGCTTCAGCAGCTCGTCGAGCGAGAGGTCGTGGAAGTTCTTCACGAAGCCGAGGCCCGCGCGGCCGCGCTCCAGCGCGCGGATCGCCTTCTGGAACGCCTCCTTGTAGGTCTTGCCGATGGACATGACCTCGCCGACGGCCTTCATCTGCGTGCCGAGCCTGTCCTCGACGGCGCGGAACTTCTCGAACGCCCAGCGCGCGAACTTGAGGACGACGTAGTCGCCGTCCGGCGTGTACTTCTCGAGCGTCCCGTCGCGCCAATAGGGCATCTCGTCGAGCGTCATGCCCGCCGCGAGCTTCGCCGAGACGAGCGCGATCGGAAAGCCCGTCGCCTTCGAGGCGAGGGCCGACGAGCGCGACGTGCGCGGGTTGATCTCGATGATGACGACGCGCCCCGTCTTCGGGTCGTGCGCCCACTGCACGTTGCAGCCGCCGATGACGCCGATCGCCTCGACGATGCGGAAGGCGTCGCGCTGGAGCTTCCGCTCCAGCTCCTTCGAGATCGTGAGGAACGGCGCGGCGCAGAAGCTGTCGCCCGTGTGGACGCCCACCGCGTCGATGTTCTCGATGAAGCAGACGGAGATCATCTGGTTCTTCGCGTCGCGGACGACCTCGACCTCCAGCTCCTCCCAGTTGAGGATCGACTCCTCGATGAGGCACTGGTGGGTGAGCGAGGCGTCAAGGCCGCGCGCGCAGATCGTGCGCAGCTCCTCGACGTTGTAGCAGAAGCCGCCGCCCGAACCGCCCATCGTGTAGGCCGGCCGCACGACGACGGGGTAGCCGATCTCCTTCTCGACAAGCTCGACCGCCGCCTCGACGGAATGGACGATGCCCGACTTCGGCGTCTCGATGCCGAGCTTCGTCATCGTCTCCTTGAAGATCTCGCGGTCTTCGCCGCGCTCGATCGCGTCGAGGTTGACGCCGATCACCTTCACGCCGTACTTGTCGAGAATGCCCTTCTTCGCAAGCTCCATCGAGAGGTTGAGGCCCGTCTGGCCGCCGAGGTTCGGCAGGATCGCGTCGGGACGCTCCTTCGCGATGATCTGCTCCAGCCGCGCCTCGTTGAGGGGCTCGATGTAGGTCGCGTCGGCCATCACGGGATCGGTCATGATCGTCGCGGGGTTGGAGTTCACCAGGACGACCTTGTAGCCGCAGGCGCGGAGCGCCTTGCAGGCCTGTGTGCCGGAATAGTCGAATTCGCACGCCTGCCCGATCACGATCGGGCCCGAGCCGATGATGAGAACCTTGTCGATGTCGTCGCGCTTCATGTCTAGAAAAAAACCTTTCCGAGGGATTCCGTCCCTCGAAAAGGGTAGTATACCAAAAACCGCCCGTCGGGGTCTACTTTGCGCCGCAGACCGACGGCTTGCTGACCGCCGCCTTGCTTACTTGAAGTAGCGGTTGTAGAGGCCCTGGAACGCCTTGCCGTGGCGCGCCTCGTCCTTCGCCATCTCGTGGACGGTGTCGTGGATCGCGTCATAGCCAAGCTGCTTCGCGCGCGCGGCGATCGCCATCTTGCCGGCGGTCGCGCCGCACTCGGCCTCCATCCGGCGGCGGAGGTTCTCCTTCGTCGAGTCGGTCACGACGTCGATCGTCTTGCCGAGAAGCTCGGCGAACTTCGCCGCGTGCTCGGCCTCCTCGAACGCGATGCGCCTGTACGCCTCGGCGACTTCGGGATAGCCCTCGCGGTCGGCCTGGCGGGACATCGCGAGGTACATGCCGACTTCGCAGCACTCGCCGTTGAAATGATCCTTGAGGCCCTGCGTCACCTCCGCGTCCTCGACGATGCCGTCGCCGACATGATGCTCCGCGACGAAGTTGAGGCCTTCGCCCTGCTTCGTGAACTTCGACCCCGGAACGCCGCACTGGGGACACTTCTCCGGCGGCGTCTCGCCTTCATACACGTACCCGCAGACCGGGCACACCCATTTGCTCATTTTCCTGTTCCTTTCCTGTTTGGTGGTTGCGGACTGCGCGGCGACTTCGCGCGGCAGTCCTTCGGCGAGTAGTATACCATAATCAGCGGATGATCAGCAGCGTGCCTTTCGCGGGGCCGAAGCGGAGGGACTTGCCGTCGGCGGACTTGCGGCAGACCCAGCGGCCATAGGCCGCCGTGTCGAGCGCCAGCGCGGGGACAGGCCCCTCCAGCTTCGCCGCAGACGAGAGGAACGCCGCCTTGTCCCGTCCCGCGTAGGCGGACAGGTTCTCCGGATCGGTGACGACGAGCTTCGCGCCCTCGGCGAAGCGCAGCCGTCCGACCGCGAGCGTCCGTCCCTCCCCGAATAGGTCGGCACAGGAAAGGCGCAGCTCGTCCGTCACCGTGACGGACCCGGAGCCGTCCATCGTGACCGTGCCAAACCCCTCGATCGACGGCACGGTGCGCTCCCAGCCGCCGACAAAGCGGATTTCGCCGCCCTTCAGGACGAGCGGCGAACCCGCCGGATACGTGTCGGAGACGAATTCGAGCGCGCCGCCTTCGACCGTCGTCGCGCCTTCATAGGTGTTGGGCGTCTCCTTCGGCATCGAGAGCTTCAGCCGTCCCGCCCCGCGCTTGACGAGTCCGCCGGACGTCGCGGGCGCGCCGACGGTGAACGGACAGGCGAACGTCCTCTTTCCGTCGCCGGACGCGATCGTCACCGTGAGGCCGTCCGGCACGTCGTTGCCGGGACTCGTCACCGTGATGCCGGTCAATGTCCCCGTCGCCTCGTCCAGCTCCGCCGCCGCCGTCGCGCCATGGACGTTCACACCCGCAATCACCACGCGCGGCGGCGCGGCGTACCTGTTCTCGAACGCCGCGTCCGTCGGCAGCGAGACGGCAAGGAGGACGTTCCCGGACGGTTTCCGGATGGGCACATTCCAGTCCACGTCGCCCTTCGCGGCGGCTTCCGCCGTGTCCACCGTGAGACCGCCCGCGTAGACCGTCACGCGGTCAGGGTCGTCGTACGTCCCGAAATTGTTCTGGAAGAACACGCCGTTGTTCAGCGTCTTCAGGACGCCGCCGTCAACGTTCACGTAGAGCTTCGCGTTCGCCGTCGCGGCCCGGAACGATTCGTCGCCGAAGTTCGGCGTCGCCGTCGTGTCGTTGACCTTCCCCATGCGCTCCTTGAAGATCTTCGCACAGGCGAGCGTCGCGCCGTCCCGCACGTTCAGGACGCTCGTGACGGCGTTGGACGAGACGTAGGCGATCACCGACTTGCCCGACGCGAGCGCAAACGACGTGCCGTCGCCCGCCACCGTGAGGACGGCCTCCACGTCCTTCTGGTTCAGCAGCGCGTCCGCATGGCAGAGAACGGCATGATGCGCCCCCGTGAACGTGCCGCCCGTCTGGTGCCAGTGGGCATACGAGCCGCTTTCGCGCGCAAGGCGCAGCGACAGGGCGTTCGCGGCCGTCATGTCCACGCGCCCGCCGCGCTGGCGGACGATGCCGACGCCCGCGCGTCCCATCGTAATGAAGCCCTCCGACGCGAACGCCCCCGCGTTCACCGCAAGGTAGCCCGCACCCGCCTGCCCGAGCCAGCCCTGGTTTTGGGAGCCGCCGCGCCAGAACAGCGTGCCGCCGTTCAGGTAGACGGCGCCGACACTGCCCGCGAAACGCCCGACGTTCAGGTCGTTGGAAACCGTCGCGCCCGCACCGATTTCGAGGACGCCGAAAGTGTCCCTGTCGCGCCCGACCATGAGATGGCGCTTTTCCGTGTCCGCCGTCGTGCCGTTGGCGGACGCGGGCATCGTGAACGTGGTCGCCCCCGTCACCGCGAGACGCGCCACGTTCGCCCACGTCCCCTGCACGAGGGCCGCCGCGTCCGTCGGCGTGAAGCCGGTCGCACCGACCGTGCGGTTCGTGACGGCGAACGTCCCGGCGTCCTTCAGCGCAAGCGTGGCGTTCGTGACCGTGAGCGCACCCACCGTGCGCGACAGGCCGCCCGTCACGCAGAACGTGCCGGGGCCTTTCACGCGGAAGACGCCGGGGCCGTCCAGCGCGCCCGCAAGCGTCGAGACGAACGCCGCATTGTTCGCCGCCCACGTCAGGCCCGATCCGAACGTGACGGCTTCCCGCAGCGTGTTCTGCGCGTCGTCCTTCTTCGTCACCGAAACCGTGGCCGCTCCCGCCGCGACGACAGGCCATGTCACGTCCGTGCCGTAGAGGCTCATCGACGTGCCGTCCGCGAAGCGCAGCGCATGATCGCCGAACGCCTCGCCGCCGAGCGGCTTCTGCATGAGA
Source organism: uncultured Kiritimatiellota bacterium (assembly GCA_934635385.1). GTDB lineage: Bacteria > Verrucomicrobiota > Kiritimatiellia > RFP12 > UBA1067 > UBA1067. The sequence continues at coordinate 100,618 of CAKTZI010000003.1, read as the reverse complement.
ATCGTGCCCTCTGCCACGTCGATGTCGCCGGGATTCGTCACGGTCGTGCCAGTAGTATAGAACTCGAACATCTGCGCGCTCGCGCGAATCGTCAGGCGGTGTCCGCCCATGTCCAGCGCGCAGCCTTTCGGCCCGCCGAAACCCCACCGGGCGTCCGCGCCCAGCGTCGTGTCGCCTTTCAGGATCACGTTCGGGAAAAGCCCGTGCCGCGAGCCGGCGTTCGTGCCCGACCGCTGCACCGCGCCGCGTCCGTCCGCGCCCGCGCCGGACACCTCCAGCGTCGTCGCGAGCGCCGACGTGCCGCCCGAACCCGCCGTGTCGGCAATCGTCAGCGTCGCGCCGTCCGCGACCGCGATCCGCGCGTGCGGCGGCGTGTCCGTGCCGCGTCCGCCGAGCGCGGCATACGAGCCGCGCAGCGTGCCGCCGTTCACGACGATTCCGCCCGTGAACACGTTGGCGTCCGTGCCGAGGTCAAGCATACCCGCGCCTTCCTTGACGAGGCGGACGGCGCCGGAGATCGTAGACGTGTAGGTCACCGTGCCGCTTGCGACGGTGAACGTCCAGGTGTCGCCGTCGATGACGGGTTCGACCGTGTTTTCGGCGCGGGCGCCGAAGACTGCCGCGACAAGGGCAAGGGACAGGATGAGTCTCGTTTTCATGGCTGTTTTTCCTTTCGTTCAGTTTGACTGGTTTGGCGTGACAAGGCGGAAGCTCTGCGCGGGGACGGCGAGGCCGTCCGCCGTCTGCGGACGGTTCGCGTGGTTGACGTAGATCGTCTCGCCGTTCCCGTAGCGGACGCGCACAAGGCCCGGCGTCAGCTCGTCGTGCCGCGTCATCTCCTCCAGCTGCAGGTGGCGAAGCCCCTTGAACTGCTCATAGGCCGCCGCGATGGCGGGGATGTTGCGGTCGCCGAACGAGTAGAAGATGGGTCGTCCGCCGAACTCCACGAGGATCAGGTTGTCGCGCGGCGAGAGGACGCCCTGCGTGACGCGATCCGGATTGGAGAGGACGACGTCGTGGAACGCGAGTTCCCAGAACGGCACGATCTTGTCCTCCAGCGTCTTGCGTCCGGCGGCGCGCGCGTCGCGCTGGTCGCGCATGCGCGGCGTCGCGTAGTTAATGTAGTCGACGTAGCCGACGAGCCAGTCGCCGCAGCACTCGCTCGCGAAGCCGCCGAAGCGGTCGCGGCAGAGGCGCGCGGCCTTGAGCATGTACTGGAGCTGCTGGGGGCGCGTCGCCGCGTGTCCGGGGGCGAGGCAGCGGTAGGGGAACGCGCTGGAGAAGACGTCGATGTAGTGGGCGCCCCAGAAGCCGAGGTCGGCCGCGCGCCGCAGGCTGTCCGGCATGAAGCCCTGCACGTCCCAGGCGTTGCGGAGGCAGAGGTTGTAGGCCCTGCCGCCGCACCAGGAGCCGTTCACGTCCAGCCCCTTCGTGCCGAGACAGGCGATGCTGCCGTTGTCCCAGAGCGGCGAGACGGTGTAGCAGTCGGTGTAGTTCTCCTGCGCGTCGATGATGTAGCCGAGTTCCTTCGCGCCCGCGATGAGCCGCCGCAGCCCGGCCTCGCCGCCCGCAGCCTCTTCCACGGGAAAGACCGCCGGGGCGCGTCCGTCGTAGCCGCCCGTCTGCCAGCCCGCGACGACGACGGAGAGGTCGTCCACGCCGCGCGCCTTGAGCTTCTTCAGGTTTTCGAGCATCTCGTCGAACGAGCAGATGCAGCGGACGGGATGCTCCGTCTCCGGCGTGAAGTCGCGCGCGTCGTCCGGCCGCTTGAACGGCTTCGCGGCGCACTGCTGGCGCACCGTCACGGCGCGCGCGAGCTTCAGCAGGTGCGGCCTTGTCTTCGCGCGTTCCTTCAGGGGCCTGATCTCCGGGTCGCGCGCCTCCTTGTAGCGGCGGAACGCCTTGGCCATCTCGTTGTAGCCCGCGCCCTTCGGCAGGTCGTAGACGACGACGCTCATGTCCTCGTAGGCGTCAATCCCCGTGTCCTCGATGCGCCAGCGCGGGAACGCGCGGTAGACGCCGCCCTCGGACGTCACGCGCTGGTTGTACTCGAAGCGCATTCCCTCGACGACCGCGAGGAACGAGCCCTGCGGCGTCTTCATGCCGTAGTAGGGCAGCGTCAGCCAGTTGCGCAGCTGCTGCCACGAGCCTTTCGGGCGCGTGAAATGGCCGAGAACGCCGCGCTGGCTCACCCAGTAGCCGTCGTCCCCGACGCGCGCCTGCGCGCAGCCGACGTGGAGATCGACGTCCCGCGCGCCGGTCGCGTCGCCAGCCGGCACCGTGTAGCGCCAGCCGCCGTCCGCCTGCCGCACGCCGACCACCGCATTCGTCCGCGCCGTGCCGTCCTTCGCCCAGACGACCGCCCAGCCGTCCGCGCGCACGGGCGTCGGCTCGGACGCGGCGGCGAGCGTGCGCATGAGCGCGCGGAAGCGTTCCGGCGTGCGCGGCGCCGTCGGCTTCAGCGAGTCGAGCGGACGCGTCCGCAGGGCCTCGACCTCGGCCTCGCACGGCGCCAGCTTCAGCGGCGTCGTGCGGTCGCCCGCCGCGAGCAGCGCGGCGGCCTTCTCGGCGAAGCGGTGCGCACGCGGCGCGTAGAGGTGGCGCGCGAGCTCGTACTGGTGGCTGCGACAGTAGTCGTTCGCGGCGTTGTCGAGCAGCACGCGCGGGAAGTCGGGGTTCGTCACCTTCTTGACCGCATCGAGCCGCAGATACGACTCCCAGAGCGAATAGTCGGTGTGGCTCGCGAGCACGTCCGCCATCAGGTCCGCCCGGCGTGCGAGTTCCGCCGCACGTGCCGCGAGGCCCGCGCCGTCCGCCGTGCCGCGCCGCCACGCCGCGAAGGCGCGGTCGAACCGCCGCGCGTCGTGGATCAGCCAGCGGTCGAGCGCCGTGCGCGCGAGATCGACCGCGTCGCGGCGGATCGCCTCGCCTTCCCAGCGGATCTCGGCCAGCGCGGCGAAGACCGACCGCACGTCGGCGAGCGCCGCCTCCCAACGGCTTTCGGTGCCGGGGCCATAGACGTCCGGGTGCGGAAACGCGCCGAGCGTCGTGCCGCAGAAGAGCGTGCCGTAGCTGCGACCCCAGTTGAGGAGCGGACCCATCGGAATGACCTTCCGCCAAATGCGCTTCATCGCCTCGGCCTGGTCGCCGTAACGGCTCGCGCAGAACTCGTCCAGCACGGCTTCGTGTCCGAGGGGTCTGTCCGACCAGGCGTTCGCCGTGAAGAAGCGTAGCGCAAGCGCGTCCGTGTGGCTCGCCTCCGGCCAGAGGATGAAGCCTTTGCAGAACGGGTCATTCTGCACGAGCCGCTGCCGCGCCTCGATGACCGGGTAGTTCGCGCGCACGTCGAGCGCGCTCTCGTAGGCGAGGAACATCGAGTAGGTGTAGGGGAACTTGCCGATGACGCCCCACTTCGTGAAGTTGTTGCCGCCAAGCGCCTTCATTTCGGGACGGTAGTCGCGCGTCGCGTCCCCCTCGTAGTCCCAGATGATGTCGCGCGCCGGATCGAGCTCCTTCAGGAGCGACCGGACCTCGTCGGGATTCCACGTGTAGTAGAAGTCCCAGCCGGCGATGAGGTTCTTCGCGTTCGGATATTCGCGGTGGGCGCGGTCGAGGAACTTCTTCAGCGCCGTGACCTTGAGGCTGAGGTTGTCCGCACGGTTCGTGAAGCACCGCCGCTCGCCGAGGCCGGGCGTGTGGAGGAGCTCCTGCCTGTCGCGGCCCTGTCCGTACGCCTCGACCGCCGTCTGCGTCAGCTTCCAGTAGGCGTCGACCCAGCGGTCGTCGCGGATGTCCCAGACGAGGCCGTTCGGCTCCGAATAGCTCTTCGTCGTCTGCGGCAGGAACGGCGGATTCATCTTCTCAAGGAACTCGCGGGGCGTGCGCGAATACCAGTGGGTCATCGTGCCGAAGTCCTCTGGCGCCATCAGGCCCCGGTCGAACGCGTACTTCTGCACGTTCAGGCGGAGGCGGCCGCGGTAGTCAAGCGGCCAGAAGAGCGTGCGGTTGTCGAACCCCTTGCCTGCGTCGAACGGGGTCTTCGCGGCGTCCGGGTACGGCACGACGTCCGGGTAGGCGCGCTGAAAGAGGTCGTCCTGGCCGATGCGCAGCATGAAAACGTTGAGCCGCCGCTTGAGGCACCAGTCGATCTCGCGCTTCCACTCCTGAGGCCCCCAATGCTCGGCCTGGAAGCGCGTGAGGCCCCGGTGCGCGAAATAGCGGATGCCCCGGTACTCGAAATGCGCCTCCTCCTTCACGTCGAGGCCGGAAAGGTCAATCGCGTCCCTCTGCGGCACGACATCGACGTCCCAGAACCAGCGGCAGCCGCCGCGCCGCTCCAGGAGGTCGTAGAGGCCGTACCAGACGCTCCGCACGTTCGAGCCGACGATCTTCGCGCCCGCGCCGTCGGACGTAATCGCATAGGCGTCCTTGCCGGAGGCGGACACCGCCGGATCGACGGCGAACGTGACGAGTCCGTCGGCGGGCGGCTTCCCGGTGATCTTCTCGTGGTAGCGCGCGAACTCCGCCGTCGGCAGCGCAAACGCGGCGGACAGCATCAGCAGAGGAGCAATCATGGTTTCAGTTCCTTTCTCAAGTGGTTAAAGTTTTGCCGTGCAAGGAGGATGACGAGCGCGCCGGCGAGGGCGAAGACCGCGAGCGAGGCGAGCGACGCCCGCATGCCGAAGAGCCCGTTCAGGCCGCCGAGCAATCCGGGGCCGAGCGCGCCCAGCACATTGCCGCCGCACCCGAAGAAGCCGACCGCCGCGCCCGTCACAAGCGCCACGCGGCTGTCAAATGTGCAGATGTTCGAGTGTGTGTCCATAGCTTGTTCTCAACACTCGATATGATACCATATCGCGCTCTGCTTTTTGCCTATCAGAAAATCTGCTTTTTGACAAACAGCCGAAGTGGCTTTATGGTATACTGTCCTGCCATGAAGAAAGCATACCATCAGCCCCCTGTTCCGCCGCGCCTTCGCAAGGTCGCCGTCATCGTGCGCATGGATCACGCGACCGGGCGCGCCCGCCTTGAGGGCATCCTGCGCTTTCTGCGGCATGCCTCCGACTGGCAGATCAAGCTGATCGAGCGGCAGGCCACGGCGGCGGCGATTGCCGACACGCTGGCGGACGGCATCGACGGCTTCATCGTGTTCCAGCACCTTGACGCGGACACATGGCGCCGGCTCGTCGCCGCGCGCGTCCCCATCGTCTCGATCGAGTCGGTCATCGACCCCGACATGCCGCGCGGACATGACCTACACCTCATCCGCGTGGACGACGAGGGCATCGGGGAGCTTGCCGCACAGCATCTGCTGTCCGTCGGAAACTTCCGCACGTTCGTCTTCGTGCCGTCGCCGGGCGGCGAACGCTGGTCGGTGCGCCGGCAGGCGGGGTTCACTGTCGCGCTGAAGGCCGCCGGGCGCACCTGCGCCGTCTTTCCGTCGCCGAACGCCCTGAACACGGAGAAGGACGCGCCGCTCGTCACATGGCTCGCGGACCTGCCGCGTCCGTTCGCCCTCTACGCCGCGACCGACCTTCTCGCCACGCGCGTCCTCTCGGCCTGCCGCGCCGCCAAGATCGACGTGCCGCGACAGGCCGCCGTGCTCGGCACGGACGACGACGCGACGCTCTGCACACACACGGCGCCGCCCCTCTCCAGCATCCGCTTCGTGACGGAGCAGCAGGGCGAACTCGTCGCCCGCGAGCTGGAGAAGATGATGAACGGACGGCGCACGAACGCCGCATCGCTGCTGCCGTGGACGCACCGCGAGATCGTCCGCCGCGAATCGACCGCGCCGATCACGCCCGCCGCCCGTCTGATCGACCGCGCCCACGACCTCATCGACCGCTACGCGACGAAAGGATGGAACGTCGGCGACGTGGCGCGCGAGCTCGGCGTCTCGCGCCAGCTGCTCAACCTGCGCTTCCGGCAGTTCGAGCGCGAAAGCGTGTCGGAAGCCCTCGCCGCGCGCCGCTTCGCGGAACTCGTCCGCCGACTTGAGGAGAGCCGCGCGCCAATCGCCCGCATCGCCCGCGACTGCGGCTTTCGCGACCTCTCGAACCTCACGCGGCACTTCCGCCTCCGCTACGGCATGACCATGCGGGACTGGCGCCGTGACGACCGCGCCTGACGACGGACGGCTACCAGACCGCGCGACAGTAGATGCCGCTGGGGCAGGGAAGCGCACGCCCTTCGAGCAGCATCTCGCCCGCCTCCAGCCGCGCGGACGGGAACAGCTGCCCCAAGATGTTCTGCGCCACGACCTCGGAAAGCCCCGGCGTGTGCGACGAGAACAGCACGAACGCCGGACGGTCGGAGAGAAGCTCCTTCACCAGCCCCAGCGTCTCCTGGAGGTCGCGCTCGATCTTGTACATCTCGCCGCCCGCGCCGCGTCCGAACGTCGGCGGATCGAGAATGACCGCCTCGTACTTCCGCCCGCGCCGGATCTCGCGCCGCATGAACTTGTGCGCGTCATCGACGATCCAGCGAATCGGATGCTCGGCGAGGCCGTTCAGCCGCGCGTTCTCGCGCGCCCAGTCGACCATGCCCTTCGAGGCGTCGAGATGACAGACCTCCGCGCCGCCCTGCGCCGCCGCCAACGTGCTGCCGCCGGAATACGCGAAGAGGTTGAGGACGCGCACCCCGTTCCCCTCGCTCATCCCTCTTCCCTCTTCCGTCCTTTTCCCTTCTTCCCTTCTTCTTCCTTCTTCCTTCTTACTTCTTACTTTTTCCCTGATCCACTTCCACTGCGCGCGCTGCTCGGGGAAGATGCCGAGGTGTCCGAAGTCCGTGCCGCCGAGCCTGAAGCGGAGCCCGACCGTTTCGATCTGCCAGTCCTTCGGCAGGTTCGCGCGCCCGTGCCAGCGGTTGCCGTCTTCGCGGTCGAAGGCGGCGTCGGCGCGCGCCCAGTCCGCCGGGCTTTTCGCCGGCCGCCACAGCGCCTGGGAACACGGACGCGCCAGGACGTAGCGCCCGAAGCGCTCCAGCTTGCGCCCGTCCCCCGAATCGAGAAGTTCATAGTCATCCATATGTGACGAAGATTATATCAAAAAGTCGTCCGCCGCATTTCAGCACAACTGCGAGATTCCATTCCCTGCGCGAGAATGCCTGCGGCGCTGAACGCGGAGGAAGCGGAGACTGGGAGACGCGGAGGTGCGAGTCACAGGCAGGCAGGACGGCATCGGGGTTGACTTCATGTTTCGTGAATCATGTAAAGGTCTCCGTGTCTCCGCCTCTCCGTCATCTCCGTGTTTAGCGAAAGCAATCTTGCTGCTGTGACGACTGTCGCGCAGGATGTCGGAGTCGCAATTCGCGACACCCATTACTGGCACGCCGCCTTTTCCAGCGTGAGGACTGTCCAGCCGTCGCGGCGCGAGAAGGACAGCCCCGCGCCGAGGCGGCGGGCCCGCTGGCGCATGCCCTCCAGCCCGAAGTGCCCCTCCGCCGCGCCCGGCGCCGTCGCGGGATCGAACGGCGCGCCGTCGTTCGCGACACGCAACAGCCAGCCGCCCGTCCCGTGCGGATCCGCCGTCAGCGCGATCTTCTTCGCGCCGCCGTGCTTGATCGCGTTGCCGATCGCCTCCCGCACGACGAGCGAGAGGTCGCGCATCTGCGCCGCGTCCATCTTCGCCGGAAGCCCCGCGAGGCGCGTATCGACGCGGCAGAGCCCCTTCGTGTTCTCGGCGTGCGCGAGCTGCCGCAGCATGTCCGCCGGCGAGAGCCGCATCATGTCGTCGTTCTTGAGCCCCCAGACGATGTCGCGGATCTCGCGCTTCGCCCGCACCAGCACGTCTTCGGCCGCCTTCAGCTGCCCCAGCTTCATCAGCATGCCCGCGCCGACGAGATGCTGCTCGATCGTGTCGTGGAGGTCGTCCGCCATGCGCTTGCGCTCGGCCATCAGCGTCCGCGAGCGGAAGAGCCGCTTCTGCTGGCGGATTGCGAGAACCGCGAGGACGCAGATGAGCGCCGCCAGCGCCACGGAGACGGCTGTCGCCCCGTAAATGAAGCGCCGCGTCCGCCGCGCCGCGTAATAGGCCAGATCCGGCACGAGCGTGACGTCCGCCCCCATTGCGTTGAGCTTCACGCCCATCACGTAGCCTTCTCGTCCGAGGAAGACGGACGGATCGAGCATCTGTTCCAGGACGCCGGTCACGCGGAGCTTCGGGCGCGTGTGCGCCGCGTCGGACAGGAAGCCGGGGACATCCGCGCACATCACGTTGACGGGAACGCCCGCGACGTCGAGCGCGAAGCCGTGTTCGGTCAGGCCGAGGGCGCGCCCTTCCAGCGAGACGCGCAGCCAGTTGACGTCCCTCCCGTCGCGCGCGGCGGCCACAAGGTCGTCCGCCGTGACGGCGCGCGGCGGCGGCAGCGGCTCCGAACCGTCCTTCTCGACCCGCTTCGCCCGCAGGACGATGCGCCCGCCCTCCAGGGACGGCTCGCCGGAGACGGTCGCGACATCGCCCGCGCACAGCCTCGTCTCCGCCCCGTCCGTCTCGATCTTCAGCCCGTCGTCGTCGCGCTGCAGGAAAAGGCTGTCCTCGCCGACGAACGTCACGACGCCCGTGATCTCGGCCGTCGCCGCCTGCGGAAGGGCCAGCGCCTCGGTGACCCGATCGACGACACGCGCCCGGATCTCGTCCGAAAACTCACGAATCGACATCTCCCGTTCGGCCTGTGCGACCCACGGGAGCAGCAGCGCAACCAGCGCGAAACGGGTTCTCGTCTTCACGGCGCACATGATCCCCAATCAGCCTCCGCAACCGTCACGTCAGCGCTTCGACGTCGGCCACGAGCTGCGGCACGGTGAGGCGGTTCGCCGCGAGGAAGTCCGCAACGTCGTAGCGGTCGGCGAACCTCTTCGCCGCGCCGCGCACGAGAACCTTCATGTCCGTCGGCCCGAAGTGCCGCGCGACCTTCTCGCCGAAGCCGCCGTCGATCGCGCCGTCCTCCAGCGTGACGACGAGGCGGTGGTCAGCCTGGAGCGCATCCAGCGCCGCGACGTCGAGTTCCGACGCCGTGCGCGGATTGATGAGCGTCGCCGAGACGCCCTTCGCCGCGAGCGCGTCCGCGAGTTCCGTGCCCAACTTGTAGAAGTTGCCGAGGCCGAGAATCGCCACGTCCCGTCCGCGCCGCGTGACGTCGTAGCGAATCGGGCCCGAATAGTCCGAAAGGATCGTGACGTCGTTCTCGCGCACGCCGTTCGACGGCTCGCGAATCGCGACCGGGTGCTGCGCGTAGTCGATAGACCAGTCGAGCATCGCAAAATACTCCTTCTCGCTCGTCGGACAGAGGTAGACGAGATTCGGGATGTTCGCGAGGAGCGGAATGTCGAACCAGCAGAGGTGCGTGACGTCGTTCATCGTGGCGAGTCCGCCCGTCGTGACGACGATCGTCGCCGGGTTGTCGTTGATGCAGAGATCCTGGCTCAGCTGGTCGTAGGTGCGCTGGACGAAGGACGAGACGACGCTGAAGACGGGCTTCGCGCCGCCCTTGGCAAGGGCGCTCACGAACGCGACGGCATGTTCCTCGCAGATGCCGACGTCCACGAACTGCCGGCCGGCCTTTTCGCGGTTCGCCTTCGTGAAGCCGAGCATCGCGGGCACGGCGGCGTTGACGACGACGACCTTCGGGTCGGCGGCCATCTTCGCGAGCAGGTGGTCGGCGAAGCGGCTGCCGATCCAGCCGTCCCCGGCAGGCGGCGGATTGAGCGGCGCACCCGTCACGGGATCGAACGGGGCCATGCCCCAGTGCCACGCCTCCTTGTCCGCGACGGCGGGCTGCCAGCCGTGGCCCTTCTCGGTGTTGAGGTGCACGACGACCGGGCGCGGCGCATCCTTCACCCGGCGGAACGCCGCCTCGACGGCCACCTCGTCGTTGCCATTTGCAACATAGAGGTAATCGAAGCCAATCGCCTTGAAGAGGTTGCAGGGATCTTCGCCGTTCGTCGCGCGCAGACGGGCGAGGGACGTGTAGAAGCCGCCATGCGGCTCGGCGATGGACATCTGGTTGTCGTTGAAGACGACGATGAGGTTCGTGCCCTGCTCGGCGGCGTTGCTGAGGCCCTCGAACGCCTCGCCGCCCGACAGCGAGCCGTCGCCGATGACGGCGATCACGTTGAACTTCTCGCCGCGCAGGTCACGCGCCTTGGCGAGCCCTGTCGCGAGCGACACGCTCGTCGCCGTGTGCCCGACGACGAAATGGTCGTGCGGCGATTCGGACGGCTCGGTGTAGCCCGACACGTCGTCGTAGTGCGCCTCGTCGACGTACGCCCGCATGCGCCCCGTGAGCATCTTGTGCGGATAGCACTGGTGCGAGACGTCGAACACGATCTTGTCGGTCGGCGAATCAAACACGCGGTGCAGGGCGACGGTCGCCTCGACGAAGCCGAGGTTGGGGCCGACATGGCCCGTGTGCTTCGAGGCGCGGACGATGAGCGCCTGGCGCATCGCGTCGCAGAGGTCGTTGACGTTCTCCGCCGGAACGGCTTTCACGTCGGCGGGGCCTTTGATGGACATGAGATCGAACATAATGGGCGTATTATGGCATACTCCCGCCCGCACGTCAACCGCGTCTGCAATCGCCCGCAACGCGCTTTACACCCCACCCTTGCGGCGGTGGCGCACGGCATAGGACGCGAGGGCCTTGTCGAACTCGGCTTCCGAGAAGTCCGGCCAGAGCGTGTCCGTGAAATAGTATTCGCTGTACGCCGCCTCCCACAGGAGGAAGTTCGACGTGCGCAGCTCGCCGCTCGTGCGGATGACGAGATCGGGATCGGGCACGTCCGGCGCATAGAGGAACGCGCGGAACGTCTCTTCCGTCAGCGGCTCGCCCCGCTTCAACGCCGCATTCGCCGCATCGACGATCTCGGCGCGGCCGCCGTAGGAAATCGCGACGATGAACTGACGCTCGAACCGTGCGGTCTTCTTCTCCAGCGACGCGATGACGGCGAGGAGCTTCGGCGACAGGTCGCCGCGCCGGCCGATCATGCGAAAGCGCACCTCGTTCTTCAGGAAACTCGATTCCTTCGACTTCAGCATCCGCGCGAAAAGGGACATGAGGCCGTCCACCTCCTCTTTCGGACGCTTCCAGTTCTCCGTCGAGAACGCATAGACCGTGAGATAGCGGATGCCGCGCGCGCCGCACCAGTTGAGGACGTCGCCGAGCGTCTTCGCGCCGGCCTTGTGTCCCTCGCCGCGCTTCTGTCCGCGCCGCGTCGCCCAGCGTCCGTTGCCGTCCATGATGATCGCCACGTGCTGCGGCACGTTCTTCAGGTAGCGCACGACGTCCGCAAAGAACCGTTCCGGCGTCGAGGCGCCGCTCGTCACGCCCAGCGTCTGCACGCCGGCGAAGTCCAGCGCACGCACCTCGTCCATCGTGCCCGCGAAGAACGCGCGCTTGCCCGTCGCCGTCGCGACTTCCGCAAGCCGCTTCGAGTTGGCGGAGGTCCGGGAGCCGAGCACCAGCATGGCATCGCCCGCGAACGCGCGCACGGCGTCCTGGCGTTCCTTCGTCGCGCGGCAGACGTCGGCCTGCGTCTCGACGGCGTAGCGTGTGCGCAGCTCGGCCACCTGCCGCGCCACCTCGTCGGCGTTCATCGTCGTCTGGGCGACGACGCCGAGGAAAGGATGGGGGAGGGGAGGGGGTGAATCGGAAAGGGCCTGCTCAAAGGTCAGCCAGTTCCCGTCGCCGACTTCCCCGGCAATGCCCTGGAACTCGGCGTGTCCGGGGTCGCCGAGGATCACGACGGGCATCCCCCGGAGGGCGAACGCGCGCGCGGCCCTGTGGACGTTCGCGACGAAGGGACACGTCGCGTCCACGACCTTGAGGCGGCGCGCGGCGGCGGCTTCGCGGACACGCGGCGAGACGCCGTGCGCCGAGAAGACGACCGTCTCGCCTTCCGGCACGTCTTCGATGCGATCGACGAAGCGAAAGCCGAGCGCCTTGAGGTCGCCAATGGCGATCTCGTTGTGGACGAGCGCGTGCAGACAGTAGACGTTGCGAAGCTTGAGGGCCTTCGCAATCGCGGCGTTCACGCCCGCGCAGAGCCCATGCGGCTCGATGACTTCGACTTTCGTCTCAACGCCCTTACGCGCCGAGCTGCATGCGGCAGAAGCGCTTCACCGTGACCGGCGCGCCGATCTCCTTGCCGACGTTTTCGAGGTACTTCTCGACCGTGATCTCGCCGTCCGCGACGTAGTCCTGCTTCAGGAGACAGATCTGGCTGCAGAACTTCGCGGCCATGCCCTTCTTGATGCCGACGAGCGCCTGCTCCGGCGGCAGCTTGCCCTTCTGCTCCTTAAGCGCGTTGAGCTTGATCTCAAGCTCCGCGTCGATCTCGGACTGGGGCACTTCCTCCGGCTTGATGAACTTCGGCGCGTTCGCCGCGATGTGGAGGCACACCATGTGCGCCGCCTCGTCCAGCTTCTCGCCCGGCTTCTCGCAGCCAAGCTCCACGAGGACGCCGATCTTGCCGCCCATGTGGATGTAGCCCGAAACGCAGCCCGCGCCTTCGAGCGCGAAACGCTCGCTGCGGCGGATCTTCACGTTCTCGCCCGTCTTGGTGAGCAGCATCTTGTAGTCGTCGGACAGCGTCGCCTCGATGTCCTTGCCTTCGAGCGCGACCTTCGCCGCCTCGTCGACGAACTTGACGAACGCCTCCGTCTTCGCGACGAAATCGGTCTCGCAGTTCACTTCCGCAAGCGCCATCGACTTCTTGTCCGCCGCAACGGCGAGGGCGACGATGCCCTGCTTCGACTCCTTGTCGACGCGCTTGGCGGCGACGGCGAGACCCTTCTCGCGCAGGTACTTGACCGCCTCGTCCATGTTGCCGTCGGTGGCCTTGAGCGCTTCCTTGCACGCGCCCATGCCGGCCGCCGTGGCCTCGCGAAGCTGCTTGATCATGTCAATCGTGATGTTCATAGTCTGAAAAGTTGAGAGGTTGAGAAGTTGTGAAGTTGAGAGATTGAGTGGCGCAATTAGGCCTGCGCGGGGGCTTCGGCCGGAGCCGCAGCCGGCGCGGCGGCCTGTGCCTCGACGGCGGCCTGAGCCTCGGCGACCTTGGCCTGGCGCTTCGCGGCGAGATCGGCCTTCGCCTTGATCTCGGCGGCCTCCTTCGCGGCACGCGCGGCGGCCTTCACGTTCGCGGCGACAACGCCCTTCTTCGCGGCCGGACGCTTCGCGCCGGAACCCGGACGCGACGCCGTGATCTTCGCCTTGCGCTCGGCGCGCGCGGCCTTCTCGGACGCCTCGCGGTCGCGGCGCTCGGCCTCGCGCTTCGCGTTCGCCTCGGCGGCCTTCGCGCCGTATTCCGTGTTCGCGTCCTTGATCACCTTCACGAGGCCATTCAGGATCAGCTCGACGCCGCGCACGGAGTCGTCGTTGCCGGGGATGACGTAGTCGATCGGCTCCGGGTCGGCGTTCGTATCGACGATCGCGACGACCGGGATGTGCAGACGGACGGCCTCCTTGACGGCGTTCGCCTCCTTCACGCAGTCGACGATGAAGACGGCGCCGGGCTGCTCGGCCATTTCGGCCACGCCCGTCAGGTTCGTCTCAAGCTTCGTGAGCTCGCGGCGGAGCATCGAGTTCTCCTGCTTGTGCTCGGACAGCTCGCCGCCGTTCGCCTTCGCCGTGGCCTGCAGCTGACGCATGCGCTTGACGCTCGAACGGAGGGTCTTCGCGTTCGTGAGCGTGCCGCCGAGCCAACGCTCGGTCACGTAGAACTGGTCGACGCTCGCGGCGGCCTCCTTGACCATCTCGGCGACCTGCTTCTTCGTCGCGACGAAGAGGATCTTCTTGCCGGAGAGGATGACGTCCTTCACGAACTGGGCGGCCTCGTCAAGAAGCTCGACGGACTGCTGGAGGTCGATGACGTGAATCCCGTTGCGCTTGTCGAAGATGTAGCCTTTCATCTTCGGATTCCACCGCTTCGTCTGGTGACCGAAGTGGAGGCCCGCGTCAAACATGTCTTTGAGGGTGACGCCCGTGAGGGCGGAGGTCGGCATTTCCATTTTTTGTTTCCTTTCGAACTTGAATTGTTGCTGTTCAATCCGCTTTGACCGTGGGATGGAGACCTCGGTTCATTCGCTTCAACCCGCCCACCGTGGACGAATTGGCGCGTAGTATACCAAAAACGCCCACCGCCGCGCAAGCGGGTCGGCCGAGGATTCCGGCCTATCGACGCGCCAACAAGCGGCATTTGAACAAAAGTTCATTTACCCCCTTGCGCAGGGAGCCAAGAATATGATATACTACGCGCCGTTTCCACGAATGGGGAAGTAGCTCAGTTGGTAGAGCATCACGTTCGCAACGTGGGGGTCGAGAGTTCGAATCTCTTCTTCTCCACCATTTCGCGCGAAACACGCAAAACCCGCTTTCGACCGCTTCTTGAGGTCGCGCGGGGTTTTTTGTTGCCCAATTCAACAACGCGGTCGCTCAATGCCGATCCTGCAACGGACGCCTCCTGTGCGCAGGGCAACCCATACGAATCAGGATGCGTGAATCTCCAGCCGCAGGTCAATCTTCTTCGGCGCGCCGGGGAGCGTCGCCAGCTTCGCGGCGATCTGCCGCAAGCGAGGCCGCATCAGAAAGAGCGTCGGCGCGTTCTTGACGTAGACGAAGATCTTGCCGGCCTCGTAGCGGCCCGGCCGCGCCGGCATCTTCGGGAAGAGCGTCCGCCAGCGGTCGACAAGAGAATCGAAGAAGACGTCCTTCTCGGTCAGCAGATCCCTGAGCGCCGCGTCAAACGCCGTCTCGACCGTCCGGTGCCGTCCGCGCAGGTCCAGCCCCGTCGCCCGCCCGTAGAGATTGCTGTCATCGAACATGGAATACCGCCCATTTCAAATGATATTTGTCAACGGCAAACTTCCCACTGGCCACGTGTGCCGCCTATACGACGAAGACACCCTTGTTTCTTCAGCCGATCAATCAGGCGCACAATCGTACGTCTTGAGACGCCCATTCGCTCTGCCAGTTCATTCTGATTCAAGCGTGGCTGTCTACCAATGCATTCCAACAGGCGTTCACTCACATTAGTGCCAGAATTTGCGCCATTAGCGCCAACATCAGTGCCATTAGTGCCAACATTCGTGCGCCCGCTTTCCTCGACAACCGTTTCCTGCCATTCCTGTGCCGTTGGACGAGTGAAGACGGTATAGACAAAGCCCCGATCTTCGTAGATCTTCGGTGTGGCCAGGCGCGCCTCTTGGCAGGATTTAAGAATAAGTCCGATGCCACGCCCCCACATCTCAATGGCCTTGCGCAGATAGAGAACCTTGGCGATGGTCGGATTGCGTGGCGTCGAAGCCATGCCGGGGAAAATGCCCTGAACGGCAACTTCCGGGCTGAAGCTGCCGGGATTTGAGATCTCGACACGATCGTCGTAAATCGCCAATGAGACAGCGCCGCCACTCGCGTAAAGTCGATGCGCAAGCGCGTTGATAATCGCCTCGCGCAAGGCCTCGGCCGGCACCTCCAACCTCTCCTCGCGATACAAACCCCGAACCACGCCAGAAAGGTTGAGGTGCTTGAAGCAGAACGCCATCGCTTCGCTCTGGAGCCGAATGATGTTGCCCTCAACCATGCGGTTGTCAAGGAAGACCGTCTTGTCCGTTCCCTTGAACCACGCCATCTTCAGGATGCACTGCGGATAGAACGTCAAGTCCCTGCCGAACAAAGCCATCGCGCCATTGAGCGGCAAATCGCCCTTGAGCAACCCAAAACGACGAAGAAGATCCTTCGGATCGTTGACATCCACTTCTGGCGAGAGGCGTCCCTCCGCCACGGCAATCTTCGCCGTTCGAGTCACCTCTTCAAGGTCAATGTCCGCAAGAGACACATTTTCATCCCATTGCAGTTCCCACTTGCTTTGGAATCCGCCGCGACTGGCAATGAGCGCAGCATACTGCTCCTGCGACATTTTTGTCGTCGTCGACTGTACACGCCGATAGGGCCGACCATCATAGGCATACGGCTTTCGAGGCCCACCTGCCACACGACACACAATGGCCTGATGCGAATCGTCAACGGTCACATACTCGGTCGGGATCTCGATGCCCGGCTCAAAATCGCAGAACGCACGGGCAAGATCCCTTTTCGTCTCGTCGCTCACCAACTGTCCCGTCAACCTACCCTTACGAGACACACCAAAGACAACCGTCCCCCCATCCCCATTCAGAAATGCACACAACGTTCGGCACGCCTCGGCACGTTGGCCTGTCGTTTCCTTGCACTCGAAACGATCATTTTCGCCATCCGCAATCAAGCGCTGCAACTCTTCAAGTCTCATCTCACTTCGCCTTCATCTGAAGCCAGGCTTCGATGAACGGCTGGATGTGCCCGTCCATGACGGCGTTGACGTCGCTCGTCTCGCATTCGGTGCGCAGATCCTTCACCATCGTGTAGGGACAGAAGACGTAGGAGCGGATCTGGCTGCCCCAGCCGTTCTCGGACTTCGCGCCGTAGAAGCGATCCATCTCGGCCTTCTTCTGGTCTTCGTAGTACTCGTACAGCTGGGCGCGCAGCATGTTCATCGCCTTTTCCTTGTTCATGTGCTGCGAACGCTCCTTCTGGCAGGCGACGACGATGCCCGTCGGCAGGTGCGTCAGGCGCACGGCCGAGTCGGTCTTGTTGACGTGCTGGCCGCCCGCGCCGCCCGACCGGTACGTGTCGATGCGCAGATCCTCGTCCTTGATCTCGACGTCGATGTCGTCGTTGATCTCCGCGACCGTCTCGACGGACGCGAAGGACGTCTGGCGGCGCTTGTTCGCGTCGAACGGCGAGATGCGCACGAGGCGGTGGATGCCGCGCTCGGCCTTGAGCATGCCGAAGGCGTAAGGTCCCTCGACCTTGAAGTAGACGTCCTTGTAGCCCGCCTCTTCGCCTTCCTGCGTGTCGTATTCCTCGACCTTCCAGCCCTGGCTTTCGGCGTAGCGCTGGTACATGCGGTAGAGCATCGCAACCCAGTCGCAGGCCTCCGTGCCGCCCTGCCCGGCGTGCAGCTTCACGAAGACGTTACAGGCGTCGAACTTGCCGCCGAGAAGCGACTGGAGGCGGAGCTTCGAGAAGAAGTCGTCCGCCTTCGCGCATTCGCCGAGCGTGTCCTTCAGCGCGGTCTGCTGGGCCTCGCCCTCCTCCATCTCGGCCAGCTCCAGCATGACGCCCGCGTCCTCGACCGTCTTCTCCAGCGACGTGAACGGCACGACATACGCGCGCTCGGCGTTCGTCGCCGCGATGACCTCGCGCGCCTTCGCCTGATTGTTCCAGAAGTCGCCCGTGGCCTGCTGGGCCTCCAGATCGGCGAGCTTCGCACGCCGCTCGCCGATCTTGATGTAGTCGGCCATTTCGCCGACTTTCTTCTTCAGTTCCTCAATCCGCTGCCGAACCGCTTCGACTTCCAGCAGCTTCGCTTTCTCTTGTTCCGCCATAACGGCGCGTATTATACCAAAATTACCCGCCGTCCATCGACGGCGCACACGTCAGAACTCGAACCCGGCGTAGGCGCGGAACATCCACGGACAGCGTTCGACCGTGCCGGAGACGTTGCGTCCGTCAACCTTGATGTCGCGGTCAAGGAAGCGGGCGAGGAAATCGAAGCCGAGGCACACGTTCCACCAGTGGAACAGGCCGCCGAGCCCGCCAAGGCCGTAGCAGTCCCACGAGCTGAACCGCTCGGAATCGGCATAGACGCGCGAACCGTCGGCGAGCGCCATCATGTCGAAGTCGAGCTGTCCGCGGCTGACGGCGACGCCGAGCGTGCCGACCACACGAAACCAGTCCGTGACGTCGCAGTACGGCTTCGCGGTCAGCGTCAGCTCAATCTCCTCGTAGTCCGCCGACGAGTCAAGGCGCAGCGCGTGCGTCGTGGACGAGACGCCGTTGACCGTGCTGCCAAACGTGAAGGAGTTTCCGCCTCCGCCGCCCGGAAGCGGCAGGAGGGGTCCGGGCCCGTCGTACGTCCCCGCGCCGTAGGAACCGTCCGGGTTCTGCGCCATGTCCGCCCAAGCCGAGTCCATCGACACGCTCGACGTGTAGCTGCCGCGCTCAACCGTGTCCGTCCGATAGACTTCGCCCGACGACTTGTAGACGCCTTTGCGCCGGAAGTAGGCGAACCCGAAGCCCATGTCCAGCCCAAAGCGGCCCCACTGTCCGAGGTTGCGCTGAATCTCGACGTTGAAGCCGGGCAGATCGCGATCTGTGCTCGAACGTTCGACAAGGCTGCCCGAACGGGACGAAGACGCCTCGACGTAATCGTACGTGAAGTTCATCTTGCCGTCCGCGTAGGCTCCCGCCGGCGCACGCCAGTTCCACGTCATGTCCGGGAACGCGCCGCTTCCCGCATAGTCGGGGTCGATGAACCCGCCGTTCGGCAAGTCGACGCGCTGGCCGTTCAGCACGGCCTTCGATGCCGCCTCGGCCTCAGCTTTTGTCGCACCCGCCGGACGGGCGAACGTCGGAAGGCCGGGCAACGCCCGCGCGCCGGTTACGCTCAGGTCGGTCTTGAGCCCCGCGTTGCAATTCGCGCCACCGACGACGCGCCATCCCGACGACAGGTTCAGGTTCCATCCGGCAAACGCCGACGAGGCGGCCACAATTCCCAACGCAAACATGATTTTCTTCATTCTGAAACCTCCTTGAAACTTATTCGACGACGTTCTCAATGACAATCTTCACCTTGAAGAACTGATACGCCTTGTTGCCGAGCGGGAACAGGAACGCACCGTTTTCATCGACCGCCACGCGGCCGATCTCGGCAAATCCGTCCGACAGGCTTTTCGCACCCATCAGAACCACCTGTGCGTTCGCACCCAAAGCGCCTCGCGTCTCGCATCCGCCGCGCACCTTGCCGACTTCGACCCGTCCGCTCAGGCCGGTCGCCGTCACAGCAAACGCCGTCAGCCTGCAGTACGGACTCGACGCCGGGTCGAGGACGACGCCCAGCGCAAGCGACGTGTTGAGCGCCGCCGTCGAAAGCGGCGCGTCCAGCGGCGAGGCCGAGGACGCCAGACGCATCGCCCCCAGCATCGTCTCGCTGACCGCCAGGCCCTGCGAACCGCCCGCCGCCGAGATCGGCAGCGAGCATTGCGCGCCATTCGACTTCCACATGACATAGCCGATGTCCGAGACAGGCGAGGAAAGGTCGGACACGAAAAGCTCAATCACGCACTGCGCGGACGGAACCGTCCCGACAGACTGCGAAACGTCCGCGACACCGTAAAGAGCCGTCACGTCCTGTGCGGTGAGTTTCGTCGCGTCAAGATCGACAAAACGATAAGTTGTCCCGCCGATGGAGACCGTCGGACGATAGGCACGCGCCGACGAATTCCAGAGCCCCGCCGTGATCTTCGTGCCGTCCCTGCGATCTTGGTAGACGAACTTCAGGTCGGAGATGCCTTGACTGAATCCGTTCGTGCAGGTCAGCTTCAACTGGGCCGTGTAGCAGCCGGTCCCCAGATTGAGCTTCCAGGCGAGCGTACCCGTGAGTGCCGCGTACCGAACTGTCGCCAGCTTGATGACGAAGGTGGCCGACTTCGTGCCGCGATAGTTGCCCTTGCCCGTCAGCGTGACGGTGGCCGTCCCCGGCCGGTCATTGTCACGATAGGACACGTCATAGTCACTCGCCGTGATGATCGATGGCGTTTGGTCGGTCACGACCGGCACCGGCGTCGCCGGACTGTCCGCGAACGTGACGTCGGGAATCGGCGCAATCGTCGCGAGGGCAATGTCACGTGGCGTGATCGTCACTTTCGCCTGATGTATGAAGTCTTCGTAGTTCGGGTTCGTGACCTTGTACCAGATTACGTATGCGCCCGCGTTGGTATAGACAGGTGCGACCTCTCGCCAGTCAGAGACCTGTTCCGCCCCCGTGGCGACAGCGCCGTCCGCCGTGTAACCAAAGCCGACCCTCGTCTCGCCCGCGCCAGCCAGCGCCGCGCCGAACGCCGCCTGAAGCGCGTTCGTGTCGATCGTATGCCCCTCGCCATCGTAGACGAACGTCGCGTCGAACTTCGAGACGCCGCCCGTCGGCACGTCGTCCGCCCCCGGCTCCTCGCCATCTTCACCGCCGATGACCGCCTTGGTGACCGTGAGCGTACCGTAGACCTTCGTGATCTCGTAGTTGCCGACCTTCGTCTCGCCCGTCAGCACGTAGTCGAAGAGGTTCTCCATCGCCCCAACGTCCGTGAGCGCGCCCGAACAGGTCGCCGAAAAGCCCTCGCCCGCGACGAAGCCAAGCGAGCCGTCCTTCACGCGCACCGAGTCGCAGCGAAGCGGCGTCCCGTCGTAGACCTTCTCCGCCCCGTCCGAGACGAGCGTCACCGAACGCGGCGCAATCGACCACGCGAGCGGCGCGGGGGTGACCGGCGGCTCGTAGTTCGCCGCGTCGTAGTCGAGCGTCACCGTGGCCACGTAGTCGCCCGCGTCCACCGCCTCGTTCCCGGCGAGGCGCGCCGTCACGCCCGCCGGGACGCCCGTCAGCGCCACGCCGTGCGGCCGCCCGTCGTAGACCCAGTTCGCCGCGTCGGGCGCGACGCTCCACGCGATCCCCGCGCCGCCCGGCTCCTGTCCGGGGTACGTCGCCTTGGTGACGGTCAAGTCGCCCTCGACCTTCACGATGTCATAGTCGCCAGAAAGCGTACCCGCCTTCAAGGTGTATGCAAATGCGTTCTTGCTACTGCCGGCCACGGTCTGCGATCCCCTCACATCAAATGTCGCCCCCTCAAGGCCGATGAATCCGTCGCCGGTGATGTGGACGTCGCCGCAGCGGACGGGCGAGCCGTCATATGGCTTCGTGGCACTGCCGCTCGTCAATGTCACATGGCGCTTCAACATCTGCCACGTCGTCGAACGCTCGCCCGTGAAGTTGCCGTTCGCCTTCACCGTGAGCGTATAGGCCCCCGCATGGGTGGCCTTCTCGCCGGCGCGAGTACAGGTGACGGGCAGACCCCTGCAGACGACGCGCTCCACGGGAATCGACTGCACCGTACCGTTGTACTTCGGATTCGCGCCGAGCGCGAGGACGAAGTCGTCGCCCGCCGCCGCGATGTCGAGAGGCTCGATCTTCACCCAGCCGTCCATCACGGCATACGTCACCTCAAAGCAGTTGTTGTTGTTCGTGAAGTCCACAGCGACAAGCCCCATCTCGGTCTTTCCGGCGTCGGTGCGCGTCGCCTCCGCCGTGCCGCTGAATGCGGTATCCGCCGAGATGTCATACAACTCTTCATCCGTCGTCATGTCATACCCCTCGACGCTCTGCTCATTGCCGTCGTAGGTGAACGTCGCCGTCCTGCCCTTGACATTCACTGTCACCGGACGCTTCGTCACCGTCAGCGTTCCCGGAAACCATTCGACCGTGTAGTTCGCGGTCACATCCTCAATTCCATTGCGGATCACCCGCACGTTTGCGATTGCGTTCGCTACCACGCCGTCCTGCCCCGGCCCGTCCTGCGGCGTCGTCACTGCGCTCGCATCGTCGAACGTCACCTCCAGCGTGTCACCTGCCTGAAGCGTGTCGAGGTTTGTGGCCGTCCACGTGCGGTTGGAGTGCGATTCGCCGTCATATGCCCACGACTCGCTCGCAGCCGTAACCGAGATTGCCGTCGCGCTCCTTGTGATCGTAATCGTCGCTCCCGGCGTCACCGTCACGGCATAGTTGCCGAGTTTCGTACCCGGACCCGCATCGTACGTGAACGTCGCCGGACTCTGCCCCGCCTCCGTCCTCGATGCAAAATCGCCGAACACGAACGATTCGCCGGCAACAATTCCGTCCACGGCGATGTCGGCCGCAGTCAGCGCAAGAGGCGTACCATCGTATGGCTTCGAGATGTTCGCCGCCGTGAGCGTGACGGGGCGCGGCGTGACGGTGAGCGTTCCAGGAAGTTTCGTCACCGCGTAGTTGCTTCCTTTGGTGTTCGCGCTCCAATTTATCGTCGCGACGTTGTTCTTCGAGCTACCGACGTCTGTCTGCGAGCCGGCGCATTCGTATTCCGCTCCCTCGCCCGCGACGAAGCCGATGGCCGTCACCGTCCCGACCATGAGCGGCGTGCCGTCATACACGCGGCTTCCACTTCCCGCCGTTAGCGACAACGACTTTGGCGCTATCGTCCACGCGACATCGTGCGTGCCGGCGAAATTACCCTGTCCCGCAAGCGTCATTGCATAGTTCCCGGCATCGGTCTGCGCGTTGCCGGTTATGGAACAGTCGAGCGGCAACCCCCTGTACGTCACCGAGGAGAGTGTCTGTATCTGCTCAAGACCTGTGTAGGCAAGCGATGGCCCCATCACAATCTGCCAGTCGGAATCGTCGCCATCAGAGATGTCTGCCGCCGTCACCTCAAGATCGCCATCCACCTTCGTGATGGCGTAGTTTTCCGCTCTCGTGCCGCTCTTGAGCGTGTAGGCAAAAGTGTTCTTGCTCGTGCCCTTGTCTGTCCGCGAGCCGGTGAAGGTGAACGTCGCACCGTCCTCGCCCACGAAACCATCGCCGCCGATCTCGACCTCGTGCGCTGCCAAGGGTTCTCCGTCGTAGGTCTTGGACGCGCTCTTGGATGTCAGGACAACAGGCCGCTTCGTCACCGTCAGCGTGCCGCTGTACGGCGCGAGCGTATAGTTGGAGGTAACATCCAATTCGCCGCGCAGGATCCTCACGCCAGCTATCGCGTTCTCCACAATTCCATTCTGCTCCGGCCCGTCGATGGGCATCGCCACAACCGAATCGTCGCTGAACGTCACATCCAGAGCATCGCCGGGCTGCAAGACGCCAAGGTTCGTCGCCTCGTATTCGTGAAGCGTGTGGGGTTGCCCGTCGTAAATCCAGCTGCCGCTCTTGGCCGTCACGGTGATCTGCGTCGCGCTCCGCGTCACCGTCAGCGTGCCCGGCACAATGGTGATCGCATAGTCAGCCATGAGTGCCGTTCCATCCGCCACCGTGAACGTGGCGGCCACGCGCCCAGCCTCCGTGATGCTCGCGAAATCACCCAGCGCAAACGCCTCGCCATCCGGCAGGGCGGGCTGCCCGTGACCGCCGCCGGGGAGGGCTACGCCTGTCGCGACCGCTTCGACTTCCTCCGCCCCGAACGTGAGCGGCGTTCCGTCGTACGGCTTCTCCTTCGTCGGTGCGGTGAGCGTGATTGCGCGAGGAGCCATCTTCACCGTGCCGTAGCGCACCGTCACCTCGTAGTTCTGCGCCTTCGTATTCGCGTTGAACGCATAGGCGAATGCATTTGCCATCGGCTCGGCCGCATCCGCGACATGCCGAACGACCGGGAAGCCGGAATAGTCCGCTCCCTCGCCCGCGACGAAGCCGTCGCCCGTCACCGCTACGCCGCTTTCGCTGTGCGCCGTGCCGTCATACACCCATTCCGCACGGCCGCTCGTAAGCGTGATGTTGCGCGGCGTGATCGCCCACTCCTTTTCGATTGTGCCCACGTAGTTGCCCGTGCCGGTGATGCGCACCACGTAGTTGCCGGCGTCCGTCGCCACGTTGCCGGAGAGCGTGTAGGGGATGTCGTCGAGGTTGCCGTCCGGCTTCACGAAGGCGACCTGCGTGATCGGCGCCGACCGCTCAGTGCCGTCGTACATCGGATTTCGCGCAAGGCGGATGTCCCAGTTCGACGGATCGTCGCCGACCACGCGCGGCGTGACGGACAGCCAGCCGTCAGTCACTTCGTATGTCACGAGGAAGTTGGCATTGCTGTTGGCAAAGTCGCCTGCCGTCAGCCCCATTGCCGTCGTTCCGGCGTCGGTGCGCGTCGCCTCCGCCGTGCCGCCGAACACCGTGTCCGCCGCAATGTCGTAAAGGGCATCTTCCGTGACCGCGTCATACCCATTCACGCGCTTCTCGGTCGTGTCGTATGCATACGTCGCCGTATGCCCCGCCACTGACACCGTCACCAGTCTGTTGGTAATCGTAATTTTCGCGGCATGAATGAATTCCTCATAATTTGGATTCACCACGCGATACCACACCGCATACTCGCCCGCGTTGGTGTAGACGGGCGCATCCGCCATCCAAGGCATGACGGCATGCCCCTCGCCGCTTCCCGAGTTCCCATCGTCAAGCGCGTATCCCACCGAGATTTCTCCAATCATCGCCGCGCCGAACGCCGCCTGAAGCGCGTTCGTATTGAGCGTATGGCCCTCGCCATCGTAGACGAACGTCGCGTCGAACTTCGAGACACCGCCCGACGGCACGTCGTCGTCGCCCGGCTCCTCTCCGTCTTCGCCTCCGATGCTGGCTTTCGTTACCGCTAACGTGCCGTTCGCCGTGGTGATTTCGTAATTGCCCGCCGACGTATTCGCATTGAGCGTATAGGTGAACGCGTTCTCGCTTTCACCCACGGCGGTCTGTTCGCCTGTAAAAGCATACGTCGCCCCCTCGCCATCAGCGAAGCCGTCGCCGCCGACCGTCACCTCGTGCGCCGTGAGCGGCGTGCCGTCGTAGGGCTTCGTCAGGCTCTTCGAGGTCAGCGTGATCGTCCGTGGCATAATTCTGACGCCCACAGTCCCAACCACTGGCGCATAGTTCGGTGCCGTGACCCTATACCACACCTGCGTGTCACAGACGTCACTGAACATCGGCGACGCATCGGCCCAGTCATCGGACTCGCTCGCGCGGTACTGCACCGTCGGCGTCGTCAGCAAGCCATTCGCCGACACGGCGACGCCATGCGCCGCGCCGTCGTAGACGTTCGTGTAACCGACCGCCGCAATTGCTCCGCCCGGCCCGACGGGTATCGGCGCGGCGATGACCGCAATCTTGCCCGTGATGACCGTAATGTCGTAGTTCGCAAGGTCTGTCCTTTCCTGTGCGGCGTAGTCGAACGCATTCTCGACTTCGCCCTCGGCGACCGCCGTCACCGTCGCCCAGTTCGAGGTCGTCACGCCCTCGCCCGCGATGAAACCAAGTCCACTTATTATAATATGTGGATAGGCGTGCGCCGTCCCGTCGTAACCGAAATCGGTCTTCGTACCCGACGTCAGCGTCACTGGACGATTTGTAATTGTTACTTTCGCCTCGTGCCAGTAGTCTGCGAAGTTCGGCGCAGAAATGCGATACCAAAACGAAGTCGAGACCACATCCGTAAACATGAACGGCTCGTTGGCAAGTGCCCCGTCCTTCACGAGCGCGTACTGGAACGAAAGCGGTGCGGCGGGCTGGTAGACGACACTCCTGAGCGCATTCGTGTCAATCGTATGCGCAGCTCCGTCGTATACGCCGACAAAGTCATACGCCGAATACGGTGCGGACGGATCCGTCGGATCGGGCGAGACAGGATCGATTGGCCCGCCCGGCGTCACCGGTGTCGCCTTGACGACCGCGATCTTGCCCGTAACCACCGTGACCTCGTAGTTCGCGAGGTCTGTCCCGTCAAACGGCGCATAGTCGAACGCATTCTCGACTTCGCCCTCGGCGACCGCCGTTACCGTCGCCCAGTTCGAGGTCGTGACTCCCTCGCCCACGACAAACCCGAGCCCACTTATCATAATATGTGGGAATCCGTGCGGCTGGCCGTCGTACACAAAGTCGAGTTTCGTACCCGAAGTCAGCGTGACAGGGCGCGGTGTAATTGTCACGATTGCTGAATTGGTCTGTGTGATGTAGCCTGGCGCGGAGATTTCGCACCACACCGTCAGTGTGCCGACGTTCGTCAGGGTAGGAAGTTCTTCCGTGAACGGCACACTTGGATCAGTCGCGTACTTCTTCGCAACGCCCGCGATGCCATCCGCGACCGTCACGCCAATTCCATGCGGCTGCCCGTCATACACGTCCGCGTAGTTCGCCACCGTCACATCACCCGACGCGAAAGGCACATCCAACCCGGCGACGACAAACGTCGCCGTCTCAACCTTGCCCGCAACGCCGTTCGTGTAGGTCGTATGCGTGAGCGTGTACGTGCCGTTGCGCGTGACCGACCACGGGCGAGTGCCCTCTCCCGTCAGCCCCGCCTGAAGCGTTTCGCCATCCTGTGCGAGCGTCACCGTCGTGTCTGCACCTCCGTCCCAGCGCGACGAGTAGGTCAACGTTTCTGAGCCACGACTCATGCGTACGCCATCATGCTTGATTGACAATTCAAACGTGGGCGTTTCCGTCGTCACCGAGGTGGCTGCCTCGCCCACAAGAGCCAGAGCCCAAACCAGCCCTCCAAGAACTATTTCTTTCGCGAGTTTCATCTTCATTCTCTTTCGCTCCTTAAGCCGCCTTGAACGCGATGCGATCATTCGGTATAATACGACCATGACAAATGCACCTGACATTCTGTCCGACAAGATGAAGCAGCGTTGCTTCTGCCACGACTACTACGAACGTGGCATCTACATGATTACGCTCGAAGTCGAAGGGCGGCGCCCCATCTTGGGCCGACTTAAAGGCTGTGCCGTCGCGAAAACTCCGCTCGGCGAAAGCGTCGAAGCCTGTTGGCGCGAGATTCCCCGCCATCACCCCGAAATTCAGCTTCTTTCCTGCGTTGTCATGCCCGACCACTTCCATGGCCTCCTCTTCGTGCGAACGCGCATGCGCCGCCATCTGGGCGAGGTCATTCGGGGCTTTAAGATCGGGTGTACCAAGGCGTATCGGCTCGACGGGCGGCTGTCCAGTGAATCGCCGTCCAGTGAATCGCCATATATGGCGATTCCACCGAACAGGGCGATTCCACCGAACCTGTTCGCCCCCGGCTACCACGACCGAATCCTGACCCATCGCGGCCAGTTGAAGACGCTCTTTCGCTATATCTCCGACAACCCGCGCCGTCTCGCGCTCATTCGTCAACACCCCGACTACTTCACGCGCATCAACCAACTTTCGCTCGCCGGGCGCGTCTACGCCGCCTACGGGAACCCCTTTCTGCTCAATCGCCCCGACCGCCTGCAGATTCAATGCTCGCGGCGCATCACGCCCAACGCGCTCGCTGCCGAAACCGAGCGTCTGCTCGACGCCGCCGAGCGCGGCGCGGTGCTTGTCTCGCCCTGCATCAGCCCCGGCGAAAAGACCATTGCCCGCGCCGCGCTTGATGCGCAGTTTCCGCTCATCGCACTCTGCGAAAACGGCTTCGCCCCCAGGTTCAAGCCACCGGGGAACTACTTCGACGCCTGCGACGAAGGCCGCTTGCTCTTGCTCGCCCCGTGGCCCTATCATGCCAATCGCCGCCGCATCACACGCGAACAGTGCCTCGCGCTCAACGCAATGGTCGCCGAAATCTGCGGCACGTCTCATTCCGTCACCCCCACGTCCTTCGTTACCTCTCCGTAGCCAAGAAAGTCGCGGTTGGCAATCATGTCGTAGTCGGCCTTGATGCGATCCGCCGAAAGCGTTCCGCCACGCAGACGGATCTCGTCATATTGGCCGTAGAAAGACGGATTCACCCCGTTCGGCTTATTCCCAAAGGCCAAGGGATACCCATTGTCAATCGGGGGCGCAATCACACCTGCAAAATATGCGGCCTGAGCTCCATTTGTATAGCAAGTAACAATGTCATTCTCAAAGACAATTGCCACCTGAACCCACTGATTGGAATAATCAGGCAACGCAATTTGAGATGTACAGACGCTCGTGCCGCCTCGTATATCCGACGTGCCAAGATTGTTCACCGCATATTCAAAGCCACCAACATCCGCAATGTCATATTTCCGCGAAATCAACCTTGGATAATTCCGTATTGCCTCACCCTTAAACCAAATGGATACGACAAATTGATCGCCCAGTTTCAAAGCATCGTAACTCGGAATCAGCATATAATTCCCGTTTGCCATGACTTCCGTTGACGAAGGCTTTGTCGACATATTCACCCGCGCTCGACCACACGCACCATTTTCAGAGGCGACCATCTGGTTCACGTCGGCGAGTTTATTTGTGCCGCAGCTCGGAATGCCGTCCAACCCATTGGCCGTCGAATCGTAGGCGATGCCCGAATCTTCGTTCATATGCCACACGCCCGCGTAGTCGCGCCAGACCTCGCGCCCGGTGGCGAGCCCGCGCCCGGTGGCGTGCCCTCGTCCGGTTCCGTGCCCCCGTCCGGTGACGAGCCCATATATGGGCTCAAACCCTACCCCCCACGCCGCCGTGAAGCGCGCGCCCTTCTTCAATTCAGGCAACTTCACCCAAACGAGCGACTCGCCGTTGGTGTGCCACTCGTCAATTTCATGGGCAAGTCGCCGCTCGTTCGCATCAAAGAACGCGAGATCGACCCCGTTGCTTGGGCTCGCGAAATCGCTGTAGCCAAAGCCCGCAATCGCCGACGAAAGCCGCACCAATACGGGCACATTCGTCAACGTCTCATTCCCTGCATAGCCCTCGACCGAAATCACCATCTGCCGCGCATAGCCCAGCAACTCGCTCCCTGTCGCACTCACGCTCACCGCCACACGCGGAAAATCCCCGTCTGTCTTGATGTCGGCATCGGCGTCCCAAACGAGGCGATGGGTTCCAGGCTGAAGGTCAACGACATTAGAGGAAGAGTACGCACCTCCTTCCTGTGCCACCGTCTTGACCAACAGGTTCGTGCCGCCGTCGAGATCTTTCGCCGTCAACGCAACCCGATACGTCTTCGACGGATCGCCCTTCAGCGTCACGTCAACATCGACTTTTCCGTTCCACGGGTAACGCGGCCGCGCCGTTGCGCTCACGAGAGAAAGCGCATCATGCAAGGTGAAGGTCTCGCTGAACTCGTCGCTCATCACGCCTTGCGCGTTGGACGCGACGGCACGCACCGTGCCCGACTCGGGAAGCGAAAACGGCCCGTCATAAACCGGCGAGTCGGCGGTCGGTGCCGAACCGTCCGTCGTGTAGCGGATCGTCCAGCCATTCTCGGAACCGCCAATCGCGACCAGCACACCGTTCGTCAGCTCGCCCTGCGGCGAGAACGTCAGCATCGGCCCCGGCACCTCGAACCATGCGCTCAGCAACTGTGCATTCGTTTCCGCGTTCATCGTCGCGTGCGTGAGGTAGTACGTTCCCGCTCGCGTCGGAGACCAGTTCTGCGAACCCGTCCCCGCATTGTTGACGAGCGTCGCCGCCGCTTCAAAGTCAGGCAAGTCGCCGCCTTGGAGGCAAAGGCGAAAGCCGACAGTTGATGTCTTGTCTACCTGGTTATAACCATACCCCTTCCACAAATGATGATCGCCAGAAGTCAGGTCGACCAAACTGCTGCACCAACTGCCTCCGCGAAGTTGTCTATAAACAGACAACTCGCCACCCACTGGATCAATGCACCCAGACTCTATTTGTTCTTCCGCATTTAAGCAAAACTCCCAGACATTACCCGACATGTCAAATAGGCCGTAAGCATTCCCCTTATACGATCCAACGGCAGCCGTAGCTTTGGCTGTGCTAACATCACTCTTAGAATTGGTCGCCTGCGAAATGCCTCGGTAGGGATTGTTCCCGCTGTATCGCGCGATCTCATTTGCGTTGACACATTCAACCCCGATGTCCGTCACGTTCTGAGCAGTAAGATTCTTGCCGTTATTTAATGCCGTTTTCGTCCCTGCACGACACGCATACTCCCACTGGGCTTCCGTCGGCAAGTCAAACCCGCTCAATCCAACACGTCGATGCAGCAATCCCAAGAAACTGTAATCGTCCACATCTTTGCTTTGGGGCCACTTCAATCCGTTATCATTGCCGCGAATGTGGCGATAGGAAATCGTTTCCACCGGTCTCGTTGCGTAACACGTCTCATTCGTAAACGAACTCGGACGGTTCCCCACCACAAGTTCCCATTGCCGTTGCGTGACCTCAAAGACACCCATGTAGAAGTCGCGCGTAATCGTGACCATGTGGAGGTTCGTGTTCACCGCACCGGGATAATCGGTGTTGCGTCCGCCCATGACAAACGAGCCAGCGGGGATGTGCCGCAGAACGAGCTTCGAGGTCTTGTACTCGTCGCTCCAGCCGCCCTCTGGCACTTCGTCGAGATATGAAAGGCCATAGTGCGTCGCGTTTGTGCCGCCACTCAAGTCAATGACCACATACTTCGGCTTCTGCTTCAGGACAGGCATTACCTTCACGACGGCAGTTGCCCCTGCCGCCGCGTTCGTCGCCCACGCGCTCGAATACGCCAACGATTCGCTCGCCGTCGCCGTCCGCCGCTGCCACGGCATGGTTGGGACTTCTGCAACACACGCCGTCGCAGTTCCCTGGCTGATTGTCATCCCAAGCACATCCGCACACCGGACCTGTAAAGTCCGAGACAATTCCGATCCTGTCACAATGCCATTTACCACAGCCTTTACGGACAAACGATATTCACCCGAAGCCGACGGTATCCATTCATAAATACCCGCTCCCGTTCGGGAGCAGACCGTCTCCCCATTTATGGATATCTCCGAAAACACGCCACTTCCATCCGAGACTCCACACCATGCAGGATCGTAAGCGATGGGAACCGTCCTTCCAAGTTCAGCAACACCAATCGATTCTTCTGTCGTATTCAAGACTGCGGCGGCCGCCATGACCGACACGAAAACCAATGACATCAAGATACTCTGTCGCATGGCACACTCCTTAGTACACCCATTAGTTGGCAAGTGTCATGCAAATGCGAAAGGCACAATTCCAATTACCACATGTTGCGCTTCCACATTGACAGTTCGTCGATCCCCGAGCACATGACGAATATGCCGATACAGCCTTTGGCAAATAATTAGGCCCGTCTTCAGGGCAGCTCCATCCACAACCGCGAATAACCCGTTCGTTCTTCCTGTCAAAACTCGCATGTTCACCCGTAGTTTCTCCTTTGGGGTCTGTCACCTCCGCAGTTCCAAGATCCTTGACAAAGAAATCCAAACACATCTCTGGGGCATTTCCATGCATATCATAGAGTCCCCATGGATTGGCCTTGTGAGACCCCACGACATCCGTTTTTATACTCCCTTCATATACGCCAGCAACCTCTCTCACATTAACAGGATTCAACCCCTTTCCTGAACTCAATTCGCCAACCGTTCCCGCCCGACACGCATATTCCCATTGCGCTTCCGTTGGGAGGTCAATGCCTGACAGTTTTGGAGAGGTCTTTGCCATAAGCTTCCCAACAAAACTATTAGCGCCAACGGCCGTCGAAGATGGCCAATTGTTCGCTCCACGGATAGCCGAATAAGCTGCAGCCATTGGATAGCAATCACCGGTCATATTCCAGAAACGAGACGAGCTTCCCATGACATTCTTGTACTGTCCCTGCGTCACCTCGAAAATACCCATATAGAACGGTTTGGTCAGCGTAACTTTCCGCTGTCCCTGCATCATGTATGTTCCCGCCGGGCAATAGCGAAGGACAATGTAGTTCTTCTTGTGGCTTTCGGTCCAACCGCCACTTGGAACTTCATTCAAATACGTCACAGGGTATTTCGTTGCCGAAGATCCACCACTAATGTCGATCAGGCAGTACAACGATGCCTTATCGGACAAGGAGACCGTAAATGTAACATCGGTTGAATTGATTTTCAACCCGTCGGCATTCGGATCCCATGTCGCGACATGAGTCCCAGCCGCCAAAGAAGGTTTCTTTTCAAAAGTAGATGCCAGATAGGTACATCCACTCTTGTTGTCCTTCGCCATGATGGCAATGCTTGGGTTATTCATTGCCGCAATATCGCCTGATATCGTGTAAGAGATATCAACCAAGCCGTTCCACGGATACCGCTGCCGTGCCGTGACGTCAGAGACAACTGGAGTTGCGGCGGCGAAACCGGCAAGTGAAAAGCAAAGTGCCAAGAGTGTATTCAGTAATTTCATAATCAGACCTTTCTATTGAGAACTACATACTTGATTTCAGTTTTCAATGCCCTTGACAGTCGGCAACTGAGGACAACGAATCGTTCGACACATCGACCCGATACGGCAAAGAACCTTCATCACCACCTCCATTAGGATCTTTAGGGTCTTCTTTCGTGGATTCCGCTCCGCCATTCCCACCTTTCTTCAAATGGGTGATGACGACATTTATTGTTTCCGTGTTTTGACGTTTGACAGGAGCACCAACCAAGTCCTTCAACATGTCAAGCTGGTGAGAAACGAAATCCATTCTATCCTTCTCGGCTTTTCGGTTTTCTCGCACAATTCCCAAGACATAGCGACAATAAACAAAATACAACAACAGGAGAATAAACGCGAACCCAAGACAGAACATAATCGCCAGCATCGAATGATAGTGCAGAATCTTGAGCGTCCAAGATCCTAACATCGGTCCTATACCAAGAGAAACCTCCGCACAATTGCAAAATTTCATGCCAAGTACAGATCCTATCAGCAGCAATACGATTGCTATAAATGCAATCCACCCATACTTTGGGCACGACGGCAGTTCTCTCTTTTCACGCGGAATCTTCACGCTAATCGTCAACCCTGATTTTTCGGTTTTCTCATCATTCATTTTCAATCCTCCTCGTTCAATTCTTTCTTTGCGATCTTCCTCAACTTTTCCAAAGAACCCTTGACACCTGCACGCGCCCATTTCACGGTTTCGCCAATATCAGGTGTTTTAGTCGTTTTAACCACACATAAAGGCTTTTGATTCAACTCTCCGACAAATGTACTTTTGTTGAGATTGCCGTTGAAAATGAAATCAGCCTCCTTGTTGAACAACTCCAGATCAACAATCACCCACGACAAAGCCTCAAGAAACTCCTTTGACAAAGCGGAAGCTACGGCTTGCTGACGAATATTCTTGTAGAATTCAACGGACATCCGCTTGAAACAAAACCGGCTGTTCACAAGTCCGTTCGTTATCTGATCAAGGATGGAAAGGTTGTAATCGCACTCCGCCACCGTGGCATTGAACAACCCCTTGCAGGCTCCTTTTTGCCGAAACCAATCCCATATGATGGACCCTCCCATCGTCAGGACAGACCCGGCCAGTCCTGACAGCAAGCTCATCGCGAGGCCGCTTTCCATATTCTATATAACCGTTCTTTCTCCCGCGCCTCCTTAAACCTCGGCCCACCACTCGGCGCAGAAAAGAAAGTGGCGTGCCTTCACATCGGGATGAGGCACACCACGCATCTTTGAAAAATGAAGTGGCGTGTCTCTTGACATCCACGTCTTCTGTGAGGCATCGCCAAACGCCCTTGACAAACATGAATGATGAAACACGCCACATGGATTGCTCCACGTAGCGCGATCACCGTATTCCGCTTTGTCATTAGAATCTTTGGCGAAGTTTCACAGAAAGCGTCATACGCTGATTCGCGTACGCTGCACGGGTTAGGTTGCCCACCCCGCACATCTCCCGCTCCTCGGTTGCGAACGCGACAGCGCGTCCCTCCCAAGTGGGGAAGCCAGCCGTTTTGGGCACTACGACCGGTCTAAATTTTCTAATCTCTCGTCAGGTCTTTCCTTTCTTTGAATCTACGGCACAAAATTTTGCTCTCGCATCGGGCGAGACACCTCCCGTCCGACAAAAATCAGCGCGCATTATACCACGTTCCGCCAACCGCCGTCAAATCGGCAAGGTACGCCGCCTATTGTCGCCTATTGTCTGATACTTTGTCTTTAGCCGCAAAGCGCGGCTCTGCCGCTGGCACAAAGAGGGCACGAGCGCGGAGAGCAAGTTGCCTGCAACAGAAACTTCTGGACTTATGACAAATCATATCTCCTTACGAAGCAACGGCTTGCAGACATTGCGCATGAATCTGCGTGAACCGCCAAAGAACCTAAACTCGTTATCCGTCAAAGGAAGCCCTGAATCAACTTTCTGCTGAATGAGCTTGACCGTGCAGATCAAATCCGCAAGTTGAAAGAGCTTGAACCTGATGGGCTTAACGCCCTGTGCGAACAACACCCGTTTGCCGAGCCTGGCGACAAACGTGTCCTGAAGAAGGTTCGTCACTGGCGACTGCCCGCAATCATAGTAGACCTTGACCTCTTCGACGTCCAGCAAATCCTCGACATGCTCGTCCAAGAATGCGCTCAACTGACTCTGGAGCCTTGCGACAATCTGGCACGACGACGTGACGAACTGCTTGTCGACCGTGAGACAGTGAAATCTGAACTCAATCTGGCGGGCAAAGATCAGCATCCGGGAGAAAATAGCCGTCCGCTCCTCTCGCGGCATATAAAGATAGCCCTTTTCCTTGCGAATCAACGGCCCAGCATGAAAGCAAAAATCCTCATATCCCATCAGCCCCCAATCCGCATCAAGTTTCCGAACGGCCTCCGCGATTTCAACGTTCTGATCATGGAAGACGAGACCGACGATATAGAAACGCGAAGCCAGGTCAGGGTGTTGGAACCGCCCTGACTCATCGACAAACACGCTTAACTTTGTCTTTCGCATCGCCACCTGCTAACACACGCGGCGGGAATCTCTTCCCGCCGCATGTAGCGAAGGTCCTCCTCCGCATCACACTTGATCCCATCTCACGAGGAGATCGGCACGTATTGTACCATATCTGTTGTGCAGTACGCAAGAGGGGCTCGCACCTGCCTAACTGCACAAAACCCATGTTCATGCCATGGTCTCCTTATTTAAAACCGCAAACCTTTCACCGCTTGGTATTACAAAGAATCTCTGCGCCAGCTTTGCGCCCTCCTATGAGAACATCGTGGCGGAGGCGTTGCGGAAATCAGGTCTCGACCTGTTCTATTGGAAGAAGGAGAATGCGACGCTTGAACAGGACTTCTTCGTTCGGACGGTCAAGAGCCTCGTGCCCGTGGAGGTCAAGAGCGAGCGCATCGCCGCGCGGTTCGCATCCGTGACCGGCGTCCACGCCGCCGCGCCGACGGTAGGCGACCGAGAGCGTCCCGAAGCGCACGGATCTGGTCATAGAGTTCCCTTGTCAGCGCGACCTGCATTTTCTACCCCCTGCGGACGATCTGCGCCATCCGGTCGAGCCACGACAGAACGGCGGATTTCTGAAACCGGCGGCAGTGCGTGTTGAGCAGGAAGTGCGGCGGCACGTTCCTCACGCGCAAAGTCCAGTTATGCAGCTGATGCGCGCTCACGCACCCGATCTCTTGCGCCATCTCCTCCGGCGTGAGCAGGTCGCTCGGAATCTCGACGAGCATCGGCTGCGGGCCGCACCGCGCGTTGTTCAGGATCGCGAGGATGTCCGTGGACGAGATCAGACTGCCGCGCGCCGTGCCGATGATTCGGTACGACGCAGACTGCGATATCCGCAGCCTGTTCATCACGTCTTTTCTCGTCCAGTAACGCATTACCCCTCGATGACAGTCGGGTTGTCGAAGCATTCGGGGTAGACCACCTTGATCTTGCCCTCGATCTTGAGATAGATCGATTTCGGGTTCTTCGGCGGCAGGACGTGGCGGCGGATGTCGAACACAGGACTGCCCTCGATGAACGCCGCACGCACCGTGTCGTAAGGCTGTCCCGAAGCTTCTGCCACACTGTGCGCGACGTTAACGACAAGCGCATCGCGATAGTGCAACTTACGGACATTCTCCGGCATTTGCTCCCCCTTGTCAGAAAACAGTCCGCTGACAAGCCGAAACGCATCGGACAACGGTTCATTGGAGGATTTGTCCATCAAGTTGAGGCAA
The DNA here is from genome assembly GCA_934635385.1 of uncultured Kiritimatiellota bacterium. Lineage (GTDB taxonomy): Bacteria > Verrucomicrobiota > Kiritimatiellia > RFP12 > UBA1067 > UBA1067. Next base: position 65,133 of record CAKTZI010000003.1, on the reverse strand, counting down.
TGCCCAAGCGACACGACAGCTCCAATCACCGCAGGGCTTTTCTCATGCATGGCCTGGGCCCAGCGCAAGGCTCGCTCCGGCGCGTTCTCCCAAAAGTAAACGCCCGATCCAATCCAGTCATAATCGTCATCACGTCAACACCTCCTCAATGGAGCTATTTGCCGTTTCCGATCTACAAAACGACTCCTTCCGACTTCAAAATCAAGCACCTCAGACCAAGCATACTCTACAACGCCGTCGCGCATCTGCTGTCAAGCAGTAAGCGAATTGTTTTTCATGCTGAAGCCCTGAAAATCGACTGGGTGCGGCAGCTTCAGCGTGAAGACGCAGCCTTTCGGACGGTTTGCGCGCACGGAAAGGTCGCCGCCCATCGCCCGCGCGAACGCCCGCGCCGTGCAGAGCCCAATGCCGAAGCCGCCCTTGCCGGACGTCAGCACCGTGCGCGCGCGGTAGTAGCGGTCGAACGCCTTGCGCATCTGCCGCGCCGTCATGCCCTGCCCCTCGTCCACGAAATCGACGCAGGCGAACGTCGCCTCTCGCCGGAAGCGCACGGCGACCCTGCCGTAGGGCGCGGCGTACTTGAGGTCGTTGCCGAAAAGGTTCCAGAGAATCTGCAGCGTCCACGTCTCGTCGGCGCAGACGGTCAGTCCGCCGGTCGGAGTCTCGCCGAACGCCACCGGGCCGGACGCCTCCTCCGCATAGTCGGCGGCGAAGAGCTGCGCGGCCTCCCGCGTGAGCGCGGCGAGGTCGAACGTCTTCCTCTCCGGCGGCTTCCGGCGTCCGCCGAGGCGCAGGAAGTCCTTGATGTTGCCGACGATGAGGAGCAGCCGCTCGACGAGCCGCCGCGCCTCCGCCTCGTCGCGTCCGACCATGAACCGAAGCCCCACGAGCGGCGTCGTGAGGTCGTGGGCCGTCGCGGCGAGAAAGTCGTCCCGCTCGCGCATGAAGCGCACGAAGCAGGCGACCGCGAACGCGCTGAGCACCACGAGGACGAGCGCGACGAGAGCCCCACCGCCGTAGAAGACGCGCGCATAGGGGAACGGACGCCGCGTCGGGACTTTCGCGATACGCCACGCGCGCTCGCCCTGCCGCCACCAGACCGTCGTCGCGTCGCCGTCCACCGCATAGCCCCACGGCGCGCCGTTGACCTTGCCCGTCTGCCGCCAGCCTTTCGGACGCTCGGCGACGGCCGCAAACGCGGCGGGCCGTTCGGCGATCGCCTCGGCGACGTCGCGGTATTCGCGGCCGATGCGTCCGGGTTCGGCACGGATGGCCTTCGGCACGTGCGCCGCAACGAGCCACGCGCCGACGGCGATCAGCAGCGCCGCCGGCAGGCAGATGAGGCACGCGAAAAGGACGATGCGGAAGCGGGTCATAGCCCCATCAGCTTCCGCGCGGCGGCAAACGGCGCGGCGAGATCGACCTTGCGCGCCCGGCCGGCGGCATCCGCGCCGTCCCACGCGGCAGAACCGCCCGCTACGAGGCCGTCCACGAACCGGCGGAACTTGTGCGGCCCCGGCTTCAGGTTGTCGAGCGCGACGACTTCGGCCGTGCCGAACGTGCAGGCCTCGGACAGCATGCCCGTCGATTCGGCGGTGACATAAAGCCGTTTAGCGAGGCTCACGAACGCCGGAATCGGGTTGAAGTGGTCTTTCGAGTAGAGAAGCTTGTAGTCCCACGGATACGAATCGACGACGGCCTCGACAGCGGGAGGCGTCCGCCGCGAGGTCGTGACGGCCTTTGCGCCCGGCTGCGCGAAGATCGCGTCCAGCTTTCGCCGCATCCAGTCCGCCGTCAGCGTCGAGCATTTGTTCGGGCCGCCGACGATCACGGCGATTTCGGGCACGACGTCCGTCCGCGCCCGGAAGTCGGCAACGCCTTTCGCGTAGAACGCCGCGTCGTTCGCGACGAGGTTCGCGGAAATCCCGACCACGTTCGACGCCTTGGGCGGACGGTCAAACGCCGGCGCGAGGATGCAGTCGAACGTCGCGATCCGGTAGCCGCGCGGATAGAGGACGACGCCGCCCTTCACGCCGAGCCGCCGCGCGAGGGTCTTCACCGCGTAGAACGTGCCCGACCCCGTGCCGACGACCGCCGCGCAGCCGCCGCGCGCCGGGATCCCGTCCAGCCCCGTGAACAGCGACAGGCAGCCGACGCCCAAGCGGTCGAGCAGGTAGCTCAACGCCTTGTGGAGCTTCGACTTGAAGTGGATCTCGACGCAATCGACCGCATCGCCGCCGAGCGCGCGCGCGAAGGCCCGCGACTGGTTTTCGTGTCCGGCCTTGCCGTCCGTCAGAATCAGGATCTTCTTCATGCTCAGCGAACGCCGCCTTCGCGCACGCCCTGTCTCAGACGAGCCCGCGCTTGATCAGGTGCTCGGCGATCTCGACGGCGTTCAGCGCCGCGCCGCGCAGGAGCTGGTCGCCCGAGACGAACATCTCAAGCCCGCGCCTGTCGTCGCGCGAGATGTCCTGGCGGATGCGCCCCGCGAGGACGTCGTACTTCGCCGTCGCGTCGAGCGGCATCGGGTAGCCGCCGTTCAGCGGATCGTCCACGACCTTCACGCCCTCGGACGCCCGCAGAATCTCGCGCGCCTCCTCCGGCGTGATCTCGTTCTCGAACTCCAAGTTCAGCGACTCGGAGTGGGCGCGGGCGATCGGCACGCGCACGCAGGTGCAGGAGAGCCTCAGGTTCGGGTGGTGCAGCATCTTGCGCGCCTCGTTGCGCATCTTCAGCTCCTCCAACGTGTAGCCGTTCGTCTCGTCGAACTTGTCGATGTGCGGGATGAGGTTGTACATGAGCTGGTGCTGGAACGCCTTGACCGTCAGCGGTTCGCCCTTCGCATAGGCGTGAATCTGGCATTCAAGCTCGTCAAGCCCCGGCGCGCCGGCGCCGGACGCGGCCTGGTAGGTCGCGGCAATGAGGCGCTTCAGGCCCTTCGCCTTGTGGAGCGGCGCGACGGCCTCCAGCATGATCGCCGTCGTGCAGTTCGGGTTCGCGATGACGCCCTTGTTCCAGTCGAGATCCTCCGGGTTCACCTGCGGCACGACGAGCGGCACGTCGGGATCCTGGCGGAACGCGCGGGAGTTGTCGATCATCTTCGCGCCGGCCTTGACGCAGGCGTCCTTCAGCTGGATCGCGACGTCGGTCTTGCCGGCGAACAGCACGATGTCGAGCCCCTTGAAGCAGTTCTCGTCGGCCTTCTTCACGTGATACGTCTCGCCGAGGATCTGCTCGTCGCGCTCGCGCGACGCAAAGACCTGAACCGCGCCCTTCAGCGGGAACTTGCGCTCCTTGAGGACCTTGATCATCTCGGTGCCGACCGCGCCGACACCGACCAAACCGACCGCATACTCTTTCATGGGCGCGTATTATATCAAAAACGCGACGCCCCCGCGCGCACGTCACTTGCGGCGGAAGCGAATCGTCGAGACGCAGCCGGGCGAACGCAGGACGGCGTTCGTCGGCAGCGCCGCGCCCGTCAGCTCGACTTCCGTCACGAGCCGCCGCATCGCGGCAACTTCCGGCACGAGCGTCAGCTTCCAGCCGCCGTCCGGGAGCGCCATCTCGCGAATCGCGAAGACGCCGTCGAACGCCGTGGACTTTCCCGCGACGAACGCATCCGTCGCCGCCCGGATCTCCGCATAGTGCGGAAGCTCGTCCAGCGACTTCTCGCGGCGTCCGTCCTCGTCCACGAAGACCATAGCGTTTGTCGTCATCGTGACGGACGACGCGAACGGCTCCCGCACCTCCCAGACGATGCCCTCGCCCGCCTTGCAGCGGACGACGCCGGACGACACGAGCGCACGATCCGAACCGTCGAGACGCCGTTCCATCGTCCAGGTCGCCGACGAATCGAGCGCCGCCTGCAACGCCGCGACAGCCGACGACGCCAAAAGGACAGCAACAAAGCTCACCTTTTCACCGCCCTCATAACTCATCCCTCATCCCCACAAGCCCCGACGCCGCGCGTCCCGACGCGACGTCCAGCGAAAAGGCGAAACGTCCCGCGTCCGCGCGCGTCACGCACAGCGTCACCGCGTCCGCCGGACGCACAAGCTTCTGGAACTTGAGCTTCCGGTACGTTGCCGCGTCGGGGAAGTCGGGGAACGCCTGCCGCGCGAAATGCCGCAGGAAGTAGAGCTGCGCGACGCCCGGCAGGATCGGGAAGCCGGGAAAGTGGCCCTGAAAGCAGTCGCAGTCCGGCGGAAAGACGAGCGTCGCCTCCAGTCGCGTCGCCGTGGCCGACCACGCGCTGACGACGGGCTCGCGGCACCAGGCGGACAGTGCCGCGCGCACATCCGCCGCCGGCGTCTTGCCGCGCGCGTCCGTCGGCAGCTCGCGGACGAAGCGGATGCGGCGCGGGAACGCCCGTTCGCCGAGGCGCGGCAGAATATCGCGCCGCAGGGCGGCGGCCAATGCCGCGTAAGTGCCCTTTGCGAGCGCGGTGCGCCCTTCGTCCGCCAGGACGACAAGCGCACCGAGGCGCGGCACGTCCGTTCCGCAGACTTCGACGCGCACGTCCGCGACAAGCGGATGCCGCACAAACGCCGCCTCGACGGCGGACAGCGAAACGAACTCCTCCAGGATCTTGACCTGCCGGTCGAGCCGTCCCAAGAGGCGGAACTTCTGCGGCGAGACGAATTCGACGGCATCGGACAGCGCGAACGGCCGCGCCATCGCATAGGGCGAATCGACGACCAGCGCCCCCGTCGCCGCATCGCGCGTCGCCAAGACGCCGCGTTGCAGGGTGTAGAGCTCGCCCTCGGACGAACGCCGCCACGCGACCGTGCCCGCCTCCGTCGAGCCGTAGATCTCGAGGGGACAGACCCCCAGAATCGTCCGCAGGGCCTCTGCCGTCGCCGGACGCAACGCGCCGCCCGAGACGACAACGCCCGAAAGGCGTCCTCGCAGCGCCGGGAAATCGGGATGCTTCACGGCCTTTTCGAGAAAGGACGGCGTCGTGACGAACAGGACGCCGTTCGCCGCCGCCGCGCCGACCTCGGCCAGCTCCTCGACGGAGATGACGACCGCCGGATGGACGGCGCATCCGGCGAGACGCGGCGCGCGCCGGCACCAGAGGTGGCCGAGCATGTGTTCGGGACGCGCCGACGAGACGATCAGCGGACGGTGCGCCCAGAGTTCGGGAAACGCCGCGACCAGCGCACGGGCATCGGTCTCCAGGGAGGCGTCCGTGCGCACGATCTCCTTCGGCGCACCAGTCGTGCCGGACGACAGAAAGACGACATCAGCCACGGCGCACCCTCCGGCGGACGAGCCATTCGCCCGCGAACATCGCCCCCATCAGCAGGTAGGCGAGACAGCCGTTGTAGAGCGCCCAGACCGTGCGGCTGGCGAAGACCGTCGCGACCGTCACGGCGAGATGCGCCGACAGGAAGACGACCCACGCGACCGTGACCTTTCGGCAATAGGCGATGCCGCGCGCGTCCAGCGGCTCGCCCATCCGCCGCGCGAAGCACTCCACGAGCGGCGTGCGGGACAGCGAGACGGCAAAGGCGGCAAGGGCGACCGAGACGACGGCCGCCGGATACAGGCGAAACCAGACGTTCGCCTTCAGGACATAAAGCAGCCAGACGAGGGCGACCGCACCCACGAGACGAAGAGCCGTTCGCGCGAGCCGCCCGTTCATCGCGCCACTCACTTCGCCTGTTCGGCCGCGAGCTTCACGATGACGTCGGCGACGTCGCCGAGCGTGCGAATCGCCTTGAAGTCCTCGGCCTTGACCTTGAGGCCCGTCTGCTGCTGCAGACGCACGACGAGATCGACCGCATCGATCGAATCGAGATCCAAGTCCTCAAACAGCTTCGCCTCGGGCACGCACTTCGCCCGATCCAACTCGAACTCCGAGACCAGAACGTCCGCAATCGCCGCCAGCACTTCCTCTTTCGTCTTCATCACCGTCAGTCCTCCAATGTTTCGCCGAGATTCGCCGCAATGAAATTCGCGAGCGACGCGATCGACTTGAAATGCACCTTGTTCTCCGCCGCATTCGCCTTGAACTTCACCTGAAACTTCTTGCGCAGGGCCGCGCCGATCTCCAGGGCGTCGATCGAGTCAAGCCCGACGCCCTCGCCGAACAGCGGCGCCTCCGCCGGCAAGTCCGCCGCCGTGAGGCCATCGACCTCCACGCTCGCCAGAATCACCTGGCGAATTTCCTCTTCCAAATCCGCTCTTTTCATGGCGCGTATTATATCATATAATGTCCTGCCTATGCCGAACCAGATTCTCGTCCTGCCGGCCTACGAGCCGAGCCCCCAGCTGCCGCAGCTCGTGCGCGCGCTTTCGGACGCCTTTGCCGCCGTCGTCGTCGTGGACGACGGATCGCGGCGCACCGCCGCCGTCTTCGCCGAGACCGCCGCCCTGCCGGGCGTCCGGCTGCTCCGCCACGCGGCGAATCGCGGCAAGGGCGCCGCGCTCAAGACCGCATTCGCCGAGATCCTCCGCGCGTTCCCGGACGCGGCGGGCGTCGTCACGGCCGATGCGGACGGTCAGCACCTGCCGGAGGACATCCGCCGCGTCGCCGCCGCGACGGCCGCGCACCCCGACCGCGTGACGCTCGGCGTACGGTCGTTCGGCGGACGCGACGTGCCCTTCCGCAGCCGGCTCGGCAACCTCTGGACGTGCGGCGAGTTCTTCCTGCTCACGGGCACGTGGATTCGCGACACGCAGACGGGGCTGCGCGGCATTCCGCGCGCGCTGCTGCCGCGCTTCGCCGCGCTCGCGGGCGACCGCTACGACTACGAGGCACGGATGCTCGTCGCGGCGGCGAAACTGCCGCAGCCGCCCGTGCAGGTTCCGATCGCGACCGTCTACGAAAACGGCAACGGCACGAGCCACTACCGTCCGCTCGCCGACACGTTCAGCACGCAGGCGGCACTCATCCGCGCCGCGCTCGTCAGCCGTCGAGATGCCGCAGGCGTAGCTGGCCGCACGCCGCGTTCGCGTCCTTGCCGCGCGACCGGCGCAGCATCGTCTGTACGCGGTTCTTCATGAGCACGTCGAGGAACATGAGCATCGTCCGGTCATCCGGCGTCCTGAAGTCGGGCCGGTGCGCAACGGGCGAGAGCGGAATGAGGTTCACCTTCGCCATCGGCACGCGACGCACCTGCCGCGCCAGCTCCTCCGCACAGGCGCGCGAGTCGTTGACGCCGGCGATGACCGTGTACTCGAAGGTGATGATGCGCTTCGTCGCGTTCGTGTAGTCGGCGCAGGCCGCGAGCAGCTCATCGATCGGCCACTTGCGGTTGACGGGCATGAGCCGCGAGCGCAGCTCGTCGTTCGGCGCGTGCAGCGAGACGGACAGCTCGAACTGGATGCCTTCCGCCGCGAGCCTTTTGAAACCCGGCACGACGCCGCACGTCGAGAGCGTGATGTGGCGCGCGCCGAGGTTCGGCCCCCGACCCGCGTTGATGAGCTTCAGCGCGCGCAGCGTCTCGTCGTAGTTCGCGAACGGCTCGCCCATGCCCATGACGACGAGGTTCGTGATCTCGCCGAACGTGCGCCCCGTGAGATATTCGGCGACGATCTCGTCCGCCGTCAGCGACCGCACGACGCCGCGCGACCCGCTCGCGCAGAACGCGCAGCCCATCGCACAGCCGACCTGCGTCGAGATGCACTGCGTGAAGCGGCCCGTCGCCGGGATGAGGACGGTCTCGACGGCCTGGCCGTCCGCAAAGCCGATCAGCAGCTTCTTCGTGCCATCCGCCGACTCGGACACGTCCTGGATCTCGTAGCGCGTCAGCGGGAACTCGGCCTTCAGCGTCTCGCGGAAGTCCTTCGGCAGCGTCGTCGCCGCGTCCCAGTCCGCGATGTAGTCGCGGTAGAGCGCCTGCAGGATCTGGTCGGCGCGGAACGGACGAAGCCCCCGCTCCTTCAGGATCGGCTTCCATTCGTCCGGCAAGATGCTCCAGGCTTTCGTCATGGCGCAGATTATACCATATTCGCCTCGACCGGCCAGGCGTCGAAGACCATCCCCTGATACGGACAGTTCCGTGACCGCGAGGCGAACGCCGCGCAATCGACCGCGCGCGGCTGTCCGACGGCGACGCGCGTCGTGCGGCCCTCCAGCTGCGCGACGAGAGCGGACGGCAGAATCGCGCGCGGCAGCTTCCACCAGGCTTCGGCCCATTGCTCGACGGGCATGCTCTCCTCCTCGACCATCACCTGGTAGGTGATCGGAATCGCCGTCTCCAGTCCAATGATGCCGTTCGCGGCCTTCGCGTAGCCGCAATTCTTCTTCGCGGCCGGATGCGGCGCATGGTCGGTCGCGAACATGAGAACGCCATCCTTCACTCCGCGACGCACCTCCGCACGGTCTTCGCGCGTCGCAAGCGGCGGTGCCATCTTGAAGTTGCCGTCGTCGCCCACGATGTCGTCGCGGCAGAGCAGGACGTGGTGCGGCGTCGCTTCCGCCGTCATGGGCAGCCCTTCGCGCTGGGCGTCTCGGACAAGCGCGACGCCTTCGGCGGTCGAAATGTGCTGGACGTGCAGACGGCACCCCGTCTCGCGGCAGAGCGAAAGGTCGCGCCGGATGCAGTCCGCCTCCGAAAGCCCCGGCGCGAGCGCGTGCTGCGAGACGACGAGGCCAAGGGCCGCCGCGCGGCGCATCGCCTCCGCCATCACCTTCGTCTCGACGACGTAGCTGCCGTCGTCCGTGAAGAACGCCGCGCCGCCCGCCGCCAACGCCTCCAGGTCGGCGACCTCATGTCCCAAACGCCCTTTCGTCAGGCAGGCGGAGGTGAACAGCAACGGCCGCTCGCCCGCCGCGCAACCGCCCGCGTCCGTCGCCGCGTGACGCTGGCAGTCCATCACCGCAGCCGAATCGCAGGCCGGCGTCGTGTTCGGCATCGTGACGACAGCGGCGAAGCCCCCGTGACGCGCAGCGGCGAGCCCCGTAGCCGTCGTCTCCGCCTCCGGCACGCCCGGATCGCGGAAATGGACGTGCACGTCAACGAAGCCCGGAAATTCAAACGTCTTTCTCATCATGGACGTGCATTATACCACAACCCGCGCATCCCGTCTTGTCTTCTCGCTGGCATGTTCGAGGAAGGCTCGCACTTGACGCGCACGAACACGTTCTGTTATAATTATTCCGTGTTGGAATAATTCCAACTTGGAATAATTCTTGAAAAGGATAAACATGGAATTCCTGGATCGAACGGAGGAAACGGAACGCCTGAAACGGTTCTTGGATCTTGAAGAAGGCGCGACGGCCTGTCTCTACGGACGTCGCCGCATCGGCAAGAGCCGTCTGCTGGACGAGGTTCTGGGCGACAGGCGCACTGTCGTCCTCTACTGTGCCGACCGAAGCGAAGCCTCTCTGCAGCGCGCGCGAATGGCCGAAGACCTCTCGCGGCTCCTGCCGGGCTTTGCCGACGTCCCCTACCGAGACTGGCGGAGCTTCTTCGAGCGGTGGCAGCGCGAAGCCCCGCGGAACAGCATCCTCGTCATTGACGAGCTGCCGTATCTTGTCGAGAAGTCACCCGAACTTCCGAGCGTCCTGCAGAAGATTGCCGACGGACTGAGGAAATCCGGGCAGAAGCTCATCATCTGCGGCTCGTCGCAACGCATGATGCAGGGATTGGTCCTGAACGAGGCGGAACCCCTTTACGGACGCTGCCGCGTCCTAATGAAGCTTGGCCCCATCGGCTATTCGTGGCTGAAACGGGCGTTTCCGCGCACGACACCGCTTGGACGCCTCGAACGCTATGCGGTCTGGGGCGGCGTGCCGCGCTATTGGGAGGTCAGCCAAGGAGAGTCCGACCTGTGGAAGACGCTGAGGAACGAAGTGTTCTCGCCGAACGGCCTGTTCCATGAAGAGCCGTCGTACGTTCTGAAAGACGACCTTGACGGCGCCGCCCAAGCGGCCAGCGTCCTTTCGCTGATTGGACAGGGGACCGAACGTCCGTCGGAAATGGCCAGCCGCCTGCAAGTGCCGCAGACGGCCTTGGGGCGACCGCTCAAGCGTCTGATGGAACTGGGCCTTGTCGTGCGTGACATTCCCTTCGGCACCAGCGTCAAGGGCGGCAAGAAGTCCCTTTACAAGCTGGCGGATCCCTTTCTCAGGTTCTGGTACACCTTTGCCCTTCCGCATTATTCCAATCCGAGCTTCCTGTCCGACAAGAGCGATCGCGCCTTGATCCAAGCGCCGTTTCGCGTGTTCCTCGGACAGGCCTGGGAGTCGCTGGTCCGCGAGACGCTTGTTCGGAAAGCGATTCCCGACAGCTCTGTGCGCTGGGGGCGCGTCGGGCGCTGGTGGGGCGCTGGGCTCAACCGCGCGCCGATGGAAGTCGATGTCGTCGCCGAATCGACTGACGGACGAACGCTTCTGGTCGGGGAGGCCAAGCTAGCCCTGACGGCACGGGAGGCGGCGCACGAACAAGCCGAACTTCAGGTCAAGGCGACACTTCTGCCGTTCGCGGCCCACTACGAAAAGGTCATCGCCCGACTTTTCGTGGCGCAGGGCGGCGCCTTCGACTGCATCGACCTCTCCTGGTGCGAGAGCGCGACGTAAGGGTTCACGCCATCCTCTTCACTTCGCCCAGCACGGCGAGACCCAGTTGCCGTTGGCGTAGAACATCGGACGCGGCTTGTCGCCGCCCTCCTGCGTATCGACGATGAAGAGCGCCTTGTCGCGACCTGCCGTGAGGTGGCGGCCGTCGCGCGACCAGCTCGGATGCGACCAGCTCCCCGCCTCGGTGACGAGTTCGGCGGAGGCGTCGCCCTTCGCCGCATCCATGACGGCGACCTGTGCGCCGCCGCGCTTGGTGATGTAGCAGATGCGGTTGTCCGGGCCCCAGTCGGGATCGACGTTCTGCCCGCCGCGCGAGGTCAGGCGGCGCTTCGCCTTCGTCACGACATCCACCACGTAGATCTGCGGCGTGCGCGTCTCGTCCGAGACGTAGGCGATCTGACGGCCGTCGGGGCTCCACGTCGGCTGGCCCTCGGTCGCGAACGGCGTCGTCGTCAGGCGGATGAGGCGATCGGTGGCCGGCTCGGCGACGTACAGCTCGACGTTGCCCTGAAGGGAGAGCGTCAGCGCGAAGCGGCGACCGTCCGGCGACGGCGCGATGCTCGTCGGCGTACCCTTGAAGCTGAACTTCTTCGACCGCAGCAGCGAGTTGACGTTCATCTGCCAAACCTGCGGCGCGCCATTCCTGTCGCCGATGTAGACGACGTTCTCGCCGTCCTTCATCCAGCGCGGGAAGATCGCCATCTTCGCGTCGCCCGTCAGCTTGCGGATGTCGAAGCCGTCCGGGTACGTCATGCAGATCTCGCTCGGCAGGGCCTGTCCCTTCGCGATCAGCTTGCCGCGATCGAGGAAAATGACCTTGTCGCACGCGAAGCCCTTCTGCTTGCCGAACGCCTCGCACATCGCGTCCGACAGCCGCCGTGCCGCCATGCGCGCGGCCTTGTCGTCCGCAAACGCCGCCGTCGAGCTGACGGACTTGCCCAGGCCGGTCGCGCGGATCGCGCCCGGCGCGCCCGACACGGTGATCGCGCCCGACGCGCCGACGGAGAAGAGCCCCGAAATCTCCAGGTTCTTCTTCAGGCACTTCGCGAACGCCGGGTGCGCAACCTTCACCGCGACGGCGATCTTCTGCGCGCCGCGCACATCGACGTCAACGACCGTCGCCGCCGAAGCGGAGCCAATGATCGAATAGTCGAATAACCGAATAATCGAATCGCTTGAAACGGGCGCCAACAAGGTCGGGCAAGCAACTAACAGGCAGAGTGATTTTTTCATCTTCATTTGTTTTTGATTTATCGTTGTTTTCAAATTCGCCAATTCAACTACTCTTCAATTCGAACATTCGACCATTCAAACATTCAAACATTCGATTATTCAAACATTCGATTATTCGATCATTTCCCTCATGTCGTATAGTCCGCATTGATGTGCACGTAGTCGAGCGAAAGGTCGCACGTGTAGATCGAGCTCTCGCCCGTGCCGAGGTGGAGATCGACGACGACCTCGAAGGCGTCCTTCTTCAGCACCTTCGCGAGCTTCGCAAGCTGCTTCTCGTCCGCCACCTCGCCGCGCCGGAACGCCCACACGCCGTCGTAGAAGACCTCGGCCTCCCTGTCCACGACCGCCGCGCCCGAATAGCCGACGGCCGCGAGGACGCGCCCCCAGTTCGGGTCGCACCCGAACCAGCTCGTCTTCGCGAGCGGCGACTTCGCGACGGCCCGCGCCGCGCGCGCCGCGTCCTTCTCGCTCTTCGCGCCCTTCACGGTCACGGTCACGAACTTCGTCGCGCCCTCGCCGTCCGTCGCCATCTGCCGCGCAAGCGAGACGCAGACGGCCTCCAGTGCCGCGCGGAACGCCTCGAAGTCCGCACCGCCGCGTGTGATCGGCGCGTTCCCCGCCGCGCCAGACGCCAAGAGAAAGACAGAATCGTTCGTCGACTCGTCGCCGTCCACCACCAAACTGTTGAAGCTCTTCGCGATCGCGAGCCGGAGCGCGCGCCGCAGCATCGCGGGCGACACCGCCGCGTCCGTCGTCACAAACCCCAGCATCGTCGCCATGTTCGGCTCAATCATGCCGGAGCCCTTCGCCATGCCGCCGACCGTCACCTTCTGCCCGCCGACCACCGTCGTCACGCACGCCTCTTTCGGACGCGTGTCGGTCGTCATGACGGCCTTCTCCGCCGCGAGTCCGTGCGCCGCCGTGCGGCCGAGCGCGGCCTTCGCCAGCTTCACGCCCGCGAGCAGGCGCTCCATCGGCAGCGGACGCCCGATGACGCCCGTCGAGGCGACGAGGACGTGCTGCGGATCGATGCCGAGCTCGCCCGCCGTCACGAGCGCGGACAGCTTCGCGTCCTTCAGGCCCTGCTCGCCCGTGCAGGCGTTCGCGCACCCGGAGTTCGCGAGAATCGCCTGGACCTTGCCGCCCTTGACGATCTCGCGGTCATAGAGAACCGGCGCTGCCGCGACCCGGTTCGTCGTGAAGACGGCCGCCGCCGCGCACGGCGCGTCCGCCACGAGAAGCGCGACGTCGTTGCGGCCCTTGTACTTGATTTCCGCCGCGACGCCCGCCGCGCGAAACCCCTTGGCGGAGCAGACCCCGCCCCTGATGAACCTGACTGCTGACATTTGGAGGTATTATACCAAAAACGTTGGACGCACGGCGTTCCAGAAGGCCTGTCCGTCGGCGACGAGATCCTTGAGCGACTCCTTGCGGGCGAGAATCTCGTCCACGCGCTCCTCGACCGTGCCCGCCGCGATGAAGAGGTGCACGAAGACGGTCTGCGTCTGTCCGAGACGGTGCGCGCGATCCGTCGCCTGGTTCTCGACCGCCGGATTCCACCAGCGGTCGTAGTGGATGACGTGGGTCGCCTTCGTGAGGTTGAGGCCGAAGCCTCCGGCCTTAAGCGAAAGGATGAACACGCCGGGACGATGCGACGACTGGAAGTCGCGCACGAGCGCTTCGCGCCGCGCCGCGTCCAGCGCGCCATGCAGGAACGGGACGCGCCGTCCGAACCGCTTTTCGAGCGCCGCCTGCAAGGCCGCGCCGACGCGCGCATACTGCGTGAAGACGAGCGCCGACTCGCCGTTCGCGAGAATCTGCTCGACCAGCTCGAACAGCCGCAGCTGCTTGCCCGACTCCGCCGCGCCGTCGCCGTCGCAGATGAGCTTCAGCCGCGTCAGGAGCGCAAACACGTCGCCCTGCTCCCGTTCGCGCGCGCGGAAGTCCTCCAGCGCGGCCTCGTAGGCGCGGCGCTCGGCCGGCAGGAGCTCGCAGTATTCGCGGATCTCGCGCTTCGGGCCGAGTTCGGCGGCGATGCCCGCGTCCGTCTTCAGCCGCCGCAGCACGAACGGCTCCAGCGCATGCTTCAGCCGCTGCGCCGCGCGCCCGTGCTCGTCGGCGGCGATTGGCTTCGCGAACCGCTCGTCAAACGCCTTGCGCTCGCCGAGAAAGCCGGGGTTCAGGAACTCCTCGATCGACCAGATGTCGGCGACCGAATTCTCGATCGGCGTGCCGGTGAGCGCGAGCCGCTTCGCGGGCGTCAGCGCGCGCACGGCCCGCGCGACCTGCGTATCCGGGTTCTTGATCGCCTGCGCCTCGTCGAGGATGAGGCCGTCCCAGTCGACGGACGCGAACGCCGACTGCTCACGCACAAGCAGCGTGTAACTCGTCAGCACGACATCCGCCGCAAGCGCCGCCCGGCGAAAGCCGCTCGCCAGATGGCGCATCGAACCCTGATGGACGTAGATCTTCAGTCCGGGCGCGAACTTCGCGAACTCGTGCGCCCAGTTGGCCAAGAGCGTCAGCGGCGCGATGATGAGCAAGGGCGACGACGGGCTTTCCGCCGCACGCGGCGGACGCGACGAGCAAATCCACGCGATCGTCTGGATCGTCTTACCAAGGCCCATGTCGTCCGCCAGCAGCGCGCCGAACCCATGCTCCGTCATGAACCGGATCCACGCGACGCCCTCGCGCTGATAGTCCCTGAGCGTCCCCGCAAAACCCTCCAGCCGCAGTTCATCCCCCCCTCCTTCTTCCTTCTTCCCTTTTACCTCTTCCCTCTTCTTCAGCTCCTCCACCAGCCCCCGCACCCAGCCGTGCGCGACGACTTCTTCAAGCTCCAGCTTGCCGACATGGCCAAGACCAAGCGCAAACGCGAGCGGATGCGCCTTCTTGTCCACGCCACGCTCCAGCGCGCGCAACGCCTGCTTCAGGATGTTGCGGTCGACTTCGATCCAGTGGTCGCGGAAATAGACGAGCGTCGAGCCCTGGTCGAGCAGAAAGCGAATCTCGTCCGCCGTCACGGGCTCGCCGGCGACGCGCACGACGAGCTTGAAGCGGACATCGCGCGTCCGCGCCTCGGACGCCGGCACGGTGTCGTCGGCCTCGACTTCGGCGGACGCCGTGACGGCCGCCGCGAGATCGACGCCCGTGACGCCATAGCCCGCGTCGCGCAGGTCGCGCGCTCCGCGCCGCACGAAGTCCTCGGCTTCGCCGCGCGTCAGGTCGACGGCGAGGCGATCCGTACCCTTCTGCGTCCGCAGCCCGCGCAACGGCCCGAAGACGTAGGCCGCCTGTCCGAGGGCCTTTAGCCCGGCGCGACCGCGCGGCACGGCGCACGACAGGCGAAACGTCTCGCCGACGGTCGTCAGGTCAAGGCGAATCGCCGCGCGCGCGGCCTTGTCCTCCTGCGCGTTGCCGCTCCAGGCCGCGAGTTCGGCGGCGAACGCCGCGCATTCCGCGTCGTCCCAGACGACGAGGCCCGTGCGGCTCTTGAGGGCCATGATCCAGGCGTCGTGCAGCGTCTCGTGCTTGTCCTCCTCCGCATCTTCGGTGAGTCGCGTCATCGCCGCCTCGCGGACGTATTCGTCGATCCAGCCGTCGAGGCTCGGATCGGACGACAGGCCACGCCAGCGGGCGTGCCAGCCGTCCTCCTCCTTCACGAGGCAGGGGTAGAACTTGCCGTCCGCGATCAGTTGCGAAGCTTCACGTTGCTTGGGGCTGAGTTTCATCTGTCCGTGTCAGTCGAGCAGGTCGCCCTGCCGGCGGCCGCGCTCCTCCATCATGTCCGCGAAGGCGTCCGCGTCGTCCGGCTCCTCCAGCTCCTCCGGGCGGTCGGGCGGCACCATGAGGTAGCGCAGGGCCGCCGTCGCGATGCGCTTGAAGACGGGCCCCGCCGAGTTGCCGCCCTGGTGGAAGCGCGTGCGCGCCTCGAAGTCGAGCGTGACGAGCACGACGAGCTCGGGGTCGCCGGCGGGGACGATGCCGCAGAACGTCGCGCGGTAGAGCCCCGGAGAATAGCCGCGTCCGCCGGGGATCTGCTTCTGCGCCGTGCCCGTCTTGCCCGCGACGGAGTAGCCGCGAATCGCCGCGCGCCGCGCCGTGCCCCTCGGCGAGGCGACGTCGAGCATCATCTCGCGCGTCGCCCGCGCCGCCGCCGCCGAAATCGGACGCCCGACCGGCGTCGGCACGCTGCGGTAGGCCTCCGACCCGTCCGCCCGCACGACGCGGTCGACGATGTGGGGCTTCATCCGCACGCCGTCGTTCGCGATCGCCTGGTACGCGCCCGCGAGCTGGATCGCCGTCACGGCGACGAACTGCCCGATGCCCGCGCGCGACTGCGAGGCCTTGTCCCACGCGCGCTTGTGCGGATTCGGCAGGATGCCGAACTGCTCGCCCGGCAGCTCGATGCCCGTCTTCGCGCCGAAGCCGAACTTCGTCAGGTACTCATAGAGGCGGCGCGGACCGAAGTCGTAGGCGAGCTTGCCGATGACGATGTTCGAGGAATGCACGAGCGCATCCCGGATGGTCATCGTCGGCTCCCACTTGTGCGAGCCGTCGCCCGGCAGGCGGTAGTAGTTCGGATCGTCGCGGTTCGTGCGGTAGAAGCTCGTCGGCCGCACGAACCCCGCGTCGACCGCCGCCGCGACGGTGATCGTCTTCATGACGGAACCCGGCTCGTAGTTGAACGCGACAGCGCGGTTCAGCTTCGCGTCGTCCGGCGTGCGGCCGAACGCGAGCGGCTCGAAGTCCGGCAGCGACGCCATCGCGAGCACCGCGCCCGTCTTCGCGCCCATGACGATGCACCAGCCCGACGCGGCGCCGTATTCCGCAACGCCCCACTTGAGCGCGTCCTCCGCCTCGAACTGGATGTTGTGGTCGATCGTCAGGTACACGTCCGCCCCCGGAATCGGGTCGATCGAGACCTGCCGCTTGTCGTAGAGCTCGCGGCCGCGCGCGTCGCGCATGCCCTGGATCGTGCCCGGCGTGCCGGTGAGCTCGCGGTCGAACCGCAGCTCGACGCCCGCCGAGCCGACGTATTCGGCGTTCACGCTGCCGAGGACGTGCGAGAGGCGGCGGCCGTGCAGGTACTGCCGCACCTGCGTGTCGTGGATCGCGACGCCCGCGACGAGCCGCGAGTCCGCGAGCGTGCGGTGGGCGTTCGGGTCGGACGACAGCGCGAGGAACTGGTCGCGGTAGCCCCGGCGCGGCGCGGCGTTCGCCATCCGCAGCACCTTCTGGTACTCAAGGCCGAGCGCGTCCGCAATCGTCCGCACGATCGCCTCCTTCGCGCGCGGACGCTTCTCGCCGCGCGGACGCACGAGGGCGTTCGTGAGCGCGACGGGATCGAGCGCGTATTCCCAGTAGGGCACGGACTTCGCGAAGGGGTAGCCCTTGCCCTTGCACGAGTAGATCGCCCCGCGCGGCGCGGGCAGCTTGCGCGTGAAGACGTAGTCCGGCGCGGAGACCTTCGGGTCGATGTGTGCGCGCACGAGCTTCTGGGCCGAGTAGGCCGCGAACCCCGCGAGGAGCACGACCGGCAGCCAGAAGCGCCAATTCTCGCCGCGCATCGGCATCGCGCGTCAGCGGATCTTGCGCTTCGGGCGCTGGGTCGGCGCGACATAGCGCGCCGTCGCGGAGGTGGCCGCGCGCTGGCGCAGGCGCGTCAGCGCGAGCTGGTTCGGATACGGCACGCCCCGCTCGTTCAGGCGGATGCACTGGTCGGCGCGCGGCGTCGACATCTTGAGCCCGTGGCGGAAGAGCGCCGCCTCGATCTTCTCCGGCGTCTTCATCTCCTCCCACCGCGTCGACTCGCGGCGGTGCGACTCCTCCAGCTTCGCGAGCTCGCGCTCCTTCAGCCCCTTCTCGTTCATCAGCTGCGTGCAGCTCGACGACGAGAGGATGTTCAGAATCACCATCACGAAGAAGAACACGATGATCGCGCCGAAGCGCATCGTGTTCGTCGCGATGACGGACATCTTCTTTGAGACTTTCCTGTTCTTTCTCATCTTCTCTTCACGCCCTTTCGACCACGCGCAGCTTCGCGCTCCGCGCTCTCGGATTCAAATCGACTTCCGCCGCACGCGCCGTCACGGCCTTCTTCGTGACCGCCCGGACTTTCGGCAGCTCCCCCTCCCACGTTTCGCCGCCCTGCTGCAGGGCGCGCATCTTCCCCACGTGCGCGGCGAAGAACCGCTTCACGATCCGGTCGGACAGGCTCTCGAACGTGATGACCGCGAACCGTCCGCCCGGCTTCAGGATCGCGAGCCCGCCGTCGAGCGCCCGCGTCAACTCGCCGAGCTCGTCGTTCACCGCCATCCGCAACGCCTGAAAGACCCGCGTTGCCGGATGGTGCCCGCCGCGCCGCCCGATCAGCCGTTCCACGAAGTCCGCCAGACCCGTCGTCGTCGTGAACCGCGTCCCGTCCGCCCGCGCCGCGACGAGCGCGCGCGCGATCCGCCGCGCCTGCGGCTCCTCGCCGAGCGTGCGGAAGATCTCCGCGAGCCGCTCCGCGCTTTCGCCGTTCACGAGCTCCGCCGCCGTCAGGCCGCCCGACCGATCCATGCGCATGTCAAGGGGTCCCTCGCGGAGAAAGCTGAACCCGCGTCCGGCTTCATCCAGCTGAGGACTTGACACACCCAGGTCCAGCAGGACCCCGTCGACTTCATTCCATCCCTGTTCATCTGCAATCCTCTTCAGGTCGCCGTGGTTGCCCTTCGCGGCCGTCACCCCGGCGAGATTCTGCGCCCGCACGGCCGCAAGGGCCGCGTCGTCGCGGTCGATGCCGAGAACCTCGCCGCCGCGCGCCGCGATCGCCCGCGCATGGCCCGCACGGCCGAGCGTGCCGTCCACGTACCGACCGCCGGCCTTGACGGACAGCGCGCCGACCGTTTCCTCCAGGAGGACGGGGATGTGCGTCTCGTTCATGTCACAACCCCGCCGCCGTCAGCACATTGTCGATTTCCTCGATGTCCACCGCGTCCTCAGGCCCCAAGACCTCCGGCGCGTAGAGCTTCACCATGCGGAACGAACCCACCATCGCGACCGTCGTCGTCAAGTTCGCGAACTGAAGGAGCTTGTCGCAGATGCGGATCCGTCCCTGAACGTCAAAGGAGAGCTGCTGGGAGACCGCGCCGATCTTGGCGAACACTCGGTTGAGCGCCGGATCAAGAAGCGCTTTCTGGCGCAGCTGATCGAGAAAGGCGTCCATCTCCACCTTCGGGTAGAGGTTGAGGCACCTTTCCTTGCGGTCGGGCATCACGTAGACGACGCCGCCCGAAAACACGCCGCGCCATTCGCTCGGAATGGTCAGGCGCCTTTTCGGGTCGAGCGCGAAGTCGTGGCGCCCGAAAAGAACGCCCGACCCCACGTCCGTCGACTCCGCGACACTCTGTGAGACCTCTTTTGACATTTTGTGACACCATTATACACCATGCCCCACGCCGCGTCAATAGGGCGACAGCAAAAATCGCACTTGATTGGTGGCTATTGCGGCTCGCGACTGCGGGCATACTACGCGACAGTCGGTCGCATCTCGGCCCGTCGGCCCGACAGATCGCGCGAACCGTCCTACGAGGAGTCGCCGCCATCGCCACACGTCTTCGCAACCTCTGCGGCTCTGCGTGACAAAACCCGATGGGGTGGTGCATACGCGCGGAGGGGCGGGAAGTGGCGCGAGTGAGGAGCGAGGGTTTGCTGGCGTCGGAGAGGTCTCGCCCGCAGCCCGTGGTCTCGCCGAGGCACGGCAGGCTGAAGCCGGCCGATTGTCTTCAGCGAGAAGCGCAAACCCGAACGACGAGACCGAGCGAGCAGCTTCCCGCTCCAACGCGCCGACTGTCGCGCAGAGGACTGAATTCTACGGGCGACTTGCCCTTACTTGTTGAAGCCCTTCGCCGTGAGGAACTCCCACGCGCGGTCCATCCACGTGTAGCTGCCCGTGCCCGGCGACGCCTTGCGCTGGAAGCAGTGGTTGCGGAGCGCGAGCGTGTGCAGTTCGCTCTGCACGCTCATCCGGCGCATCTGCTCCCACGCCTTCACCGAGTTCATCGCCGCCCAACCGTCCGCATCGCCGTGGATGAAGAGCGTCGGCGGCGTGTCCATGTCAAACAGGAGCTCCGGCGCGAGAACGGCCGAATCGTCGTTGCCGCCCGTCGTGTTGTGGCCGTCGAGGCCGTCCGTCAGCGCATACGCCGGATAGATCGCGATCGCCCACTGCACCTTGCAGGGCACGTCGTCCAGCGCGTCGATCGGCGCATAGGCCCGCATGCGCGAGCTCGTCGCGCCCATGAGCGTGAGGTGCCCGCCCGCCGACGAGCCCATGATGCCGATGCGGTCCGGGTCGAGCCCCTTCGCCGGGGCCTTGGCGCGGACGATGCGGATCGCGCGCTGGAGGTCCTCCCACGCCGTCTGGTGCTTCGGCAGGCCCGCCGGACGCGGCGTGCGGTACTTCATCGTGACGACCGCCATGCCCTTCTCGTTCAGGTAGCGGCGCATCGGCGCGACCTCGAAGCCGTCCGGACCGTTCCCCATGTAGGATCCGCCGGAGTAGACGATCTGGATCGCCTTCGTCTTCAGCTCCTTCGGAAGGTGCCATTCGAGGTACGGCGTGCACTGGTTCGTCCGCACGTCCGGCATCTTCCCCTCCGGCCAGACGTTCTCCTTCTCGTACGCCCCGCGCGCCGCGTCGTTCGCGTAGCGGCTCATGAGATCGACCTCCGGCGCGAGCTTCGACGCGAACGCGATCTGGTTCAGGAACTCGACCGCGCGGTCGAGGCCGAACGCGCCGTGCCCCTTGTCCGCGTAGAGGTGCAGCTCCGTCGGGATCTTCCGCTTGCGAAGCTCGCGGTAGCAGAGCGTCGAGCCGTTCGGCGTGTAGACGTCGTTCGCGCCGTGCTGGAAGGTGATCGGACACGTCTTCGCGTCGAACTTGAAGCAGGGGTTGACCGTCGGGACGACCGTCGTGCCGTCCTGCGGGCGCGCATCGCCCTTCGCCGCGCCGAGCGTGTTGTAGGCGGGCGCGTTCGCGATCGCCACGTTGACGTGGCACGGCAGGTCGTCGAGCGCATCGACCTTCGCGTACGCGGGCGTGAGCGAACTCGTCGCGAGCATCGTCACGAGATGGCCGCCCGCCGACATGCCGATGACGCCGATCTTCTCCGGGTCGAAGCCGCGCTTCGCCGCCTGAGAGCGGACGAGCCGGACGGCGCGCTGGCCGTCTTCCCACGCCGTCTGGTAAACGGGAAGCCCTTTCGGACGCGGCGTGCGATAGACGAGGTTCACCGTCTGGTAGCCGAGCTTCGTGAACGTCTCCTTCCAGAGCTTGATCAGCCCGACGTCACAGCAGACCTGATAGCTGCCGCCGGAGACGAGAATCATGCACGCGCCGTTCGGCTGTGCCGGGGCCTCGTACCACTCCAGGTACGGCATCTGCCGCTGCGGCGACGCGAGAAAGTCCGCGTCCTTCGCCTCGTCCGTCATCGCGCCGACCTGATGCGCCTGGAAATCGGGCATCTGCCCCTCCGGCCACAGCGGCTCGCGCACGCCGTGTCGCCAGTCCGAGAGCGCAAACGACGACACGGACAGGGCCATCGCGCCAACCAAGCACAGAATCTTTCTCATGTTCATGACTGCCTTTCAGAATCTAACTGTTCCCGTTCTCAGAAGAAAAGCCGCCCTCGCACTCGCAGGGGCGGCTTCGGACGACAGACGCGCCCGTCGACGGATCACTTCGTCGACGTGCGGTCGTTGTATTCGCCGGTCTCGGTGTTGATGCGGATGACGTCGCCCTCGTTGATGAAGAGCGGCACCGCGAGCTGGTAGCCGCCTTCGACGGTCGCCGGCTTCGTCACCTTGCCCGAGGCCGTGTTGCCCTTCACGCCCGGCTCGACCTTGATCACCTTGCGCTCGACGAGCTGCGGGAGATCCACGCCGATCACCTTGTCGTTGAAGAACAGGGCCTTGACCTCCATCTCGTCCATCAGGAAGTACTTCTTGTCGCCCATGACGTCGTAGGAGACACGGATTTCCTCGAAGTTCTCGTCCGTGAAGACGAAAGCCTGGCCGTCGTCGTACGAGTACGTGACGGACATCTGAAGAAGCTCCGGCTTCTCGAACTTGTCGCCCGAACGGTAGCTCTTGGTCATGCCGCCGCCGGTCATCATGTTGCGGAGCTTGCAGTTGTAGATCGCCTGCCCCTTGCCCGGCTTCGAGAAGTCGAATTCCGTGATTTCCCAGGGCTCGCCGTCAATCAAGAGCTTCACGCCCTTGTGCAGTTCACCCGCTCCGATTACTTCACCCATCTATAGTGCCTCCGATGTGACGGATCCGGCAGTTACCGGAACTTACTTCGTTTTATGCCGCTGCGCCTTCATGCGCTTGTCGTATTTGTGCTTCGACATTTTTTTCCGGCGTTTCTTCTTGATGCTTCCCATTTTTGTTTTTCTCCTTGTTAGGGGTGAGAGTGATGCGTTGAATCAGAAAATGATCTTGTTGAGCGGCAGCTCGATGATGCCCGTCGCGCCGTTCGCCTTGAGCGCGGGGATGAGGTCGCGCACCTGGCGTTCCTCGACGACGCTCTCGACGGCATACCAGCCGGAGTCGTTGAGCTTGTTCACCGTCGGCGCGTGCAGGGCCGGCATGACCTTCACGATCTTCGCGAGCGTCTTCTCCGGCGCGTTGCACTTCAGAAGCACGCGGCGCTGGGCCTCCAGCGCGCCGATGAGCAGCATCTTGAGCTGTTCGAGCTTCGCGCGCTTCGCCTTGTTCTTCCACGACGCCTTGTTCGCGATGAAGCGCGTCGTCGACGTCAGGATCGTGTCGACGATGCGCAGGTTGTTCGCGCGGAGCGACGAGCCCGTCTCCGTCAGGTCGACGATCGCGTCGACGAGTTCGGGGGCCTTCACCTCCGTCGCGCCCCAGCTGAACTC
Source organism: uncultured Kiritimatiellota bacterium (assembly GCA_934635385.1). Taxonomy (GTDB): domain Bacteria; phylum Verrucomicrobiota; class Kiritimatiellia; order RFP12; family UBA1067; genus UBA1067. Next base: position 42,438 of record CAKTZI010000003.1, on the reverse strand, counting down.
GACGTCGGCCTTGACGCCGTGCTTCTTGAGGTAGCGCTTCACGAGGCCCATCGCCTCGGTCGAGATGCGCTTGCCCTGAAGGTCCTTGACCGACTTGATCTTCGAGTCGTTCGGCACGGCGATCACCCAGCGGACGGGGTTCGACGTCGCCTTCGAGTAGTTCAGCTCGCAGATCTCCTGCACGTCGCTGCCGTTCTCGTAGATCCAGTCGTAGCCGCAGATGCCCGCGTCGATCTTGCCGAGTTCGACGTAGCGGCTCATCTCCTGCGGACGCAGGAGGCGGCACTTGATCTCCTCGTCGTCAATCGACGGGTAGTAGCTGCGGCTGGAGCACGACACGTTGAAGCCCGCGCGCTTGAACAGCGCGAAGGTCGATTCCTGCAAACTGCCTTTCGGCAAGCCTAATACGATCGCCATGAAACTTCTTCTTCAGTTGGTGAAAAGTCCGCGCATTATATCATAAACCGCCGTCTTCTGTCCATATGGCCGACACCACGTCACCGCAAACCGCGCGCATCCCAAGGCTTCAGCATGAAGAGAAAATCCGCTCTCTGCTTGACAGTCCATCGCACTTTTGGCCCGTCGGCCCGACAGATCGCGCGAACCGTCGCTCCGGGAGTCGCACCTGTCGCCACACGTCAATCAATTAAACGTGACAAGCCATTCCCCTCGGCAGAATACACTTCCGCAAGCGAGAAAACCGAGGCGACAGGCGATCCCTGCGCTTCTCTCGCGCGGCTGTCGGCTCCTCCGTGCCACAGGCGACTCGCGTCGCCGCTTCGCCACCGTATGCGACAGGTTGGAGACATTCAATGCAGAGAACGGCCATAGGTAGAGACGCGAGAGTGGTCTATGCAGAACAGAACAAAACGTTGCGTGAGAAGCGGGCGGGACGGCCGAGCGCCAAGCGGAGAGAGACGGACGGACACGGTTCGCCGCACGCGCCGCGAAGGACACGCGGGGCGGACCGTCTGCCGGACGAGGCGGATTGGGCAGGACTGCGGCCTGCGGCTGACCTCGCGGTCGCCGCATGGCCGACAGGACGCCCAAGCCGCCCGCCCGGAAGCGGGAGCACCGTTGCCCCGAAGCGCGCCGCACGTCGGCAAGCGATAGGACGTGCGCGACGAGCCTAAGCGACCGACTGTCGCGCAGGATGTCAGTGTTCGCTATCCGCGAACGCCCTGCACAGCAGCTTCGCGGCGGCGGCGGCCTCGGCCTCCTTGTGGCTGCCGGCGGACGCTTCGGCGCAGCCGACGCCCTCGACCGTGACGCGCACGGTGAAGACGGGCGCGTGCGCCGCGCCCTCCGCCCTGACGAGCTCGTAGACGGGATGGCGCGGCGGATGCAGCGCCTGCACGCGCTCCTGCAGCGCGCCCTTCGGGTTGTCGCATCCGTCGGCATCCGCCTGCCCCTGCGTCGGCAGCCCCAGCGTCTCGAAGATCGTCCGCGCCGCCGCGAACCCGCCGTCCAGGTACGCCGCGCCGAGGATCGCCTCCACGGCGTCGGCGAGCGTCTTCGCGTGCCGCGAGAGTTCCGCCGCGCCGCGATTGCGCTTCAGGCGCGAGGCGAGGCCGAAGCGGTTCGCCGCCGCGCAGAGGGCCGCCGACGACACCATGTGCGTGCGCCGCACCGTGAGCGCGCCCTCCGCCGCGTGCGGAAACGCCACGTAGAGCCGTTCGGCCGCGAGCAGGCCCAGCACCGCGTCGCCGAGGAACTCCAGACGCTGGTTGTCCGTCGCGCGCGGATGCACCATGCGGTACGCCGGCGTCGTCAGCGCCTCCTTCAGGAGCGCGTCGTCCCTGAACGTATAGCCGAAGATATCCATCGGCCCATCAGTGGCGGAAGCTGCGCTGGCCGGTGAAGACCATCGCGACGCCCGCGTCGTTCGCGCAGTCGATGACGTCCCAGTCGCGGATCGCGCCGCCGGGCTGGACGACCGACGTGATGCCCTCGCGGATGCCGACCTCCAGCCCGTCGCGGAACGGGAAGAAGGCGTCGGACACCATCGCGCAGCCGGGCAGCCCGCCCCTCTCGGCCTTCGTCTGCTCCAGGATCTCGGCCTGCCGCTTCGCTCCGTCCGCCTCGCCGAAGGCGAGCCGCAGGTCGTTGAACGGCTTGCCGTACCGCTTCCAGGCGATCCAGTCCGCGCGCTTCGTGTACGCCTTGTCGCGCGCGATCTCCGCGACGCCGACGCGATCCTGCTCGCCCGTGCCGATGCCGACGGTCACGCCGTCCTTCACGTAGAGGACGGAGTTCGACGTCACGCCCGCCTCGACGAGCCAGCCGAAGACGAGGTCCTCGTACTCCTTCGCCGTCGGCTGCCGCCGGATCCGGTGCTCCTCGTAGGTGACGGCGCCTGTCGCCTTGTCCGTGACCTTGCGGCTCGCGACGGCCGGCAGGAAGTCGGCGGGCTTGCGGGCGTTCGCGCAGAACGAGGCCTGCGCGACGAGGCCGCCGTCGACGAGCGACTTGAAGTCGATGACGCGCTTCGCGACGAAGTCGGCGAGGCGCGCCATGTTGCGGATGCGGAAGACGCGCAGGTTCTTCTTCGCCGCGAAGACGTCCATCACGCCCGGCAGGAAGTCCGGCGCGACGACGACCTCGGCGTAGTTCTCGACGATGAGCTTCGCCGTCTCCAGGTCGCAGTCGCGGTTGAGCGCGATCGCGCCGCCGAACGCGGCGAGGCGGTCGGCCCGGTTCGCGCGGAAGTAGGCGTCGGCGAGCGTGGCGCCCGTCGCGACGCCGCACGGGTTGTTGTGCTTGACGATGACGGCGCACGGCCTGTCCATCAGGTAGCGCAGGATGTTGAGCGCGTTGTCGGTGTCCGTCACGTTCGTCTTGCCGGGGTGCTTGCCAGACTGCAGAAGCTCCGGCACGGAGGCGAGATACCGCCCCGGCTGGACGAGCTCGACGTCGCCGAGGACGAGGTTGCCGTTGACGAGCCGGTAGAGCGCAGCCTCCTGGCCGGGGTTCTCGCCGTAGCGGAGGCCCTTCTTCTCGCCGCCGATGTCCCACGTCACCTTCTCGTAGCGCAGGGTCTGGCGGCTGTCGCCGTCGATGAACGAAATCTCCATCTGCGGCGCGAAGTGGTCGGCCTCGATGGTCTTGTAGGCAGCTTTCAGGTCTTTCATGGGGTTCTCCTCAAATCACACGCTCCCGTATTATACCATATTCCAGCCCATTCCCCCTATCGCCTCCGCCAAGGAAAGCCGGGTGCCGACTTACGGGATCAATCCCGGATAGGCTTCGTCAAACACTTGCAAAAGGCGCTCGCCAAAGGCTATGCCAGGGCAAAGGGCCTCTTTCATCGCCTGAACATCGGGGTCTTTTAGGTTTCGCCGCAAATTCGCGAGGCGCGCCACGGACAGTCCAAAGGGCATCCTTCGCTTCGAGTAATGCGGCAAGACCGTCTGGAACAACGGCGCGTAAGCGGCACGCGCAAGAGGCCGGATACGATGCGAAAGCGTCGTGTCCTCGCCTGTCGCCTGAAGCACATTCGCCTTCCACTTCTGGAAAACGGGCCCCTCGCAATGCAACGCGATGAAATCTTCAAAATTGTGGTACGAGAAATGGAACACCGGGACTTCCGACGACCGATGCGCATACTCCGTGCCATTTCGCCTTTTCGAATCAGGGCTCAACGTCTCGTTGCGAATGTAGATGTCGGCATCAACCCAGATCTCGACCTTGCAGGGCGCAAAGTCCATCACGGCCTTTCGGTAGGCCGCGACAATCTTATCGTATGCCCCCGTACATGTGCCAAGCGGCTCAGGATAAGGAACGAAGCGAAGCAGGGGATCCCTCTGCCCCGACGGCAAGGGGATCTCGTTCTCCACAAACCGCTGGAGGGCATTCAAATAGGAGAAGTCACTTTTCCCCTCGCAGACGATGATAAGCTTTCGCTCCATGTGCACCTCCTCACAAAAAGGCTTTCGGCACACCCGAATAATACCCCATCAAATAGCGCAGCCGAAAACCCGAAACGCTTCGGATCGGCCTCCCTTCATCCGCCATCTCCGCCAATCGCTTTAGCGTCGTTCCCCGTTGCCGATTCTTGTCTACAATGGTCACTTCCGGAAGTCGCAGAATCGAATCGTCGAGCAGCTGCACCAGATGACTCGTAAAGATCAACTGGGCATTCGTTCCGTTATACTCCCGAACCAAGAAGAGCTTCAACAGCTCGCGCACAAGGATGGGATGAAGCGAACGTTCAAGTTCATCGACGCAAAGAACGCCATGCGCCTTCAACGCCAATAGGCAACGGCCTATCATCGTCGCCAACCTGATTGTCCCGTCCGACTCCTGGTTCATGAAATCGAAGATCTCGTCCTTGCCGTCCACATCTCGATGCGTCGAATGAACGGCAACAACCCTTTTCTGAATGGCGACGCCGGCTTCACGAGCCTTTCTGATCTCGGTGTCTTCCTGATCGACCTCATACTCATTGATGTCGATTGCAAGAATGTCAACATCCAACTCGCGGATGATGTCTACGACTTCACGAAGTACCTCCGACGAACTCTGCCCAGTCACCAAGCGAATCTCATCAATGACCTGCGGCAGGAAGACCGGTCGGGTATTCATGACAACAACCGACTTCGAGAACGCGATAAGCCCGACCCTGAATTCGTCGTTCAATCCCCGGAACCGTCTGGCAAGCAGAGACGCAAACGTGTAAATGAATCGCCCCTGGTCGTCTGTGCATTCAGCTTTCAGCGCCCTTGCGAACATCTCCGGATTGTATTCGGGAGCCGGCATCCTGACTTGATCCCCAAACCGGACGCAACAGCCATTCGAAACCCGATAGAGCTCAACCCCATTGCAGGCCAACGACTCGTGCTGCAATCCCTTTCCGTCATAGCGTATGGCGTAAGCGTAAACCCTTCCCCCGATCGCGTACTCAAGCTGGAGGTCGACGACCTCCCCGCACTTCAGCAGTCGATTCCGATCATGGACAAATCGGCCATTGGGCGCGTTCTGCCCCGTCATGAACTGCATAATCGTCACCAACGCACGCACGACATTTGACTTCCCGGCCGCGTTCGCGCCAAAAATCGCCGTAATCGGGACACACCTCACGCCCGCCTCTTCGATGAAGGAAAGGCGTTCGCCAGCCACATGGCGATCCCCGACCTCACCCTCTGAGAAGGAAAAGTCGGCAACCGCCTCCCCGATGGAGCGAAAGTTCCTTATGGTCAATCTTCTAATCATTGTCGCACATTATAGCATATTCCGTGCGTTCGGTAAGAACGCACGGACGGGCTTCTTTCATCAAGCAGCGCAATTCAGCAGATTGCCAGCGTTCCGATATTGCGGACAATCCCATTCTTGAAGATGCGATGGCGCATCAGGATCCAGGCCCGGCGCCAATGCGGCTTGCGCGAAAATCCAACCAACGCGCGAAACTCCTTGGGGGATCGCTCTCCGAACCGCGCGACAAACGCCTCGACCTGGCGAATGTTTGCATACAGGCGCTCTCGAAGGGCGTCGCGCCCCTGCCGCGCGCGATGCAGGAAATACCGTCCGTCGACCTTCGCCCCGCCCAGGACATTTCGCTCGTGCTGCCGATACAGCAAGGCCGGCTCCCGCACACAGGCAATCCGCCCGAAGACAGACGCGACCAGCATGACCCACGCATCGTGCATGAACGCGCCCTGAGGAATCGGCCTTGCCAAGTCGCGCAGCGCCGCATTGAACAGCATCGTGTTCCCGTTTGCGACATTCTGCAGCGCCAGCTGTCTTGGCAAGATGCGTTCCGGATCTATCTTGGTGCGCGCGAAAAGCGACTCTGCAATCGGCCTGAGATCCGCATCCACGACACGGGCGTCCGCGAAGACGAGCAGGGGCGTGCCTTTTCCCCAGCGCGCCTCCAGTTCGCGCATCCGCGCCATCGCGCGCACCAGCTTGTCGTCCAGCCACACGTCGTCCTGATCGGAAAAGGCCACGTAGTCCGCCTTTGACCGCTCCAGCAGCGCGCCGAAGTTGCCGCAGGCGCCAAGCCCTTCGGCGTCTTCATGGAGCAGCAGGTTGACATCCACGCCCCGCTGGGCGCGGATGGAGTCTATCTGCGCCCTCAGCCACGCCTCATTTGGCCGATACGTCGCCAGAAGCACGTCGACCCTACGCACGCCATTCGCCATGTCCGCCTTTCGTGTCCATCGCGCAGCCCTTCATGGATGCAGGTAAACGCATTGCGAGAAGAAGCCGTTCCACTTCTTCGTCCATGTCGAAGGGTGGATGCGCCGCAAGGCGGCGAACAGGCAGAGGAAGACAAAATTCACCGGGCGCGCGAATCGTCTCGCCGCGAGTCCGGCTCGGCAGACATTCCCCTCCGGCATGTCCTGCGTCAACGCGACGAACGCCGCCAGCTGGCGCTCGAAGACCTGCCTGTCAAAAAGGGGATCCTGCATCCGATAGTCTGCAAGGCCCGTCTTCGTAATGACCTTTACCTGCGCGCCACAGGCCAGGGCCTCCACCAGCAGCGAACTGTCGCCGTCATGCGTATAGAGCGTTCGCGTGCGTCGCAGGAGATTCGCCAGCTCCTGCCGCGAACTGGGGCTGTCCATCGTGATCTCGGCGAGACCGGCCAGCTCAGGCGTCTCGCGGACTCGCCCGCCCTTGTAGACGAACGTCGCATCCGTGTCCCGCACGCAACCGGCCTCGTAGAACAGGGAACGGTCAATCACGTCCACGCGCAGACAGGGCCCAGCGGAAAAATAGCGTCGTGACCAGACGAACGGGATCTCGCCCCTGCCGAAATGCGCCGTGCCGCCCAACAGGCCCGGCCTGTTCAGGAACCAGCGAACGACACGCCGAAAGCCCAGCGGATTGCCCCAGACGGTTTCGGGGTAGACGACAATATCCCGGTTCCGCGAATCCTCGTCGATCTTCAGGACCTGTTTCGCCGTGCTCGCCAGCCGTCGGGCTTTCCGCGCATAGACGAACATCTGCGCCTCCTGTCCATGGGACTCCAGCTCGTCGCGCAAGACGTAAAGCGCGCGGACGCCCGCCGAACCGGACAAGGCCGGCGCACAGATGATATAGCGTCTCCTTCTCACAGGCTTTTCCGAATGGCCGTTTCCAGATCGACTTTCACGCCCAGCCCAAGTTCCCGCGCGGCGCGATCGACAACGGGCACATACACCGAAGAGGCCCCCGCGTCCGCGTGCCCGAGGACCCTGACCTCGTTCGCGGCCCCCAAAGCCGTGCGCACCTTCAGCGCCAGCTCCCGAATCGAGAGGCCCTCGCCCGAACCGACGTTGTAGGGGCGGGCGCTCTCGCCGCGCGACAGGATGGCAAACAGCCACTCGACCAGGTCGTCGGCATACAGGTACGACCGCAAGGGCGTGCCGTCGCCCGTGATCACGATCGGACTGCCCTCCAGGCAGTTCCGGATGAAGTTCCCGATCGCGAAGTGGATGTCCCGGTTGAGATAGGGGCCGACGAAGGCGAAGCAGCGCGGCAGAAGCACGTGCAGGCCGGAGTCCCGGCACATCTGCTCGGCCACGAGCTTGCCCCTGCCGTAGGCGGTGACGGGACGGCAGGGCGCGTCCTCGGCGACGGGTGCGGACTGCGGGCCATACACGGCCCCGGACGACGTCAGCATGAACTTCCGCGCGCCACACCGCTTCGCGAACGCCAGCGTGTGCCGCGTCCCTTCGACGACGACCGACGTCATCTCGTCGTCCGCCAGCGTCATCACGGCGGGCGTCGCGGCATGGATGACCGCCTCGAAAGTCCGGCCGGGCAGATCGAAGTCGCGCACGTCGCCGGCGACGAACTCGACGCCGGCGAGCCGGGCGAACTGCGGGTTCTCGCGCAGGAACCTCTCCGGGCTGCGCGACAGGATCGTCCACGCGGCGTCCGCCCACGCCGGATGCCGCAGACGGTAGTCCAGCATCGACTTCCCGAAGAACCCCGTGCCGCCTGTGATGAGAACGTTCATTGCACGAAATCGTCAGAGGCTAAATTGGTCTTGCGCGGCGTTCTTCTCCATCCGCCTCTTCTTGTAGAGGGACGAAAACGGATTGCAGATCTTATAGAGATGCCAGAAGATGACTTTCAGCGCATCTCTGATCCTTAAATCATTTATCCCGCACCTTCTGTACCATCCTCGCAACAAATCATCCGTATGGTATTCATACAATTCCCGCATCGTGCGAATCGTAAAGCCATATTTCCGTTCGAGATAATCACGCGATTCGTCATTATTCAACAGACCTCGAAGGTAGGAATATGCCTGATGGTTGGCAAACATGCGTTGCTCCATCATGCGAACGGAAAGGACGAAACGCAAGTCGGCAACATCCGTCATCTGTTCAATGTAAGTCGCCTCGGCAAAGACCTCCTTCGCAACGTCCAAGTCTCGCAATGAGGCAAAGAGACCATAGAAAACCTCGCCCTCAAACCAACAGAGCCATCCGGATCGTGCACGATTCCCAATCGCAGAAACCTGTCCCTCGTGTATCCGATAGCCCGAAACAATCCGGTTTAGAAAACCGATCTTGTGTCCCTCCACCAACATCCGCAGCCAGAGCGAGACGTCGAAGAGCATGATGCAAACCGTATCTACATCGTGAACCGGCACAATCACCGTCCTGAAGATGCTGCCAATATACGGCAGGAAGCTTTCGTATTTCGCAAAGCGCCGCAGACAGTCGATTTCGCTCCGCGTGTCTTTCGTTCGACAAGTAAAGAAGTCCTTGTTAAGAGACTTCCCCTCTGCATCAATATACTCAACGTTGCCAAAAGCAAAGCCCTTTTCCGGGTGCAGCTCCATGTAGGAAACCAAGTCTCCCAAACAATTGGGTCGCATCACGTCATCGGCGCAAAACGGCTTGAAATACTTTCCCCGCGCGACTTCAAGGGCTTTTCGGAGGATCAAGCCCGTTCCAGCGCCATAATTCATCGCCATGTCGATATGAACAATGCGCGGGTCGTCATAGCCATGCGCAATCTCGCGGCAATTGTCTGTCGTCGCGTGATTGACAAGAATCAGTTCGAAACTTCGATAGGACTGACTCAAGACGGATTCAATCGCCTGCGGCAAGTATTTCGCGTCGTTGTAATACGGAATCAGCACCGAGACAACTGGAGCTGTCTCTTTCGCCGAAGCGCAGCTGATACCCTTCTTCATGACAAATGGCTTCATCACGTCCTCCTCAGACGGCATCATGACTGCTCCAGGCAGGGAATCAGCATGTTCTCCCTCAGCTCGTCGCGTGAGAGGAACGGGGCCATGTCCTCCAGCGGCGCGGAGACCATCGTGCCGTCCGGCAGCTTCTTGGACGCGGCCTTGGGCCCCAGCGTCTCGAACGGGTCCAGCATGACCTCCACCAGCACCGGGCCGCGCGTCGCGAAGACCTTCGGCAGCGTCTCGTCCAGCTGCCGGTTGTTCTCCAGCCTGAAATACGGCAGCCCGTAGGCCCCCGCCAGCTTCTCGAACGACGGCAGGACGACGCCGGAGCCCGCCTCCGAGCCCATGAACCGTCCGCCGAAGAACGCCCGCTGCGTCGTCTTGATCGACAGGTAGCCCGCGTTGTTGTAGACGAACAGCTTGACCGGCAGCCGGTACGTGAGCAGCGTCTGAAGCTCCTGGAGGTTCATCTGGATGGAGCCGTCGCCCTCCAGGCAGACGACCTCGCCGCCGCAGGCGAAGGCGGCGCCGATCGCCGCCGGCAGCCCATAGCCCATGGACGCGCACGCCTCGTTCGAGAACATGCGCATGCCGCGCTTGACCGGGATCGCCTGGAACGTCGACGTGTAGGCGATGCCGTTGGAGGTGACGAGCGTCGTCGGGTCGCCGGCATGGCGCGAGATCGCCTCCGGCAGGACGTAGCTCGACACGTAATCCGTCCGCGCGCGGTGCTCCGGCAGGACGACGGGATACCGCGCCTTGACGCGGCGGCAGTAGGCGAGCCAGTCCTCCCGCGCCGGAAGCGTCGGCAGCGCCGCGTGAAGCGCCGCCAGGAAAAGCCCCGCATCGGCAGGGATCTTCACGTCGGGCCGGAACGTCGGCTTCTCCAGCTCGTTCGGGTCGACGTCGACCATGATCTTCTTCGCGGCGCGGGCCAGCGTCTCGTAGGCATAGCCGCAGATGCGAAGCCCCATGCGCGTCCCCAACACCAGGAAGAGGTCGCTGTTCTGCATGATGAAGTTCGCCGGACGCTCGCCGAGGATTCCCGGACGCCCGAAGAACTGCGGATGGTCTGACGGAATCAGGTCGATGCCCGAAATGGACGTCAGCACCGGGATGTGCAGCGACTCCGCCACGTCCAGGAACAGCCTCTCGGCGCGCGCCGTGCGGACGCCGCTGCCGACGATGACCGCCGGACGCTTCGCCGCCTTCAGCGCGGCGACGACTTCGGCGACCTGTTCGGGCGTCGGCGCGCGGCCAGCCGCGCGCGCCGGGCACGGCAGGTCGGGAAAGTCGCAGGGCGCGGCCTGGATGTCGAGCGGCACGTCGATCCAGACTGGGCCCGGCCGCCCCTCCTGGCAGGCCGTCCACGCCTCGGCCAGCAGCGCCGGGACGTCCTCGACGCGCATCACGGTCTTCGCCAGCTTGGTCATCGGGCGGACGGCGTCGACGATGTTGTACTCCTGGTCGCCGAGCTGGCGCAGCTTGAGTCCGGGACAGGACGTGATCATCGTCGCCCGCTTGATCTGCCCCGAAATGACGATCATCGGCACCGAGTCCAGCCAAGCCCCCATGACGCCCGTCAGGGCGTTTGTTCCGCCGGGGCCGGTCGTCACGCTGACGACGCCCGGCCGCCCGCTGATGCGCGCATACCCCTCCGCCGCCATCGCGCAGGCCTGCTCATGCAGGTTGCAGACGTACCGGATGCGCGTCTCGCGCCCCAGCGCGTCATTGAGGTGCATGGCGCCGCCGCCCGTCACCAGGAACACGTGATCCGTGCCCCAATCGGCCAATGTCTTCCAGATCCAGTCCGCAACGCGCATCTGACGAGTCCTTTCCTTTCTCACTTCTGCCCGCAGAATTCGCGGATCGTCTTGATCATGTAGTCGAGCTTCGCCTCGCCCATGCCCGGATAGAGCCCGATCCACAGGGCGTCGTTCATGATCGTGTCGGTGTTCGCGAGGTCGCCGACGACGCGGTAGTCGACGCCTTCGACCAGCGCGTCAAAACACGGATGCCGGGTGAGGTTGCCCGCGAAGAGGTTGCGCGTCTGGATGTTCTTCGCCTCCAGGTGCTGCGCGAGGTCGTTGCGCGAGAACCCGGCGCCCGGCTGCACCGTCATCAGGAAGCCGAACCAGCTGGGGTCGGCCTCGGGCAGCGGACGGAAGATCCGGATCTGCGGCAGGTCCTTCAGCCCGTCGCGGAGGCGCGCGTAGTTCGCCTTGCGCGCCTCGACGAACGAGGGGAACTTCGCCAGCTGCGCGCACCCGACGGCCGCCTGCATGTCGGAGCACTTCAGGTTGTAGCCGAAGTGCGAGTAGACGTACTTGTGGTCGTAGCCGAGCGGCAGCCGGCCGAACTGCCGCGTGAAGCGGCAGCCGCACGTGTTGTCCACACCCGACTCGCACCAGCAGTCGCGCCCCCAGTCGCGGATCGACAGCGCGATCTTCTTCAGCAGAGGGCTGTCGGTGTAGACCGCGCCGCCCTCTCCCATCGTCATGTGGTGCGGCGGATAGAACGACGAGGTGCCGATGTCGCCCCACGTGCCCGTGAACCGGCCGTCGAACGTCGACCCCAGCGCGTCGCAGTTGTCCTCGACGAGCCACAGCCCGTGCCGGTCGCAGAACGCCTTCACCGCCTTGACGTCGAAGGGGTTGCCCAGCGTGTGCGCGAGCATGACGGCCTTCGTCCTCGGCGAGACCGCCGCCTCCAGCTGCGACACGTCGACGTTCGCCGTCGCGAGGTCCACGTCGACGAACACCGGCACCGCGCCGAACTGGATGACCGGCGCCACCGTCGTCGGGAAGCCCGCCGCCACGGTGATGACCTCGTCGCCGCGCCGGATCCGGCGGTCGCCGAGGAGCGGCGACGTCAGCGTCGCGAAGGCCAGCAGGTTCGCGGACGACCCGGAGTTGACGAGCAGCGCGAAGCGCACGCCCAGATAGTCGGCCAGCCCCTTCTCGAACTGCCGGGAGTAGCGCCCGTACGTCAGCCAGAACTCCAGCGACGAGTCGATGAGGTTCACCATCTCCCGCTCGTCGAAGACGCGCCCGGCGTAGTTCACGCGGCTCCGGCCCGGCACGAACGCCGCCGCCTGCTGCGGCGCATGGACGATCCTGTAATACTCCTCCACCTTCTGGAGGATGTCACGCTTCAGCTCTTCTGCTGTCATCGGTCGTTTCCTTTCATGAATTCGGCAATCTGCGCCTGCGTGAGCGCCAGCGGACTGCGGCCCGCCTGCTCGCCCACGTACCATTCGGCCACCTTGGTCAGCGTCTTCTCGAAATTCCAGCGGGGCTTCCACCCCAGCACGCGGCGCGCCTTGCGGATGTCGAGGTTCAGGAGCCCCGCCTCGTGCACGGCGTGCGGGTCGCTCTTATCGGCCCACGCGCCCTTCGCGTGCTTCAGGAGCTCTTCCACGACATCCTTGACCGTGCGGTTCGCCGCCGGGTCCGGCCCGAAGTTGAAGCCCGTCGCGACCTTCGCGAAATCCTTCCGCGCGTCCAGCGCCGCGCCCAGCGTCAGGTAGCCCGACAGCGGCTCCAGGACGTGCTGCCACGGCCGCGTCGAGACCTTGTTGCGCACGGGAATCGCCTCGCCCTTCCGCAGCGCGCGGAAGCAGTCGGGGACGATGCGGTCCTTCGCCCAGTCGCCGCCGCCGATCACGTTGCCTGCCCGCGCGCTCGCGACCCAGACGTTCGCCGACGGATCGCCGAAGAACGAGCGGCGATAGCTTGAGATCACGAGCTCGTCGCAGCCCTTGGAGCAGGAGTAGGGGTCGTAGCCGCCCATCGGGTCGTCCTCCCGGTAGGGGCGCGCCGTCTCCCGGTTCTCGTAGCACTTGTCGGTCGTGATCATCACGGCGCTGCATTTGCCCCTCAGGAAGCGCAGCGCATCGAGGACGTGAACCGTCCCCATCACGTTCGTGTCGAACGTCTCGACGGGCTCGGCGTAGGACAGCCGCACGAGCGGCTGCGCCGCGAGGTGGAAGACGAAGTCGGGCCGGGCCGCCCCGACCGCCGCGCGCACCGCCGCACGGTCGCGCACGTCGCCGCGCAGGTCCGCCTTGATGCGCCGCGACAGGCGCAGCTGCGAAAAGAGCGACGGCCGGGTCGGGATGCCGTTCGAGAGCCCGTAGACCTCGGCGCCGAGGCTGAACAGCCACTCGCAGAGCCACGACCCCTTGAAGCCCGTGTGCCCCGTCACGAGGACGCGCCGTCCCGCATAGGCAGACCTGAAGTCCATCACCACGTCCTCCACGGGGCCTTGCCGGAGGCGTACATCTTCTCCAGGATGTCCATCTCGCGCTTCGAGTCCATGCATTGCCAGAACCCCCTGAAGACGAAGCTCTTGAGCTCGCCCAGGGCGGCGACGGCCTCCAGCGGCTCGCGCTCGAAGATCGTCGTGTCGTCCTTCAGGAAGTCGAAGATCCTCGGCTCCAGCACCATGTAGCCGGCGTTGATCGGCGCCGAGTCCTTCGCGCTCTTCTCGCGGAAGGCCCGGACGGAGTTGTTCTCGTCGATGTCCAGCACGCCCTTGGACGGCTCGGGCATGACCGCCGTCAGGGTGGCGATCTTCCCGTGCCGCCGGTGGAACTTGAGCAGCCGCCCGATGTCGACGTCGCAGACCGCGTCTCCGTAGGTCATCATGAACGGCTCGTCGCCGACATACGGCCGGATGCGCCGGATGCGGCCGCCGGTCATTGTGTTCAGGCCCGTGTCGACGACCGTCACCTTCCACGGCTCGCAGTGCTGGTTGTGGACGATCCGGTCGTTGCGCCCGGACGTGAAGTCGAACGTGACGTCGCTGTTGTGCAGGAAGTAGTCCGCGAACCAGTCCTTGATGACGTGCTGCTTGTAGCCCGCGCAGATGACGAACTCGTTGAACCCGTAGTGGGAATACTCCTTCATGATGTGCCAGAGGATCGGCTTGCCCCCGATCTCGATCATCGGCTTCGGCTTGAACTGCGACTCCTCGCAGATGCGCGTGCCGAACCCGCCGGCTAGAATGACGACTTTCATGCGATACCTCCCAAAACGGCTTCGGGCGCGCCGTCCGCGACGATGCGCCCATGGTCAAGCTTGACGACGCGATTGCAGTACTTGCGGATGTCGGCCGGGTTGTGCGAGACGAGGATGAGCGTCGTGCCACCAGCGAGCAGTTTATTGATGCGTTTCTCGCATTTCGCGGCGAACGCGGCGTCGCCGACGGCCATAACCTCGTCCACCAGGAGAATCTCCGGCTCGATCGCCGTGGCGATGCCGAAGCCGAGGCGGGCCTGCATGCCGGACGAATAGGTGAAGACGGGCGAGTCGATGAACGGCCCGATGTCCGCAAAGTCGATGATGTCGTCCATCAGGGCGTTCATCTCGGCGCGCGTCCGCCCCTGAAGGACGCCGTTGAGGACGATGTTCTCGCGCCCGGAGAGCTCCGAGCAGAACCCGGCGCCGAGCGCCAGCATCATCGAGACGCGCCCGCGCACCTTCACCTCGCCCGTGTACCGCTTGTAGACGTTGCCGATGATCGAAAGCGTCGTCGTCTTGCCGCAGCCGTTGTGCCCGACGAGGCCGATGCGCTCGCCGCGGCCGATCGAGAGGCTGACGTGGTCGAGCGCGGTGTAGGTCGTCGCGTTCCGCAGGTCACGGATGTAGTCGAAGAGGTGCAGGGCGATGTTCTTGAACCCATAGTGGCGCCTCTGCACCCTGAAACGCATGGTGACGTCGTTCAGCTCGATGATCGGCTCGTTCACTACATCATCTCCGCAAAGCCGGGCTCCATCTTCCGGAAGACAAGCCGTCCGAGAAGGAAGACCGTCCCGCACACGCCCAGCAGCGGCAGGAAGATCTGGGGATGCCACCCCGGCACGTAGAATATGTCACGCCAGACCTGCAGGATCTGCGCCACCGGATTGACGCCGAAGATCCAGAGATACCGCTCCGGGACGGAGGAGATCGGGATGAACACCGGCGAGCAGAACATCCACATCATGATGAGGATGTTCATGATGCGCTCCAGGTCCCGGAAATAGAGGTTGCATCCGGCGTAGAAGTAGCTGACGCCGACCGACAGAAGCATGAGCGCCGTCAGCGCGACGGCCAGGTTGACGGCCATCGTCAGCGGACTCGGCGTCACCCGGTAGAACGCCATCAGCCCCAGCAGCACCGGCACCGTGAGGAGGAAGTGGATCGACTCGGTGTAGAACGTGCCGCGCACCAGCAGCTCGCGGTTGAAGGACGTCTTCTTGAGAAGACCCTGGTTCGCCATCAGGACCGAGCCGTTCATCATGATGACGTTGGCGAAGAACTGCCAGAGGAACGTGCCGCTCATCAGGTAGAGCAGGTAGTTCGGCACGTTGAACCGCATCATGATGCCGAAGACGAAGTAGTAGACGGCGCTGGCGAACGTGGGCACCAGCAGCGACCACAGGAAGCCCAGCGCCGTCGAGTTGTACTTGAGCTTGAAGTCCTTCGCGATCAGCACGGCGATCTGGTCGCGCTTCAGGACAAGATTTCGAGAAAGGCCCCGCATGAAGTTCCCCTCGCCGCCGTCAGACCTTCGTCCAGCGGCTGCCGGCCCTGGACGACTTCAGCGCCGCCGCGACGAACCGCATGGAGCGCACGCCCGCCTCCGCGCCGGGGAAGTCGCGCGCCCGCCGCGAGACGACGGCCGCGACGAACTCGTCGTAGATGTTCGCCAACGCCTCGACGAAGCCCTCGTGGTGCCCCGCCGGGAAGCGCGAGGCGCGCACGGACGCCGGGGACAGGCCCTCGACATACGGCGCCTTTCGGTGAAAGACCTGATCCGGCTTCGTCGGATAGCGCACCGTCAGCCGGTTCGGCTCCTCCTGATCCCAGTGCAGAGACCCCTTCGCGCCGTAGACGCGCAGGCGCACGCCGTTCTCCTCGCCCGTCGCGACCTTCGACGTGACGAGCGCGGCCTTCGCGCCGCCGTCAAGCCGCATCAGGATCGAGGCGTCGTCGTCCAGCCCCGTCGTGTTCGCGTAGGACGAGAGGTCGGCCAGGAGCGACTCGACCCGAAGCCCCGACACGTATTCGAGCATCGTGAACGCATGGACGCCGATGTCCGCGACGACGCAGCTCGGCCCCGCGATCTTCGGATCCATCTTCCAGCCGTTGCGGCGGTCGGGCTTGCGGAACGAGCCCTGCACGTATTCGAGGTGGATCTTGTCGATCGCCCCCAGCTCGCCCTTCTTCACGAGATCGCGCGCGAGCTTGATCATCGGATAGCCCGTGTAGGTGAACGGGATGCCGAGGACGAGGCCCTTGCGCGCCGCGAGCCTGCCGAGCGTCTCCGCCTCCTTGACCGTCAGCGAAAGCGGCTTTTCGCAGAAGACGTCGAGGTCCGCCTCCAGCGCGGCCCTTGCGATCGCGTAATGCGTCTCGTTCGTCGTGCAGATGACGAGAAAGTCGAGCCGCCCCTTCTCGGCGGCGATCAGCTGCTCCCAGTTCGGATAGACGCGCGCCGGATCCAGCCCGAATGCCGCGCCGTTCGCCGCGTTCGTCTTCTCGTTGCGCGAGAAGTTCCCCGCAACGAGATCCGCCAGGTTGTCCATCCGAATCGCCATGCGGTGGATGGGGCCGATGAACGAGGTCTTCGCCCCGCCAACCATTCCGTATTTCAGTCGTTTCGTCATGTCTTCGCTCATCCTCTCAACTTTCTCAACCTCTCAACTTCTCAACCTCTCAACTTCTCAACGTCTCAACCTCTCAACCTCACGCCCCCTCACATCCTTCCGCTCAGGGCGTCGATGAGGTCGCAGAGCCGCTTGTAGCAGTGGCCGAGGTCGTCGTTCGTGACCTGGAACATGTACTCGCCCGCGCGCGCCATCTCGCCCTCGGCGTTCGCGAGCCGCTTCTCGATGACCGCCGGCGCGTCCGTGCCGCGCCCCACCAGCCGCTCGCGCAGCGCCTCCAGCGACGGCGGGTTGACGAAGACGTCCACGTAGCCGATCTTCAGCGGGTCGGTGTTCGGCAGGGCGCGCACGTAGTCGCGCACCTTCGCCGCGCCCTGCACGTCGATGTCGAGAATCATCGAGTTGCCCTCCGCCAAGACCTCCTCGATCGGCGCCTTGAGCGTACCGTAGTAGTTGTCATGCACCTTGGCGTACTCGATGAAGGCGTTGGCGCGGATCAGCTCCTCGAAGCGCGCCTTCGTCTTGAAGTGGTAGTCGAGGCCGTCCTCCTCCTCGCCGCGCGGCGCGCGCGTCGTGCAGGAGATCGAGTAGACGAAGTCGGGATACTCCTGCAGGAGCATGTCGATCAGCGTCGACTTGCCGCAGCCGGACGGCGCGGACATCACGAGGAAAAGGGGCTTTGTCTTCATGTTCGCGTATTATACCAAATCGGAACGCCCGTCAGAACTCCGCCGCGTCGCAGACGAGCGAGTCCATGATGTAGCCCTTGCGTTCCGGCGTGTTGCTGCCCATGTAGAACTTGATCGTCTTCTCGACGTCCTGGTCGTCCGCGCAGGTGACGGGCGTCAGCCGCATGTCCGGGCCGATGAAGTCCTTGAACTCCTTCGCGTTCAGCTCGCCGAGGCCCTTGAAGCGCGTGATCTCGCAGCCGCGCCCGCACTTTTTGATCGCCGCCTCGCGCTCCTCGTCCGAGAAGCAGTAGTGCTGCTCCTTCTTGTTGCGCACGCGGAAGAGCGGCGTCTCCAGGATGAACACGCGCCCGTCCGTGACGAGCTGGCGGTAGAAGCGCATGAAGAACGTCGTCAGCAGCATGCGGATGTGCAGACCGTCCACGTCGGCGTCGGTCGCGAAGATGATCTTGCCGTAGCGCAGGTGGTCGAGCGTGTCCTCGATGTCGAGCGTCTTGATGAGGTTGAAGAACTCCACGTTCTCGTAGAGCACGTTCTTGCCGACGCCGAAGGTGTTGAGCGGCTTGCCGCGCAGGAAGAAGACGGCCTGGTTCAGCGCGTCGCGCGCGTTGCCGAGCGTGCCGCCGGCGGACTGCCCCTCCGTGAGGAAGATCATCGTGTCGGCACCCTCCGGCTGGCCCGTCTTCTTGTCCACCTTGTCGAGCCGCAGGTGGTGCTTGCAGTCCTTCAGCTGCGGCACGCGCACCGAGACGGCCTGCGCGTGCTCGCGCGCCTTCTTCTTGATCGTGTTGAGCTGGCTGCGGATCTTCCCCGTCTCCTCGATCTTCGCGATCAGCTTCTCCGTCTCGGCCGGCGCGCGGTGCAGCTCGGCCTCGATCGCCTTCTTCATCTCGGCGACGAGGTCGGCGCGGATGTCGTTCATCACGAACTTGATCTTCGTCTGGCCCTCGAAGACCGGGTTCATGATGCGGATCGAGACCGCGCCGATGAGCCCGTCGCGGATGTCGTCGCCGTCGAACTTCTTCTTCGCGTCGTAGTCGTTGAGGGCCTTCGTCAGCGCCTCCTTGAACGCCGTGAGGTGCGTGCCGCCGTCCGTCGTGTACTGGCCGTTCACGAACGAGTGGTACTCCTCGCCGAAGCGGTTGGTGTGCGTGAAGATGATCTCCAGGCTCTTCGTCTTCACGTGGAACGGCGTGTAGAGCTTCTCGAACTGCACCTCGTCCGCAATGAGGTCGGCGAGCCCGTGCTCGGAGCAGATGGACTGGCCGTTCAGGACGATCGTGAGCCCCGCGTTCACGTAGCAGTACATCTTCATGCGCCGCAGGACGTGCTCTTCGCGCACCTTGAAGTGCTTCAGCACCTTCACGTCGGGCTTGTAGCGGATGAACGTGCCGTCGCGCTCCGCCGTCTTCTGCCTGCCGCGCCGCTTGGACTTCAGCCGCCCCTCCTCGAAATACGCCTCGGAGAACTCGCCCTCGCGGAAGGATCGCACCTCGAAGAACTCGGAGAGCGCGTTCACGGCCTTCGTGCCGACGCCGTTCATGCCGGCGGAGAACTGGAAGCTGTCCGAGTCGAACTTGCCGCCCGTGTTCATCTGCGAGACGCAGTCGACGACCTTGCCGAGCGGGATGCCGCGCCCGTAGTCGCGCACCGAGACCTCGCCCGTGTCGTAGTTGACCGTGACGTCGATCTTCTTGCCGCAGCCCATGACGAACTCGTCGATCGAGTTGTCGATCACCTCCTTCATCAGGATGTAGATGCAGTCGTGGTACATCGCGCCCGTGCCGGGCTCGCCGACGTACATGCCGGGACGCATGCGGATGTGCGTCACCGGGTCGAGCGTCTTGATGCTGGTATCTCCGTAGTCCTTTGCCATAGGATGACGTATTATATCATAATGAGTTATTAGAGGATTGCATCATGCGCGCAAGTAGAACACAAAATTCCGAAAACCGGCAACGTCAGCAGAACTCTGGAACAATCCGCCTCGCCATCAGTCCCTCGCGTGGCGCAGATACACGGCCATCAGCCGGTCGTAGACCACATAGCCCGTCTTGCCCGGATAGACCAGTTCCTTGTCAATCAGCATCTCAAGGGAGACCTTGACGCTGCTCGCGGCGCGCAGACCATAGGCCGCGATGAATGCGCCGGACTGCGGCGCCTTCACCACGCCTTCGCACGCAATCGCCTTCAGGAGACGGCGCGCCCCGTCCGGCAACAGCGTCAGCAGCCGCTGGCTGTCGTATTCGTTGTCCTGCACACGTGCCCAGACCATCTCGTCGACCTCCGACACCTCGACGGCATCGCCGCCACGTGCGTAGAAATCCCACAGCAGGGCCTGCACATACCAGGTGATGCCGTCAAAGCGGCGGTAGATCGCCTCGAAGACCGCACGCGACAGGCGACGTCCAGCCGCCGCAAAGAGCCGATGGGCAAATTCGTAATAGACGTCCTCGCCGATGACATCCAGCGGCAGAAGCGTCGTGGACTGGAAGAACGGCTTTTTGGGCGAGGTGAACATCTCGCGCATCAGGTGCTGCTTCGACCCGGCGAAGACGAACTGCGCCGGCGAGAACTGGACGAGGCTGCGCAGCTGAGCCTCCACGCCCTTTTCCGGATAGTCCGCAACCTGCTGAAACTCGTCGATCGCGATGACCGTGCGACGGTCGTGTTCGGCCAGATAGGCGAAAACCCTCTCAAGGGTCTGGTTCGCCGCCTCGGCGCTGATCTCGAAGCTGAGCGTCGGCTTCCCGCTCGTCTCGTCATACGAAAGCGTTGGACGCAGCCCCTGCACAAGGCGTTTTGCCGCGCCCGTCACCTTCTCGAGCGGCGTATCCAGCCGACCGATGACCGCATGCGCCAAGGCGGACGTGAACTCCGCCAGATTCTGTGTGCCGAACACGTCCACGTAAAAAGTCTCGTAGGCGTCTTCTTGCCGCAGCCGCGCAAAGGCGTTGTGAATCAGCCCCGTCTTCCCATAGCGGCGCGGCGCCAAGAGCGTCACATGCCCCTCATTGCGCACGATTGTGCAAAGCCGTTCCGTCTCCGCCACGCGGTCGCAGAAATATTCCGGCCCCTTATAGCCGGAAATCACGAATGGATTGCTCAACTTCATGTGTGTAGTGTATCACGTTATCGCCGTCACGTCAACGACGCGACGGCGATAACGTGATGCGGATGTCTTTCCTCATTGAGGCCTATCCTCTGCGCGACAAAACCCGAACGACGAGACCGAGCGAGCAGCTTCCCGCTCCGAAGCGCGCGCTGTCGGGACGACGTGCCACAATGCGGCCGACTGTCTCGCTGTCCGCACGCCGCGAAAGCCCGTTCACTTGACACGCCGATAAAGCGCGAACGTCGCGCGGCCGAAGCGCGCCTTCCCCATCAGCTCATACCGTCCGCCTTCGGGAAAGACGATCTTCCGCTCCTCGTCGAAGATGTAGTCCGGCAGGTCAACCGCGCCGAACTTGTGCGGCATTGCGCGGCGTCCGCCCAGCCGATACGGCAGAAGCCCCGTGTAGGCGAGAACAGTCGGACGAGCGCGCTCGTGGTACTCGATCATCGAGTAGACGACGTCCGGGTCGGCGGAAGGCCCCCGCCAGTCCGCCCGGATGCGCGCCGCCGCCCAGTCGCACGCCCGAAGCCGCGCCTGCCGCCGCGAGCCGGGAACGTGCGGCTTCGCGAGCAGGGCCGCCAGCAGCAGCGCCAGCGCGCCGACCGTGACAACGGCCGGCGCCGTCGGCCGCAGGCGCGGCACACGCGCCGCGAGGCGACGGCCCAGCGCCAGCAGAGCCCAGGCCGCCCAGCCCAGCAGCAGCGCGTCCGCCTGGCACCAGTACCGGCGTTCGGGGAACGGAACGCCGTCCGCAATGACGATCTGCGCCCAGATGACCAAGAGGTTCAGGGCGACGAGCGCAACGACGACCGCCTCGGCGCGCGTGAACAGGCGCTTGCGGATGCGGTAGGCGATCGCCAGCACGGCGAGGATCTCAAGGGCGATCACAGCCACGCCCCCAGGATGCGGATGTAGTGCGGCGCGGGAAGCCAATGCCCCGTGTAGGCATGGGTCATCACCGTGACGGCCGCCGTTCCCAACGCCCAGCCGAGCGCGGGCAGCGGCAGCAGACGAAGCCGCGCGCGGACGCCGGCGTCCGCCTCGGCGGGCGGACGCGCCACCAGCGCGTAGAGGCACCAGGCGAACAGCGCCGCGCTGCCGACGGCAAAGCCGTAGGAGACGAGCGTCACCAGCAGGAAGAGGCCGAGGCCCAGCCACCCCGTCCGCCGCGCGACGGCGCCGTAGGCCATCAGGGCGAAGGCCAGGCACTTGCCGGGGTCGCGCAGACCGTCCATCGCATAGCGCGTCAGGTCGTCGCTGACGAACAGCAGCGCGAGGCTCCACCACGCGACCGACGCGCCAAAGATCCGCTTCGCGACGAAGAAGAGGGGAATGCCCGAAAGCGCGACAAAGCCCGTCGAGACGACCTGGACGGCCTTCGCGCCCGGCAGGCCCGTCAGCCAACACACGCACCCGCACAGCACCTCAAAGAGGACGCCGAAGCGCGGATGGAAGGCCAGCTCCCAGTCCCCACGCGCAAAGGCGTCCGCCATCGGCGCATAGCGCGTGATGCTGTCCGTCATCGTCACGGGATACAGCAGAAGACACAGGCCCCCGAAGACGGCCCAGTAGGCAAGCACCACCAGTCCCACGCGCCGGGCGTCCGTCATCCCCGGATCTCCTGAACGAGCTTCAGCAGGCGGGCGAGCCGCCGGTCGCGGCGCAGGATGTCGAACACGACCCAGAGCGAATCCGGGTGCTTCTCGATCCGCCGCGCGGCAAACCGCAGCCGACAGACGTTGACGGCGGCGACGAGATCCGCGCGCGGCCATGGCGACAGGGCCAGCACCTCGCGGGTCACCGCCTCCAGGCGCGCGCGCGACGCCGACGGCAGGCTCAGCAGCGAGAAGCGCTCCGCCAGGGCGCTCGCCAAGTCCCCGCACGCCGGGCCTTCGGTCAGCTTGTCGAAGTCGAAGACGCCCGCGAAGCGGTCGCCGTCAAAGCCGTAGTTCTTGGCGTGGAAGTCACCGTGCACGACGCAGAGCCTCCCCCCCCCCTGTCCGAAGGTGCGCTCCGCCGCCGGAATCGACAGCAGCGGCAAAAGGCCCTTCGCCGCCAGCGGATGCCGCGCGGCATAGCTTTCGAGAACGCCGAAGAGCCGTTCGGGCGCCAGCGGCGAGTTCGCCAAAGGCGTAAAGGACGAGACGCCCTGCAAGGCCACCGACAGCCGCACGCAGCCATCGACGAAGCTGCGCACCTGCGCCGCGTTCATGTCCTCCGCCGGCACCGTGCGGACGCCTTTCCACGCGGAGACGAACACCGCGAAGCCGCAGTAGTCGATCCGCTCTGCCGTCAGCATGCGCGCAAACAGGTCGCACGCGCCGATCTCGCGCAGAAGCGCCTGCGTCCGCCGCCATTCGTCCGGGCTGCCGACCTTGACGAAGACCGGTGCCGCGTCCGCCGCCTCGCCCCGGAAGACCGGATACGTGCAGCGGACGTCGAGCGGCCGGAGACGATATGTGCGCCCCACGGCCCGCGCGACGAGGCGCGCAAGCTCGTCCAGGTCAATCTCCAGCTTCAGGAACTTCGAATAAACCGTCATGTGTCTTTCGCGTGCGTCAGCCCTTGTCCAATGCCGCCCGAAACGCCGTGCGGAAGCGCGCGGGCGAGAAGTTCTCGGCCTGGGCCCGGCAGGCCTCGCGCGTCCACCGGCGCGCCTCGAAATCCTCCATCGCCGCGCACAGGGCGTCCACCGTCTGCTCGCGGAAGAAGAGCCCCGTCCGCCCGTCGACGACCGTCTCGCGCGCGCCGCCCTCGCCGAAGGCGATGACCGGCGTGCCGGCGGCCTGCGCCTCGACCGGGACGATGCCGAAGTCCTCGACGCCCGGAAAGAGGAGGGCCCGCGCCTCGGCATAGCGGCGGCGCAGCGCCTCGTCGCTGACGCGCCCGTCGAAGACGACGTTCGGGTCGCCGGCCGCCTGACGGCGCAGCGCGGACACCCGGTCGCCCGCGCCGACGACGACCAGCCGCCGCCCCAGGCGACGGCACGCCGCGACCGCTAGGTCCGGTCGCTTGTAGGCGACCAGCTGGCCCGCGAGCAGGTAGTAGTCCTTCCGCTCGCCGTCGCCCTGCGCGAAGAACGCCACGTCCACCGGCGGCGGGACGACGGCCGCGTCGCGCCCGTAGATGCGCCGGATGCGCGCGGCAACGAAGCGGGAGTTGGCGACGAAGGCGTCGACGGACTCCGCGCTCTTCAGGTCCTCCGCGCGCAGGTAGTCCCGGAACAGCCGCATGGCGACTTTGCCGCCGAAGCCCGCCATGCGGTAGTAGTCGTCGTACAGGTCCCACAGGTAGCGCATCGGCGTATGGCAGTAGCAGACGTGCCGCGCGCCGCGCGGCTTCCGGATGCCCTTGATCGGCCCCGACTCGCTGGAGACGATCAGCTCGTAGCCGTCCAGCCGGAGCGCGCGCGACGCGCACGGCATCAGCGGCAGGTACACGGGGCACTTCGTGCGGGCGAACGGAAGCCGCCCGACGAAGGTCTCGCGGATGCGCCGCCCGCCGAACCAGTCGCCCATGACCCGCGCGTTGTAGGCGTGCGTGAAGACGTCGCCGTCGGGGAACAGCCCGCAGATCGCGCGAAAGACGTTCTCGCCTCCGCGCTTGTTCGTCAGCCAGTAGTGCAGCAGCGCCGTCTTCATCGGAAGGGACTGGTCAGGCGCAACCCAAGCGCTGGCCCGCATACCGCCCTTCGCGAAGCGGCCGCCACCACCAGGCGTTGTCCAGATACCACTGCACCGTCTTGCGGATGCCCGTCTCGAAGTTCTCGCGCGGCTTCCAGCCGAGCTCGTCCATCAGCTTCGCCGGGTCGATCGCGTAGCGCAGGTCGTGCCCCGGACGGTCAGTCACGTAGGCGATGAGCGACTCGTGCTTCGCGCCGTCCGCGCGCGGCCGCAGCTCGTCCAGGATCCTGCACACCGTCCGCACGACGTCGAGGTTCGTGCGCTCGTTGTGCCCGCCGACGTTGTAGGTCGCGCCCGGCGCGCCCCGCTCGTTCACGAGCAGCAGCGCGCGCGCGTGATCCTCGACGTAGAGCCAGTCGCGCACGTTCGCGCCCTTCCCGTAGACGGGCAGCGGCTTCCCGTCGAGGCCGTTGAGGATCACGAGGGGGATCAGCTTCTCCGGGAAGTGGTACGGGCCGTAGTTGTTCGAGCAGTTCGTCACGAGCGTCGGCAGCCCGTATGTGTCGTGCCACGCGCGGACGAGATGGTCGGAGGCCGCCTTCGACGCGGAGTAGGGCGAGTGCGGGGCATACGGCGTCTTCTCCGTGAAGAAGCCCTCCGCGCCAAGCGAGCCGTACACCTCGTCCGTCGAGATGTGCTGAAAGCGGAACGCGCGCCGCTCGGCCTCGCCCATCGTCTTCCAGTGCTTCAGCGCGGCCTGCAGGAGCGTCGCCGTGCCGAGGACGTTCGTGCGGACGAACTCGCCGGGCCCGTCGATCGAGCGGTCGACGTGGCTCTCCGCCGCAAGGTGGAAGACCGTGTCGGGCCGGAAGTCCGCGAAGGCGCGGTCCATCGCCTCCGGGTCGCAGATGTCCGCCCGGAGAAACGAGAGGCGCGGATTCGAGGAGGTCAGGTCGGACGGATCGAGCCCGACCTCCTTCAGCGACGCCGGCACCCCGGCGTAGGTCAGCTTGTCGACGACGAGGACGGTCGCGTCCGTCTCCTTCAGCAGCAGGCGCGCGAGCGCCGAGCCGATGAAGCCGGCCGCGCCGGTCACGAGGCATCTCTTGGCGTAGGTCATGGTCACAGCCCTTTCACGAGGTTTCGGAGATACGCGCCGTAGGTCGACTTGCCGTAGCCGTCGGCGAGGCGCTTGAGCTGCGCGTCGCCGATCCAGCCCTTCGACCAGGCGATCTCCTCGATGCAGGAGATCTGCAGCCCCTGCCGGTCGACGAGCGCGCGGACGAAGTTCGTTGCGTCGGCGAGCGACTGGTGCGTCCCCGTGTCGAGCCACGCGAAGCCGCGCCCCATCGTCTCGACCGTCAGGCGGCCTTCCGCCAGGTAGGCGCGGTTCAGGTCGGTGATCTCGTATTCGCCGCGCGCGCTGGGCTTCAGCGCGGCGGCCTTCGCCACGACGTCGTTCGGATAGAAGTAGAGCCCGACGACCGCGTAGTTCGACTTCGGCTTCGCCGGCTTCTCCTCCAGCGAGACCGCCCGGCCGTCGGCGTCGAACGCCACGACGCCGTAGCGTTCGGGGTCGCTCACGCGGTAGCCGAAAACCGTCGGCTCCTTCCGGGCCGCCGCCGCCTTGAGCAGGTGCGGGAGGTTCGCCCCGTAGAAGATGTTGTCGCCGAGGACAAGGCAGGCGTCGTCGCCGCCCAGGAAGTCCGCCCCGAGGACGAACGCCTGCGCAAGGCCGTTCGGCGTCTCCTGCACCTTGTAGCTGAACTTCATGCCCAGCGACGCGCCGTCCCCCAGGAGCCGCTCGAAGTTCGGCAGGTCCGCCGGCGTCGAGATGACCAGCACCTCGCGGATCCCGGCGAGCATCAGCGTCGAGAGCGGATAGAAGACCATCGGCTTGTCGTAGACCGGCAGCAGCTGCTTCGAGACGACGCGCGTCAGCGGATGCAGGCGCGTCCCCGCGCCGCCCGCCAAGATGATTCCCTTGCGTGCCATCAGATCATGCCTTTCTGTAAGCTCATGCCCGTCATGATACCAAAAACAAGCCGCCCCCGTCAATCGCGCCTTGGCCCGTCGGCGCCGACAGCTCGCCCGAACCGTCCTTCGAGGAATCGCCGCCATCGCCACGCGTCAGTCTATCAGGCGTGACGAGCCATTCCCCTCGACAGAATGCGTCTCGACAAGCGAAATCCCTGAAGCGATGGGCGATCCTCTTCGTCCTCTCGCGCGACTGTCGGCGCCTCCGGGCCACGGCGGCTTGCGCCGCCGCTTCGCGCGAAGGGGCGGGAAGTGGCGCGAGTGAGGAGCGAGGGTTTGCTGGCGTCGGAGAGGTCTCGCCCGCAGCCTGTGGTCTCGCCGAGGCACGGCAGGCTGAAGCCGGCCGATTGTCTTCGGTGAGAAGCGCAAACCCGAACGACGAGACCGAGCGAGCAGCTTCCCGCTCCGAAGCGCGAGCTGTCGGGCCGACGGGCCCAGGCATAAGGCATGCCGGAGACGGGACTCGAACCCGTACGTCAAACACTTGACAAGGGATTTTAAGTCCCCTGTGTCTGCCATTCCACCACTCCGGCACGGCAACGGTCGGATATTATAGCAAATCGTCCGCGCGTCAGGGCTGGCGCAGCCGCTCCGCCCGCTTCAGCACCTGGTCCGCCAGCTCCGTCTTGCCGATCTTCTTCAGGCAGAGCCCGAAATTGTGGACGGCGACCGCATGCTTCGGCTGGATGAGGATGATCGTCTCGAAGCACTTCATCGCCTGCAGCACCTGCCCCGCCTCCAGGAACGCGCGCGCGTTCGCCTCCAGTCGGTCGATGCGCTCCAGCAGCAGCGGATCGTTCGGGTTGCGCAACGCCGCCCGCGCCCAGATCTCGCACGCCGCCGCCTCGCCCGTCCTGTCCGTCGCCGTCCGCGCAGCCATGTTGCCCTTCAGCACCTCACGGCGCACGTTCCGCATCGAGCGGATCTCGTTCGAGACAGACTGGGCGATGTCGCCGTCCACGTCCGACGGGTCGATCCAGCCGATCGCCGTCACGCCCTCCGGCACGAACCATTCGGGCACGACCTCGCCCTTCAGGTCGTTCGCGAACGCCGGCAGGACGTCCGCCAGCGTCCCCACGTAGCTCGCGAAGACCTCCGGCAGGGAGACCGTGCAGGCATCGTCGCCCGCCACCGCGTCCAGCGCCCGCGCAAGCGAGACGCGCACGCCCGGCGCGTGCTGCACGACAAGCCAGCTCTTCTCGCCCGGCATCCAGAGGTGCGCAGCCGCCGGATCGGCGAACGCCGCCAGTTTTTTCTTCAGGTCGGCTGCCGACAGCCCCGCGACATCCAGAGTCGTGAACGCCGGACGCGCCGCGCCGTTCGTGACGGCGTTCTCGATTCGGTAGATGCCGCGCACGGCGGCCTTCACGGCGGCGCAGGTCTTGCGGACGGGTCGCGCCGTCTCGCGTTCGCGGGAACAGCCCGCAACGGCCAGCGCCGCCACGGACAGGACAAGGAATTGAGCCGGAATCTTCAGGATCATTGGCAGCGCACACGCTTTCATTTCTGCAAGGCTTCGAGTTCGCGCACGAGCGCGGCGGCGACGCGCCGCTTGGTCATGAGAGGAAACCGCTTCTGCGCGCCGTCCGGGAAGACGAACGTGACGCGATCCGTCTCCGTGCCGAAGCCCGAACCCTTCTCCGTCACGTCGTTCGCGACGATGAACGCAAGCCCCTTCTCGCGGCACTTGCGCGCCGCCTCGGCGAGGACATCGTTCGTCTCCGCCGCGAAGCCGACAAGGAAAAGTTTGGGAGGTTTGGAAGGTTTGGAAGGTTTGGGAGGTTTGGAGAGTTTGGAGACTGTCTTGAGGATGTCGGGGTTGCGCACGAGCTTCAGCACGCCCGACATCTGGCGCTTCTTCAGCTTCTGCGCCGCGCAGCGCGCCGGACGCCAGTCCGCGACTGCCGCCGTGGAGACGAAGGCCACCCGCTCCGAACCTCCCAAACCTCCCGAACCTCCCAAACATTCCAAACATCTCTCCAGCATCTCGCGGGCCGAGACGACGTCCACCCGCCGGACGCCCTTCGGCGTCTTCAGGGCGACGGGTCCGGCGATCAGCGTGACGTCATGTCCGCGCCGCGCCGCCTCGGCGGCAACGGCGAACCCCATCTTGCCGGTTGACGGATTCGAGAGAAACCGCACCGGATCCAGGTATTCGCGCGTCGGCCCCGCCGTGACGATGAGGTGCATGAGAGGGTGAGAAGTTGAGAGGGGTGAGAAGTTGAGGGGCGAGGGGGTCGCGTCAGACGTTGAGGGCCGCGTTGTCCTTGACGACCGTAGAGAGGCCCATCTTCCTGAGATCAACGTTGACGATGCCCCACGGCTCGACGTTCCGCCAGTTGCCGCGCGTGAAGTCCGGCACGTCGACAGGCTTCGAGCCGTTCCGAACCGACGTCTCGGTGAGTTCGCAGAGGCAGCTCGTCGCCGCGAGGTCGTAGACGTCCATGTCAAGCGGCTCGCCGTTCTGGAGACACCACGCCCAGCGCAGATCCATGATGAAGTCCATGCCGCCGTGGCCGCCGACCTTCTTCGCCATCTCGGAGACGTCGCGCCAGAGCGGGTGCATGTACTGCGCGCGCACCTCCTCCGCCCGCTTCTCGTCGAACCAGGCGTGCGCCTTGCGGTCGAAGCACGTGTCCTCGAACGCGCACTGGAACGGGTAGTCGCGGACAATGCCCCTCGTGCCGGAGATGAGGTTGACGCGCGAGTAGGGACGCGGCGAGCTGACGTCGTGCTGCACCATGATCGACTTGCCGTTCACCGTCTTGATGAGCGTCGTGTTCATGTCGCCCATCTCGGCCGGCGGATCGTTCTTGCGCGGGTCCGAGTCCGTCAGGAACTCCCTCTTGAAATGCTCGTAGTTGGCGTTGTGCGGGCCGTTCTCCAGCGACACGAGGTAGTCGAAGCGGTCGCCGCGGTTGATGCCCATCGTCTGGCAGATCGGCACGAGCCCGTGCGTCGGGTAGCGGTTGCCCTTGTGCGCCATGTTCTCGCCGTAGCGCCAGACCCATTCGGTGTTGTAGTGCTTGCCCGTGGACGGGATGACATCGCGCAGGTCGTGGATGTACGCGCCCTCCGCGTGGTTGATCTCGCCGAACTTTCCGAGGCGCGCGAGGTTGAGCTCCAGCAGCTCGATCTCGCCGTAGACGCAGTTCTCCAGCTGCATGCAGGGGATGCGGAGCCTTTCCGACGCCTCGACAAGCTCCCAGCACTCCTCGGTCGTGAGCGCGGCCGTCACCTCAACGAGCGCGATCTTGCCGCCGAGGAGGCCGCGCAGCGCGACGGGCTGGTGCAGGTGCCACGGCGTCGCGCAGTAGACGACGTCGCAGTCGCCGAAGTCGCAGAGATCCTTGTAGCCGTCCTCGCCGACGTACGTCTTGATCTTGTCGACGCCCGCGTAGTTCCGTTCCCTGAGCCACTTCAAGTTGGCCTCGACGCGCGCGGGATCCTTGTCGCAGAGCGCAACGATGTCGCATCCCGGAATCATCGACACGCGATGGACGGCCGCCGTGCCGCGGCTGCCGATGCCGATGAAGCCGACGCGCACCCGCCTGAACGGACGGAGCGCGTAGTTCTGCATGAACCCGCCCGTACCGAACCCCAGGCGATTCAGGTGGCAACCGGCGGTCAGCGCCGCCGCACCCATCCAGGCCGTGCCCTTCAGGAAGTCTCTTCTGCTGCTGTTCATGGGTCTCCTTTGAGGTGGAAAAGTGGAAAAGTGGAGGAATGGAAAAGTGGAGGAGTGGGAAAGTGGAGGAGTGGAATGGTGTCGGTTAGCGGATGAGGGAGAGGAACTCCTGACGAACCTTCTCGTCCGCCCGGAACGAACCCAGGACGGCCGAGGTCGTCATTTCGCTGTTCTGCTTCTCGACGCCGCGCATCATCATGCAGAGGTGCTTCGCGCGGATGACGACGCCGACGCCCTCCGCGTCGATCTCCTTCATGACGGCGTGCGCGATCTCCTCCGTCAGGCGCTCCTGGATCTGGAGGCGCCGCGCGAACATGTCGACGATGCGCGCGAGCTTCGAGACGCCCAGCACCCTGCCCTTCGAGATGTAGCCGATGGAGCACTTGCCGTAGAACGGCAGCAGGTGATGTTCGCAGAGCGAGTAGAGCTCGATGTCCTTCAGGATCACCATGTGGTTCGTGCCGCTCGCGAACTTCGCACCGTTCACGACGGCCTTCAGGCTCTGGCGGTAGCCGCGCGTCAGGAACGCGAGCGACTTCGCGACGCGCACCGGCGTCTTCTTCAGGCCCTCGCGTTCGGGGTTCTCCCCCAGCTCGACCAGGAGTTCCCTGACAAGCGCGGCAATCTTCTTTTCGTCTGGCTGTTTCATTTTCCGCATATTATAGCAAATCTGTCCGATGGCGGCTCACCGTTCGCCGCTCACCTTCCGTCTCCCTTGGCGTTCTCGGCCATAACGCGCTTCACGCCCTCGATCACCGGCGCGAGCATCTTGTACGGCTTGGGTATCGAGCGGAGCGTCCGATACGTGGCAATGCCAAGCGGCTTCGACTTGTCGCGGACGGCGAACTCGACAAATCCCTTGTTCATTTTCTCGCAGAGGAGAAGTCCGATAGACGGGTTCTCGTCTGGATGCTTCATTGTCGCGTCAAGCGCGGAAAGATACAGTTCAAGCTATCCGAGATAGGCCGCCCGGAACTTGCCCATCTTAAGTTCAACGGCGACCATCGCCCGCAATGAACGGTGATAGAACAGAAGGTCGATGAACACCTCCTCTTTGTCCAATTCGCCCGTTGGCAACGGCCGGATTTCGTCAGACGGCATCTGACGATTTTCACCCTCGCACAATTCGTTACTTGGCAAGTAATGGAATTCAACACTTGCCAAGTGTTGAATTTCAGCGCATGGCAACCATGCCTCATAGAACAGTCGCATGAAGATCATGCTACTTGCCGAGAACCCTCACAACCCCGGCAGTTCGACCTGTAACTGATTCGACAAAGCCTCTATCGCACCCGACCCCCACTTGGCGTTGCGCGTCTTCTTCGAGATGTAGCCTCTTCGAGATGTAGCCTCCGACGAAGAAGTAGAGCTTCAGCGCCTCGGCGTTTGCGAGGCGGGCGGCCTTCGCCCGCGCCTGGAGAATCGCGAGCTTGATGTCCTTCACCGCCACCGCGAAGTCATGCGGCACAAGCTGGCTATCCTTTTCATCGCAGCCCCCTTCAATTCAGCGAAGATTGCCGATTCCATTCGACACACAACATCCGCGTCCCTTTTCAGAAGAGAACGAAATAGAGTCCCCAGTTGACCGCCAGCGAATAGAGGTTCGCCACGAAGTCGTCGATGACGATGCCGCGTCCGCCGGGAATCGCCTGAAGCCGACGGCACGGCCACGGCTTCAGGATGTCCACCGCGCGGATGACGCCGAAGAAGACGAGCATCGACCACCACGGCAGCGACGCGAGCGGAATGCCGATGAGCGCGATCGGATAGAGCATCCACTCGTCCGCCGTGATGCGTCCGTCGTCCTTGACGCCGAGCGCCCGCTCCGCGACGTCGCAGAACGGAATCGCGAGAAGCGTGAAGCCGAGGCACGCCGGGATCTGCAGCGCAAGCGGCAGCGCCGCAACCGCATACGCGAGCGCGACGCCGGGCAGCGAGCCGAACGTGCCCGGCGCAAACGGCGCGACGAGGCCAAGGCCGAAGCCGCTCGCGACGAAGACGCAGAGCCTCCTCATGCCGTCGCCCCCGTTTTCCTCAGGCGCTCGGCAACCTCGCGCACGCCCGCATGGTGCCAGGCGTCAAGCGTGATGCCGTCCACCCGCACGATGCCCATCTTCTCCCACTGCGACCAGTCGACGGCCTTCACGTCGGCGAACTTCCGCCGCGTGCCGCGATAGACGAAGCCCTCGTCGTCGTAGGCGAAGCGGAACCGCGCGAGCAGGCCGACATGGCCCGCGATGACGAGCGCGGCGAGCAGCGCGAGGAGCGCGAAGCCATGCTGCGTCTGCGTCTTCTGGCGCTTGAAGACGTCGAGGTCGAAGCCGGCAGGCGCGTCGCTGCCCTCGATGGAACGGTAGAGCTCCGCCGCCGGCGTCGCCGGATAGCGCACGAACCCGTCGTAGCCGAACCAGCCGGACAGGCCGAGCATCAGGAGCGCGACGCCGAGGTGCCGCACGGCGAACTCGCGATTGAGCGTCAGGCTTTTCATCCGCGCTGCCTCAGGATCTCGTACATCGCCACGGCGGCGGCGACGCCGGCGTTCAGCGACTCGAAGCCGCCCGGCATCGGCAGTTCGCCGATGAAGTCGCAGGTCTCGCGCACGAGCCGCGAGAGGCCCGCGCCTTCCGCGCCAATGACGAGCCCGACGCGCCCCTTGAAGTCGATCTTCGTGTAGGGCCGCGCGTCCTTGCCCCAGTCGAGCCCCGTGAACCAGAGGCCCGCCTCCTTGAGATCCGCCATCGCGCGCGGCAGGTTGACGACGTGCGCGACCTTCAGGTGCTCGGCGCCGCCCGCCGACGCGCGCACCGCCGCCGGCGTGATGCCGCACGCGCGATCCTCCGGGATGACGACGCCCGTCGCGCCGACGGCGCACGCCGTGCGCAGGATCGAGCCGACGTTCTGCGGATCCTCCAGATGATCGAGGACGACGACGAGCGCGTTCTCGTCCTCCGCAGCCGCCGCCACGATCTCCTCGAAGCCGACGTAGGGATAGCCCGTCGTCTTGATCGCGCAGCCCTGGTGGTGCCCGAAGCGCGTGAGCCGGTCGAGTGCCTCGCGCTCCATCGTGCGGATGACGAGGCGGCGGCCCTGCGCCTCGTCGCGGATGCGCCGCAGCTGGTCGTCCTCGTCCGGCGTCGCCGGCGGCAGGATGATCTCCGAGCAGGTGCGCCGCCCGGCGGCCAGCGCCTCCTCGACGGGATTGCGCCCGTAGATCCATTCGCCGCCCGTCACGAGTTCGCGCGGGCCCTTGTGATGATGTCGCGTGTTCGGATAGTTCCCCATCGGATTCCCTCTGTCTTGTCGGACGCATAGTATACCACAAACCGCACGAGGCGAGGCCGCATTGTGGTATAATCTCATGCCTTTACAGGGTTCAAGCGTCTTACAGGACAAGGAGAAAGCCATGTCAGAGGAATGCACACACGACTGCTCGACGTGCGGCCAGGGCTGCGCGGAACGCAAGGGGAGGGCCGATTTCGGCGCGCCGCTCAACGCGGCCTCGAAGGTCGGCAAGGTCATCGCCGTCGCGAGCGGCAAGGGCGGCGTCGGCAAGAGCTTCGTGACGACGATGCTCGCCGTCGCGGCGATGCGGCGCGGCCTCAGGGTCGGCATCCTCGACGCGGACATCACGGGCCCGTCGATCCCGAAGGGCTTCGGCCTCGCGGGCGCGAGCTACAGGACGGACGACGGCATCGAGCCGGCGGTGACGACCGGCGGCATCCGCGTCATCTCCCTCAACATGCTCGTCGAGGACCCGTCCGATCCCGTCGTCTGGCGCGGGCCGGTCATCGCCGGGTGCGTGAAGCAGTTCTGGACGGACGTCCACTGGGGCGAGCTGGACGTGATGTTCGTCGACATGCCGCCAGGCACGGGCGACGTGCCGCTGACGGTCTTCCAGTCGCTGCCGGTCGCGGGCGTGGTCGTCGTGACCTCGCCGCAGGATCTCGTCGAGATGATCGTCGCGAAGTCCGTCAAGATGGCGCAGCTGATGGGAAAGCCCGTCCTCGGCCTCGTGGAGAACATGAGCTACCTGAAGTGCCCGGACTGCGGCAAGGTCATCGACGTCTTCGGCGAGTCGAAGGCGGCGGCGCTCGCGCGGCGGTTCGCGATTCCCGAGACGGTGCGCCTGCCGATCGATCCGGCGTTCGCCTCCGCCATCGACGGCGGCGCGGCGGAGACGGTCGAGATTCCCGGCTTCGAGGC
This sequence comes from uncultured Kiritimatiellota bacterium, assembly GCA_934635385.1. Classification (GTDB taxonomy): domain Bacteria; phylum Verrucomicrobiota; class Kiritimatiellia; order RFP12; family UBA1067; genus UBA1067. Next base: position 8,293 of record CAKTZI010000003.1, on the reverse strand, counting down.
GTTCGCCGGGCGCATCCTCGCGTAAGCCGCAGGGCGTCCAACCTGTCTTTACAGGTTGTCCGGCGGAGGCCGTTTTATGCTAGACTATGCCCATCCGAAAACAAGTGCCCACAAGGAGGACATGAAAAGATGAACATCATCCTGATGCTGGCGACCCTGCTGTCGCTGAACGGCGAGTGGCAGCTCGCCTGGTTTCCGCAACCCGACTTCGCCGAAGTCCGGGACCTGAAGGACGTGCCGGCGGACGCGCCGACGCTCGCGGCGACGGTGCCCGGCGACGCCTTCCTCGAACTGGAGAGGGCGAAGGTCGTGCCGCCGCTCTTCGTCGGCACGAACGTCTGGGCGATGCGCACGTGGGAGAACGTGCAGTGGCTCTACCGCAAGACCTTCGCGGCGCCGACGTTCGACGCGAAGGCGGAACGCGCGATGCTGCGCTTCGGCGGCCTCGACACGCTCGCGGACGTCTTCCTCAACGGCGAGAGGATCGGCACGGCGGAGAACATGCAGGTCGCCCACGCCTTCGACGTGACCGACCGCCTGCGGCAGGGCGCGGCGAACGAGGTCGCCGTCCTCTTCCGCTCGCCCGTGCGCGAGGCCGAAAAGCACGTCTTCGACACCCACGGCTTCCACGGCAGCGGCTCGGTCGAGTCCGAGCCGCTCCGCAAGGCGTGCCACCAGTTCGGCTGGGACATCTTCCCGCGGCTCATCTCCGCCGGCATCTGGCGCGACGTCTCGCTGGACGTCGAGTCGCGCGCCCGCGTCGAGGACGTCTACTGGATCACGCGCCGCATCGACCGCACGAAGCGCACGGCCACCCTCCGCGTCGAGTTCCGGACCGTCTTGCCCTTCCGCGAGCGGCTCGGCGGCACGTACCGGATCACGCTCACGCGCGACGGCCGGGAGGCGTTCCGCCGCGAATGGCCGCTGGAGACGGTGGCGACGCGCCGCGAGTTCGGACTGGGGAACGTCGATCTCTGGTGGCCGAAGAGCTACGGCGCGGCGGCCCTCTACGAGGCGAAGGTCGAGATCGTCGGCGGCGTCTCGGGGAAAGTCCTCGCCACCGACGCGCGCAAGATCGGCATCCGCACGGTCGCGCTCGAGCGCGACGACGTCTACTCGGCGGAACGTCCCGGCGAGTTCCTCTTCCGCGTGAACGGCGAGAAGATCTACTGCCGGGGCTCGAACTGGGTGCCGCTGGACATGATGCATTCGCGCGACGCCGCGCACACGATCCCGACGCTGGAGCTCTTCACCGACCTGAACTGCAACATGGTGCGCGTGTGGGGCGGCGGCGTCTACGAGTCGGACGCCTTCTACGACTATTGCGACGCGAACGGCATCCTCGTCTGGCAGGACTTCATGACCGGGTGCGGCTGCTTCCCGCAGGACGACGCCTACGCGGCCGTGACGGACGCCGAGATCCGGCAGGTGCTGCTGCGCCTGAGGAACCATCCGGCGATCGCGCTCTGGGCCGGCAACAACGAGAACGACCAGTTCATGATCGGCGAGTACCGCGGCACCGTGAAGATCGACCCGAACGTCGAGCGCAACTCGCGCGTGACGATCCCGCGCGTCTGCTGGGAGCTTGACCCCGTCCGCCCCTACCTGCCGTCGAGCGAATACTACTCGCCGGACGTCGCCGCCGGGCTCGCGAAGCCGTCCGAGAACCACCTCTGGGGGGCGCGCGGCTACTACAAGGTGCCGTTCTACACGAACTCGCCGGCGCACTTCGTCTCGGAGATGGGCTACCACGGCATGCCCAACCGATCGACGCTCGAACGCATGATGACGAAGGACGGGCTCTATCCGTTCACGGACGCGAAGTTCACGCCGGACTCCTGGAACGACGAGTACCAGTGCAAGGCGTCGCGCCCGTTCGCGACGGGCGACTACGGCAGGCACCGCAACCACCTGATGACCAACCAGGTGAAGCTCATGTTCGGCGCGCCGTCCGCCGACCTCGACACCTTCATCGACCAGTCGCAGATCGTCCAGGCCGAGGCGATGAAGACCTTCGTCGAGCTCTTCCGCTCGCGCAAGTTCGCGCAGACGACGGGCCTCCTCTGGTGGAACGTCCGCGACGGCTGGCCGCAGCTCTCCGACGCGGTCGTCGACTACTTCTACTCGAAGAAGCCCGCCTACTGGACGATCCGCAACGCGCAGCGCGACCAGATCGTGATGGTGCGCGACGACCGCCGCGCGATCGCCGTCAACGACACGCTGGACGCGGTGAAGGGCTCCGTCCGCATCACGGACGCGGCGACGGGCCGCGAAGTCCTTTCGCGCGCGTCCTTCACGATCCCCGCGAACGGCACGCTCGACCTCGGCGCGGTCGCCTGGGAGGGGCAGGGCGTCCTGCTCATCAAGGCGACGCTCGGCGGCAAGCCCTTCGTGAACCACTTCCTCTACGGCGAGATCCCCTTCGACTACGCGCAGGTCAAGGCGCTGCTGCCCTACGCGCGCGAGCGGGAGTAAGGGCGCGCCGACGGCCGCGCAGCCGAGCCTAGACAAACATGCGTTCACGCCACGCCGAGATCTTCGAGACCGTCCGCCGCGAGATCCTCGCCGGAAAATACGACGCGGAGGCGAAGCTGCCGGGCGCGGCGGAACTCGCGGCGCGCTTCGGCGTCTCGCGTCCGACGGTCGGGCGGGCGATCCTCGACCTCGCCCGCGAAGGGCTGGTCGTGACGCATCCCGGCGCGGCGACGCGCATCAGCCGGTTCGCCCTCAACGCGACGGGTGCGCTGGGGCTCGTCGTGCCGGGAGACTGCTACACCGAGACGTTCCCGCTGATCTGCTCGGCCATCGAGCGGCTGGCTGGGCAGGCGGGGTGGGACGTCATCCGGGGGCAGATCCGCGCGGACGATCCGGCCGTCCGCGCGCGCGAAGCCCATCGGCTCGCCCGCCAGTTCGAGTCGGAGCACGTCGCGGGCGTCTTCTTCCAGCCGCTGGAGTTCATCTCCGACGGCAGCGGCGTCTCGCGCGAGATCCTCGCCTGCTTCGCGCGCGCGGCGATTCCGGTCTGCCTGCTCGACTACGACGTCGTGCCGCCGCCCGACCGCTCCGGGCTGGACCTCGTCGGCATCGACAACGTCGGGGCGGGCATGGCCGTCGGACGGGCCCTGCTCGCCAGTGGCGCGCGACGGCTGGCGTTCCTGCGGCGACCCGGCGCCGCGCCGACCGTCTCCGACCGCCTCTGCGGCGTCGCGCGCGCGGTCATCGAGGCGGGCGGCAGCTGGTCGTGGACGGAGAACGTCCTCTGCTGCGAGCCGGGCGACCGGCGTGCGGTCGCGGCGTTCATCCGCCGCACACGCCCCGACGCGATCGTCTCCGGCAACGACGTCGCGGCCCGCAGGCTGCACGACACGCTGCGCGCGCTGGGCGGCGGACGCGCCGCGCGGCGGGAGAGGCTGCCGGACATCCGGCTGGCCGGGTTCGACGACATCGCCGTCGGCGCGGAAATCGGCCTCGTCACGTGCCGCCAGCCGTGCGTCGAAATCGCGGAAGTCGCGCTCCAGACGCTCGTTTCCCGCATCCGCGACCCCTCTTTGCCCGCCCGGACGATCCAGCTGCACGCCCCGCTCGTCACGCACGGCGCGAACGGGGCGCATTGCTTTTCACCCGTCGGTTTTGATAAAATATGAGACCTACCATGGAAAACTCAGAACTTTGTCCCTGCAAGTCCGGCAAGACCTACGGCGAATGCTGCGGGCCGATCATCTCCGGCGCGGCGAAAGCCGAAACGGCGGAGGCGCTGATGCGCGCCCGCTATTCCTCGTATGTGACGGGCGACGTCGATTTCCTCAAGACGAGCGCCACGAAGGCCGTCCAGGCGGAATTCGACGCCGAGACCTCGAAGAACTGGTCGCGCGCCGCCGAGTGGCACGGCCTTGAGATCATCCGCGCGGAAGGTGGCCAGAAGGACGACACGACGGGAACCGTCGAGTTCCGCGCGCTCTACACGGCGAACGGCGAATTCTGCAACCACCACGAGCTCGCGCAGTTCGTGAAGGAGGCGGACGGCTGGAAGTTCGCGGACGGCGATTTCGTCGGCGAGAAGCCCATCGTGCGCGAAGAGCCGAAGGTCGGCCGCAACGACCCGTGTCCGTGCGGGAGCGGCAAGAAGTACAAGAAGTGCTGCGGAAAGGCCTCGTGAGCGCGAATCCCGAGTTCGACCGCTGGTATGCGGCGAAGAGCGCGCGGTTCCTCCTGGAGCCGTCGCACCGCCTGGAGACGTTCGGCAACACGCTCGTCAACTACCACCTCGTCTCGGAACTGGCGGACTTCCCCGGGAAGATCCGCATCCGCGAGGGGCGGCTGGAGGCGCATCAGCCGCGCGTCATCCTGCCGCATTTCCAGGAGGCCGAGTTCGAGGGCTTCGGCGAGGCGGCGCGGGAGTACTTCGACTTCCTCCGCAGCCACGAGGAGAACCTGCGGATCCTCCAGTACGGCTACCACCTGAAGTCCGACAACTTCTCCGAGCAGATCGTGACCGACCGGCTCTCGGCCGTCACGGCGCGCGTGAAGGAGTCGGTCATCGCGTCGGGCGACAAGTTCGCGGCGGTCATCCAGTGCGTGGACGAGCCGTGGGACGTCGCGCTCGTGGAGCTGTGGCTGCGCGAGATCAACCGCAGCGCGAAGGGCAACATCGCCGAGCTGCAGAGGAGCGGAAAGTTGTTTTGATGATGAGATCAACCACGGATTGTCACGGGTTCGCACGGATTTTCCCGTCGTGCCGGAATCCGTGTCAATCCGTGAAAGCCGTGGATAGAATCTGCGGTTAGGGAAGGTTTCGGAAGATATGGAACGGCAGACAAAAGTCATTGCGATCGCAAACCAGAAAGGCGGCGTCGGCAAGACGACGACCGTCGTGAACCTCGCGGCGGCGCTCTCGGCCCGCAAGCGCGCGGTGCTGGTGATCGACCTCGACCCGCAGGCGCACGCGACGCTGGGGCTCGGCCTCGAGAAGCAGCCCGGCGTCTCGATGTACCCGGTTCTCACGGGCGCGAAGGACGTCGCGGACGTCATCCAGCCCACGAAGTGGAACAACCTGAACGTCATTCCGTCCGAAGTCGATCTCGCGGGCGCGGAAGTCGAGCTCGCGATGCGCGACGACCGGCTGGAGCTGATCCGCAAGGTGCTCGCGCCGGTGAAGGCGTCGGGCGCGTTCGACTACATCATCCTCGACTGCCCGCCGTCCCTCGGGCTCGTCATGACGTCCGCGCTCGCGGCGACGGACTCCGTCCTCATCCCGACGCAGGCGGAATACCTGGCGATGGACGGCCTGGCGCTCATCACAAGCTCGATCGAGAAGCTGCGCGCAGGGGTGAATCCCGCGCTGGAGCTGAACGGCATCGTCTTCACGATGGTCAACTCCGTCGCGCGGCTGACGACGGACGTGATCGAGGAGGTGCGCGGCCACTTCGGCGAGAAGGTCTACGAGACGGTGATCCCGCGCAACGTGCGCGTCTCGGAGGCGCCGTCGATGGGCACGCCAGTCGTCTTCCTCGATGCGCGCTCGAAGGGCGCCGAGGCGTACAAGGCGTTCGCGTGGGAGTTCATGGCGAAGAACCCGACGCGCTTTGCCGCGCCCGTCCAGCCGGCGCCGACGGCGCCTGTCGCCGAACCGGTTGCCGAGGCGAGCGCATCGACAAGTGTCGACGACCCTGCCGAGCCTGAGACAGCCCCGGTTTCCGCCGAAACGGCAACGTCCAATTCCACAACGGAAAATGCCTAAGTGCTGAAGCGGACATCAAGCCAGTTCCTTGTCCTCGCACTGGGCTTCTTCGCCCTCTACGCGCTCACGGCCCAGCGTGGTCTCGGCTGGGGTGATTCGGCAGAGTTTCAGGACTGGATCTTGAACCATGCCGAATGGATCTGCGGACCTCAGTTCTCAAATGCGCATCCGTTCTATGTCGTGTTCTGCCGACTTGTCGCGGGGACGCCGTTTGCCGTGACGCTCGTCTCGGCGTTCTTCGGCGCGCTGTCCGTTGGCGGACTTTACCTTTGCACGCGTCAGGTTGCGCTGTCCGTGCTGTTCGGCCTGTCGCAGATGCTCTGGTGGCTTTCGACGGTCGCTGAAGTGCAGACGATGAATCTGGCGTTCACGACTTTCGAGACGGCCTTGATGCTTTCGCTTGCGGAAGCGAAGCCGGCGGCGGATTCGCGTCAGGCTCGTGCAAATGCGAGGAGTCTATTCATTCTGATGCTCATTTCGGGCCTTCACCTCGGCATCCACAATTTCGCCGTCCTCGCTTGGCCAGTTCTTGCGCTTTTGTCCGTTGTGTTGGTTCGTCGCGGCACTTGTCGCGCAAGCGGCCTCGTGTGCGCGGCGTTTGGCTGGCTGTTCGGTGCCTCTTTCTGGCTGTATCATCTTGTGACGCGAGGGCCACGGGACGTTCTGGTCGGTGCCTATGGTGCGAAGGTCGCCGGGATTCTTCCGACGAACATGACGCAGACGGCATTCAATTTCGCATTGGCGGCTCTCTCATTCGCCGTCCCAATTGCGTTGGCTTGGTGGAACCGTCAAAGGCTGCGAGAGGCACTTGGGCGCCTGCGCCTGACAGAGGGTTCGGGCGTTTTCATGGTCGCGCTCTTTGTCATCAACTTCCTGTTCTTTGTCCGATATTTTGTGCCTGACCAGTCGCAGTTCCTGCTGCCGACGCTTTTCTACGCCTACGTCCTTCTACGGTCGGTGAAGCTTGGCGGGAGCCGTGCGACGGCCCTCGCCTTTCTGCAGATTTTCCTGCCAGTGTTCTTTTATCTCGTCGCCAAGCAGCTGCCGACACCGCCTGAACGCCTGAACCGGCATCCGGGACGAGACGACGCGCGCTACTTTATCCTGCCAGGACGAATCTGAAGTCCATGGGGTCTCATTGCAGAAAATTGTTGATAACAGTGAGTGATGTGAGCAAGGCAGGGCAATGATCGATGGGGGCGACAGGCGGCGCGAGCGATTGGGCTGGCATTACGATGAAGACACGGGCACGTTGATGCGTGATGTGATTCATCGCATGGGGCGACGTTGCCACAACTGGGATTACTGTGGCCTTGGAACCTACCTGATTACGCTGACGCTGGCCGACCGCGCGAGTCGCGCGTTGGGGCGGCTCAGGCATGACGCGCAGAAGGGGGCGTTTGTCGAATTAAGCGCGGTCGGTCGGCTTGTCGAGGCGACGATGGCCGAGTTGCCGCGCCAATGGCCGGACGTAGAGGTTCTGGGGCTGCAGGTGATGCCCGATCATCTTCACGCGGTGATTGCCGTCAGGGCGCGGCCGCGCAAGCCATTGGGCGCGATTGTCGGCAGCTTCAAGTCGAAAGCGACGTCACGGTGGCTGAAGCTTGGCCGTGCACGGCCAAGCGCAAAGGACACCGAGTCGAATTTTGCAACGGGCAATGAATCTTTGAGCGCAGTGGCTTCCGAGCCGGGTTTCGCGACCCCCATCAAGGCTTGGGGCGATGACGGTCGGTCGCGTGGCGCGGCGGCGCGTGCGCCGTCGTCGCTCTTTGCCGAGGGCTTTGTCGATACGATTCTCTTTGACGCGGCGGCGGTCTCCCACGCGCGCGCCTATCTCGCCGACAACCCGCGACGGCTCTGGGAAAAGCGCGCCCACCCCAAACTCTTTGCCGTCTTGCGCGACTTGCCCGTCTCGCTTGGGGCGGGACTTCTCGGCCATTTCGCGGCAATCGGCAACCACAACCTGCTGAAAGCCCATGCGATTCTTCAGGTTCAGTGCTCGCGGCGGTTCTTCGCCTATGCGCGCGATGCCGACGGGCGGCTTCTGAAGGACGCGCCACCGCACGTCGAGACGGACGAGTTTCGCGAAAGCTGCGAAGCCCTGCTGGAAGAGGCGGCGCACGGCGCGGTCTTGGTCTCGCCCTGTATCAGCGAGGGCGAACGCGAGATCGCGCGCCGCGCCTTTGCCGCCAGGCATCGTGTCATCACGCTCGCGAACAAGGGCTTTTCGCCGCTCTACAAACCGGGCGGCAAATTGTTCGACACGTGCGCAGCGGGCAACCTGCTGATGCTTGCGCCCATCAACTGGCCCTATCTGCCGGGCGAGAAGAAGATGACGCGCGCTGACGCCTGCGTTCTCAACCGTCTCGCCCAGTGGATTGCCGGGGCAGGCGCAGTTGAAGTCAGCTACAAGGGCATACAACGGACAGACATAGACCAACTTGCGCGAAACGCTGTCGGCGCAGAACGAAAACATGCCATGGGGTCTTGTCTAATCGGAATATGATACACTACGCATCTGTTCTCCCGGCATAGTGCCGGAAAAGGACGACCCGC
>CAKTZI010000002.1 GCA_934635385.1 uncultured Kiritimatiellota bacterium | reverse complement strand
GCGCGCAGGGATGGCGTCCGACGCCCTTAGACAACGCCCGAAAGTTTCGCATGAAATTTACAGTTGCTGACCCCATTGACGAAAAACTGTTGATAACTTGACATGAAGGAGCCTGAGCTGTCGGTCGTCATCCGACGAAGAATGAGGAGGCGAACATCGCCGCCTGCATCCGTGCGTTCGACGCGGTGCGCGTGCGCGGCGAGGCTTCTTCCGCTACGTGCAGGATCTGTTCGTGCGCGAATCGCTTCGCCGGTTTCCTGTCTCTCCGCGCCATCCGCTCGTCGCGACGGCTGTCTGCCTCAGCCGCCAACTGATGCCATAGTGATACTTTTTCAACCTGCTTTTTCGGGTTAAACAATCACCAAATCATCGACAACGGCATAAAAGAAGTCTCGCCCCCACAGGTCAAGGCTCTCCCTATGTGCCACAAACGGATAGACATCCTCTTTTGCCTGTCTGAAGTCAATGTGATCGATGCGTTCCTTCAGCAGTGTGCGCACACATGCGGCATCCTCCATGCGCACGGACGCTTCCGGATGTGCCGCTTCCGTCACGCGACGGAGCAGGTCAATTCGAAGCGGTATCTTCTTGGCCGTATACCAGATGAGGTCGTACCAATCGCGCCCCTTCACGCGATTCCGCCATGCACGGAAAAGACAGGCGCTCGCCTTCCCGACAAGCAATCCCTCCGGCGTGCAGCACACGATGGCATGAGGATCAGGGACTCTCAAGAACTTCGTTTCGGACGGATAGACAATCGGCGGATTCGTGTCCATCTCGAACTTGACGGTGGTTTTCGGCGCGTTCCGCACGCCAATCTGATAGGCTTTCGTCTCCGTCTTGACAAACGCCGATTCCGTTGCCGTGAAGACTGACTTCTCGACTTCCTTGACTTCCACCTCACGGCCAACCGCGCGGAAAGCCCGTGCCACCGCATCGAAATAGCTCGGCAAGCGCAGTCCGCACGAACGATCCTGCACCGTGAAATCCAAGTCTTCCGAGAAGCGGTCAAGCCCATAAAAGAACTTGAGACAAGTCCCCCCGTAAAACGCGGCATGGCGAAAAAAGCCACCATCCGAAAGACCGCACAGGACAACCTCCTGCATCGTCGCCTGAACGGCAAACTTTTCCGTGGAGCCCAAACGAATCTTGTCTTCGACGAGCTGGTCAAAACGCATCATGACAAAGGATCTCCTTCATTATCTGCATACTCCGCTTCTTGCGTCCACATGAAATCAAGTCGTCAAAAATGCGTCCGTCAAAGTGTCGATCCGATATGTCGAGTCGCAAGTTCTCAAAGAGAAAGCGTTGCATTTCGGCTCGGCTTCTGATGTTCAGCAGGGAACGGAAGATGACAAGATCATACAAGGCCTTTTCTGGGCTCGCGCAAAGGAAACGCGAAGTTGCCGAGGGCTCCTCGCACAGGCCGATGGCATAGGTCGCCGCATCCGCTTGTGCATAGTGAAACCCGCCAATCGGCGTGTCAAATGCGACAGACCGCCCCAAGCGCGAACTTGTCACGTTGACAACCAATTCCGGGATGAGTCCGTAATGGGCAAGGGCCGCTTCTCGCGAAACATAAGACGGTGAACAGAGGCGGTTTGCGACAAGAAGCTGATCAACGGGATGTCCCAGCAGATCTGGACTCAGGACAAACAAGTCACGCTTCAATCGGATCAGCAGTCCGTTTTCCTCCAGCCGTGCAGCAACACGCCAGACTTCCTTAACAGGGAACAAAGACCGCAACGCCACGAGAGAAAAAGGCGAATCGCCTATCTCCCGTAATGATGCCAGTTGCCGCGCTGTCAAATTTTGCATGAATAACGAACTCCTGAAGCGGTTTCTGTGCAAATTATATCATATCTAATTTGACACAATCAACTCAACGGCCTACGCCCTGTCACAACACGCCTAACAACCAAAATCTTTTGATATAATACGGGCATGAGTCAGGCGAAAACAATCGAGCCGCGTGGCTTCACACAGGCTGTTGCGGATATCAAGCTTGCGATTCTTCAGGCGCGGGCGCGGGCGGCGCAGAACGTGAACGTCGAGGCGCTGAAGCTTTACTTCTACGTCGGCGCATACGTCTCGAAGAAGACACGCCGTGCCAAGTGGGGCAGCGGCGCAATTGATGCGCTTTCTGCGCGGCTTCAGGCCGAACTGCCAGGGCTGCGGGGCTTCTCGGCATCGAGCATCAAGCGAATGCGCGTCTTCTTTGAAGTCTGGTCGAAGACATTCCAGATTCAGCAAGCGGTGCCCGACAAATATGGTCAGGCTCATAATAGTCAGTTTGTATCTGATGAAATTCGCCCAATGGCATTGGTCGAAACTGAATTGGCACCAATTCGCCCAATGACGTTGAACGAATTTGGCGTGGATGTTGTAAAGTCATTCCTTTCTCTTGGATTCAGTTTTCATGTAACGATTTTAGAAAAGACAAAAAGCGAAGACGAACGACTCTATTATGTGGTGCGTGCGGCAAGAGAATTCTGGTCGCATGCGGAGCTTGTCGCACATCTCCGTGCCAATGACTATCATCACATTGGAAAACTTCCAAACAACTTTGAGAAGACGCTCTCGCCGATGGGTTTGGCGACACGGGCCGTGAAGTCGTTTCGCGACGAGTATCTGCTGGAACTCGTCAACGTCGATAACGTGGATGTTGTCAAGGACGAGGATATCGACGAGCGCGTCCTCTCGAAATCGCTTGTGGCGAATATCGAAAAGACAATTTGCACGCTCGGCGGCGATGACTTCTGCTTGCTGTGCGAAAAGATGAACAAGGGCGTGGTGGAGTTCGCCGTGCGCGACAAGTCAAAGCCGCTCGGCATCGCCACCTATCAGACGCTTCGCTCGATTCCGAAACCCTACAAGGCGCTCGCGCCGGTCATCGAGGGCGTGAAGCGCGTGTTGGCCGAGAACCACAAGAAAACATGAAATTCAACTGGCAACAGGAAGGCTGGCCGAAGGCGACGGTCAACCGTGCGGCCTTGCGCGACGAGCTGAAGGCATTTGGCGTGGCGTTCAGGGCACTTAAAAAGGCCTTGGGCAAACCTCAGGAACTGGAAATCGTCGCACGGGCACTCGCGGATGAAGCCGTGAAGACAAGTGCCATCGAAGGCCTGAACGTTGACGAAAGCGTAGTCATGTCTTCGATCTGCCGTGCGCTTGGCGTGACGTACGCGCCCAAGGGCTTTACGAAGGATGCGCGGGCGGAAGGTGTCGCGCAGATGGTGTTGTCAATCCGCGAGACATGGGACAAACCCATTTCGACAGCGTTACTCAAGCGCTATCACAAGGCATTGATGGCCGGAGACGGCAAGCGAATCTCCGTGGGGGCGTTTCGCTCACACGTCGAGCCGATGCGTGTCATCCGCCGTCTTGCCGACGGAACAGTCGAAGTGCGTTATGTGGCACCACCAAGCGCCAGCGTGCCGAATGAAATGCGCACGTTCACCCGGATGTGGAAGTCGCGCGAGACAAACCCGACGGATGTTGCGCTCAAGGCTGCGATGCTTCATCCGCACTTCGAGTCCATCCACCCGTTTGAAGACGGAAACGGGCGTGTCGGACGAGCCTTGGTGGCGAAAGCCCTTGCAGAAGGACTATGCTTGCCGGTGATTCTGCCCGTTTCGGCGACGATCATGCGTCACCGTGTGGCCTATTATGACGAGATCAACGAAGCTTCAAGAACGCTTGACTGGACAAATTGGGCAGCCTTTTTCATCCCTGTTCTGACGGAGATGATGACGCATTTTGTCGCAGCGATGCGCTTTGTCGCCGTCAAGCACGACTATCTCGGACGTTATGAGCGCGATTTCTCCGCGCGAGCACGGAAAGTGATCTTGCGGATGTTCGAAGATGGTGAAGAAGGGGTCAAGTCAGGGCTCTCGGCCGCAAAATGGATGCGCATGGCAAAGGTTTCAAAGCCAACGGCCACGCGCGATCTCGCGGAACTTGAAGCGCAGGGCGCGATTGTTTCCGAAGGTGGCGGAGCGAGCCTTCGCTATCGTCTGACGTGTTGTGCGCTCCATGAGCCGATTGAGCCATTAAATGGCGGAGCGAAAATGATGGCCTTCAAACAAAACAAGGGCGAACACGGAAATCGGCATGAGCCGTTGACGACAGATGAGCCATTAAATGAGCCATTAAACGATTACGTGTTTCGTCTTGTCCAGACGCATCCGGGCACCCGACTGCCTTATCTGAAGTCCGTCGTCGGCAAGAGTGCGGCAACCGTCAAGCGCGCCCTTGCCGAACTGATCCGCGCGGGGCGGATCGAGCATCGCGGCAGCAAAAAGACAGGTGGGTATTATTCCATGGGGTCTGACCCCATTGACGAAAAACTGTTGATATCTTGACATGAAGAAGCCTGAGCTATCGGTCGTCATGCCGACGAAGAACGAGGAGGCGAACATCGCCACCTGCATCCGTGCGTTCGACGCGGTGCGCGCGCGGATCGAGATCGTCGTCGTCGACAACTTCTCGTCCGACCGCACACGTGAAATCGCGTCCGCCCTCGGTGCGCGCGTCTTCACGCAAGGCCCCGAACGCTGCGCCCAGCGCAATCGTGGCTGGCGCGAGGCGACGGGCGACGTCATCCTCTTCGTCGATGCAGACATGATCCTGCCCCGTGAAACAATCGACGAAATCCTCTCCATCTATTCGCCCGCCGCACCCACTCCCCCCCCCCAACCTCTCAACCTCTCAACCTCTCAACCTCTCCCCCCCTCTCTCTACATCCCCGAACAGCGCATAGGCCAGGGTCTGCGCCTGCGCGCGCGCAACTTCGAGCGGTCGTTCTACGACGGAACCTGCATCGACGGCCTGCGCGTCATTCCGCGCGCCTGGCTGGAGAAGGTCGACGGCTACGACGAAGACCTCATTGCGTGCGAAGACTGGGACCTCAACCGACGTCTCCTCGCGGCGGGGACGCCGACAGCCGTCACGAAAGGCCCGCTGCTCCACAACGAGGCGAATCAGGGGCTGTCGCGGTTGCTTGCGAAAAAAGCCTACTACGCGAAGTCCGTGGACGCCTATCGCCGCAAGTGGCAGAACGACGCGATCTGCCGTCGGCAGTTCGGGCTCTTCTATCGCTTCTTCGGCGTGTTCGTCGAGAACGGAAAGTGGAGGCGCCTGTTGCGGCATCCGATTCTGACCGCCGCCCTGTACGCCGAACGCTTTCTCGTCGGCGTCACCTATATCCTTCATCGTGGCTAATATGCTATAATCACCGTCTCATGAACAGAATGGAAAAGGCGGAGACGCTCTTTCGGAGCGGATGCAACTGCTCACAGGCAGTCTTTACGGCGTTTGCGGACGAATTGGGGCTGAGCGAAGACCTCGCCCAGCGAATCTCGTGCGGACTCGGCGGCGGCGTCGGCCGCATGCGCGAAGTCTGCGGCGCCGTCTCGGCGGCGGCGCTCGTGCTCGGCATGCGCCATGGCCCAGACAAAATGGCGGCCTATCCGGCCATCCAGGACTTCTGCGCGAAATTCAAGGCCGAAACCGGCTCAATCGTCTGCCGCGAACTTCTCGCGGGAACAGGCGCCTCGGCAGGTGGCGCACCCGAAACCCGCACGGCCGCCTACTACAAGAAGCGTCCCTGCGTCGAACTCGTGAAACTGGCCACGGCATTGCTCGCGCACGAAAAGGCGTCCTGACGCCGCGACACGCCTCGCCGTTCCATTCTTGTCTCGCCAACTTAGCGCTTGCACATGAGCGGCACGGACGAGAGCCCCTCCGGGCGGTCACGGAGCGCACAGGCGCAGTCGCCCAGATGCTTCACCTTGAAGCCGTTCGCCTTGTATTCTTCGTAATCGAAGGCGTTGAGCTCGTCAATCGCGATCTGGTGGAACTTGTCGAAATCGGGCCACCATTCCCAGCCGCTGCCGAAGTCGTTGTAGAGAAAGGCGTCCGCACACTGCTTGCCGAGTTCGGGCGTCACGTAGAACGCACCCATCGCGAGGACGTTCACGCCGTTGCCCGTAATCGCGCGGAATGCGGCGGGAACGGACTCGACGACGCCCGCATGGACGCCCGGACACTTCGAGGCGGCGATGTGGATGCCCATGCCCGTGCCGCAGAAGACGAGCGCACGCTCGAACTCCCTCTCGGCAATCATCGCGCCGACCCGGAGGCCGATGCGATGGAACATGAGTTCCGTGTCGTTCGGATCGGAATCAGCCTTCACGCCGATGTCCGTCACCGTCCACCCCTTCTTCTCGAGGTAGTCCCGAATCGCCTCCTTCAGCGGATAGCCCGCGAAGTCAGCCGCCATCAGGATCTGCTTGTCCTTGACTGTCTTCATCTGTCCAAACTCCTTGTTTTGCCTAGATGGCGGTATTCTAGCAAATCACGTCGTCGCGCACAAGACCTGCCTAGACAGGTTCGGAAAGATTTGATACACTTGCCGGCATGAAGCACCAGGACATCATCCGCCATCTGAAGCAGGACATCGCCGAACGGAAGTTCACGGACGGCAAGCTGCCGAGCGAAGCCGAGCTGTGCCGACGGTTCACGGCCGCGCGCGAGACGGTGCGCCGCGCCCTGCGCGAACTCGTGCGACAGGATCTCGTCGCGACGCGCAACGGCGTCGGCACGTTCGTGACACGGCGCGGTGCGCGCACGAGCGGACGGCTCGGCCTGCTCATCCCCGACTTCGCCGAGGCCGCCTACTTCGCCGGACTCAAGACCGAGCTGGAACGGATCGCCCGGCGCGTCGGCTACGGCATCGTCTTCGCGTCCATCGAGGCCGCCGGCGCGAAGGACGCGGCGACGGCACTCCGCCGCAAGGCCCGCGAGCTGGCCATCCAGCGCATCGAGGGCGTCATCTTCCGGCCCCTCCTCAACCGGCGCGCCGACAAGGCCAACCGCGAGGTCGTGCGCATCTTCCGCAACGCGGAGATTCCCGTCGTCCTCGTCGACTCCGACATCGCCGCCCCCGGCGACCGCAGCGACTGCGACCTCGTCGCCGTCAACAACATCAACGCCGGCCGCCGCATCGCCGCACACCTGATCCAGCGCGGACACGGCCACATCGCCTACCTCATGCCGTCGCGCGGCCTCGGCCCCAACACGAACTGGCGCAACCGACTCTTCGGCGTCGCCGGGGAAATCGCCCTCTGCGGACTCTCCTCCGGCGTCACGACCCTGACGTGCGAGCCGGAGAACCTGAACGCGCTGCGCAAGGCACTCGACGGGGCGAACGCCCCGGACGCCATCGTCTGCGGCAACGACGAGATGGCCGTGCGGCTCCTCGGCTCGCTCCGCCGCCTCGGCCGGCGCATCCCCGAAGACGTCGCCGTCGTCGGCTTCGACGACATCCCGATGGCCGCGACCGCCGAACCGCCGCTCACGACCATCCGCCAGCCCACGGGCGAGATCGCCCGCACCGCCCTGCGCGCGCTCTTCGCCCGCATCCGCTACCCGAACGCCGAGCCGCGCGAGATCAACGTCTCGGCCAAGCTCATCGTCCGCGCCTCGACCGACTGTACGCCGACACACGCAGAACGCAGGGCGTAGCGACCGCCGTCTTCATCTCCCGAACGCCACAAGCGCCGCCAGCTTCGCGGCGGCGGCGCCGGAGTCGATGGACTGCCGCGCGAGGGCCACGGCTTCCGCGAGCGTGTCGGCCCTGCCGCCCACGTAGATCGCCGCCGCCGCGTTCAGGATCGTCGCCGCGCGCTTCGCGCCCGCGACCCGTCCCGTCAGAACGCCCCGCATCAGCGCCGCGTTCTCCTCCGGCGTGCCGCCCGCGAGGTCGTCCAGCGGATACGACGCGCCGACAAGCTCGGCGGCGGAGAGCAGCTTCGACGTGATCTCGCCGTCCCTCAGCTCCGTCACGAACGTGAGCCCCGTCGGCGAGATCTCGTCCAGCCCGTCCTCGCCGGAGAAGACGAGCGCGCGTTCGCTGCCGAGGTCGCGCAGCGTCCGGGCGAAGAGCGGCGCGAGCTTCGGGTCGTACACGCCGATCGCGTGCCGCCGCACGCCCGCCGGATTCGTCAGTGGCCCCAGCAGGTTGAAGATCGTCTTGCAGCCGAGGGCCTTCCTGACCGGCGCGGCGTAGCGCATCGCCGGATGCAGCGCCTTGGCGAAGAGGAAGCCGACGCCAATCTCGCGCACCGCCCGTGCGACGGCCTCCGGTGTCTGCGCGAGGTCGTAGCCGAGCGCCTTCAGGACGTCCGCCGCGCCGCACTTCGACGTCGCCGCGACGTTCCCGTGCTTCGCGACCGGAACGCCCGCGCCCGCCGCGACGAAGGCCGCCGCCGTCGAGATGTTGAAGGTGTGGTGTCCGTCGCCGCCCGTGCCCACGATGTCCACGGCGTCGAGGCCGCCCAGGTCGACCTTCACGCCCGCCTCGCGCATCGCCCGCACCGAGCCCGTCAGCACGTCCGGCGTGATGCCGCGCGCGTTGTAGTCGTTCAGCAGCGCGGCGATCTCGCGCTCGGACATCTCGCCGCGCATGATCGACGCCATCGCGCGGTACGCGCCCGTCGCCTCGGTCGATTCCGCCGGCGTGCGCAGGCCGAGGAAGTTCTTCAGCTGGCGCAGCCCCTCCGGCGTGCCGATGGACTCCGGGTGGTACTGCAGCGACTCGATCGGCAGCGTCTTGTGGCGAAGTCCCATGATCTCGCCGTCCTCCGCCTCGGCCGTGATCTCGAAGCAGTCCGGCAGCGTCGCGCGGTCGACGGCGAGCGAATGGTAGCGCATCGCCTCCATGCCCTGCGGGATGCCCGCGAACAGCCCCTTCCCGTCGTGCGTGAGGCGGCTCGTCTTGCCGTGCATGAGGCGCTTCGCCGGGACGATCTTCGCGCCGAACGCCTGCGCGATGGACTGGTGGCCGAGGCAGATGCCGAGAAGCGGCACCTTGCCGGCGAACGCCTTGACCGCCGCGAGCGTGACGCCCGCCGAGTCGGGATTGCCCGGCCCCGGAGAGAGGACGATCGCCTCCGGCTTCAGCGCCGCGATGCCCGCGACGTCGATCTCGTCGTTCTTCACGACCTTCACCTCGCGCCCGAGCGACCGCAGCGCCTGCACGAGGTTGTACGTGAACGAATCGTAGTTGTCAATCATCAAGATCATTTCTTTTTCTCCGTTTCCTTACTCCGTGTCTCCGTCTCTCCGTGTGAGACCTTTACTCCGTGTGCGCCGCCCCTCACAGGCTCGCGGCGAACTGCGCCGCCTCGAAGATGGCCTTCGACTTGTTGACCGTCTCGCGGTACTCCTTCTGCGGATCGGAATCCGCCACGATGCCCGCGCCCGCGCGCATCGTGAGGACGCCCTTCTCCAGGAACATCGTGCGGATGACGATCGCGAAGTTCATGTCGCCCGTGTAGCTGAAGTAGCCGACGGCGCCGCCGTAGATGCCGCGCGGCGACTTCTCCAGCTCCGCGATGAGCTCCATCGCCCGCACCTTCGGCGCGCCGGTGAGCGTCCCCGCCGGAAACGCCGCCTCCAGGAGGTCGAAGGCGTCCTTGTCCGGCTCCAGCTCGCCCGTCACGTGCGAGACGAGATGCATCACGTGCGAGTACCGCTCGACGTGTGCGTAGGAATCGACCTTCACGCTGCCCGTCGCCGAGACCCGGCCGAGGTCGTTGCGGCCGAGATCGACGAGCATCACGTGCTCCGCGCGCTCCTTCGGGTCCTCCCGCAGCTCCGCCTCCAGCAGGCGGTCCGTCTCCGGCGTCGTGCCGCGCGGACGCGTCCCGGCGATCGGCGCCGTCGAGGCCGTGCGCCCCTGGAGCTTCACGAGTTCCTCCGGCGACGAGCCGATCAGCGTCCGGTCGCCGAGCTTGAGGAAGAAGTTGTAGGGCGAGGGGTTCACCGTCCGTAGCGCCCGGTAGAGCGTGAGCGGCGGGATGTCCGTCTCGGCCGTGAACTTCTGGGACGGCACGATCTGGATGACCTCGCCCGCGCGGATCGCCGCCTTGCACCGCGTGACGATCGTCTCGAACTCCGCCTCCGTCATCTCCGGCTTGAATGGGGACAGGCCCCGCCGTTCAGGCGCCGCGTCCTTGGCCGGAACGGCGAACTGCGCAATCGATTCCGCGCTGAGGAGGCGCGCGTAGACCGCCTCGATTTCGGCTTGTGCGCGGCGGTAGGCGTCCGCCGCCGTCTCGCCCGCCTCGACGCCCGTCACGCGGATGACGAACACCGTCTGCCGCGCATGATCCATCACGAGCAACGTGTCGGTGAGGAGGAACGCGCTAGACGGCGTGCCCGGTTCAGGCGTCAGCTTCACGCGCGGCACGAACGCCCGCACCGCGTCGTAGGCGAGGAAGCCGATCGCGCCGCCCTGCAGCGACGGCAACTCCGGCGCGGGGGCAAACGGACGCGCCGTGAGCGCGGCCCGCACCTGCGCGAGCGGCGGCTCGTCCGGCGCGGCCGTGACGACGGCCGTCGGGTCGATGCCGAGGTACGAGTAGCGCCCCGGATTCTCGCCGCCCGTGACGCTCTCGAGCAGGAAGACGTTCTCGTCCGCCGCCGCGCGCGTCAGGATGGCGACCGGCGTCTCGCGGTCGGCGAGGAACTCCCGGTAGACGGGTGTGCGGAAGCCGCCGTTCGTGCGGCGGATGAATTCGCTTTCGGTCAGGGTCTTCAACATTTTTGTTCTTCCTTTATTAGATGCGTTAGATGAAATCTACAGAAATCTCACACGGAGGCACGGAGACACGGAGTTGATTCTTCTTCTGATTCATATTCGTTTAACTCTGAAATGCAAAAGGCGGACCGTCTTCGTCTGACGATCCGCCTTCGGGTACTGGGCTTGGTTTCGCGCTTTCGCAACTATGCGGCAACCGACCCGCGGATCTTCGACCCGTGGCGCCACCACCAGATGTTGCTGAACATGTTGCGATTCATATGTCGTTTCAGTTGCCCTTTGCGGCACAACGGCGCGGATTTTACCAAATCCGTCGCCGTCGTGTCAAGGGGCCTCAGTACACGAACAGCATTTCGCGGTACTTCGGCAACGGCCACTTCTCGTCGGCGACCTCGCTTTCGAGCGCATCGACCGTCTCGCGCAGCGCGGACATCTCCGCCAGCGCCGCCTCGGGGTCGGCATCCTTCACGGCCTTCTGGAGGCGCGCGACGGCCGCCTCGGCCGCCGTCAGGCCATCGCCGAGCCGCGTGACCTCGTCCTTCAGGACGTCGATCGCGCCCTTGAGGTTGCTCGCGTCCGTCTGGTTGTAGGCCTCGATCGTCTCGCGGTACTCCTGCTTGACGGCCGGGACGATCATCGTCCGGGCGATGTCGAGCGCGCAGTTCGCCTCGATGAGGACCTTGGTCGTGTAGTCCTCCATCGCGATCTCGTAGCGCGATTCGAGTTCCCGTGCGCTGAAGACGCCCGCCTTCTCGAAGACGGCGACGTTCTCCTTGCGCGTGAACGCCTTGAGCGCCTCCGGCGTCGTCGCGGCGTTCGGGAGACCGCGCTTCGCGGCCTCGGCGAGCCAGTCGGCCTTGTAGCCGTCGCCGTTGAAGATGACGCGCTTGTGCGTCTTCACGATGTCCTGCAGGATCTTCTGCAGCGTGTCGTGGAACGCGGCCGTATGCTCGCCCGCCTTCGCCTTGCCGACGACGCCCGCCTTCTCGAGCTCGTCCGCGATGCGGTTCATCGCCTCGGCGACGATCGTGTTGAGGACGACGTTCGGGGCCGAGCAGGAGGCCGACGAGCCGGGCGCGCGGAACTCGAACTTGTTGCCCGTGAAGGCGAACGGCGAGGTGCGGTTGCGGTCGGTCGCGTCCTTCGGCAGCGCCGGCAGCGTATCGACGCCGATCTTCATCGTGCCGGCGTGCTTCGAGCTCTTCGGCGCGCCCTTCTCCAGCTGGGCGATGACGTCCGCGAGCTGGTCGCCGAGGTAGATCGAGATGACCGCCGGCGGCGCCTCGTTCGCGCCGAGGCGGTGGTCGTTCCCGGCCGAGGCGACGGACGCGCGGATGAGGTCGGCGTGCTTGTCGACCGCCTCAATGACGGCGCAGAGCGTCGTGAGGAAGATCGCGTTCTGGTGCGGGTCGCTGCCGGGGTTCAGGAGGTTCACGTCACCGTAGGCGACCGACCAGTTGTTGTGCTTGCCCGAGCCGTTGATGCCGGCGAACGGCTTCTCGTGCAGGAGGCAGACGAGCCCGTTGCGGTCGGCGACCTGGCGCAGGACCTCCATGACGAGCATGTTGTGGTCGCACGAGAGGTTCAGCTCCTCGAACATCGGCGCGAGCTCGAACTGGGCGGGCGCGACCTCGTTGTGGCGCGTCTTCGCCGGGATGCCGAGCTTCCAGAGCTCCTGCTCGACCTCGCTCATGAAGTTGAGGATGCGCGCCTTGATCGTGCCGAAGTAGTGGTCCTCGAGCTGCTGGTGCTTCGCGGACGGCGCGCCGAAGAGCGTGCGGCCGGTCTGCACGAGGTCGGGACGCGCGAGGTAGAAGTTCTTGTCGACGAGGAAGTACTCCTGTTCCGGCCCGAGCGTGATCGTCACCTTCTCGTCGCCCTTGCCGAAGCAATGCATAAGCCGCTTCGTCGCTGCCGAGAGGGCCTGCATCGAGCGCAGGAGCGGCGTCTTCTTGTCGAGCGCCTCGCCCGTGTAGGCGCAGAACGCCGTCGGGATGCAGAGCGTCGCGCCGTTGCCGTGGCGCTTGATGAACGCCGGCGAGGTCGGGTCCCACGCCGTGTAGCCGCGTGCCTCGAACGTGGAGCGGATGCCGCCGGACGGGAAGGACGAGGCATCGGGCTCGCCGACGATCAGGTTCTTGCCAGAGAACGCCATCACGGGCTGGCCGTCCTTGATCTCCAGGAAGGCGTCGTGCTTCTCGGCCGTCGAGCCGGTGAGCGGCAGGAACCAGTGCGTGTAGTGCGTCGCGCCGCGGTCCATCGCCCAGTGGCGCATGGCGTGCGCGACCTCGCCCGCAATCGACGGGTCGAGCGGCTGGCCACCGTCGATCGTCTGCATGAGCTTCTTCCACGTATCCTTGGAAAGATACTGCTTCATCGTCTCGCGGGTGAAGACGTCTTCGGCATAGCCGATGTCCTTCACCTCGCTGGGCGCGCAAGGCGCTTCGGCCTTCAGCGCCGCAACTCTTTTCGTGGCCGTCAATCGAGCGCAGTTGCTCATGGTTCGTTTTCCTTTTTCTTTTCGTTTCGCCGCGCCGGACTGTCCGCCGCAGCTGACGCGAGTCATTTTGCAAAGGCCGTGCCAAGGCCATGCGTTCCGTCCGCCGACTGGATTTCACGGCCCGTCCCGACAGATTCTGTAAAAGGCGGGGCCTGGCTTTACACGCTTTCGCGGTCGCAGAGGGCCGAGACGAGCAGCGCCTTGATCGTGTGCATGCGGTTCTCGGACTCGTCGAAGACCTTCGAGTACTTCGACTCGAATACCTCGTCCGTCACCTCCAGCGCGCCGCAGTCCTTCGTGACCTCGGTGCTGAAGTCGTGGAACGCCGGCAGGCAGTGGAGGAAGAGGAGCCGCCCGTCGAGGTTGCCCGTCGCCCGCATGAGATCCATGTTGATCTGGTAGGGGCGCAGCATCTTGATGCGTTCGGCGGTCTTCGCCTCCTCGCCCATCGAGACCCAGACGTCCGTGTAGAGGACGTTCGCACCCTTCACGCCTTCCGTCGGGTTCTCGAAGACGCGGATGTCGACGCCGTTCCGCTTGGCGACCTCCTCGGCCTCGGCCAGCACCGCCTCGTCGGGCCGCAGCTCCTTCGGACAGCAGCAGACGTAGCGCACGCCGCACTTCGCGCAGCCCATCATGAGCGAGTTCGCGACGTTGTTGCGACCGTCGCCGACGTAGGCGACGCACGTGTTCGCGTCGAGCGTGCCGAAGTTCTCCTTGACCGTCAGCAGGTCAGCGAAGATCTGCGTCGGGTGGTAGTCGTCGGTGAGGCCGTTCCAGACCGGCACGCCCGAATACTTCGCGAGGTCTTCGCAGTCGCGCTGGCGGAAGCCGCGAAAGAGGATGCCGTCGTAGATGCGACCGAGGACGCGCGCGGTGTCCTTCACCGACTCCTTCTTGCCAAAGTGGATGTCGGGCCGCGTCAGGTACTCGCCGTTGCCGCCCTCGTCGCGGATCGCGATCAGGGTCGAGTTGCGCGTGCGCGTCGAGCTCTTCTCGAAGATGAGCGCGACGTTCTTGCGGTGCAGGAGGTCGCCGCGCACCCCGGCGGCACGACGCGCCTTGAGCTGCGCCGAGAGCTCGATCAGGTTCTTCATCTCCTCGTCGGTGAACGAGGCGAGGCGCATCATCGAGCGCCCCTTCAGCGAATCCATCCAAGTCAGCATGTTCTTCGGTTCCTTTCTGGAAAGCGTGAATTATACCATATCCCGGCTTTCGCAGCGCGCGACTTCGGCACGACCATCAGCGCATCTACGGCCTCAGCGCCGAGAGGGACAGGCCCCTCCGAATAGGGGCCTGTTCCCACAAATTCCCAAGACCATCGAAAGGAACGTGGTCTTGCCGCAACCGGACTCCCCCGTGACACGCACCCGTTCGCCGAAGCCAAGCGTCCCCGAAAAATTCTCGAAGATCGTTCGTCCGTCAAACGCGCACCGCAAGTCTTTCCATTCGATCAAACCTGTCATGGCGTAGAGCCTCTCTTGTGTCGACGGCCTTTCTCGAGAAGCGTTAGCCACGCGGCGCGAACTTGTCCACGAGGCCGAGGACGAAGATGGCGACGACCAGCAGCGGCAGGACATAGGCGCAGTAGACGCGCAGGGCGGATGGCACACGCGGGCCGCGTCCCGTGTTCGCCTCCGCGAGGAAGTTCCGCCACCCCCAGCCGAAGCGGTGGCAGCAGTAGAGCGCGAACGCGAGTCCGCCGAGCGGCAGGATCAAGTTGGAGACGAGGAAGTCCTCGAAGTCGAGGATGCAGCTCTCGGCGCCGAGCGGATGGACACCGCCCCAGACGTTGAAGCCGAGGAGGCACGGCAGCGCGAGGAAGACGAGCGCGCCGCCCGTGAGAAGCCCGGCCCGGCGGCGGCTCCAGCCGAAGGCGTCCATCAGGCAGGCGAGGATGTTCTCGAAGACGGCGATGACCGTCGTCAGCGCCGCGCAGCTCATGAAGACGAAGAAGAGCGAACCCCAGAGCCGTCCGAGCGGCATGTCGTTGAAGACGTTCGGCAGCGTCGTGAAGATGAGTCCCGGCCCCTGTCCCGGATGCACGCCGTAGGCGAAGCAGGCGGGGATGATGATGAGGCCCGCCGAGACGGCGACGAGCGTGTCGAGCAGACAGACGTGCAGCGTCTCGCCGAGGAGCGTGCGGTCGCGCCCGATGTAGCTGCCGAAGATCGACATCGCGCCGATGCCGAGCGAGAGCGTGAAGAAGGCGTGGTTCATCGCCTCGACAACCACCTTGACGACGCCGACGGACTTCATGCGCGCGAAGTCGGGGACGAGGTAGAACCGCAGTCCGGCCGAGCCGCTGTTCTTCGCGTCCAGCCACACGCTGTTCACGGCGAGGACGACGATCAGCGCGAGGAGGCAGAGCATGAGTACCTTCGTCACGCGCTCGACGCCCTTCTGGAGCCCAGCCACGCAGACGCACGTCGCCACCGCCGTCACCGCGAGCATCGCCGCCGCCATGCTCCACGGATCGCCGAGCATGCCGCCGAACGCCGCGCCGACGGCGGCGGCATCGAGGCCGGCGAACGCGCCGGACGCCATGCGCACGAAGTAGATGAGCATCCAGCCCGTGACCGTCGTGTAGAACATCATGAGGAGGACGTTGCCGAGGAAGCCCGCGACGCCATGCAGCCGCCACGCCTTCTTTTCCGGCGTCAGCGTCGCGTGGAGGCGCACGATCGACCGCTGGGCGGCGCGTCCGGCGGCGAACTCCATGAGGAGGATCGGCAGGCCGATCAGCGCGAGCGCGACAAGGTAGAGCGCGACAAACCAGCCGCCGCCGTTCTGCCCGGCGATGTAGGGGAAGCGCCAGACGTTGCCGAGGCCGATCGCGCACCCGGCGGACAGGAATATGAAGCCCAAGCGGCTCGCCAGTCTCTCTCTCATAATGAAAATCTTCGCTCCTCTATAACTTTTCTACTCGCGATGCACTTGGCACGTCATTGTCATTGCCATCTCTAGTTGCTTACCTCTCCAACGAGATTAAGTCCAAGCAGGACACACAAAGCCTGCCGCATGATTCTTAACGTCTTTTTCATAATCTTGGTGGTAGTTGAAAACGTTTTCGAAACGATAAGCCTAACCGACAGAAATCGTCTCATCTTCCACAATCCAACGACCTCTTTTTGTTCCTCCAACATGCTTAAGGCCGACCGTTTTGCGTAGTATCTTGACGTGGTATCTGAGCGTGTCTTTCTTGCATTCAAGTCGCCGCGCCGCCTCTTCAGTCGAAAGACAGGGCTCTGCCGTCAGCAAAGCCAGAACCCTTCGCGTATTCTCGCCAAGTCGTCCTCTGAGCAAGCCTACTTGCGGGGTAGTTTGCGAGGTAACTTGCGAGGTAGTTTGCGAGGCAACTTGTGGGGTAGTGCGAGAAGCTCGTAATGTCCCTTGGCGCACATCTACTTCTGGCACATACGCACCCAGACAACGACGACGCACCGTAACGCGCACTGCGTTTCCCCAATCCGTGTATTCCGGCACTGGCAATCCATAGTCGCGAAACGCCCGCATCACGTTCGGCACACCAAGCCCCCACGTCTCGGCAATGCGCATGTAGGCAAAGGCTTCTGCAATGGCCTTGTTGCGACAACGCGAGCAACCTGTTTGCATGCGTGCAACCGTCATGCCGCGCGGCAATCCTCCTGGCGACACGATCTCCAGCCGGTCGTCATAAAGCGCAATCTGAATGTCGCTCCCGTAAACGGCATAGTTGCGGTGCAAAACGGCATTCGTAATCAACTCACGCAAGGCACCTTCCGGGAACTCGTAGACATCCTGCCGATAAACGCCCTTGATGACCGCCGCCATGTTTATCTTTGACAACAGCCATTCGTAGACGGCATCTATCTGATCCTGAACAGCCCCCCTGAACTCACGGCGGTCGAGCATCTTGCGGTGTTCTGTGCCACGAAAGATCCCACACTTTACAGTCGTCGGAAGAACCGCGTCGCCAGACAGGAGCGCAAACGCATTCGTCGGCACAAGTCTTCCCGCACGACGAGCCAGCACGCCCCACTCTTCGAGCTTGTCCTCCGTAATGTCATGGACGGCCTTTCTTTGCGCCACAGTCTCGCACGATTCAAGCGCCGTTGCGCGCAGTCGTCTGCAAAGCGCGGCGACCTTCCGGGGGGTCAGTTCTAACATGCGGCACTGCGCCGCATCAAATCCTCTGTCCGAACCATCGTAGACCAGTTCGCGCAAGACGTCGGCATCTGCCATGCGTGTCGTCGCATCGTAGCGAACGAACGTACCGCCCTCCCTGCCAAGCCTTTTCACCCAATAGGGGCACCGCGGAGACTGCGCAATCTCGACGACTATGAGCGTCTTGCCATCGACCGTTTGGAAACTGATATCCGGCACGATCGTCGGCTCGATTCCGTTCGCAATCGCATCGGCAATCCGATCCCGCGCCGCAAACGGCTCTGACATGCCAACAATACTCAAGTCCGTGTCAACGCCAAAGACAATCCGTCCACCCAAACAATTTGCAAAGGCACTAACCGTCTTAAGATACTTGATCGACTGCTCAGGTATGTTACACTTGAACTCAAGCGTCGGCGATTCGCCAGTCGCGATCTCTTCTTTTAGGGGCCTGAACTTTGCCATACCTTATTTCTGCCTCTTCGGCGGCTGCAGGTTCAGCATCGGCTGGGCGGCGTCGCCGATGACGAGCGTCTGCGGCGCCTTGCCGTCCCACTTCTGGATCGCCTCAAGGGACACGAGCCCCGGATTCGACTTGAGCGCGTCGCCGCGAATCTGCATGGACTTCGCCTCGGCCTCGGCGGCGATGACCTTCTGCCGCGCCTCCTCCTCGATCTCCTGCGTCTTGTTCTTCGCGCGGATCGCGTTCTGCATCGCGACCTGCTTGTCCTCGATCGCCTTCTCGAACACGTCCGAGTAGTCGATGTTGGCGAGGACGACGGAACTGACGCGCACGGGCTTGCCCTTCAGGGCTTCCGTCACCTGCGTGAAGATCTGCTTCGTCGCCTGCTCGCGCCCGTTGATCAGCCTGTCGGCCTCCCAGCCGCCGACCACGTCCTTCGTCACGCCGATGACGGCCGGGGCGAGGATCTTGTCGGCATAGCGCGGGCCGATGCCGTTGTGGAGCGCGACGATCTGCGACTGGTCGAGCGCGAAGGTGACGACGATCTGGAACTCGGCGCTCTGCACGTCCTTCGTGTAGGCGTTCATCTTGAAGTCGACGCGCTGCTCGCGGCAGTCGTAGGTGACGAGCGAGCCGCCGATGGGGTTGTAGAACCAGAGGCCCGGCCCCAGCGGCTCGGAGACGACCCGCCCCCAAGCGAGCTTCAGCCCCGTATAGCCCGAATCGACCTGGCCGCAGCCGGCAAGCAGCGCCAGCGCACCGCACATCAAGATGGTATTCGCTTTCATGGCCCGTATTATATCAAATGCCCTGCCACCGCGTGCGCGGGGCAAGGGGAATTCGCGGGAGAAGAGAAACGGCGAAGGCGTTTCTTCGCCGACATCATCGGATGAAGTTGGTCATCTGCCACGGCTCGCGTGTGGGGACGTCCGCCTTGAGGCTCTTCGCCATCCACGCGAGGTTATGGCCGAGAAGCCGCATCGTCTGCAACCCTTCCGCATCCTGCGCGACCTCGCCCGGCGCACACCCGTAGGCGATGTTCCAGTATTGGGAAGCCGCGACGGGCATGCCGGCAATGCCGTAGAACAGGTTCAGCGTCTGGAACGCCGTGCTCGCGCCGCCTCGGCGGCAGACCGCGACGGACGCGGCGGGCTTGCCGCGCAGATGCCCTCCCGATGCGAAGAACACGCGCTGCATCACCGCGAGGAGCGCGCCATTCGGCTGGGCGTAGTAGACGGGCGTACCGAGGACGAGCGCATCCGCCGCACAGGCCTTTTCGAGAATCGCGTTCGCGATGTCGTCCGAGAAGACGCAGCGACCGAGTTCCGCGCACTTCCGGCACGCGATGCAGCCGCGCACGGGCCTTGTGCCGATCTGCACGATCTCCGTCTCCAAGCCGTCGGCCTTGAGCGCCGATGCGACCTCTTCCAACGCCCGCATGGTGTTTCCGTTCGCACGGGGACTACCGTTGACAAGCAGTGCTTTCATTCGTTTCACCTCCTTCTTCTCACTGAGGTTATTGCCTTACGCGACAATCTTCTTGCCGAGGTTGAAGGCCTCCTGCATGAACTTCGTGGACTTCACCGCCCCCGGCGGCCTCCACACCCTTCGCGACCTGCTCGCACAGCGCATGCGAGTTCGAATCGGGGCGAAGCGAGGACGAGATGATCAGCACTTTCTTCTTTGTCATGATAAAGTTTCTCCCATTCAATGTAAAATACCCTTGATGGGCAAAATTATATCATTTACATAGCCGACAAACAACCGCCTACAGGCGATTCTGTCGGCTATAGTCGTATGTTGTTCACGCAGAGGACGCTGAGAGTCGTGGAGCGGCGACGCCAATCGCCCATGACCCGAAGGTGCCGGCTATCCCTGCGCGAGCCAGAGGCCGAAGAAACGATCATAGACGAGCAAGCCGCCTGCATCCCTGTAGAGATGCTGTCGAGCCGTCAGGTTGTCCACGGCGAGCTTGACGCTTGATGGCGACACGCCGACGGACGAGACGAAGTCTATCCCCGTCGGCGAAGCCACACGCCGACAGCGTGCGACCGCACGCATCACCTTCGCCTCGTTGACGGACAGCGAGGCCATCAGCCCGGCGTACTCGTCGGCGTTCTCGGACAGGATGTCTGCCATGACGGAACGAACCTCCGCGACACCGATCAACTCGCCGTCCTTCCGCGCCCACAGCCGGTTCAGGATCGACTGCATCTCCCACGTCACGCCATCGACCAGACGATAGGCAAAGGAAAAGGCCTCGTCCGACAGACGCCGCCCGTCCTTCAAGAAGAACTGCGTGGCGAACTTCCCGTACGTCCGCTCGTCAATCGGGGCCAGCGAGATGTTTTGCGTGCTTTTGTAGAACGGACGATTGGCCGTCATGAACATCTCGGTCATCATGTGGGCCTTTGACCCCGCGAACACGAAACGCACGTTCGGCAGGAACTGGATGTAGCTCCGCAACAGCGCCTCCGCCCCCTTTTCGGGGAATTCCGCAACCTGCTGGAACTCGTCGAGCGCAATCACGACAAGCTCATCGCGCGTCTTCAGGTAGCGGAAAATGTCCTCAAGCGTGCGCTCGGATCGCTGGGCTTCGACCGAGAAGGAAAGAGTGGGAGATCCCGTCACGCTGTCGATCGAGACATTTGGACGACACGCGCCCAGAAACCGTCCCGCCGCCTTTGTCGCCCGTTCCAGCCGCGTCTCCAGCGTCGAGAACACGGCGCGCGCCAACGTCTGCACGAATTCCGGCAACGTCTTCACGGCAAAGATGTCGAGATAGACGCCTTTCGCCTGCCTGTGCGACTCCAGTTCACGCAACACGTGATGAATCAGCCCCGTCTTTCCAAGACGACGCGGCGCGACAAGCGTGACATTGCGCCCGTTCGTCAGGGCCTCGCACAGCTTTCGGGTCTCTTCGCGGCGGTCGCAGAAATACGTCGGGCCGAAGTAGCCGAACACGGGAAATGGGTTTTCGATTTTCATGGCACATAGTATATCAAATTTCAGCATGGCTGTTTCAGTTCTGCTGAAATTTTCAAGGCCGTGCAATCGAATTCGCCGTAAGGTGGAGGCTCCTTTCGTTCTGAAAGGCTCAGAACTTCAGCCGACAGCCGACGTACCACAGGATGCCGTCCATCGGATAGCCGGGATAGTACTCGTAGTTGCGGTCGGCCAGGTTCTCCAGCGCGACGAAGACCTCGCCCGCGAGCGGCGTCAGGGACTCGAGCGGCACGGCGAGGCGCGTGTTGATCAGCACGCCCTCCTTGAGCTCGGTCAGGTTCGCGGCATCGGACGAGGCGCGGACGGAATAGGCGTACATGCGGTCGATGAACTGCCCGTCCAGCGTCCACTTGAGATACGGGCAGATCGTCCACGTGCCGCCCGCCGTCGCCGTCCAGCGCGGCAGACGCGAGACGGGCGAAGTCTCGGGATTCGTGTAGGTCAGCCCGGCGAAGAACGCAAGACCGTCCGTCGGCCTCCAGTGCGCCGAGAGCTCGACGCCCGTCGCGCGCATGCCCCCGGCGTTGATGTAGCCGCGTGCGGTGCGGTCGATGCGGTTCTGGACGTCGGTGTGGAAGACGGTCGCGAGGACGTCGAACGCCTCGTCGAGGGCGACCTTCGCACCGCCCGCGAGGTAGTCCATCACCTCCGCATCCAGCGTGTCGCGCGCGTAGTCGGTCGCCACGGCCCGCGTGTAGACGCCCGGATAGTGGACACCGCGCGAGCCCGTCACGAACAGCTGGGCCTTCTCGCGCCAGTCAAGCGTGAGCGCGGCATCCGACGCCCATTCGCCGTCGTACTGGCTGTGGAAATAGTGGCGCGTGCCAACGGACGGCGTGAGCGTCCAGTCGTCCGAAAAGCGGAAGTCGTAGCGCGCGCCAACATAGGGCGCAACGGTCGTGAGGGCGCCGTCCGTCGCGAACGGGATGCGCCCGTTTCGCAGGTTGCGCGTCTCGGTCTCGCCGTCCTCGTGCGTGAGGTCAAGGCCGCCGCGCAGCCAAAGGCCCTCCCACACGTTCCCCTCGTAGAAGTTGCGGAAGCTGAAGTTGAGCCATTCGGTGTGCGCATTGCCATCCATCGCCCCTGCCGGCGTGCGGCAGAGGCCGTCCTGGTACCAGTCGATGACGCCGCGCTCGAACGCGACGAGCGAGAAGCCCGTCAGGCGTTCGCGTTCCGTGTCGAAGCGCAGCGTGTAGAGGTCGGTCGCGAGGTCGAAGCGGTCGGTGCGCGGACGGGGCTGGCCGACTTCGCCCGGATCCTCGACCCGGCTGTCCGTGCGCTGGTAGACGAAGCCGACGTGCTCGTGTTCGGAAAGATCGACGCCGACACGTCCAAACGCACTCTTCAAGATGGACGTGTTGTGGTCGCGGTAACCGTCCGAATACTTGTAGCTCAGACCGCCATAGGCATCGACGGGGCCTTCCTTGAGGCCGGCCGAACCGGCGGAGAGGAAGGTGTTGTAGCGTCCGTAGACGAGATCGACCTCGGCCTCATGTCCGGGCGCGCGGCGGCGGCGCGTCTCGACGTCGACGGCGCCGAACGTGCCCGAATAGCGGGCGGGGTGCGGACTCTTCTGCACGGCAATCGACTCGGCGAAGTCGATCGGCATCGCATCCATGAGCGGATGCCCCCACATGCCGGACTCGCGCGGCGCGCCGTCCGTGTAGACGCGCACCTCGCCGCCGGGACGCGCCGTGCCGAGGCCCCGGATGTAGACGCTGCCGCCTTGCGCCCCGCCGTAGCTGCCGATCGGCGAATAGCGCGAGATCGTCACGCCCGGCACCTGCCGGAGCGCGGTCTGGATGTCCTGTGCGTTGAGAAGCGCCAGCTGCTCACGGGCGACGAGGACACTTTCGGCCCCGTCCCTCGACACGCTTTCCGTCTGCGTGACGGGACTCGCGGTCACGACGACGGACGGCAGGACGGCGACGCGGTTGGTCTCGTCCGCCAACATTGCCAACGGTACACAGACGACAAGGATCCACGCGACAAGGCTATCGCATCCGCCCCAAGCACGTTTCATAGCCGATAGTCCTGCATGAAGACGCCGAACTTGCGCTGGCGCTCGGCCAGCTCGTCGCCGACGGGCGGCGCGGCGGGGCGGTCGGCCGCGCGCAGCTCGTCCGTCGCGGCCTTGAAGTCGAAGGCGGCCTCGTCGTCCTCGATCGGCGGCAGCCCGCGCCGGCGCAGCTCCTCGTTGACGACGAGCAGCTGGTCGCGCGTGACCTTGAAGCCCAGCACCTGCTCGCGCGTGAGCCCCTGACTCGCGAGCAGACGATCCGTCTCGGCGATCCTGAGCCGCGCCTGCTCGACCAGCGCCTCCGAATCGGCAATCGTCTTGCGGATTCCGGCCAGATAGTCCTTCACTTCCGATTCGTTCACGTCGCACCTCCGATAAGCAGCCTGACGGGCGCCAAGATGTCGCTTTCCTTCGTGTACATGAGCCGGTCGATGACGAACGGCAGGTAGATGACGAGCATCGCGACGCCCAGCGCGCTCTTCACCGGCATCGACAGGAAGAAGACGTTCAGCTGAGGCGCCGTGCGGTTGACGAAGCCGAGGCCGATCGTCGCCAGGAACATGAGGATCACGACCGGCGCGCTGATGACCACGGTCGCCTTCAGCATGCCGTCCAGCGTCCCCAGCATCTTCTCCGGCGCGTGCGGATGGAACGACACCCAGTCGCCGAAGACCGGCCAGATCGTATAGCTCGCGTAGAGCGCGCCCAGGAGCAGCAGGACGGCCCCCGAAACGAAGAAGATGGTCGTGACGACCTGCGTGAAGAAGAGGCCCGTCGTCGAGACCTGCGCCCCCGACAGCGGCGAGTAGACCTCGCCCATCGTCGCGCCACGCTGGTTGTCGATCAGGTTGCCGACGTTCTCCGCCACCCAGAACGGAATCGCCGAGAAGAAGCCGATCAGGAAGCCGATCAGCGCCTCCTTCACCGCGAGCAGCGCCAGCAGCGCCCACGAGACGCCCGCCGTCGGCAGCGTCCGCTGGACGACGGGCACGACAAGAAACGCGAACGAGAGGATGACGAGCCGCCGCGCAAGGCCGGAGATCATCCCCTCGCCAAAGGCCGGGCAGATCAGCAGGGCGGCGCCGATCCGCACCGCCGACAGCGCGAAGGCCGTGATCCAGCACCCGAACTCGCCGTAGCCGCTCAACGCGCCGAACCGGGATCAGAGGTTGTTCACGTTGCCCGTCATCACCGTGTAGAGGGACTTCAGGACATTCGAGACGAGCGAGTAGGTGTCGTCGCGCTTGGAGGTCAGCGACTGGATGTCGATGAGCTGCTCCTGGCTGATCGTGTTGAGCGTATCCATCTGCTCCTCGGTCTTCTGCATGATCTCGTCAACCTCGTCGGGCGACCAGGAAGACTGGGACGTGCTCATCCCGATGTCCGAAAGGAACTGCGCCCGTTTCGTGGCGTCGCTGAACTCGGCGTAGAGATCCGGGTAGGCGGTCGCGCTGATGCCCGCCAGCGTCAGCGTCGCGTTCGGGTTGTCCTTCTGCCAGTTCGCGAGATCCGCCTCGACCCGCGAGTAGCGGTCGAGCCGATCGGTCGTCTCCGCCATCTCCTCCATCTCGACGAGAATCTGGCTTTCGAGCTCGGTCGCGCGGCTCAGGCAGACGGCCATCACGAGCTGGCCGACCGACATCTGGCGCAGCGAGCCGTCCGCGTTCGTGACGCCTTCGAGCGTGTAGACGTTCGAGGTGAGAAGAGCCCCCGTCTCAGGGTTCTGCATGGAGAGGCTGATCGCCTCGGTGTTGAAGAAGGTCGTGGCCATGTCGTTTTCTCCCTGTAAATCAGAAATTGCTCGCCGTCAGGTTCATCGTCGTGCCGAGCTTCTTGACCGTCGAAGCGGAGGCGTTGTAGGTCGAGTCGCGGCGCGAGAGGAGCGACTGCAGCGCGATCATCTGCTCCTGGTTGCTCGTCGAGGCCGCGCTCATCGCGTCCGTGAGCTGGCGGTAGAGGCGCGTGCGGTCGTCCGCCGTCTTCAGCCGCTCCGGCACGGCGTCGTAGCCGAGGCCGACCTCCAGCGCGAGGAAGTCGCGGTAGGTCGTCACCGTCGGCACCTTCGTCGGCACGTAGGACGAGCGGGACAGGTTCAGCGTCGCGTTCAGGGAGCTGCGGCCCAGGACACTCTCGCCGACCTCGGCCAGGATCTGCAGCCAAGCCGCCGAGGCGTTGATCTCGTTCATCTTCAGGACGCTCTGGCTCTCGATGATCGAGGCCCGGCGGATGCAGACGGCCATCATCAGCTGGCCGAGCGTCAGCCCCTCGGCGCCGTGAAAGGCGTAGAGGTCAATCTCGTTCGCGCCCTCCGGCGCATAGGCGTTGACGCCGATCTTCTCGACTTGAATCGCGGACATGGCCTTACATGTTCTTGATGGTGTTCGCGCGCGTGTCGCCGACCGCCTGCATGAGCGAGGTCGCCGTCGAATACGACTCGTCGCGCTTGTCGACGAGGGACTGCAGGCGCGTCATGTCCTTCGAGCTCGCGTTGTTCAGCGAGTCGAGCTCGGTCTTGAGCATCTGCTGGTAGTACTCGGCGGTGGACTTGTCCATCGTCAGCGTGCCGCCGACCGTGCCGCCGACGTAGCCGACCAGACTGAGCCCGGCCTTCGCCTCGGCCGTCAGCGTGAGGGTCGACGTCTTGTTGCCGGTGTCGTCGGCATCGGTGAACTTGGCCTGAATGTCCGCGACGATGGCGAGCGCGGCGCCGAGGCTGTCGAGCTTGCGGTTGCGCGTCGACATGCGCGTCGACATCGGCTCGATCTCCTGCTCGACCGTCGCCGCGCGCTGCTCCGAGACCTTGATCAGGAGATCCTGAAAATCGACGCGCTGGCCGTTCAGCTCGTAGTCCACGACCTGAACACCCCACGCCTTGAGGTTCTTGCTGTCCACTTCGATTTTCGCAATCGCCATCTTCTGTCCTCCAAATGTCTGAATTATACCATATATTTCATTCGGACGAGCGCGACAAAGGTTACGGCGGGCGACCGTCAGGCGAGGAGCGCGTAGCCGATGCCGCGCGAACTGGTCAGGAGCGCGGCCGCCGGGCCGAGCTTCTTGCGGAGGTTCGAGACGTGCACGTAGAGCAACATGTCCTCGCAGGCAAACCCCTCGCCGCGCAAACGCGCGATCAGCTCGTCCGTCGAGAACGTGCGGCCGCGATTCGCCGCAAGAATCCGCAGGATGTCGCCCTCCGTCTTCGTCAGCCGGGCGGATGGCTTCGGCTTGCCCGAACAGAACACGTCAAGGCTCGTCGGATCGACTTCGACGCGACCAAGGCAAATCCGCGCGTCCACCGAATCGGCGGCCGCCGCGACAGCGGTGGCCGCCGCGCATCCGCGCCGGACGGCGGCGCGCACCTTGGCCATGAGCAAGTCGGGGTTCGCCGCCTTCTCGATGTAGTCGTCGGCCCCGACGCCATAGGCGCGCAACTGCGTCGTCTCGGACGGAACGCCCGTCAGGAAGAGGATCGGCACGCAGGCGTCCAGCGCGCGAATCTCCTCGCAGGCCTGCAGACCGTTCCTCTTCGGCATCATGACGTCGAGGATCACGAGATCGGGACGCTTCGCGCGAAAGGCCGCGACGCCCTCGTCCCCGTTCTTCGCCTCGCGCACGGCAAAGCCTTCCGTCTCGAACAGAGTACGAAAGGCCTTGCGCACGACGCGCTCGTCCTCGACAAGAAGAATCTCCTGCTTCATGTGCGAGATTATAGCATAAAAAAGAGGAGGTGCGGGAATCCGCACCTCCTTTTTCGCACGTACGCGAAGCGGGGCCTTACTTGACCTCGACTTCGGCGCCGGCCTTCTTGAGCTGCTCGGCGATCTTCTCGGCCTCGTCCTTCGCGATGGCTTCCTTGACCTTCTTCGGCGCGCCGTCGACCATGTCCTTGGCGTCCTTGAGGCCGAGGCCCGTAATCGCGCGGATCTCCTTGATGACCGCGATCTTGTTCGCACCGGCGGCCTTGAGGATCACGTCGAACTCGGTCTTCTCTTCCGCAGCGGCGGCACCCGCGCCCGGCGCGGCGACCGCGACAGCGGCGGCGGCGGACACGCCCCACGCCTCTTCGAGGGCCTTCACGAGATCGTTGATTTCGAGAACCGTCTTGCCCGACAGCTCCTTGATGATTTCTTCGTTCGTCATTTTCTTTCTTTCCTTTTTAGTTCAACCCTCGGCGTGTTTCAGCCGAAGGAAATTCGTGTTCTCTTGTCTCTCTTGCCCCTCGCGACTCTCATGCCCTGAACGACAGGAGAGACGCGAGAGACTTGAACCCTTACGCCGCCGGAGCCTCGGCCGCAGGGGCCGCCGCTTCGGGCGCGGGCGCGTCGCCGCCCTTCTTCGCCTTCTCGGAGAGGACACGCGCCAGACGCGTCGCCGGCTCCTTGAGGAGCATGAGGAGCATCGCGCGGAGCTCGTTCTTGCCGGGAATCTTCGAGAGGGCCTCGACCATCGCCGCGTCCACGATCTTGTTGTCGTAGTCCGCGCCCTTGACGGACGCCTTGCCGGCGGAGTCCTTCACGAACTCCATGATGGCCTTCGCGACCGCCGTCGGCTCGCCGTGTCCCGTGACAACTGCGGAGTTGCCCGTGAACATCGCGTTGACCTCTTCGCTCCAGCCTTTTTCCTTGGCGACCTTCGCGAGGTAGGTGTTCTTGACGACGAGGAGGTGGCTGTCGAGCGCGCGGAGCGCCTTGCGGAGCTTCGCGAACTGCGCGACGGTCACGCCGCCGTGGTTGATGATGAAGCAGTAGTCCGAATCCTTGACGCGCGCAACGACTTCGTCGAGGATGGCAACCTTCTCAATACGCACTTTGTGCTGATGCATTTTCAGTTACCTCCTGATCATTCGGCATCCATCGCGGCGATCACAGGCACGCCGACGCCCATCGTGGAGGCGATCGTCATCGACTTGATGAAGACGCCCTTCACCGTGGCCGGCTTCGCGGCGTTGACCGCAGCGACGATGGCCTTGATGTTCTGGACGAGCTTGTCGGCCTCGAACGAGCGCTTGCCCGCGACGACGGCCAGATTGCCCGTCTTGTCCATGCGGAAATCGACCTTGCCGCCCTTCGCCTCCTTGACGGCGGTGGCGGTGTCGTCCGTGACCGTGCCGGTCTTCGGGTTCGGCATGAGGCCGCGCGGGCCGAGGATACGCGCGCACTTGCGCACTTCCTTCATCGCCTCGACAGTCGCGATCGCGACGTCGAAGTCGCACCAGCCTTCCTTCGTGACCTTCTCGATCAGGTCAGCGAGACCGACGAAATCGGCGCCCGCCGCCTTGGCGGCCTCCGCCGCGTCACCGCCCGCAAAGACGGCGACCTTGACGGTCTTGCCCGAGCCGTTCGGCAGCTTGACCGTGCCGCGCACGGCCGTGTCGCCCTTCGTGAGCTCCTTGCCGAGGTGGAAATAGACGTCGACGGTCTCGTC
Source organism: uncultured Kiritimatiellota bacterium (assembly GCA_934635385.1). Classification (GTDB taxonomy): domain Bacteria; phylum Verrucomicrobiota; class Kiritimatiellia; order RFP12; family UBA1067; genus UBA1067. The sequence continues at coordinate 168,990 of CAKTZI010000002.1, read as the reverse complement.
GAACTTCGCGCCGGCGTTGTCCTTGACGAACTTCACCGCATCTTCCAGCTTGACGGCCTTCTTGGGGGCCTTCTTCAGCGCGTTGAAATACTTCTTGCCGTGCTTGCTCATTCAACCACCTCGATTCCCATGTTGCGCGCCGTGCCCGCAATCATCTTGATCGCCTGCTCGGGGTCGTCGGTGTTGAGGTCAGCCTTCTTCATCTCGACAATCTTGAGAAGCTGGGCCTTCGTGACCTTGCCGACCTTGTTCTTGTTGGGAACGCCGCTGCCCTTGGCGAGACCCGCTTCCTTCTTCAGGAGGACGGACGCCGGCGGCGACTTGAACTGCAGCGAGAAGCTGCGGTCCTGGTAGACCGTGATGATCACGGGGATGACGAGCCCGGAATCCTTCGCGGTCTTCGCGTTGAACTCCTTGCAGAACTGCATGATGTTGACACCAGCAGAACCGAGGGCCGGACCCACGGGCGGCGCGGGATTCGCGGCGCCGGCGGGAATCTGGAGCTTGACGACTCCAGTGACTTTCTTAGCCATTTGCCTTTTCCTTCATTTCGTGCGGCTCCTTCCGGGGATCCTGCCCGGTCAAGCGGACCGCAAAACCTGCCGTCTACTGGACTGCCTCGAAGGTCTCCTCGATGGCGACCTTCTCGACCTGCCAGTATTCGACGTCGACAGGGACCTTGCGGCCGAAGACCTGAACTTCAACCTTGAGCTTGCCCTTGTCGGGATCCACCATGCTGATCGGTCCCGTCAAACCCATGAACGCGCCGTCAGTAATCTTCACCGTCTCGTCGACGCTGAAATTGACCTTCGGACGCTCCGCCACCGGACTCGCCGAGGGCTTGTCCAGCAGAATCGCGTCGATTTCACTCTGCTTGAGCGGCTGCGGACGATCCCCGCCGACGAACCCGATCACACCGGGGGTCTCGCGCAGGAACTGCCACGTACGCTCGTAAATCGCCTTCTTCCCGTTTTCGTCGATGCCCTTCGCCTCATCGTAGAGCGCGAGTTCGCACAGCACGTAACCGGGGAAGAACTTCTTGGTTACCGTGCGCTTCTTGCCGTCCTTCTTTTCCGTCACGCGCTCCGTCGGAATCACGCAACGCCCGACGTAGTCTTCCATCCGCTCGAGCTTGACGCGCGCGTCAATCGACCGCTGGGCCTTGTTCTCCTGTCCAGTAAGAGTGTGAAGAACGAACCACTGCTTGTTCATCGACTTCTTCCTTCTTCCGTTTTGCCTCTTACTCCCAGCGGGCTTACGCGCCCGCGTGGACGATCTTGATGAACCCTTCGATCACCTTGTCGCAGACCAGCGTCGTCGCGGCGAGGATGAAAATGAACGAAATGACGACCAGCGTCGACTCCCAGAGCTCGCGCTTTCCCGGCCAGGTCACGCGCTTCGCTTCCGCGCCGACACCCGTCAGGTATTCCTTCGTCTTGGTGATGATGTTCATCTGTCTTCCTCGTCTGTTGGCAGGGTAGGAGGGAATCGAACCCCCATAGGCGGTTTTGGAGACCGCTGCACTGCCATTGTGCTACTACCCTAAAAAGGTGAGACTTACTTCGTCTCCTTGTGGGTCGTGCGCTTGCGGCAGTGCGGGCAGAACTTCACCTTCTCCAAGCGCTCGGTCATCGTCTTCTTGTTCCGAGTCGTCGTGTAGTTACGCCGCTTGCATTCGCCGCAGGCCAGAATCGCGAGATCACGCATTGTCTTGTCCTTTGTCCCTTGTGAGCTTCAGAACCCGCCCGCCGCCCCGACCGACCACAGGCGGCCGGAGTGCGGGCAGGCATCTCACAGAAGACTTTCTTGTCTTTACTTGATGATCGCCGAGACCGTGCCGGCGCCGACCGTGCGGCCACCTTCACGAATCGCGAAGCGCATCTTCTCTTCGAGCGCGACCGGCGCGATGAGCTTGACCGTGATTTCCACGTTGTCGCCCGGCATGACCATCTCGACGCCCTCGGGGAGCTGGATGTCGCCCGTCACGTCCGTCGTGCGGATGTAGAACTGCGGACGATAGCCCTTCATGAACGCCGTGTGGCGGCCGCCCTCTTCCTTCGTGAGGACGTAGACCTGGCCCTTGAACTCGGTGTGCGGGGTGATGGAACCCGGCTTCGCGAGAACCTGGCCACGGCAGACGTCTTCCTTCTTCGTGCCGCGGAGAAGCGTGCCGATGTTGTCGCCCGCCTGACCCTGATCGAGGAGCTTGCGGAACATCTCGACGCCCGTGACGGCCGTCTTCTGCGTCGGCTTGAGGCCGACGATCTCGACTTCCTCGCCGACCTTGATGCAGCCACGCTCGACGCGGCCCGTGACGACCGTACCACGGCCTTCGATCGAGAAGATGTCTTCGATCGGCATGAGGAACGGCTTGTCAAGCTCGCGAACCGGCTCGGGGATGTAGGTGTCGAGCGCGTCCATGAGCTCGTCGATGCACTTGCACGCCGGATCGTCCTTCGACGTCGCCTGCGTGGCCGGATAGGCCGCACCGCGAATCACCGGGGCGTTGTCGCCATCGTAGTCGTACTTGGAAAGGAGCTCGCGGACTTCCATCTCGACGAGGTCGAGCATCTCGGGGTCGTCGACGAGGTCGCACTTGTTGAGGAAGACGACAATCTTCGGCACGCCGACCTGACGGGCGAGCAGCACGTGCTCACGGGTCTGCGGCATCGGGCCGTCGACGGCGGAGACGACGAGAATCGCGCCGTCCATCTGCGCCGCGCCGGTAATCATGTTCTTCACGTAGTCGGCGTGGCCGGGGCAGTCGACGTGCGCATAGTGGCGCTTCTCGGTCGAGTACTCGACGTGCGAGGAGGCGATCGTCAGAATCTTGGTGGCGTCACGACGGCCGGCGGACTCGGAAGCCTTCGCGACCTGGTCGTACTTGATCTCTTCGCAGAGGCCCTTGAGGGACTGGACGTGCGTAATGGCGGCCGTCAGCGTGGTCTTGCCGTGGTCGACGTGGCCGATGGTGCCGACGTTCACGTGCGGCTTTCCGCCGCGATCGAATGTTTCCTTAGCCATTGCTAATTACTCCTGTGAGTTGTTCGTTTTTGCTTGTCCTTCGCCCCGAATGGAGCCACCTAGCGGAATCGGACCGCCGACCTCTTCCTTACCAAGGAAGTGCTCTACCAACTGAGCTAAAGTGGCCTCTTTCGAGACGAAAACTCGCATAGTATACCATAAATGCGGAGCCGAACGCAAGGGGGTATCGCCGGAATGCGGAATAGGGTATAATACGCGACCTGTATGAGCAACAAAGGCAAAGGAATCGTCTGCATCGTCGCCAGTGCGCTGGGTTTTGCCGTCATGGCCGCCTGCGTGCGGCTCTGCGACGACTTCGGCGCGCCGGTCTCCAGCTTCCAGAAGAGCTTCTTCCGAAACGCCCTCGCGTTCGCCGTCGCGCTCGCCGTCTTCCTGCAGGAGTCGCGCGTCCGCAAGCCGGGGACAGACCCCATCGGCCGGGGGACAGACCCCGCCGCCCGCATGCCGCCACAAGGGCCTGTCCCCGCGCGGACGTGGCGTCTGCTCGTCTTGCGCAGCGTTCTCGGCACGGTCGGCATCTTCGCAAACTTCTACGCCCTCGGCCGCATCTCCATCGCCGAGGGACAGACCCTGAACAAGACCGCGCCCTTCTTCACCGTCCTCTTCGCCTGGCTCTTCCTCCGAGAGCGCGTCAGCCGAAAGACCGTCGGGAGGCTTCTGCTCGCCTTTGGCGGCGTCCTGCTGATCGCCAAGCCCGGTTTCGCGGGCGAAGCCGCCTTTCCCCTCCTGATGGGGCTCCTCGGCGGCATTGCGGCCGGTGCCGCCTACACGGCCCTGCACGCGCTCGGCAGGGAACGCCTCTCCAGCGCCTTCATCATCCTCTTCTTCAGCGCGTTCTCCTGCCTCGCGTCCGTGCCGTTCATGATGCACCGCTTCGACGCGATGACCGCCGCGCAGGTCCTGATCCTGCTGGGGGCCGGCGGCGGCGCCGCCCTCGGCCAGTTCGGCATCACCCTCGCCTATCGCTTTGCCGCGCCGCGTGACATCGCCGTCTACGACTACACGAACATCCTCTTCACGGCGGCATTCGGCTTCGCGCTCTTCGGGCAGGTTCCCGACCCCTGGTCCATCGCCGGGGTCGTCCTCATCCTCGCCGCCGCCCTGAAGAGGGGCTGACGCTCACTCCACGGTGACGGACTTCGCGAGGTTGCGCGGCTGGTCGATCTCGCAGCCGCGAATCCGCGCCACGTGATAGGCCAGAAGCTGCAGGGCGACCGCCGTGACGACCGGCGCGCACGCCGCGCTCGTGCGGGGTACGCGCAACACGTCGTCGCAGGGGGCCGCCGCGTCGTCGTCGCCCTGCGTCACGATGCCGATGACCGGCGCCTGCCGCGCGCGGCACTCCTGCACGTTGCCGAGCGTCTTCTCCTTGCCCGGAATGTCGTTCAGCAGTGCCACGACCGGCGTCTCGCGTCCGAGGAGCGCGATCGGCCCGTGCTTGAGCTCGGCCGCCTGGTACCCCTCGGCGTGGACATACGAGATCTCCTTCATCTTGAGCGCGCCCTCGAGCGCCGTCGGATAGAGGATGCCGCGCCCGAGGAAGAACATGTCGTTCGCCTGCGCGTACTTCGCCGCGACGGCCGCGATGCGGTCGTTCTCCTTCAGCACCTCGGCGACAAGCTCCGGCAGCGCGGCAATCTCCGCGCAGAGGCCCAGCCCCTCCTCGCGCGAGAGCCGCCGCGTGCGGCCCAGCTTCAGCGCCATCATGAGGAGGACGACGACCTGCGCCGTGAACGCCTTCGTCGAGGCGACGGAAATCTCCGGCTCCGCGTGCAGGTAGACGCCGCGCCCCGCCGCGCGCGCAATCGTCGAGCCGACGACGTTGCAGACGGCCGAAACGAGCGCGCCCTTGCCGATCGACTCGCGCACGGCCGCAAGCGTGTCCGCCGTCTCGCCCGACTGGGAGAGCGCGATCGCCCAGTCGTTCGGCCCGATGATCGGGTTGCAGTAGCGGAACTCCGCCGCCTGCTCGGCGCTCGTCGGCAAGTCCGCGAGCGACTCGAAAAGATACTTGCCGACCATGCCCGCATGGAGCGACGTCCCGCAGCCGATGATGACGGCGCGGCGGATCGTCGCGAGTTCGCGCGGCGGCAGGTTGAGGCCCGCGAGGACGGCCGTCCCGCCCTGCCGGTCGAGGCGTCCGCGAATCGTGTTGCGCAGGGCCTCCGGCTGCTCGAAGATCTCCTTGAGCATGAAGTGGGCGTAGCCGCCCTTCTCCGCCGCGTCGGCGTCCCAGTCGACCACCTGGACGTCGCGGGAGACGGGCGCGTTGTCGAGCGTGAAGACGTCGGCCCCCTCCGGCGTGATGCGGGCGATGTCGCCGTCGTCGAGGTAGATGACCTGCCGCGTGTAGGAGACGATGGCCGAGACATCGCTCGCGACGACGGTCGAGCCTTCGCCGACGCCGATCACGAGCGGCGAGCCCTTACGCGCGACAATCATCTCGCCCGGATGGCGCAGGGAAATGACGGCGAGGCCGTAGGTGCCCTCGACCTGCTTCAGGGCCTGCGAGACGGCCGTCATGAAGTCGCCCGTGTCGAACGTCGCGATCAGGTGCGCGAGCACCTCGGTGTCCGTCTGCGAGACGAAGGCGCAGCCGCGCTTCTCCAGCTTGGCGCGCAGGGCGGCGTAGTTCTCGATGATGCCGTTGTGGACGAGCGCGAGCCGCCCGCCGTCCGCGACCTGCGGATGCGCGTTCGCCTCCGTCGGCAGCCCGTGCGTCGCCCAGCGCGTGTGGGCGATGCCCAGCGTGTAGCGTCCGCGTTCAGCCTCCGGCAGCTCGCGCGCCAGCAGACGGTCAAGTTCGGCGACCTTGCCCGTCCGCTTGAAGACGCGCAGGTCGTCCGCCGACTCCAGGGCGACGCCCGCCGAATCGTAGCCCCGGTATTCGAGCCGACGCAGGCCGTTGACGAGCGGACGGCACGCGCTCTGCGTGTGACTGGAGAATCCGACGATGCCGCACATGGGACGCCCTCCTTACTTCTTCTGATCTTTCTTCTGCTTCAGCGCCGCCGTGACGAGTCCGTCGAAAAGCGGATGCGGCGCGGTCGGGCGCGACTTGAACTCCGGATGGAACTGGCCCGCGATGAAATACGGATGGTCCGGCAGCTCGACGATCTCGACAAGCTTGCCGTCCGGTGACGTGCCGGACACCTTCAGCCCCGCCGCCTCCAGCGCCTGGCGCCCCTCCGTGTCGTAGCCCAGCTCATAGCGGTGGCGATGGCGTTCGGAAATCATCAGGCCGCCGCACTTCTCGCCATTCCACTTTTCCACCTTTCCACTGTTCCACCCCGCCCGATCATACAGTTTAAAGGCCAAAGTCCCCTTCTTGACGACGCACGGGTACGCGCCGAGCCGCATCGTGCCGCCCTTCTGCGTGACGCCCTTCTGCGTCTCCATGAGGTCAATCACCGGGTGCGTCGTCTTCGGGTCGAACTCCGTTGAGTTCGCGTCCGCCCAGCCGACGACATCGCGCGCATACTCGATGGCCGTGCACTGCATGCCGAGGCAGATGCCGAGGAACGGGATCTTGTGTTCGCGCGCATACCTGATCGCGAGGCACTTGCCCGGCACGCCCCGGCTGCCGAAGCCGCCCGGCACGAGAATCCCGTCCACGCCCGCAAGCAGCTTGCAGTCCGCACTTCTTCCTTCTTCCTTATTCCTTTTCACTTCCGCTTCCAGCTCCTCCGCCTCGATGCACTTCACGTTCACCTTGCAGTCGTGCGCCATGCCCGCGTGGTGCAGGGCCTCGTGGACGGACTTGTAGGCGTCGCGGATCGCGATGTACTTGCCGACAAGCGCGATCGTGCAGCTCCGCTTCGGCTGCGTCGCCTTCTTGACGAGCGTGTCCCACACCGTGTGCTTGATCGGCCAGATGTCGAGGTGCAGCTGCTTCAGCACTTCCTCGTCCAGCCCCTGCTTGCGGAGTTCGCGCGGAATCGCATAGACGGAGTCCGTCACGTCCTTCTCCTCGATGACGCGCTCCGGCCGCACGTTGCAGAAGAGCGCGAGCTTTTCGAGGTGTTCCTTCGGAATCGTCATCTCCGTGCGGCAGACGAGGATGTCGGGAATGATGCCGATCGCGCGGAGCTGCCCGACAGAATGCTGCGAGGGTTTCGTCTTCAGCTCGCCCGCCGCCTTCAGGTAGGGGACGAGCGTGAGGTGCACGAAGCACGTGTTGTCCATGCCGTGCTCGAACCGGAACTGCCGCGCCGCCTCCAGGAACGGCAGCGACTCGATGTCGCCCGACACGCCGCCGATCTCGCAGAGGACGATGTCGCAGTCATGCTCACCGGCGGAACGAATCGCGTCCTTGATCTCGTTCGTGATGTGCGGCACGACCTGCACCGTCCCGCCGAGATAGCCGCCCGCGCGCTCACGGGCGAGGACGGCCGAGTAGATGCGGCCCGACGTGTAGTTCGACGCCTTCGAGCACGTCACGCCCGCGAACCGCTCGTAGTGACCGAGGTCGAGATCCGTCTCGGCGCCGTCGTCCGTCACGAACACCTCGCCGTGCTGGTAGGGGCTCATCGTGCCCGGATCGACGTTCAGGTACGGATCGAGCTTCTGCATGAAGACCTTGTAGCCGCGGCTCTTCAGGAGGAGCGCGAGGGAGGCGGACGTGATGCCCTTGCCGAGGGAACTCACGACGCCGCCGGTGATGAAGACGTATTTGACTGGCTTTTTCATTTTGAAATCAGCTTTCTAAACTGGTCGAAAAGATACTTCGAGTCGTGCGGGCCGGGACAGCTTTCCGGGTGGTACTGCACCGAGAACGCCGGCAGCGCCCTGTGCCGCACGCCCTCGATGGAGCCGTCGTTGAGGTTCACGTGCGTGACCTCCAGGCAGTCCGGCACCGAGTCGGGCAGCACCGCGAAGTTGTGGTTCTGGCTCGTGATCTCGACCTTGCCCGTCGCGAGGTTCTTCACGGGGTGGTTGCACCCGTGGTGGCCGAACTTGAGCCGCCCCGTTTTCGCCCCGCACGCGAGCGACAGGAGCTGATGCCCAAGGCAGATGCCCATCAGCGGAACGACCTTCTGCCGCCCAGCCTCGCGCCGCTCCTGCCCCTCACGTCCCTCATGACCAGAAAGGATCGCTTGGTCATACGACAAGATCGCCCGAATGTTCTCGATCGCGTAGCCGACCGCCGCCGGATCGGCCGGGCCGTTGGAGAGGAAGATGCCGTCCGGCTCCATCGCCAGCACCTCCGCCGCCGGCGTCTGCGCCGGCACGACCGTGACGTGCGCGAACGCGGCCAGCTCCCGCAGGATGTTCGTCTTCACGCCGAAATCGTAACAAACAACATGAGGGGGCCTTTTTACCTCACACGGAGCCACGGAGGCACGGAGTTCCGGCTCTCCTGTTCTCCGTGCCTCCGTGGCTCCGTGTGAGACAAGACCCGCATCAAGAGCAAACTCATACGCCTCCTTGCAGCTCACGCGACTGGCATAGTCCTGTCCGTCCAGCCCTTCCCAATTCTTCGCCTTTTCGACACCCGTCCGTTCTGCTGACGCCAGCCCCGCGTCCTCCATTCGATCATTCGTCAATTCGACCATTCGACCATTTCCCAGAAACGCCTTCTGGTTGCCGTGTTCCCGCAGGTGGATCGTCAGCGCGCGCGTGTCGACGCCATAGATGCCCGGCACGCCGTTCGCCTTGAGGTAGGCGTCCAGCGACTGCGTCGCGCGGTAGTTCGACGGCTCGGTCAGGTCGCCGATCACCAGCCCCGAAAGAAAAAGGCCCCGGGACTCGACGTCTTCGGGGTTGACACCGTAATTGCCGACTTCGGCGGCGGTGAGGGTGACGAACTGCCCCGCGTAGGAGGGATCCGTCAGGATTTCCTGATACCCGCACATGCCGGTGTTGAAGACGACTTCCCCGCACCGGTCTGCGCGCGCGCCAAACGCCACACCGTGAAAGATCGTCCCATCCGCCAACGCCAGAAACGCCTTCCGCTCCCGCTCGGCCCGCCACTTCGCTTCAAATTCGCTCTTCATGATCCTCGCTCCTCCATTCTGAAGGTGGTTTGCAAATTCCATGCCAAAGCGAAAAAGAAAAGAAGGAACGGATTGAACTCTTCCGCTTCCACACCTTCTGCAATAAATGTAAAAACCGTCTCCGCCTAATTACAGAATATGAAAGGCACAATGCTGTAAACGCCGCCGTCGCCCAATTACAAGACGTGAAACTCCGTTCCGGCTCAGTACGACCGGCCGTCGCGGCGGGCGAGGTAGTTGGCGAGCGCCTCCTTCAGGACGCGCACACCGCCGGCAGTCGGGTAGTTCCCCGTGAAATACCAGTCGCCCGCCGAGTCCGGACAACACGCATGGAGATCGTCAATCGTCTGGAACACGACATCCACCCGCGCCTTCATGCCGGGCGGCGTGATGAGCCGCGCGATCTCCGCTGACAGCGCATCCTGAGAATGCTGTGCGTAAATCTTCCGCACGTCGTCCGTCGCACGAATCGCCGCCTCGCCGGCCAAATTGACGAGGGCCTTGAACGCGACGAGCTCGCCAAGGGTCGACATGTCGATGCCGTAGCAGTCGGGATAGCAGATCGGCGGGGCGGACGACGCGACGATGATGCGCTTCGGCCCGAGGCGGTCGAGCATCGGCAGGATCGCGTTCCTCATCGTGTTGCCGCGCACGATCGAGTCGTCGAGGACGACGAGCGTGTCCGTCCCCGGCCGTACAAGCCCGTAGGTGACATCGTAGACGTGCTGGTAGAACTCGCGGCGCGCGGCGGCATCCGCGATGAACGTGCGGAACTTCGCGTCCTTCACCGCGATCTGCCCGAAGCGGACGGGACGCCCCTCCGCCAGACCTTCCGTCCACAGCGCCTCCAGCAGCCCGTGGAACGCGACCTGCGCCGAGTTCGGGATGTAGCTGAAGAACGTGTTCGCGAGGTCGCCGTCCACGGCCTTCAGGAGCGGCTTCGCGAGCGCCGCGCCGAGCGCCTTGCGCTCGCGATGGATGTCCGCGTCGTTCGCGCGCGAGAAGTAGATGCGCTCGAAGACGCAGCTGCGCCGCGCCGCCGGATTGAGAATCTTCTCGAAACGCACCGCGCCGTCCGGCGCGACCAGCAGGGCCTCGCCGGGCACGAGCTCGCGCACCGCGTCCGGCAGGGCGTTGAACGCCGCCTGGATGGCCGGACGCTCCGACGCGACGACCGCCACGTCGTCCGTGACGAGGCAGTAGCCCGGCCGGATGCCGTGCGGATCGCGGACGGCGAAGCTCCAGCCGTCGCCCGTCATGCCGCAGAGCGTGTAGGCGCCGTCCAGCTTCGGCAGCAGCGCCTTCAGGGCCGCGACGAGAACCTTTCCCCGATCCGTCTCGCCGTCGATCTCGGCCTTCAGCATCGTCGCGGCGAGCCATTCGCAGATGAGGTAGCCGTCGGCCGTCGATTCCGGGAACTTGCCGAGCGCGACGTAGGCGTCGAAGAGGTCGCGCGTGTTCGTGAGGTTGAAGTTGCCCGCAAGGAAAAGCGTGCGGTTGAGCCGCGCGGCGCGATGCACGAACGGATGGCAGAAGCCGATGTCGCCGCGCCCATAGGTCGCATAGCGCAGGTGTCCGAGGAACAGCGTCTCGGACAGCCGCCGCCGCTTGGCCAGGAGTGACAGCAAGTCCGCCAGCGGACGATCCGAGGCGGACTTGAACTCGTTGTAGGCGGGCTTGCCAGGTTCGGGCGTGAGCGTCAGCGTGACCGCGCCCGCACCGTCCTGCCCCCGGTTGTGCTGCTTTTCAAGGAGAAGCGAAAGCTTCGTCCCCCCGAAATCCGCCGCGCCGTAGGCCGTCGCGTAATGGGAAGCGCCTTTGCGAAGGCGCAGAAGCGCCACCGCACATTCGTGTTTAATCGTGTCGGACATGACACGGACTCATTTGCAAACTCCGTGCCAACGCCGAGGTCTCCCACGGCTCGATGTCAGCGAGGCGAGGGTGCTTACGGTCTTTCTCGGAAAGCGTAATCGCGACATCAAGTTTCGGCCATTCGATGCCGAGCGCCGGGTCGTCGAACATGAGGCCGCGTTCCGACTCCTTGCAGTAGAGGTTGTCGCACTTGTAGGAGAAGAGCGTATCGTCCGCCAAGACGACGAACCCGTGCGCAAAGCCGCGCGGGATGAAAAGCTGCCTCCGGTTCTCGCCCGTCAGGACTTCGCTCACGTGTTTCCCGAACGTCGGCGAACCCTTGCGGATGTCGACCGCGACATCCCAGACGGCGCCTCGTATGACGCGCACGAGCTTCGCCTGGGCGTGTTCGCCCGCCTGCCAGTGCAGCCCGCGCACGACGCCCTTCGACGAAAGCGACTCGTTGTCCTGCACGAAATCCGACGGAATCCCCGCCGCCTTGTAGCGCGCGGCGTTGTACTGCTCGCAGAACCATCCGCGCGCATCGCCGAACGCCTCCGGTTCGACGATCATCACGCCGTCAATAGCCGTCTTTGTCACGCGCATGGCCGTCAGCCTCGCAGAAGAAGCGTGAGCGAACCGATCGCCTTGCCTGTCAGCGGACGCTTCAGCGGCACGGTCACGACCGTCTCCGAGCCGTCCGCCGGCAGCTCGGCGACGTCGACGACGCCCTGCGCGATGGCCTTCGGCGTGTCCTTCTCGCCGATCATCTGCGCAAAGGCATCCAACGGCGCGGACGCGACATCGGCATAGCCGACCATCGCCTTCTCCATGAAGTCAGCCCCCATCTTGAACGCATACTTGGCCACGAGCCGCAGAAACCGCCGCGCCTTCTGGACGGACACCGGCTCCGTAATCGTCACCGCAAGGCCGAAATGCCCCTCCACGTCTTCGCGGAAAAGCACGCGCTTCGTCCATTCCTCGGACGTGAAGTCGACCTGTCCCTTCCTGAAGACCATCTCGCGCGCGGACGACTTGCGCGCAATGCCCGAACGCGGCCAGACGAGATCGACCACGCCCACGTTCCGGCTCTTCAGCAGTCGTCTTTCGGGAACGCCCGTCAACTCGGCTTTCGCCAGGAGGATTTCAGCGGCTTTCTTTTTCATAACTTGTTGTCGTTTGTCGCCCATTATACCATAAATGGCAGGCCCCGGGGCCTGTCCCCACAAATTCCAACCCTACCACTCGAACCCTACCACTGGGGTCAGACCCCATTTTTCCACGCCAGGAGGATTTCAGCGGCTTTCTTTTTCATAACTTGTTGTCGTTTGTCGCCCATTATACCATAAATGACATGCCCCGGGGCCTGTCCCCACAAATTCCAACCCTACCACTCGAACCCCACCACTGGGGTCAGACCCCATTTTTCCAGCGGAAGAAGAAACAGCACTTCCAACGGTTCGGCGCGCCGTCGCGGACAGGCGCCGCCCAGCCGCGTCCGTCCACGGTCCCCTCGCCCTCCAGGGCGACGTGCCGCGCCTGGACGGCGCCGACGACGGCCTTGTGCCCCGCGTAGTCGAGGTGGTTCGTGCTTCCCAGCAGCGTCGCGCCCTTCGCGAGGTGCAGCGTCACACGGTCCTTCAGGAAGATGCCGCCCGTGAGGTAGGTTCCGGCGGGCAGGACCAGCTTGCCGCCTCCGGCGGACGACAGGTCGTCGATGGCCTTCTGGAGGGCTGCCGTGACGGGCGTCGCGCCGTCCTTCGGCAGGTCCAGCGTGACGGTGGCGGCGCGCGCCCGCCCGTCGTCCCGCACCCAGGCGCCGAGTTCCTGGTAGAACTTCCCAAAGCAGCCGTGCCCCATGCCGATGCCGTGGACGATGCCCTTGTCCTTCACGGGAATCGCGTTGTAGGCGGCGTAGACGGCGCCGGGCGCGCAGGTCGTGTCGGCGAACCCGACGGCGACGCGCACGGGGCAGCGGATGCGCGCGGCGAAGTTGGCCCCGTCGAAGTAGGGGGCGTACCGCTCGGCGGCCGCGCGCTTCTCGGACGTGGCGGAGTTGCGTTCGACGATCTGCGGCCAGCCGCTCTGCCGCCCCTTCAGGTAGCCCATCGTGTCCGTGATCGCGGGCACGTAGAACGCCGCGCGCGTGAAGGCGTGGTTGAGTCCCGTGAGGTAGAAGCCGAAGCCGCCGCCCTGGGAGGTTCCCTGGTAGCGCACGCGCGTGCGGTCAACGTCGGGGCGCGCCACCACCCAGTCGACGGCGCGGTCGATGCCGAGCAGCACCGGGTAGAAGAAGTACGCCTCGCGGCTCTCGGAAATGCCGCTCTCCGCGTAGCCGGTGCCGTACTTCGCCCGGCATGCGGCGTTCATCGCGTCGTATTTCGCCTTGAGGTCGTTCTTCTCCCAGTCCCAGTGCGGCTCGAAGGGGTAGACGGAGAAGAAAATCGAAATCGCGTCCTGTTGCCCCTGCATGTTGTTCGTCCAGCCGCCGAAGCCCGCCGCCGCGACCTGGAAATCGACGGGGTAGGGCGCGCGGGCCTTGTCCGTCGGCACGCTCATGTAGCCATAGACGCGCCGCCCGAACGTCGCGAAGGAGATACGGAAGAACTCGAAGTCCTTCGTGCAGCGTTCCGGCACGCGGACAACCTGCGCGTCGAGCGGCACCTCCCGCGCAAGCCTCGCCCGCGCGTCCGCCCAGAACGCATCGAAGTCATCCGGCGAGGGCGACCCCTCTCCAGCTTCTCCGGCTCGTAGCCGACGCCGAAGACCTGGTTTTTGCAGTCCCTGCCCGCAAGGCAGAGGCGGAGGAAGCCCGGCTCGGCGAGCGTGCCGGTCACCGTGAACGGATTCTCCCGCGCAAGGTCGATGGACCTCTTCTCGAACTTCTTCGGACCGAAGTTGTCGAGCGACGCCGTGACCGTCCCCGCCTTCACGGGGACGCCGTTCGAGTCCACCGCCGTCACCGTGAACGTCGCCCGCTCGCCACAGGCGTAGAGGCAGGTCTCCCGATCCGCCTGGATCCTGAACGTCGTCTGCGCGAAGGCCAACGCCCCCGCGAACAGCATCATGCCGAGTATTCGCTTTTTCATGAGATTTTCCTGATTAAACGGTTTGTCGAAAAAACGTTGATCTGGGAGGGACGGCCTCTGTGCCGCCCGCGGTCACGGACGCGACGGAGCGCGTCCCTCCCAAGTCACGTGATTCATGCCCGCTGGGAGGCGGCGTGGGGGCTGACCGGGGAGGGACAGCCGGGCATCCGTGTAGGGCGGAACGAGGATGTCGAGTTCAAGGGTCGTGCCCTTCCGCGTCCATTCGACCTCGACACGCCCGCGCGGCGTGTCGAGACGGACCGACACGCGCCCGAGCGACGCCGGAAAGGACGGACGGATCTCGACGGCGGCAAAGCCGGGTCCGGCCGCGCGGATGCCCGCAAGGCGCGTCATGAGCGCGTGGAGCGCACCGGCAAACATGGCGTGGTTGTGCGAGTTCATCATGCCCCTGTAGCTCCACTGCTCCCAGAGCGATGTCGCGCCGCGCGCGAACATGTAGCCGAAGCCGGGGTAGTCCGGCTGCGTCATGAGCCGCACGAAGAGGTCCGCCTCCCCGAGGTCGCAGAGGACGTCGCCGAGGTGGCGCATCCCGAAGATGCCCACGTTGACCCGCCCCTTGTCCGCCTCGCGGATGGTCCGAACAAGCCGCGCCGCGACGGCCGCGCGCTCCGCCTCCGGCACGAGGCCGAACGCAAGCGGCAGCACCGCCGTCGTCTGTGAGCCGTCCCCGTACGTCTTCGTCTCGGGATGGAAGAACGCCGTCTGGAACGCGGCCTTTGCGCGTGCGTGGAGCGCGCGGTAGGCGGTGGCGTCTTCGGTGCGACCGAGCGCCGCCGCCGTCTCCGCCACGATGCGGCACATCTCGCAGAAGAGCGCGGTGTTGACGAGTTCCACGTCGTTGAAGCAGCCCTTCCAGGTTCCGTCGTTCGGCGCGCACCAGTCGCCGAACCCCGTGGGACAGACCAGGTTCGGCCACTTCTTCACGTCGCCGTCCACCTGTCGCTTCATGCCGTCGTAGCGTTCGGCGAGGACGCGCGCGTCGCCGGTGGCCCGGTAGAGGCGCCAGGGCAGCACGACAGAATCGCCCGTCCAGTCCGGGTTGCCGTCCCCCGCGCCGATGTCGTCCAGCCACTTCGAATAGTAGCGCCCCAGTTCGAACCAGTTCAGCGCGGCGTCCTCGTAGGCCTGGGAGTCCATCTGGCAGGGCGTGCGCTCGTCGCGCATGCAGCAGTCCGTCGGGTAGCTCATGAAGTTGCTGCGCATGGACCAGTCGGCGGCGTTGACGTAGCGGTTCAGCGTGTCGTCGTCGCAGGTGAACGAACCGATGGGCTCGACGTCGGCATGGACGGCCCACGCGGTGAGGTCGTCCGCCGTCGGTTTCCCCGGCCAGCCCGTGATCTCCACGAACTGGAAACCGTGGTAGGTGAAGCGCGGCGTGAACGTCTCGGGCTTCCCCGTCCCGGCGAGGATGAATTCGTCCGTCGATTTTGCCTTGCGGTTCGTCCACGGGTCGATGTTGCCGTCCTCGCCCAGGAGCTCGCTTGTGTGGAGGCGGATCTTCGTGCCCTTCGGACCCTGCGCGCAGACCTGCACGAACCCGGCGCGGTTCTGTCCGAAGTCGGCGACGAACACGCCGGGGCGCGTCTCGGCGATGCGCACGGGCTTCCGGGGATCGAGCATCCGCACGGGCGGCGCGTCGTTCGCGACGAGGCGCGGCGCATCCGCGTGCGGCCACACGTGGACGGCCTGCCAGCCGTTCGTCGCGCCGGCGGGCGTACACCAGGCGGGATCCGCGCGCGCCGCGTCGATCGTCTCGCCGTGGTAGAGGCTCGCGCGCGTGATCTCGCTCGTCTGCGTCATCTCCCACGAGCCGTCCGTCACGACCACGTCGCGCGAACCGTCCGCGTAGGTCACGGCAAGGTGCAGGATCGCCCGGCGGGGCTTGAGCCAGTGCCAGCCGTAGCGCGAAAAGTCGTCCGAATACCCCGCCGCCAGCCAGAAGCCGACGATGTTCGCGGCGCCGGGCTTCAGGAGGCGCGTGACGTCGTAGGTGTCGAAAAGCGCCGCGCGCTCGCCCGTCATGCCGGGGGCGAGGACGCGCCGGGGATCGGCCTTCTCGCCGTTGAGCCAGAGTTCGTAGAAGCCGAATCCGCAGGCCGAGGCAAGCGCGGACACGACGGGCTTGTCCCGCAGGGTGAACGTGCGGCGCAGACGCGGCGCGTTCTTCGGCAGGACGCCGGGATGCAGGAGGGTCGTGCCCGCGAGGTGAAGCCGGTCGTCCGCGAGCGGAGGATTGCGGAAGGCTGGCATGAGGTGGCCGCGGAAGCGGTCTTGGAGCCATGAGGCGCCGTCCGGACCCGTCACGGCGACTTCGGAGACGAAGGCCTCCTCGCCCGCCGAGGTCCGCACACCGACCGTTCCGGCAGCGAACGTGGCATCCGTGCAGGTGTGGACGGGCACGCCGTCGAGGAGCGTGCGGATCGTGGCGCCGCGCGTCTCGACGCGCAGAATGTGTTCCTTCGTCCAGTCAAGTCCCTTGGGGAAGAAGCTCCCGAGCTTCACGGGTGGCAGAAGGCGCAGCTTGCCGTCCCCAAGCAGGACATGCGGACGCAGCAGCGGCTCGCGGTCCTGCTTCGTGTTGATCTGCCACAGGTAGCCGGTCTGCGCGTCACGGGCGCGGAAGAGGAGGCCGAACGCATTCCGCACTCGCGTGAACGTCGCCTGATAGTTGAAGTCCGTCCACGCCACGGGCACGGCGGGCTCGCCGATCCACTGCGCGCCCGCCCAGTCGGCGTCCGCCTGGAGGCCAACCGAAAACCGCTGCGGCGTGCACCAGTCCGTCGCCCCCACGAGGCGCGCCTGCCATCGGTAGACGACGCCGGGCGTGAGCGGCGGACCGTCGTAGACGCGGGCGAAGAGGTCGTCGCCACGGCCCTGCCAGACCATCCCCGCGTCGGTGAAGACCTTCACCTCGGCGGCGGTCGGCCGCATGGCGGGTTCGTCGCCCGCGAGCGTCCACGAAAAGCGCGGCTGCGTGCGGACGATTCCCAGGGGATTGCGCAGACCCTCGCAGCGCGGCGTGGCGATTTCGAGGGCTTGGGCAGCGGACGTCACGCACGCCAGGCCGACGAGGGCGAACAGGTGCAGGGGCGCGGTCATTCGGCGGCAAGCTCGTACAGGAACGTGGCCGAATCGGGATTCGCGGCGACATCGGAGATGAAGCGAAGCGCGCCATTCGATTCGGATGCGGACATACGGCGCTGACGCCGGCCGGTCGTGTCAAGCGCCCAGACCGTCAGGCTTTCGCCCGTTCGCGCCAGGGAAATCGCGGCCAGTCCGGCTTCCATCAGCATCCGGTTCGTGCCCCATTTGAGGACTTTGCGCCGGCTCGTGTCGGCATAGACGATACCCTCGCCCTGCACGTCGCAGACGTGCGCGACGAGGATCCGGCGGCTCTTTTCCAACGGTTCGCCATCGAGAGAAGACGCCCAGACGCAGGCCGGCACGTCGGTCGACGCGACCGCCAGCGGACCGGCCTCCAGGCGCCCGCCGGTCGTGAAAACGGCGCAGGTGCGCGGCGTCGCAACCGTCATCGTGCCGCGCGACGCATCGATCGCCGCCCGGCTCTCGCCCACGCCGGCATCCGGCGCGACGGCGTTCGTCGCGACTTCGTAGCCGTAGACGCGCGCGCCTTTCGGTGCGCGTCCGGGCAGGCAATTGCCGACCCGGCGCCGCCACACGTCGCCGATCCAGCGGGGAAGGACTATGCGCGTCATCGTGTCGGTGCGCCGCGCGATGGCGTCTTCCGGGATCGTCAACGCGAGCACGTCCGTCGCGGAATCCAGGTCTCCCCGCAGGAAGAGCGCGGACGCCAGCCGCTCCGTGAACAGCATCGTCGGATCGTTCACGATGTCGAAATACCCCGGGGAGTCCCCCTTTGTCGCGTAGGCGGAATGCCAATGCGCAAACGTGAAGCGCCAGAGCGCGCTCCAATCCTGCACGGCCGCGAGCGCGCCCATGAAAAGCCCGCCCATCGTCCGGTAGCGCGAAGGCCCGGCGAAATTCCATTCCGACATGACGAACGGCTTGTCCAGGACGCGCCCCCACGGCGCCGAGAGCCCGAAGCCGGGACGGAGCAGGTCATTGCGGTTGGCGAGCAGGCTCGGCAGGCCCCAGCCGCCGCCCGGGAAAATCGGGTGGTCGACGTACCCGTGCAGATCGACATAGTCGAAGAGCCGCGCGCGCATGGCCTGCATCTGCAGGGTCTGGGTGCCCCAGTTCTGATCTGTCAGCAACGCCTTCACCCCAAGCTCATCGCGCAGGAACGCACGCATCCGCAGGTACTGCCGCGCCTCAAGCTCGGACCAGAACGTGGCGAGCGCGTTCCAGGCGTCCCCCTTGAGGACAGGCTCCGACGTGTGCCCGCCGCACTTCTCCGGCAGGGCGTCGGGCGTCAGCGAAGGCCAGCAGCCCGGCTCGCGTGCGCGCCGCTTTTCCAGCCACTTCTTCCAGGCCGCCTTCACGGCCGCGTTCTCCCGCAGACCGTCGAGGGCCTGCGGAATCGAGCTCTCGTTGACGAGGCAGACGAACGCCAGCGCCGGCTCGTCCACGTAGCGGCGCCCCGTATACGGGTTCCGGTGCTCGAAAAACACGCGCGCGGCCTGCTTCCAGTTCTCGAACGCCCCCTCATGGGAAACGGCGAGAAGCGCCTTGAAGTCGAGACCTTCCTTGCCGTCACGGTCTTCGCCGATCTCGCGCCACGTGACGGGACGCGACACGTAGAGGTCGGTCGTCACATAGAGCCCCGCCGCGATTGCCTTGGCCATCAGACGGTCAAACTGCGCGACGCGCCAGTCTATCAGGACGGGACGGCGCTGCGCGTCTTGACCGTAGAGAAAGCGGTCATGGTGATGGATGCGGATTGAGTTGTAGCCGGCGGCGACGAGACGGGCGACGAGGCGATCCGCCTCGGCTTCCGTTCCCGGAAAGCACGCCTCCATGCAGAGGTTGCCGCCGTAGAACCGCTGCGGGACGCCCGGCTTGTCCGCGAAGACGAAGTGGCCCGCGCCATCCGCCTTCACCCAGCCGTGCCGGCCGGCCGGCGCGTCCAGCCCGCTGAAGGCGGATGCGTCAAGCGCGCTGCCGGGAACGACGTCCGGCGAAAACGCGAAGGGAATCCACTGCGCCCCCGCGCGAATCGTGCAGTCGCCTGCGCAGGATATGTTCGCGACGCCAAGAATCGCGCCGGCCGCAAGGGCTCGCACGGCCCGTTTCAGGCTCCGCGCCTGTTTTCCGTCTTTTCCTCTCGTCTGTCTCATGTCTTTCGTCTTTCTTATTGCTTAAGAATCACAATCTTTCGTTGCTTCATCTATATATGTTCTCTATTCGCATTCAGTTCGCGCACGGTTCGGCCCGGACAGGCGCGACCAGCCGGTAGCCGTTGTGGTCGCTCGTCCAGGACGCAGACCGTTCCTCTCGCGACGCCGAGCGGATCTCATAGCCGTAGTACGGATACCCCACGCTCCCGCCTCGTGCCGGGAAATAGGGGTCGTCCGCGCTGCCGTTGCGCAGCTTTGCCGTCTGGGCGCCCGGCGGATCGAGCTCGCGGTCGCAGTCGTAGGCGGCAGGATCGCCCAAGTAGTCCAGCACCCATTCCGCGAGGTTGCCGTGCATGTCGTAAAGCCCAAAGGCGTTGGGCTCCTTTTCGCCGACGCGGTGCGCACGGCCGTCTGAGTTTTTGCTGTACCAGGCACAGCGCGCGAGCGCCTCCTCGAACGCGGCGGTGTTCCAGTTGTTCGTCGTGCGGCGCACGGTCCCGACGTTGAGCTCGTAGGGGCTTCCCGCCCGGCAGGCATACTCCCATTGCGCCTCGGTCGGCAGGTCGAAGGCGAGCCCCGTCCGCGCACGGAACTTCGCGATGTGCCCGTCCGAGAACTCGTGCCCGTCCGCCTTCCACCAGGTCTTGTAGGGCCGAAGGTTCCGCCGCTTGGCGTGAGCCGGCAGAAGAGGGCTGTCCGCGTAGCCCGTCTCCTCGTTATTGTCGCAGGCCGTGCCGGTCATGAGCTCCTGCTGGTGTTGCGTGATCTCGAAGACGCCCATGTAGAAGTCCTCGGACAGGACGACGGGATGCTGGATGGCGCTCGCGCTCGCCTCGGCGGCCTGAGGCGCCTCGCCCATCATCCAGCGCACGCCGGCGGCGGGAATGCGTCTCATCACGAGGAGGTCCGTCCGGTAGATGTCGTTCGTCAGGCCGCCGTGCGGCAGCGCATTCGTCGAGACGTAGTAGCGGATCTTGCCGGGATCCACCAGCGAGGCGACGAGATAATCCGGCGGCGCGATGACGTTCCACGCCTTGACCTTGACGGTCGTGTCCGGGAAGTCCAGTCCCGGCGGCAGGACGTCCAGCAGGCGAACCGTGATCAGATGCCCGCGGCCGACGGACACATGGCGGTTGACGGCGCCCCTGTAGAAGGCCTGGGCGGCCTCGCCGATCGAGACGCCGTTCGTCAGGATGTCCATCGTCACGACGGCGGGGGCTTCCACAAGGTCATATGTCACGTAGAGCCGTCGTCCGCGCTGCTCCAGCTGCACGTTCGAGACGACGGGGACGTCCGACGCGACAACGCCAGTCGACAATCCGAGGATGGCCAGAAGGGACAGAACAAGGCTATTCTTCTTCATTGTGCAGTTCCTTTCAGTTCCAGTCGACCGGCAGAACGAGCCGGAAGCCGGTGTTGTTGTTTTCGGAAGCGTACCAGAACTTATTACGGTAGCTCAATTTCTGGCAGCTCTCGTCATCGCCGCTGTGCCGCCCCGAGCGGCGGACGACGTAGTTTCCGTCGGTGACCGCCCCTTCGGGATCGCGTTCCTCGGCGGTGTCCAGGTCCTCGTATCCCGTGCGCGTGTACTCGCGCACATTGCCGACGATGTCGTAGACGCCGAAGGCGTTGGGCTTCTTCAGGCCGACCGGATGCGCCCCGTCGCGCGAACAGGTCGTCCATGCCGCATTGCCGCTGCACGAACCCCACATCCACGTAGCGCCCTTGCCCCACCAGCCGTAGTCGTTCATGTCCGTGAGCGTCTCGGCCCCGCCGCGCATGGCGTATTCCCACTGGAACTCGCTGGGCAGGTCGAAGGGCAGCCCGGTCTGGACGCGAAGCGTCTTGATCCAGCAGCCGTCCGGCACGTCCGCCTTGCCATAGGTCTGCTTGCGCAGGCTTTCGTACTTCGGCTCGACCGGACAGAAGGCCGAATCCTCATGGCCCGTGTTGTAGTTGCCGGCCGTGCCGAGCGCCGTCAGGGACTGCCCCTGAGTGAACGTGAACGCGCTGATGTAGAAGTCCTTCGAGAGCGTCACGTACTTGCTGCCCGCCGCCGTGCCGTCGCCCATCCGCCAGCGCACGTTCCTGGCCGGGACAAGCGTCATCAGCAGTTTCGTCGTGCGGTAGCGCGCGTCCGCCACGCCGCCGGGCAGCTCGCCCTCGGAGACGTAGAACAGCACGTTCGACGGCGACGACTGGACGAACGGGTCGAGATCGACGACCATCTTGGGCGGCGGGGCCTCGACCGACCAGGCGCGGAGCTCGACCGACAGGCGCTCGGCTTCCAGCTCTTCGCCCTTCCAATCTGTTCGCGGATCCCACACGAAGCGGCGCGCACCCGGCGCGACGATGCGGCGCACGTCGCCGCCGAGCGTGACGGCATCCTTCATGTCGATGGCCTCGCCGTCTACTCGGAAGACAGGCGTGACGATGGCCCGTGCGCCCGAGAGCGTATAGGACACCTCGACCAGGCGGTTCGAGAGCTGGGTGATCGCGACGTCGGAAAGTTCAGG
Organism: uncultured Kiritimatiellota bacterium; assembly: GCA_934635385.1. Classification (GTDB taxonomy): domain Bacteria; phylum Verrucomicrobiota; class Kiritimatiellia; order RFP12; family UBA1067; genus UBA1067. Next base: position 147,214 of record CAKTZI010000002.1, on the reverse strand, counting down.
CTCCGCCGCACGGACGACAGCCGTTGCGAGAATTCCGAAAGACAGGAGAATGCGCTTCATGGACAGATCCTTTCTCAGCGAATGATGAGGGCAATTCCCGGCGCCCTTGTCGTCATCAGGATGGCCGCCCCAGAAGAAACGGCCTCGTTCGACAGCCGCGTTTTCAGCGGCGCGCCGTTCGCGCTCCTCGCAGAGGCGACTGCCACGCGGTTCGTGCTTCCGTCAAGCACCCACGCGACGTCATCGGCCAAGAGCGTCGACGACGCCAGGGCCACGCCGACGAACCCGATGACCGTCGAGAAGGCGACCGCCTTCCCCTTGCCGACCATTTTCCAGAGACTTTCCATACGGAGCTTGTTCCTTTCTTTGCTTGTTGTTACAGGGTTGCACAAGAACGTGCATTCCGAAAGCGACAACGGCCTTATGCCTGTCGCCGAGCAAATCCGCGGCAACGGGAACATGGCAACGCTCGCCCTTGCGAGCCGCGCGCCAGCGGCCGCCAAATGGGCCTCAGCGGCCTCGGCCAAAAGCGGGGGGGGGGGTACTAGACTTGAGCGGACGCGCCAGAGCGCATCCTGACGCGCTCTGCGGGCACGTTGCCGCGCGACGCGAAGCGCGCGCGAACATCCACCGTCTCATCCTGTTTTTCAACGTCATCTGAACCCAGTCTCAAATTTTATGTGCGGTAGTGTAGCATTATTCCTGCCGCGTGTCAACCGCGTGGGTCACCCTTTCCAGCGCTTCAGCATGAAAGACAGTCCGCTCGCTTTCTCTCGCTTGAGAATTTTCCGCATCATGTTCTCATTTTGGCAAGACTGCATCACGCAGACAGAATGGAATCCGTGAAAAGCCGTCTCCTATCGGGCTGAAAGAGGCGGCAGCAGCTCGTCGTCTGTCAGGGCAGACGGATGCGCGCCGCCCGTCATGATGGACGCGGCGCGGTCGGCGAGCGTCCGCTCGTCTGGCGTCAGCTCCGCCGCGCGGCGGTGGAAGAAACGGGGGCCTGTCCCCACGAATTCTTCACGGACGTGAAGACGAGACGATGTCCTCAGCCGTGAGAATCAGCGTTTCACCGATTACGGACGGAACGCCAGATGCGACGGACGAGAGGAAAAGCACGCGCCGAACATCCTGAGGAAACTTGTCCGGAACGGGGATTCCCGCAAACGCCCGGACGAGAGATTCGGCCTCTTGCCGTGAAAAGGCGCGATTCGACCACTTCGCTTCGCCCACGAGCGTCCGCGTTCCGGAGCCGCTAACGGAAACGACATCCAGCTCATGCGCCGTGCCTTGCCACCAACGTCCCGCCGGACGCCAGAAGTCACCCTCGCCCGCAAGAGCTGCCAACTGCGGCGAGCGGACGACGAAACCCCGCGCCAAGTCCTCCCACGCCTCGGCGAACAGCGCGTTTGACTGCGTACGCCAGACGGACTTGCGAATGGATGCCGGTGCGCTGTCGAAAACGCTACGCCGAGAGGCCATGACCCTGAACCAGAATCGGCAGAACGGATCGCTCACGCGATAAATCGATTTCTTTGAGCTCTTCTCGCTTTCGCCGTAGGGCGTTTCGCGAGAAACCAGTCCGAGGTCGATCAGTCGAGAAAGCGGTTTCGGCAACGCCGTGGCCGCAAGTCCAAGGCGTCCAGCAATTTCGCTGACGCGCCGTGCGCCCGAACCGATGACGTCGAGATAGGGCTTTAGGCTGATTGCCGTCGGAATCTCGCTCTGGAGAATCGTCGCCGGCTCCTCGTGGAAAAGGCCAAGCGGATCCAACGCCTGTTCGTCGAGGGCCTCGTCAAGGTCACGACCATAGCGTTCGGCCGCAACCCAATACCGCGGAATGCCGCCCCAAACGGAATACGCTCGCACGACATCCAGCGGATCACGGAGCCGCAACCCTTCGCGGATGAACCCGATCGCCAGCGGCGACAGCCGGATTCGCTCGTCACAACGCCCGTAGAGAGGGGAATCGTGGTCTATGACGACGCCCTGCATCATGTGCTGACTCGACCCGGCAATCGCGACCAGAAGCCCGCCTCTGGACTTTTCCCCGTCAATCCAGTTCTGCAGGACGGATACGATTGTCTCGTCGGCTTCCATCCAATAGGGGAATTCGTCGAAGACGACCGGACCGTGCCATCCTTCGGCGGCAGCACGGCGCCCCAGCTCCTCAAAGAGAGACTTCCACGTCGGGTACGTGACGGCGGCGAAACCCGCAAACCGGCTCTCGACGACTTGTGCGTAATCCTGACGCTGGACAGCCGGCAATGATCGATCGGCAACCGCATAAAGGCCACCTGTCGCCTTGCACCATTCTTTCAGGAGTTCGCTTTTCCCGATGCGGCGACGCCCCCAGAGCGCAACGAAGCCGCCACGCCCCTCCGCATGCAACCGCATCAGCCGCCGCATCTCCTCTTGCCGATCAAGGAACCTCATAGAATATTATTCCTTCAAGTATTATATTCTCACGCATAATCTATGTGTAAATTATACCACAATCCCGTCGGACGTTTCAATGTCCCTCATTCGCCATCACTCGGGAGGGACGGGCCTAGCCCGTCCGCAATCGTGAAGGTTTTGCAATTGCCTCATGAGTCTGATTGACACGCACGGGCGGCGATCATGGCGAAGAACGGAATCATGATGAACCGATAGCGCGTCGAGGTAATCGGGCCAATCACAAGCGCCAGCAAGACAAGGCAAAGAATGGGGCAAAGGTAGACAAGCCCGTTCTGCAACCTGTTCTCGCGACTGGAAATCACGAAGCAAAGCCCTTTCCATAGACCTGCCAAGACAAGGACATATCCACCCAACAGCACCATCCAGGAAAAGACTTGAACGGTTACGCCTACCGCTTTCTCATAAATCATGTAGGGACGATCCGGGTTGACAGCCCGCCCACGCGACAGACCCGAACCCCAAAGTGCGTCAAGACAATCGCAAATCCGTTCAAGGCCAAGATATCTGAACAAGGCCACCGTGCCCGTGCCCCCATACAGGCGCGGATGTCGCTTGAGCGTGAAAAGCCCGTACTGGGGCAGATGGGCGAGAATGCGCTCTTTCGCATATGCCCCCTTTTCCTGAGACTGCCTCATCAAGTCGTCCGCCTGAATCGACGTTTCGAATCTCTTCATGGACTCCTGTTCCTTCGCTTTCTCTGCGGACGGCAGCTGCTCGACCAGTCGCCCCCAGTTGCACACATAAAGGTTCGTGCCCGAAATCGTCGTCAATCCCGCCGTTCCGAACGCATGCCTGTTGCGTACCGTCCACGGGTGCAGACAAGCGACAACCGCCAGTCCACAGGCCAGCATCATCGTCGCCCTCTTCCACCAGACGTCTTTCAGAATCAACGCGAGAGCCAGAATCAAAGCCGCCGACAGCGGGATGCAGATGGGCTTGGCGTAGATGGCCGTCACAAACGAGAGCGTAGCGCCCACAAGTGCAAGCCGTCTGCCGGAGACGGCTCTGAAATAGAACCACAGGGAGACGATGATTGCCGTCACCGCCAACTGGTCTGGCATGTGGCAGAGCGAGTAGATGATCGTGTCCGGCATAAAGAGATACACGCCGCATCCGACGGCCACCTGCCTGTCCGAAAATCCGAATGGCTTGTTCTTCAGCATCGAACACAGCATCAAGGCCCCAAGCGCGCACAGGAAGACGTTTGTCAGTCCGGCCAAATACTGCGTACGCCGAATCGAATCCGTCATCCAGTAGTAACCGGCCATGATGCCGGGCCACAGCGGCAGGTCGTGAGCCGAAGGAGGCGGCACGTTCTTCGCCTCCATGAATGAGGCCGACGAGAAAACCCCATGCCTGACCATGTTCACGCTCTCGGACAGATAGCGCAGCCCGTCATCGCCTTCGGGCGCGGACTGGAAACTCCAGAGAGCCAACCGCAGCGCGATGCCGACGGCAAAGATTGTCCACGTCGATTTACTGAGCTTCATGATATTCCTCCTCCGTGTTGACATTCCAGACGGCCGCCTTGTCGTTTCCCGTCAGGAGAGACCGCACGGCCTCCATGCCGCACAGCATCGAATGATCCATGTTGTTGTAGCGGTGCTGCCCGTTTCGCCCGATGCAGTACAGGTTCTCGAAGCCGTCCAGCCAGGCGCGAACCTTCCCGAACTCGGCATACGTCCCGAAGTAGGCGGGATAGGCTTTCTTCACCCGTAGCCGTACGGAGTCGAGAACCGGCGTCTGGACACCGAGGACCCCGATCTGCCGCAGCTCGACAACGGCCCTTTCCGTGAAGGCCTCGTCGCTCATGTTCCAGAGTTCGTCGCCCTCCGAACAGAAATACTCAAGCCCGACCCAGACATGGCGCGTCACGTCATCAACCATGTAAGGGCTCCAGTTGTTGAAGATCTGGATGCGCCCCATCCGCACGTCGCGTTCCTGCACGTAGATCCACGTGTCGGGCACGATGTCGTTGACGGTGCGAAGCTTCGTCGCGTTCTTGATGGCCAGCCTGTCGACGAGCAGCCCCACGGTGATGAAGTCGCGGTAAGGCAACCCGTCCGCCACCCGCCTGACGTCCGGCGGAACGTTCGGCATTGCCGCCACCAGATCCTTGACGGGCATCGAGGAGAACAGCGCATCGCAGGCGAGCGTCTGCCCGTCGGACGTCCGCACGGCACGAATGCGCCCTTCGGACGTCTCCACGCCAACAACCTTCGTCCCGAGCCTGATTTCGACACCCTTGGCGCGCAGGTCCTCCGCCAAGGTTTCCCAAAGCTGTCCCGGCCCTTTCTTGGGGTAGATGAACTCTTCGATCAGGGAGGTCTCCCGCTTGCCGCCCTTGGGGATGAACACGTTCAAGATCGCCTTCCAAAGAGACAGCCCCTTGACGCGCTGGGCGCCCCATTCGGGCGAAATCCGCGACGGATGAACGCCCCACAGCTTTTCGGTGTAATCCTCAAAGAACATCGAATAAAGGACACGTCCGAAACGGTTGATGTAGAAATCCTCAAGGGATTTCTCAGGACGCTTCACGACGGCGCTGTAGAGATAGCTCCATCCGGCTTCCCATGTGCGCACCAGTCCCATGGCGAAGAACGTGGCTGGTCGAATCGAAATCGGATAGTCGAAGAAATGCCGCAGGTAGTAGATGCGGCTGATGCGGCGACGGCGTAGCATGACGCGATCTTCCTTTTCGGGATCGGGGCCGCCGACCTCCGAATGGCAAGGTCGGCACGAGAGAATGTCGTCTCGTGCGGGAGCGCCCTGTATCGGCATGAGCCTTGTCCAGAGGTCATTCACGTCCCTTGATTTCGAGAAGAAGCGATGTCCGCCGATGTCGATGCGGCAGTCGCCATGGACGACCGTCCGCGAAATGCCGCCGAGCGCGGACGATTCTTCAAGCACCAGAATCCGCCACGCGCCTTCGCCCTTGGCGACGAGTTCATGCGCAGCGGTCAGCCCGGCGGGGCCGGCCCCGATGACAATAGCCGTTTTCATGCAATGTTCTCCCTGTTGAATATCAGAATCTTTCGACCGAGGTAGTTCCAGAGGAGAACGGCTCCTGTCACCACGATCTTCACACGCGCATAGTGCCCGCCCAGCACCGAAACGCCGATCCACATGCCGAGTTCAGTCCACCCAAGGCCCAGCAGCCCGATGAGGCCGAAGACGAGAAATGCGCTCACCGTCCGGCCTTTGCCACGGTCTTTCTCTTGCGTAAAGACGAGCCGGAGAGAAAGAGCATAGTTGACCGTCAATCCGACAACAAAGCCTATCGCCGTGGCAAGGTAAATGCCAAAGGGAATAGTCTTGAAAATAAGTTCTTGGGCAAGCGTTAACGTACCAAGATCAACGAGGAAAGCTAAACCGCCCACAACGACATAGCGCAGGAACTCTCCTGCAAGCGTTGTCCATCTGTCTTTTATCATTCGTCCACGTTTCTTCCCTGCCGCCGACCTTCAACACGGCCACCTTGCGGCAGAAAAAGAAAGTGGCGTGTTCCAATCACCACGTCTTGTAGGAGGTGTCGCCAAACACCCAAATAGAAAACATGAATGATGAAACGCGCCACGTGGATGAACCACGTAGCGCGACCACCGTATTCCGCTTTCTATTTTGTACTTTGGCGAAGTTTCCCTACAAAGCGTCATACGCTGATTCGCGTACGCTGCACGGGTTAGGTTTCCCACCCCGCACATCTCCCGCTCTTCGGTTGCGGACGCGACACGGCGCATTCCGTCCGAATGGAGAGCCGGCCACCCATTGGGCGCGACCGGTCTATTCTATGTCAATCTAGATTGCCGATTCCTTTCTTCGATTTCGACAAATTATATCATATTATCATCTGCCCGTGTCACGGCCCCACACAACCGCAACTCGGTCTCGTCACGGGAAACGGCCAAAACCGCCTCACAGCCGCCGTTTTATGGTATACTGCCCGGCGTGAATCGGAAAAGGCGATTTCGGGTCTTCGCGTTCGTCAACCTCGCCAGCGCGGCGGGGCGGCGACATCTCACGGGCATCTACCGATTCCTCGGCGAGGGCCGCACGTGGGACCTGAACCTCGTCCGCTCGTTTGCGGACTACTCGCCGCGCGTCCTGCGCGCAGCCGTCCGCGAGAAGTACGACGGCTACATCTTCATCTCGCCGAAAGACCGCGACACGAACCGCCTCTACGCCGCGCTCGGCGCGCCGGCCGTCTTCATCGACCAGCCAAGCGACGACGCGCTCGCGCGCATCCCGCGCGCCGTCTTCGTCAACGACGACAACGCCGCGTTCGGCAAGGCCGCCGCGCGCCGGCTTGCGTCCAGTCCCCTGCTTCGCGCCTTCGCCTTTGCGGAAGCCGCGACGACGCGCGCCTGGAGTGCGGAACGCGGCGCGGCGTTTGCCGACGAGCTCGCCGAACGCGGACACGCCGCCGTCATCCTCGAAAATGCCGAGACCCTGCCGCAGAAGACGCTCGCCCAGCGGCTCCTCGCCCTGCCGAAGCCCTGCGGCGTCTTCGCAGCCTACGACGACCTCGGACGCCGCATCGTCGAGACGGCGCGCGACGCCGGACTGAAGATCCCCGACGACGTCGAAGTCCTCTCCGTCGGCGACGACGAGATGGTCTGCGACTACGTGCGCCCCTCGCTGACGAGCCTCGCGCCGGACTTCGAGACGGAAGGCTACCGCGCGGCGCGCGAGCTGCAGGCGATGATGTACGGGGCGCGGCCGAAGCGGCGCGTCTTCCTCATCGGACTTCGCAGCATCGAGGAGCGCGGCTCGACGCGCAACGCCTCGGTCGGGCAGTCGATCGTCCGCGCGGCGCGCGCCTATATCGCGGCCAACGCCCTGCGGGGCATCACGGCGGCGGACGTCGTGCACCACCTCGGCGTCTCGCGCAGCCTCGCCGATCTCCGCTTCCGCGAGGAGACGGGAAGCTCCCTGCTGCAGGCGATCCTCGACGTCCGCCTCGGCGAAGTGAAGCGACTGCTCGCCGAGACGGAACTGCCGATCGAGGAAGTCGCGCGCCGCGCGGGCTATCCGAACGCGAACTACCTCAAGAACCTCTTCCGCCGCCACGCCGGAACGTCCATGCGCACCTGGCGAAGGCAAGACCGCCCCGCACGCCCCTAGATCGTGTAGTGGCGCAGAGTCTGGCCGTCGAAATAGCCGAACGAGCGCGACGTGCCGCCCTTCGGCAGCGACACCGAGCCGGGATTGAAGACCGTGAGCCCGCACGGCAGCCTCTTCAGTTCCGAGATGTGCGTGTGGCCGTGGGCAAGCACCGTGCCCAAGCCGAGCGGCGGCAGGCTGTGCTCGTTCCAGAGGTGGCCGTGCGTACAGAAGAACGTCTCGTTGCCCGCCTCGACGACGGCATAGTCGCCCATCATCGGGAACTCGAACATCATCTGGTCGACCTCGGCGTCGCAGTTGCCGCGCACGGCGATGATCCTGTCCTTGCGGGCGTTCAGAAGGTGCGCGACCCGCACGGGGTCGTAGAAGTGCGGCACGCCGTTGCGCGGCCCGTGGTAGAGGAGATCGCCGAGCAGCACGATGCGGTCGTAGCCGAGCGAGTCGGCGGACGCAAACGCGGCCTCCAGTGTCGAAGGCACGCCGTGAATGTCACTGAGAAAGAGGAGTTTCATGTGAGACGGTGTTTCTTCTTCGGTTGGCTTTTTCACAGAGCGGCCTTCGTCCGGGCGATGAGAGACGACAGGGGGCTTTGCTTCGCGCGCATCTGTCGGCTTCGTCCGCAACCGAGGTCAACGCGCCAACGCCGCATAAGTTTGGCGCCGATGTTGCTCATAAACCCTGTTTGCATAATCCGTGATTTTCTTCAAGTCATTGTCGCACAGTTCCGCAATTTTGCGACGGACAGCCCGAACCTCACGGATAATCGCATTTTCCTTATTCATTGTCTTCAACCTCCATGTTCATGTTCTCCAAGAACGTCTTCGGCGTCATAATCCAAGGACATCGAAACCCTGCCTTTTCAATGATTTCAACTGTCTTCGGAAGCGTACGCGGGTTTGCCATATGGCGGCAATTCCACGTCAACAGGACATCTGCCCCTGCAACAGCCGCCGTTGCAATGTGCAGCGCATCCGTAGTCTCTCCTTGCGGGAGCGCATGTCCGGAAATGAGTTGCGCCGCCAATGAATCGATTTTCTCATCGTCACCTTGCACCGTGACAAGCGAGTCCAAAACACTCAAACGTCGCGCAACCGCATCTTCTCGGCCAATGGAACACTCGGCGTAAACATAGCGCGAAACGCAAATCTCGACCCCAGCCCGCTCCAACCGCCACCATTGCCGAGTATAGGCCTGATCTGCGGCGACTTTCGGGTCTGTCGTCGCATCCCCCGTCAGATAGCAGACAAACGAGGTTTCTACATAAACCTTTAGTTTTCTTGTTTCTTCTGACATCGTCAATCCTTTTTGCGATGCACCGAATGCGCTGCATTCGTATAGAACGGACGAATTATACCACGTTCCGCCGAATGCCGTCAAATCGGGCTTTGCCTTCTCATGTCGTCCAAGACCTTCGCCGAAGCCTGGTTCACATCGTCGAAAAGCGAATGGCCGTGGGCGTCCATCGCCACGACGCCGCGAAAGTCCACGACGTCGAAATGCCAGACGGCCTCCGCCGCGCCAAATTCCTTCAGCAGCGAGACGCCCACGACCTTCTTCACGGACGCCGCGTAAAGCGCGCCCGCGCCGCCGACGGCCTGGACGTAGACGCAGCCATGCTTCTTCATCGCCGCGAGCGTCGCCGCGTCCATGCCGCCCTTGCCGATGATGAGTCGCACGCCCGATGCCGCGATGAACGCCGGCTCGTAGGGATTCTCGCGCACACTTGTTGTCGGCCCCGCCGCGACGACTCGCCAGTCGGCGGCGTCCTTCACGCAGACCGGCCCGCAGTGGTAGAGCGCACCGTCCGTGAAATCGACGGGCAGCGCACCGCCGTCCGCGAAGAACTTATGGAACTTGTCGCGTCCCGTGTAGAGCCGCCCGGTAATCGACACGGCCTCGCCCGCCTTCAGTGCGCGGACGGATTTCTCGTCAAATGGATAAGTCAATATTTTCATGAATGTCTGCGACGCTTGGACACGGAGTCACGGAGTTGCCGCGGTGGGAGTTCCCCCGGACTCAAGAAAAATGGTCTGTCGGCGGCAGGCCCAGCACATGTAGGCGACCGTCACGAAGAAAGAGGCCGGCAGCCGCGTCCGCGAAGCGACCTTCACGCCCAGCAACGTCGTCTTCCCGCCCAGCCCCATCGGGCCGATGCCGAGCCGGTTCGCCTCGCGCAACAGCGTCTTCTCAAACCGGCCAAGCGGTTCGTCCAGCGGACGCAGCAACTGTTCCTTGGCGACCTCGAACCCCGTCGCGCGGTCGCCGCCGATGCAGACGCCGAGAATGCCCGGCGCGCAACCGTAGCCCTGGATCTTCTGGACGGCATCGAGAACACACGCACGCACACCCGCGAGATCGCGTCCCGCGCCGAGCGCCGCGTCCGGCAGGGAATACTGGCGCGACATGTTCTCAGACCCGCCGCCTTTCAGGAGCAATGTCACCGTTCCCCGTTCCCTCTCCACGTAGTGGACGACCGGTGCGCCCTCGGCGCAGTTGTCGTCGCAGCTCCTGCCGGTCACGGCGTCGATCGTGTTCTTGCGCAGGTAACCAAGCGCCGTCGCGCGGGCGACCGCCTTCTTGAGCAGGGCCGGCGTCACGCGGCGGCGCAGGTGCGCATCGACGAAGAACGTGAGCGTCCCCGTGTCCTGGCAGAGCGGCGTGCCGTTCTTCGCCGCGAGCGCGCAGTTGTCGAGGATCGTCTGGAGGACGACCGCCGCAGAGCTGCCGCGCGTCTCGCGCCGCAGGGCCGCGCGCAACGCCGCGCGGACGTCTTCGGGAATCGCCGAACTCGTCTCGCGAATGAGCGCGACGAGCCGGTCGAGGGTCGAGGGACGGCTCGCCATCGTCGTCAGGCGTTGATGATGAGCGCCATGAAGACGAGGTCTTCCGCGCCGTCGGCGTTGCTGAGGCCGTGGCCCGAGCCGTCTGGCGTCCACGTCACGTCGCCCGCCTTGACGGCACGCTTCGTGCCGTTGTCGTCGTAGACGCCCGCGCCCGAGAGGATGAAGTAGCACTCGCCGTTGCCGTGATGCTCGTGATAGCCGAGCACGTCGCCGGGATGCAGGGTGACGCGCGCGAAAAGCCCGCACTTGTCCTTCATCTCCGCCTCGGAGAGAATCTTTTCGAGTTTCATGTTGCCCTTGCCGCCGCAAGGATCCTTCGCGTAGACGACTTCCATGTCTGAATCCTCCTTGTGAAGGGAGATTATACCAAAGGCGGCCGCCCGTCCGCAACTGGTCACGCGCCGCGAAGCAGGTCGCGGAACGAGCCGATGACGCGCGTCGGATGCGCCGCCGCAAGGACGTCGCGCGGATTCGTGCCGACGAGCGCAACGACGTCCATTCCCGCCGCCTGCGCAGCCGCGATGCCGTTGAGCGCGTCTTCGAAAACCGTACAGTCCGCCGGCCGGACGCCCAGCCGGGCCGCCGCCCGCAAGTAGCCGTCGGGGGCCGGCTTGCCGCGCGCATACTGGGTCGAATCGACAATGCAGGAGAAGAAGTCCCGGATCTTCAGCCCGTCCAGAACGAAATCGACGTTGTCCAGCGTGCCGCCCGTCACGATCGCGCAGGCGACGCCCGCCGCGCGCGCGTCCGACAGGAAGTCGACCAGCCCTTCGGTCGCCGCGAGGTGCGGACGGTAGATTTCGCGGTAAAGGGCCTCCTTCTCCCGCAGAAGCTCCACCTGACGCGCCTCCGGGAGCGGCTCGTCGAACATGCGCACGAGGTAGTCGCGCCCCGGTGCGCCCATCCACGCGACAACCTGCTCTTCCGTCAGGTGTCCGCCGTGGCGGCGGGCGAACTCCAGCCAGGCGCGGACATGGTACCGGCAGTTGTCCACCAGCACCCCGTCCATGTCAAAGAGATAGGCTTTTTTCTTCATGACGCAAGGCATGCCATTATTCGGGCGGCCAGATTATGCTATAATACGCACCGTTTGCGGGAGAGTTGGCGGAGCGGTCGATCGCGGCGGTCTTGAAAACCGTTGAGGATGCAAGTCCTCCGGGGGTTCGAATCCCTCACTCTCCGCCCGTATTCGCAGCCGTTCACTTCTTCGCGTCCTGCATGTCGTAGAAGAAGATGCGCAGCGAATTGCCGACGACGAGGATCGTGCTCGCGTTGTGCAGCGTCGCGCCGACGATGACGGGAATGAGGCCGAGCCCGCCAAGGAGCAGGCCGACCGTGTTCACGCCCACCGACACGAAGAAGTTCTGGCGGATGACGTCCATCGTGTGCCGCGCGAGTCCGTAGGTCGCCGGCAGCAGCATCGCGTTGTCGCCCGCGATCGTGATGTCCGCCGCCTCCATCGCGACGTCCGTGCGCGTCTTGCCGAGGGCGATGCCCACGTCGGCGTACGCGAGGCCCGGCGCGTCGTTGATGCCGTCGCCGACCATGACGACGCCGTTGCCGCCCGCCTGCAGGCGCAGGATAACCTTCGCCTTGTCCTCCGGCATGAGCTCCGACTCGAAGCCGTCCAGCCCGAGCCGCCGCGCGACGACATCCGCCTGCTGCTCCTGGTCGCCTGTGAGGAGCAGGATGTCGTCCACGCCCGCGAGCCGCAGGCGGTTGAGGGCCTTCTTCATGTTCTCGCGCAGCGGGTCGCGGATGCCGATGAGGCCCACGATCTCCGCGCCGCGCGCGACGTAGATGACGCTCTCGCCGTTCGCGAAGAGCTTCGAGGCCTGGTCGCGCATCGGGTGCGTGTGGATGCCCGCCTCGTTGAGGAAGCGCTTCGACCCGACGCGCACGACCGCGCGCCCGACCTTCGTCCAGACGCCGCGCCCGACGACCGTGTGGATCTCCTGATGGCGCGGCACCTTGCCGCCGACGCGCTGGAGCTGGGCGAGGATCGCGTTCGCCATCGGGTGCCGGCTCGTCTCCTCCGCCGCCGCCGCGAGCGCCAGCACCTCCTCGCGCGAGTATTCGGACGAGACGGTCGCGATTGACGTCACGCGCGGCTTGCCCTCCGTGAGCGTGCCCGTCTTGTCGAGGATGAGCGTGTCCGCCTCGGTGAGCGACTGCAGCGAACCGCCGCCCTTGATGAGCACGCCGTTGCGGGCCGCCGTCGAGATCGCGGCGGAGAGCGCCGCCGCCGTCGAGAGGCGGATGCCGCACGAGTAGTCGATGACGAGCATGTTGAGCGCGCGGTTCACGTCCCGCGTGCCGAGGAAGACCGCCAGCGCGAGCGTGATGTTCACCGGCACGAGCGCGGACGAGAAGCGGTCGGCATACGTCTGGATCTCGGCCTTCTTGCCCTCCGCGTCCTCGACCATGCGGATGATGCGCGAGACGGCCGTGCCCTCGCCGACGGACTCCACGCGCACGGCCGCCGTGCCGTCCACGGCGAGCGTGCCGGCGTAGACCTTGCCGCCCGCCTCGCGCGGCACAGGGCCGAACTCGCCGGTGATGGACGACTGGTCCACGAGGATCCGCCCCGCGACGACTTCGCCGTCCGCGACGATCTTCTCGCCCGTGTGCACGACGATGTAGCAGCCGGGCTTCAGCTCCGAGACGGGCACGCGACGGAGCGGCGAGCCGAGTTCGCCGTCCGCCGAGAGCCACGCCTCCTCGCCGTCCACCGACAGCATGTCGCGGATCGCGTTGCGCGTCTGGTCCATCGTGTAGGCCGTAAGCGACTCGGCGAGGTCGTGCAGGAGAAGGACGGTCAGCGCCGAGCCGGCGCGTCCCGACGCGACGCTGGAGGCGATCGCGAGCGCGCTCAGCGTGTCCGCGTTCGGCAGGAACGTCCGCGCGAGCGCACCGAGGCCGCTGCGGAAGATCGGCAGCGCGAGCGCGAGCGCGCCGAAGCCGGTCGGCGTCAGGGCGCGGCCGAGCAGGGTCGCCGGCACGGCGCGCCTGAAGAGCCACGAGCCGACGAGCAACGTGCCCGCGACGCCCGCGCGCGTGAGCATGACGGGCAGCGTCTCCTCGTGCAGGTCGCGCTCCTGAACGCGCAGGTGGTTGCGCTCCTCGCGCTCCTTGCGGAGCGCGCTCAGGGAATGGATCTGGATCAGGCTTTCGACGGACTCCAGCAGCTCCTCGTCGCCCGTCACCTCCGGGTCGTAGGTGAGGACGACGCTCGACGCCGCGCAGTTCATGCGCTGCGAGCGGACGCCGCGCAGCTGCGAGAAGTGGTTTTCGAGGTCGGTCTGCTCGGCCGACAGGTAGCGCACGGCACGGCAGACGAGACGCACGCGCCCCGGAATCCGGTGCGCGAACTGGCACTTGAGCAAAGGCGCTCGTGACGAACGGAATGACATGATGACAATTCCTCCTGTGAAATCAACAGGCGGGAATTATAGCACAATTGCCGACGGTGGTGGGGCTCTGATGGTAGAGGTGACGACAGCCCGCACAATTGCGACACACGCGCGTCGGAGCGGGAAGTTACTCGCACGGTCTTGAGACAGCACGCCGATTCCTATCTGCGGCCCTTCAGAATTTTCCGCATAGAATTCTCATTTTTATGCTATCTGAACAAAACGTCTTGATTTTTGCCATTTTCGCCCGAAAAAGTTGGGGACAGACCCCTCGGCCCGACCCCTCGGCCCTCTTGCAACACTCAACCGACGTGACGTTACGTTGCTACAGCATCAGGTCTTCGTCAAAACCGTCATTTTTCGTGGTTTCTTCATCCACAGCCCCTGTGACAGACTGAGGTCTTTTTGAGTGAACAGTTCTGTCCTCAGAAACATGATCAGCGGAAACGGATTCCGTTATTTGAGCCTTGCGCCCGCTTGCCGCCATCGCCGCCCGTGCGTACGCCTCTTCCGCCATCCTTTTGCGTTCGCGAACAGCCTCCAAAGCCGACTTTAGCTCTGCCGACGTCGGCTTCGGCACACGCACCTGCTCGGACGGAAAACTCAGTACGACGCGATAGCCGTCAGGCGGCGTCTTCTTCGTCTGTATGCGCTGCATGCCCACAGGCGAAAAGCGTTCGTGCTGCCGACTTCGGTATTCAAGCCATGCGTCCGCCATCTCCGACTCAAGGATGTCACGCGGCCATGCGGCCGTCGCGCGATGCCGCTCACCAAGATTCCACTTCGCCTGGGCTGCGGCCTTGGCATATCCGACGGCATCGCCTCGATTTCGCGGCGATGTCGCCCGCCCGACGGAAAACGTCACATCGCCGCAGACCGTAACCGGCTGGGCGAGAATGACATCTTTATTGGCCTCGAAGACGTCATGCACCCTGTCCGCCGAAGCGGACAGGGCCATGACGACAGCTCCCATGAGGAGATGCGACTTAAAACGCATCCTCATCCGCGCCCTGCCCCTGGTTGTTGAGCGGACCCGTCGGTGCCGGCGCTGTCGTGGCGGCTGCCGGACGCGCATCCGTCTTGGACGCCGAAGGCCGGGCCCTGCTCGCCTTGAGCTGACGGGCCTGCCCCGTCTGCTTCGGACACCAGGTGACGGCGCACACGAAGACCGTCTTGCCGTTCAGCGGATGCTTGCACTTGACGTTCCTGAGCGGCGCAATCCCGGCGATGTTCATGCGCCCCGCCGCCGCCTTGACCTTCTCCTTCATCGCGCTTTCATTGGCGTAAGCCTCTGCGCCGCCCTCGAACTCCTCCGCAGTCTCGGCGTTGAGCGTGTCCGTCGCAACCGCGACCTGCTCGCCCGCGAACTCGCGGATCGCCGCAATCGCCATCTGCCGCGCCTTCGTCTTTGCGGCATTGGCCGACATCTTCGACTCGCTGATCGCGCCCGCCTGCCCGAAGCCGACCAGCACGAGATCGCCGTTCTCGTCAATCTTCTGCTGGACGCCGAACGTCGACATCAGCACCCTGGGATCGGACGACACCTGCGCCGCGATCGGCTTCTTGCCGCCGACAGCCGGAACGGGTCGCCCCGTCACGATCGAGGATGCCATCTGCTGAAGCCTGTCGCTCCAGATGGCGACGACGCCAATCTCGCCCTTGTCAGAAGACGGCGAACCCTCGAAGGTGCAGGCTGCCTGGAGACCAATGACTTTAGCCTGCGCCAACGTCGAGATCATCTTCCGATACTTCTCGGAATTGAGCTGCTTGCCAAGCGCGGCCTTCGCGGCGGCAGGCTCCTTGACCGGATCGATGCCCTCAGCGGCAAGCGCCTTGTTCAGCTTCGCGTAGAGGAACTGCTTGAGCTTTCCGGCGACTTCCTGAACCTCGGTCGGCGTCGGGCTGACTGCGCTGCCCTCGGCATACTCCTTGGCCGTCTCCGTCGCGATGTCCACGCCCAGATATTCGACCATCGCCTTCTTGGCTTCGAGCATCGCCTTGTTGTAGGCATTGACCCGCGAATCAATGTAACTCTGGCTGGCGCGCGGCGCCTGAATGACACCCGCCCCCTTCGCGACGAAGAAACGCTTGCCGCCCTTTTCGTTCAGGCCCTCGACCCAGCCTTTGGACGCGATGTACTCGTCCATCATCGAATCGACATCCTTCTCCTCAATCGCGTACGGCTCCTGCGAAGTCGCCTCCGGAGCTGAAGCGGTCTCCTGCGCAAAGATGCGTCCGACGGAGGCCAGGCACATCGCACCAATCATGAGTCTATTCATTTCTTGTTTCCCTTTTTTGTCTTTAGTTTCCCTTGCGGGAGGTTAGTCATTGCCGTCCATGAGCTTGTCGGTGTGGTCGGCCATCATTCTGGCGATCATGTCGTTAATTGCCTCGTGTACCGGCTTCTCCATCTGCCTGAACGCCCTGTCCGCGCAAAGTTCGCGCTCGCGTTCGAGATTGTTGATGCAGACCGCGCTCTTGCGCGGATCGTTCGTCAGCGACAGGAGCTCCTCTCCCGTCTTGGACAAGACCTTGATGACCATTGAGTATTGCGTGAAGATCTGATCCTCATCAAGGGGATTCTTGACCCGGCGGTACTCGCCGCTGGCGTTGATGCGGTAGTCGGCCCCTTCCGGCGTCTTGCCGATCCTGAAGCCGAGCCTGCGGAAGAACTGCCCGAAGCGGGCGGCGATCTGCTTGTCCTCGACTTCGGAATCCGAAGACGTGCAGTCAAGATAGAACACGGGATCGCCCAGCGTCTTCAGGTACACGCGATACGAATCGAGAATCTTCTTCTTCGACACCTTGGCGACGACGGAAATGCGCCAGCCCGCCGTAATCTCGACTTCCTCCGTCACGCGATAGGCATCGACGAACCCCTCTGCGCCCGAGAAGATCTTGTTCTTGACCTTTTCGTTGTCCGTGATTTTCGTCTCGCCCACGACCATCGTGCCGACGACCTGCTCGACCGCCGCGCGAAGCGCCATCTGGACAGCGCTTTGGTGCGTATTCGCCTCACCGACCGCCTTGACCGTACCCTCGTCGCCCATCGCGTCCATGGCCGCCTTGAGTTCCTCGGTCTTGTCCTGCGCTTTCGTCGTGAGGTAGATCCACGAGACCATCGTGTCTCCGTCATCGTCCATCGCAAGATCCTGTACGCCCTTGAGGAGCTGCCTGACCTGCGTCTTGGTCGTCTTCGCAAAGAACTCCCTGATTTCGCTCGCTTCGCCAACCGCGCTTTCACGGATCGACGTCTCCGTGGCCGACTCGATCTGCGTTCCGAAGAAGCCAGCGAGATTCTCCAGCGCATTCGCGCGCGCAATCGTCTTTGCCTTGGCCTTGCTGCCGGTAATCTCCGCGCTGCCTTTGGCGACGACATACACGCCAAGGGATTTCGCGAATCCCGCACGGGACTCCACGTCGGCGGATTTCATTTCCGCCCATGTCTTCTGAATCGCCTCTGGGATGGCGGCCGATGCCGCCATCCCAGCCGAACAGGCGAGCAGAAGCGCCATTCGCCTCATGTGCTTGCCCATGCCGCAGCCCTCACTTGTTGGCGTTCTTTTCCCAGTCGGCAGGAACGGCCATGCCGAAGGCGACCGCGTAGAGACCGTTCTTCCTGTCACCCTTGTACTGCTTCAGGAAGCTGCGACCCGAACCGCGAATCTCCTTGACGACCGCCTTGGCGTCGGAATTGTCCGTGTTCCAGCGATAGACGCGCAACTGCGACGTGCCGTCGTTCTTGGGCGTCGCCTCGGCGAACGCGACCGGAATGTCGAGACCGTCTTCGGAAAGGAAGACGCAGACCTGCTGGTTCGCGCCGATGCCCTCATGCTGTCCGGCGGACATGACCATCGTGTCGCCCGAGCCCGTGATGTTCGTCACGCGACCGCCCGTCGGGAACGTGTTGCCGAGCTTGTTCGCGACAATCGCAAGACAGCGAAGACAGGCGATCTGGATGGCCTGGTCTTCGGAGACGTTGCCGTGCGCCAGACCCGTCAGCGAGTACTTGACCTTGCGATCCCATACGCCGCGCGCCTTCTCGGCGAAGTAGACCGTGCGCGTCTTGGCGTCTTCGCAGCTGAAGTCTCCGTCCGCGCTGTAGACGTACACTTTCTCGTTGCGAAGCTCGTTGACTGCGCACGTCACCTTGATCGTGCCCGTCAGCATCAGGTCGCTTGCCTTGACCTTGTCCGCCTCGACGACCTTCACCTCTTCGTCCAGATCGCCGATCGCGTCCAACTCGACCTTGCTGCGGTTATGGAGCGAGAAGATCTCGAAGCGCTTCAGCTTGGCCATTTCCGTCTGCATGCGCGTGGAGAGGCCTTTGCTGACCTTCGTCTTGCCGTCGGCGGACTCGATCTTGACGTTCAAGACCATCTGCATCTTGCGGAAGTTGTCCACGCTGTAGTTCGGCGGCAGCTTCACTTCGTCGAGGTCTTCAAGCTCGTCCCTTGAATAGTACTTCGCAGGAATCGGCCCGCGTGCGGTCGGTGCAGTCGCGCAGCCGCCCAAGACGGCCACGGCGACTGCCGCGCCATAGATTGCAAATGCAGAAGTCTTCATGTCAACAGTCCCATGTCTGGCCCGGCGGCATCAAGCCGTCGGGCCGTCTTGCGTTATTCAGCCCCGATTACCCCTCAATCGGATAGTCGGCCTGCACCTTGGCGGCTTCCTTGTCTGCGTTGACCATCTCGACATACAGCGCAAGGCCAACGCCGGAATCCTTCAGCTGGGCACCGATGACCGCGAGATCGTCCTTGCCCTGGCTCGGAATCTTCACAACGGCCATGCCGCCCTCCTTCTGGGCGATGTCCACGAGCTGCTGAAGCGCCTGCGGCGTCTGCTCGGCAAACTTCTGGCTCGCGGCCTGAAGCTCTTCCGTGATCTTCTGGATCCACGCCATGATCGCCTCGAAGTCCGTCTCCTTGGAAATCTTGAGGTATTCGTTCAGCTTGGCAATCGTCTCCGCGCCATTGGGCTGGGCCTTGACCTGGTCAAGGACTTCCTTGCGCGCGGCATCACGCGCCTTGCCCTGCTGCTCGAGCGCCTTCACGTCGGCAACATAGCCCAGGTAGATTCGGCGGTAGCGTTCCATGACAGCAGCCCTATCAACCTTGTCGGCAATGGACTTGTAGATTCCGAACGGCACGACGTCCAATGTCTCGACCACGGCGCCGGCCGCCTTGACCGCAATCTGCGATTTCAGCACCTCGACCGGTGTGCGTTCCTTTTGCCATGCGGCAACCTTGTCCTTGTCGGCGGCACCATTTGTCGCGCAACCCGTCAGCACCGCAGCAAGCGCGGTCATGCCGGCAACCATCATCAACCTGTTCATTCTGTTTACTCCCTGCCCTGTCTTGTGTTGCACGGTCGGTCGAACGGGCCATTCTTCTTTCCGTGTCGCCCCCGCTCGGCAATCGCGCACAAAAAGAAAGCCTCTCTTTGTGACTCCAACGAGGCTGTAGGAATGGCCTAAGACAGAAACACAAAAAGAGGAAACGCATTCGCGTCTCCTGCACCGTGTCGCCTGTCTTGAAACTTCCTACATTTCGTTGGACGATCGCTTTGCAGTTGCAAATTGATTTTAGGCGTCCGGGGGTTGGAATCTGCGTCGGCTCACACGAAGTAGCTTGACGACAGGAAACGCTTCCCGAACTATGTCTTGCCTTCTCCAGCGTCGGCGGTTCGCCCGCCTTTCCTTCAAAGGCGATTGTAGTATACCATATTTTGTCCGTTTGCGCGTGGCCACAAAGTGGGCGCGCCGACGGACTTGACGCCGGCGCGCTTGCCTTCGAGATATCTGTACGCTTTAGAAGTTCCAGGCGAGCTCGACGCGGCCGAAGAACGCGGCGTTGTCGGAGCCGTCCTTGAAGTAGTCGCCCTTGCCGAAGTACTCCCCCTGGAAGGCGATCTTGCCGCCCTTGAGGATGTCCGCCCCGAAGAGCTTGGCGGGCTTGATCTCGTACTTGACCTGCGCATACGTGCCCCGGAACGTGCCGGCGTCCTCCTCCTTCACGGCGGTGAACATCGGGCCGAACTGCGCCTTGACGGACGAGAACGAGCCGACGTTGCAGCCGAACGCGAGGTGCGGGTAGACGAGGTTCGTGTAGTCGTACTTGTTGTACATCGGCGCGATCGACTCGCCGAGGCCCGTCTCGCGGTTGAAGACCGCGTGCCAGGCGTGATCGCCGCGGTCGCCGTCCTCGTCGCCGGAGAGCAGCAGGACCGCGCCGGTGAACTTCGGCTTGCAGCCGGCCTTGGGCGCGAAGGTGAGGCCGCCGTACGCGAGGCCGGCGAGCAGGTCGTTCGAACCGGCCTGACCCGCGAGCTCGAACTCGCCGCTCAGCGTCTCGGTGAAGCGCGGCAACAGACGCACGCCCAGCGTGTGGGTGTCGGCGCGGTCGCCTTCCTTGTAGTACTTGGAGTCGCGGTTGCGGATCTCGCTCTTCGCCACGTAGTAGGCGTCATAGCCGAAGTCCGCGTTCGCGCGGTCCTGCCAGTAGAGGCCGGCGCCGAACTCGTCCTGCCAGTAGCCCGTCGTGTCGTAGGCGTGCGGATCCTTGCCGTTCTCGTGTTCCTTGCCCAGGGTCGGCATCCAGTCCTTTTTCGTCTGGTAGAGGGCGAAGGCGTCGAGCGTGCGCTTCTCGTCCGCGTGCCAGGTGAGGCGCACGGCGTCGAAGTACGCGGAACGCGAGCCGTCGCCGCCCGTGCCGTCCGAGAGGATGCGCTTCGCGCCGAAGGCCATGTCCTGACGGCCGACCTTCAGGTCAAGCGCGCCGTCGAAGAGGCGGTTCGCCGTGAAGTAGAGGTTGTCGATGAAGAGGACGTCCGGCCAGCGCTGCTTCGAGGAGTTCGACTCCGGGCGGTTGTAGTAGCGGAACTCGTCCGCGAGCCGCAGGAAGATGCCGCAGTCCGCGTAGGTCGCGCGGATCCACGGGCGCAGGCGGACGCGGGCGTAGTTGGAGTCGTCCGCCTCGCCGCGCTTGGCGTTCGGCAGGTTGTCCGTCACGTCGTAGCGCAGACGGACGTCCGCGCCGACCTTGACGGAGAGGTTCGTGCCGTCCGCGACGGCCGCCGAGGCGGCCAGCGCGAACAGGGCTGCGAGAGGCAATCGGTTCATGGTTCAGATCCTTTCTGAGCTGTGGTCGATTGCGTTAGCGGGCGACGGGGATGTAGTGCAGCTTGCGCGCCGTCTCGCCGCCGTGGACGAAGCACCAGTCGAAGTAGGCCTGGAGCGCGGCCTTCTTCTCCGCCGGCGTGTCGTTGCGCGTCAGGATGTAGGTCTTGCCGAGGATCGGCCAGTCGGCGGCGTCCGGCGCGGTCGCCTTGCCATTGACGGCGAGGCGGGCGACGGCCAGCTTCGACTCCAGCGCGAAGGTGTACTCCGTGTAGCCGATCGCGCCCTTGATGCGCCGCACGTTGTTGCAGACGCCGGGGTTCTTCTGTCCGGCGATGCCGCACGGCCACTTCAGCTGGGTCGCCGCGCCGAAGCGCTCCTTCCATTCGGGCGAGACCGCCGAGAGGTAGGTCGTGAAGATGTGGGTCGTGCCGGAGCCGTCGCCGCGGTGGACGACCGTGATCTTCAGGTTCGGCAGGGCGAGGCCGGGATTGAGCGCGGCGATCTTCGCGTCGTTCCAGCGCGTGACCTTGCCGAGGTAGATGTCGGCGAGGGTCGCGCCGTCAAGCGTGAGGGCGCCGTCCGCGATGCCGGGCAGGTTCACGGCCGGGACGACCGCGCCGGAGACCATGTGGAACTGCTGGAGGCCGGCTTCCCTGCAGGCGTCTGCGGTGAGCGGCGCGTCCGTGCCCGCGAAGTCGATCGTGCCCGCCTTGATCTGGCTGATGCCGGCGGACGAGCCGACGGACTGGTAGTTGACCTTCGCGCCGAGGCCGGATTGCGTGTAGGCGTAGCTCCACGCCTGGTAGAGCGGCGCGGGGAAGCTGCCGCCGGCGCCGTTGAGTTCGAGACGGTCGGCGGCGAAGGCCGCCGTGGCCGCGCAGGTTGCGCCCAGGAGGGCGAGGGTTGATTTCATCTTCGTGTTCATTTGCTTTCTCCTTTTCTTTTATGCCCCGCCGGGATTGGCCGGGCGTGTTCCTTTTCCTTGTTGGATGCCGCATAGTATGGAATTTCTTTGTTAGCCCCAAATAAGGTCTTCATGAAAATTGTGTTAAATCTGAAACTCCACGCGAGAGCCACAATCATCGGAGTTTGAGTCTTAACGAAATCCTCACACGCCGCTTATCGTCGCCTAACAAAGAAAGCGCATACTGTGCGGCGATGAAAACGAAAGAGAAGGAAACGAAGAAGTGAAGACCTCCGTCGATACCGTGTTCAAGTCCGTCTGCTTCGCCGGCGCGGCCTTGGGGCTTGTCCTCGCCGTCGCGCTCGTGTGCGAGCTGGGGTTCGCCTCGTCCGGCATCTGGCGCGCAGAGGGCCACAGGTTCCTCTTCTCGTCGAACTGGGATCCGGGCGCCGGCACGTTCGGCGCGGCGGGGGCTCTCGTCGGCACGCTCGCGACGACCGCGCTTGCGCTCCTCTTCGCCGTGCCGCTCGCCTTCGCCGCCGCGCTGTTCGTGAATGACGCGCCGCCGTGGGCGGCGAAGCCTCTCGCGCACGCGCTCGACCTGCTCGCGGCGATTCCAAGCGTCATCTACGGCATGTGGGGGCTGTTCGTCCTCTGTCCGCTTCTGCAGGACGGCCTCGCGCGGCTCGGCGTCGAGACGACCGGCTTCGGCCTTCTGCCGTCGGCGCTCGTCCTGACGCTCATGGTGCTGCCCTATATCTCCGCCGTCATGCGCGACGTGCTCGCGCAGGCGCCAATCGCCCTCGTCGAGGCGGCGCGGGGCATCGGCTGCACGCGCTGGGAGGCCACGTGGCACGTCGTCGTGCGCGCCCAGCGGCGCGGCCTCGTCGGCGGCATCCTCATCGGCCTCGGCCGCGCCCTCGGCGAGACGATGGCCGTCCTCTTCGTCTGCGGCGGCGTGACGGAAATTCCGAGGGGGCTCTTCGAGGGATGCACGACGATTGCCGCGACGCTCGCGAACGACTTCGCCGAGGCGGACGGTCTTCACAAGAGCGCGCTCTTCGGCCTCGGCGCGATTCTGCTCGTGCTGGAATTCGGCATTCAGATCGTCACACAGCGGCTCGTCAAGAGCAAAGCCTGAGTTCACGAACAGACGACAACAGACAAAAGACAGAAGGAGCTTTCATGACAACCCGACCCGCGACTTTCCGAAAGGCGACCGACTGCGCGATGCGCGGCTTCTCCGCGTGCGCGACGGCGCTTGCGCTCGGCCTCATGGCCTGGATTCTCTACGTGCTTGTGCGCGAGGGCGCGCCCGCCCTCTCGTGCGAGCTGCTGACGAACGCCTCAAGGCCCTACGGCGAAGTGGGCGGCGGCATCGCGAACGCGCTGCTCGGCACGGCGCTCATCACGGGCGGCGCGGCGATTCTCGCGATTCCGCCCGCCCTCGCCGCCGGCATCTACCTCGCCGAGTTCGGACGCGAAGGCCGGTTCGCGGGGTTCGTCCGCTTCACGGTGAACGCGCTGATGGGCGTGCCGAGCGTCATCGTCGGGCTTTTCGTCTATGGCGTGCTCGTCGCGACGACAGGCCATTTCTCTGGCTTCGCGGGTTCCGTCGCGCTCGCGATCCTCATGTTCCCGGTCGTCGTGCGCACGGCCGAAGACCAGCTCGCGGGCGTGCCCGACACGCTACGCGAATCGGGCCTCGCGCTCGGCGCGACGCGCGCCCGCGTCACGCTCGGCCTCGTCTGCCGCGCGGCGAAGGGCGGGCTTCTGACGGGCATTCTGCTCGCCGTCGCGCGCGTCTCGGGCGAGACGGCCCCGCTGCTCTTCACGGCGCTCTACGCCGACGCCTGGCCGACGAACTACTTCTCGGGACCGACGGCGTCCGCGCCCGTCTTCATCACGAACGCCACGATGGACTCGCCGTTCGAGGCGATGCACCGCGTCGGCTGGGGCGCGGCGCTCGTCGTCGCCGCCGCGATTCTCGCGCTGAACGTCGTCGTGCGCGCCCTCGCCCAGCGCCGCCGCTAAAGGAAGGCTCTCGGCCTTGCGGCGCGGCGAGATCGGGTGGCTCTCGGCCTTGCGGCGAGAACCGCAGGACGCCCGCGCGCGAACCCGAAGCCCGTTACCGTTCGCCGGTTGTCGTCTTGACCGCGACGCCGCGAGGCCGTCGCGCCCTCTACCCAAACGCCCAGTTCAACCCGACGCCCCGCGCCCACCGAACGTAAACGCTCGTACCCCGCCCGCGCCCAATCTCGGCGAGCGCGTCGTTGATGCCGTGCCAGCCGACGCCGCGCGCCGTGCCGTCGGCGAAGACGCGCGACAGAACGAGATAGCGCCGCTCGGCGAACAGCTGCGGCTCGTCGTTCTTTGGACGGTACACCAGCTCTAGCGGGTCTTGCGATCCGCGAATGATCGGAAAGCCCCGCCGAACCAGTTCCTGAAAGACGACGCGCTCGCACGGCGAAATCCACGTGCCCGCCAGAACATACCCCTTTTCGGCCGCCGCCACGAGCCGCGCGACGACCTGCGGAAACAGCTCGGACGGAATCGACCGCGACAGCCGCACCGCCGCGATCCGAACGCGCGCGTCTTCGAGCCAATCGACGCGCCCGACGCCCGTCCACCACTCGTTCGTCGGCAGGCACGCCGCCGCCAGCGGCTCGACGACCTTGAGCGGCGGCGGATGGCCATGCATCAGCGTCCATTTGCGCGGGTTGTTGTCGATGTACTTGTCGGCGAGCGTGATGATCTCGCGCGAGGGGCAGATGCGGTCGTGGTAGTTCTTCTGCCAACGCAGCTCGACGCCCAGCTCCTTCTTCGCGCGGTTGCGCGTCCAGGCCTTGAAGTTGTAGACGAACCGCCCCAGCGAGATGAGCGCGTTTTCCTGGCCAGGGCGCAGATAAAGCCGCAAATGAACGTGTTCAGGCATGATGATACTACGCTTGAGCTGCACGTCGGGCGTTCGGTCGCGCTCCCGCGCCAGCACGCGCCGCGCGATCATGCCGACGGGCGAGTAGTTCATCCGATCGCCGACCACGCGCCCGAACAGCGGCACGCGCGGCTCCAGATGAAAGGTCAGGAACATCGCCGCGCCGCGCGTGTAGTCGTACCCGTGAAAGCGCCGAAAATGCCCGATCTCGCGAGACTCGTTCATGGCCGAAAGTATAGCACGACCGCGCCGAAACCGCAAGGGGGCGTTCGGTTCTCGGCCTCGCGACGCCGAGAGATTGGGTGGCTCTCGGCCTTTCGGCGAGAGCCGCAGGACGCCCGCGCGCAAACGCGAAGCCCGTTCGCCGCCGAGAGGTTCGCCTTATTCGCCGGTTGTCGTCCTGACCGCGACGCCGAAAGGCCGTCGCGCGCCTTACACCGCGAGGCCGTCGCGCCCTAACCAAATCTTCACAAACCCCTTATCAGCGCCTAACAAAGAAAGCGCATACTACGCGGCGATGAAACAGAACTACAAGATCGTCACGAAGAACCTCAACTTCTTCTACGGCGAACATCAGGCCCTGTTCGACAACGACCTCGCCGTCGAGGCGAACAAGATCACCGCCGTCATCGGCCCGTCAGGCTGCGGCAAGTCGACACACCTCAGGATCTACAACCGCATCTACGAGCTGCATCGCGGCCAGCGGGCGGAAGGCGAAGTGCTGCTCGACGGCAAGAACATCCTCGCGCCCGACGTCGACCGGCTCGAGCTGCGGCGGCGCGTCGGCATGATCTTCCAGAAGCCGACGCCGTTCCCGATGAGCGTCTTCGACAACGTCGCCTACCCGCTCAGGCTTCACTTCAAGATGAACCGCCGCGAGATCGAGCATCGCGTCGAGGAGGCCCTGCGCGGCGCCGCCCTCTGGGACGAGGTCAAGGACAAGCTGGGCGAGCCCGGCACCGCCCTCTCCGGCGGACAGCAGCAGCGCCTCTGCATCGCCCGCGCCATCGCGGCCGAGCCGGAAGTTCTGCTCATGGACGAGCCGACGAGCGCGATCGACCCCGTCGGCACGCTGAAGATCGAGGAGCTGATGGCGCGCCTGCGCACCCGCTTCACGATCGTCATCGTCACGCACAACATGCAGCAGGCCTCGCGCATCTCGGACGTGACGGCCTTCTTCTACAAGGGCCGCATCGTCGAGGTTGGCCCGACCAAGGAAATCTTCACTAACCCCAAAAACAAGCAAACGGAAGACTACGTCTCCGGGAGGTTCGGCTAACATGACCATGAAAGTACACTTCGAAGAAGCCCTCGCAGTCCTCAAGAACGACCTGCGGGAAAACGCGGAACGAGCCGAGGCCGCCGTCAAGGCGGCGCTTCGCGCCCTGGAGCGCGAGGACGCGGCCCTCGCCGACGCCGTCATCGACGGCGACACGGCCATCGACCTCGCCGAGAACGCCATCGAGGAGAAATGCCTCGACATCCTCGCGCTCTACCAGCCTGTCGCGACCGACCTCCGCCGCGTCGTCACCATCCTCAAGACGAACGGACAGATCGAGCGCCTCGGCGACCTCGCGACCAACATCGCCGAGGACGTCATCTACCTGAAGCGCGCCGAGATCGTCCGCCACGAGCTGCCGAAGACGCCGCACGCGACCGCCTGACGAGCCACGCTACAGGGTCGCGACGAAGCGCGCGACGGCGGCGGCCACGCCCGCCTCGTCCATCGCGTCGATGTCGCCCAGCCCGCCGAGGAACAGCGTGAACGACCGCCATGACGAATCGAGCCACGCGGTGATCTCGGCTTCGCACGTCTTGTCGGGGTCGTAGCGCACGAGCAGGTTCCCCGTCACGAGGCAGAGTTCGGCATCCGTCACGCCCGGACGCTTCAGCACACAGTCGCGAAAGATTCCCGCGAACTTCGCCGCGAGGTCGGGATACTGGCGTACGCCGCCGATGGCGACGCGAACGCGCCCCGGCAGGGAATGCACGATGCGGATGCCGCCAACGCACTTCAAATAGGCTTGGATGAGCGGATTCATCATCTTCAGTCTCCCGTGCGCGAGAGGGAACGGTGCAGCCACCAAAGAACCGCAAGCGGCGAGAACTTCGGGCCGCCGCGTCCGACGACGCCGCGCACGAACGTGACGATCAGCAGCACCGTCATCAGCGCGGGGATGTCGAAGACTCCGCCCGACCGCCGCAGAACCGCCTGGTTGAGCGCATAGTGGATGGCGTTCAGTTCGCCGCCCACAAGCGAGCGGTGGTTGCGGAACGCCGTCTCGAAGTCGAAGCCATGTGTCGCGGCGGCCACCACAAGCGACGGCGTGAGCTTCGCCGCGTCATAGCGCACGAGCGCCGTGCCGAGGGTCGGGTTCACCGAGACCTCCGAAATGCCGTCGAGCCGCTTCAGGCTCGCGGCGAACTCCGTCATCGCCCGCGCGCGTTGCGCGAGGGAGGGAATCCTCAGCCTCAGCCGTCCGGGGAGCGCGTGAACGACCTCCAGGACGCCGGTAAACGAAACCACCTGATTCGATAAACTCTTCATGTCGGGTAGTTTATCATGTCTGCCCCCGCCCCGTCAATGCGGCGGCCTACCCGACGCGGTAGCCGACACCGCGCACCGTCTCGATGTGGGCGGCCCACGGCCCCAGCTTCTGACGCAGCTTCGCGACCTGCACGTCGACCGTGCGCTCGGCGGCGGAACGCGCAAAGATTCGTCCGCGATGGGCGACGAGCTTGACGAGCAGGTCGAATTCGCCGGCCGTCAAGTCCAGCGGCCTGCCGCGCAGCTTCGCGCGCCGCCCCGCCTCGTCGATCGTCAGCCCGTCGAAGTCAACGCCTTCCGTGACGGGAAGCCCACGCCGGAGGACGGCACGGACGCGCGCGAGAAGGACGTTCCGGTCAAATGGCTTCGTGACGTAATCGTCCGCCCCGGCCTCAAGCCCGCCGCAGATGTCTTCCGGTTCCGTGCGCGCCGTGAGCATGATGATGCGCGTCGCGGCCAGTTCGGACGTCGCGCGGATCCGCCGCGCGACCGTGAAGCCGTCGAGCCCCGGCAGCATGATGTCCAGCAGCACGAGATCGGGGCGCTCGCGCCGCACCGCCTCCAGCCCGTCGTCGCCGCGCCCCGCCATCGAGACATCCGAATAGCCTGCGCCCTGAAGCGCCATTCCAAGCAACGTGCGAATGGTCGAATCGTCCTCGACGACCAGAATCTTTGCGGTTTTCATGCGTACCCAAAAGCAAACGGCGACGGGCTGAACCCGTCGCCGCATCCGCCGCCGTCTCGTCGTCAGACCCCGCCGCGACCGCGCAGCGTGCCGTGCGAGAGGAAGCCGTCGTACTTGCGCACGAGGAGGTGTGACTCCATGATGCGCAGGGTGTCGAGCGCGACGCCGACGATGATGAGCAGCGACGTGCCGCCGAAGAACGAGGCGATCGCCCACGGAATCGACATCCAGCCCATGAGGATCATTGGGATCAGGGCGACGATGAGCAGCCCCGAACCGCCGATCAGCGTGATCTTCGTCATCATGTCGTCGAGATACTCGGCCGTCGCGCGCCCGGGGCGGATGCCGGGGATGTACGAGCCGTCCTTCTTCAGGTTCTCGGAAATGTCGATCGCGTTGAACTGCGTCGCCACCCAGAAGAACGCGAAGAAGAGGATCATCAGCGCGTAGACGACCATGTGCAGGGGCGTCGGGTTCGAGAGATCCTGCGCGAAGCGGTTGAGCGTGCCCGAAATGCCCGTCGAGGTCGGGTCGGTCACCTTCATGAGGATCGCGCTCGGAATCTGGATGAGCGGCTGCGCGAAGATGATCGGCATGACGCCCGTGTAGTTCACGCGGAGCGGCATGAACGTCTGCTGCATGCCGTAGGTGTTGCCGCCCGAAACGCTGCGGCGCGTCGTGTGGATCGCGACCTTGCGCACGCCCTGCGTGAGCATCACCGTGCCCATGACGACGAGGACGAAGAAGAGGATGACGATCGGCAGCTCGGCGATCGGGGCCGACGCCTGGACGCCCGCGAGGCCGAAGTACCGCTCCCACGCGCGGATCAGCGCCTCCGGCAGGCGCGAGGTGATGTTGATCATGATGATGAGCGACGCGCCGTTGCCGATGCCGAACGTCGTGATCTGGTCGGCGATCCACATCACGAAGAGCGCGGCGGACGTCATGCCGATCACGGTCATCAGCTGGAAGCCGAGGCCGGGGTTCGCCACGATCTCGACGCCGGCAAACGCCGGGCCAAGCGCACCCGGATGGCTCAGCATCGTCGCGATGCCCCACGACTGCACGACGCAGAGGACGATCGTCAGGTAGCGCGTGATCTGCGCGAGCTGCTGACGGCCCGACTCGCCCTCCTTCTTCATCTTCTCAAGCGAGGGAATGACGGACGAGAGGAGCTGAATCACGATCTGCGCCGAAATGTAGGGCCAGATCGAGAGGAAGCCGATCGCGCATTGACCGAGCGCGCCGCCCGTGAAGACGTCGAACCAGTCGAGAAGGCCGCCGCTCGACGAACTCTGCTTCGCCGTCTCGATCACGGTCTGCAGCGTGCGCCAGTCGACGCCGGGCGTCGGAATCTGCGAAATGAGACGGCACACGAACACGAGCCCGAGCGTAATGAAAATTTTCTTGCGCAGCTCCGGGATGCGGAACACGTTCGAAAAGCCCTTTGTCATCGACATAACTGAATTTTCTCCTTTTCTGAAAAATAGTCTGTGAATTATACCAAATGCCGCCCGCCTCTGCAACCGCGCCGCCGGACGGACGGGCTTGTCTGACGCAAAAAAAGCAACGGCCCCGGAGAGCTTCCGGGGCCGCCTGACTTTCTGACGAGAGCGCTTAGGCCTTCGTCACCTTGCCGGACTTCAGGCAGCGCGTGCAGATGCGCACACGCTTCGTGTTGCCCTTGCCGTCCGTCGTGCGGACGGTCTGGAGGTTCGGCAGGAAGCGGCGCTTCGTGATGCCGGTCGTGTGGAGACCGATGCCGCCCTTGTACTTCGGCGAACCCTTGCGGACGACGACGTTGCCGACCGAGGGGCCCTTTCCGCAGATTTCACAAACTCTGGACATTTTTGCGTTCCTTTCGTTTGAATGTGATTAGTTGCCGGGCTGCCACTCGACGTTCGCGAAGGCGTTCTCGAACGCGGCGGAAAGCCCGCCGAGGTTCTCGCTGCCCGCGCTCGTCGACGAGACGGGCGTCTTCTCCTCGCCTGCGGCTTCCGCCTCAAGCGCCTTGATCTCGTCGTCCGTCATGCCCATCGCGCGGATCGACAGGCCGATGCGGCGCTCGCCGCGGTCGACCTTGACCACGCGGGCCTCGACCTCCTGGCCGACCTCAAGCGCATCCTTGACCTTCTCGACGCGCTGGTCGGAGATCTGCGAGATGTGCACGAGACCGTCCACGCCGTCCTCCAGCTCGACGAACGCGCCGAACGAGGCGATCTTCGAGACCTTGCCCTTGACGATCGAGCCGACCGGGAACTTCTGCGCGATCTCGTCCCACGGATCCTGCATCGCCGCCTTGAGGCTAAGCGAGATGCGCTGCTCCTTGGCGTTGACGTCGAGGACGACCGCCTCGACCTCCTGGCCCTTCTGCAGGCACTCCGACGGGTGGTTGATCTTGCGCGTCCAGCTCATGTCGCTGACGTGGATCATGCCGTCGATGCCCTCCTCGAGCTCGACGAACGCGCCGTACGCCGTGAAGTTGCGAACCTTGCCCTTGACCTTCGAGCCGACCGGGAAGCGCTCCTGAACCGTGTCCCACGGGTTGGCCTGGGTCTGGCGGATGCCGAGGGCGATCTTCTGGTTCTCGACGTCGACCGAGAGGACGACGACCTGAACCTCGTCACCGACCGAGAGCATGTCGGATGCGCGCGCGACGCGCTTCGTCCAGCTGAACTCGGAGATGTGGACGAGGCCCTCGATGCCGGGGGCGATCTCGACGAACGCACCGTACGCGGCGAGGTTGACGACCTTGCCGGAGACGCGCGAGCCGACCGGGAACTGCTCCAGGATCGAGTCCCACGGATTCGGCGTCGTCTGCTTGAGGCCGAGCGAGATGCGCTCGCGGTCGCGATCCACGTCGAGGACCATGACGTCGAGCTCCTGGCCGACCTTGAGGATTTCGCTCGGGTGCTTGACGCGGCCCCAGCTCATGTCCGTGATGTGGAGGAGGCCGTCGATGCCGTCGAGGTCGATGAACGCGCCGAAGTCGGTGATGTTCTTCACCTTGCCCTTGCGGATCTCGCCCTTCTGGAGGCTTTCGAGCAGCTCGGCCTTCTTCTCGGCCATCGTGCCCTCGATGAGCTCGCGGCGCGAGACGATGAGGTTGCGGCGCTCGTTGGAAATCTTGATGACCTTGAACTCGTACGTCTGGCCGACGTAGGGCTCGAGATCGCGCACGGGCGTGACGTCGACCTGCGAGCCGGGCAGGAACGCCTCGACGTCGTCGATCTGGACGAGCAGGCCGCCGCGGACGGCCGACTTGACCGTGCCGGTCACGACGCAGCCCTCGACGTAGCGGTCGAGGATCTTCTCCCAGCGGATCTTGTCGTCCGCACGGCGCTTCGAGATCTCGACCATGCCGGTCTTGTCGTCTTCGAGCTTGACGAGCATGACGGTGACCTTGTCGCCGACCTTCACGTCGGCGCCCTCGCCGAACTCGTTGAGGCCGACCGTGCCGACCGACTTGTAGCCGATGTCGACGAACACGTCGTCACCCTTGATTGCGCTGACGGTGCCCTCAATGAGGCTGCCGCCCTTGAACTTCGACTCCTGCCCCGCCTGGGAGAGGATGTCGGCCATCGCCGCGGACTTCGCCGCAGGAGGCGTAGGCTTTCTAATCGCCATTAACTTCTTTTCTTATGTTCGTTTGAGATCGCGGTTTTCTGCCGCGTCCGCCCCGTTTTTGGGCACGGAAATGCGTATTATAGCAAAATTGCGCTCCGGCCCGCAACTCGCCCGCAACCGCAAAACAGGGCTTCAGCATGAAAAGATGATTCTGTCACTGCGCGACAGTCAGCGTGGACGAACGCCTCGCTACGGGCAGCAGTCCGCTCCGCCCGTGCGTTCCCCTTGAAGTAGTCTCGCCTGCAAGGCGCAGATGAATCGCGAAGCGGCGACGCGAGTCGCCCGTGGCCCGGAGGAGCCGACAGTCGCACGGGAGAATCGCCTCGATCTCCGGGTCCATCACCTCGGTCGTCGCGTAGAGCGGCACGCCGCCCTCGGTCACGCGCGCGGCGATCCGCAGGGCGAGCGCGGCATTCTTTCGGCAGGTGGCGTAGACGATCGCCCCCGCCTCGTCGAGGTTCGTCGTCACGACCGCCGAGCCGTCCGTCTTCTCCAGCAGGATCTCGCGGAAGCCCCAGTACTGCTGCTCGTCCCACAGGCCCTTCTTCCGCCGCGAACGCGACGGGTTGACGTCCTCGTTGTCGAAGGCAAAGAAGACCTTCCGCGCGGACGGGCTCAGTGGAGCGCCTCTACCGGCCGAGGCCTGTCCCCAGGGCCGGCCCCTCGATTTCCGGCACGTTCCAGGCGGAGACGGACGGCGCGCCGCGGAAGCCGTCCGTCGGCTCGACGTGCCGCGACTCGCCCGGCAGCAGGTGGAAGTAGTTGTCCGTCATGCGGCGCGGCTTGACCTCCACCATGAACGCGAGGCGGCTTCCCGCGTTGGCGACGCGCCAGCCGCGCCCTTCCCGCGTCACGGCGAGCGTCGTCGCCGGCAGGCGCGGCAGGCTCTCGAAGCCGCTCGCCGCGCCGCCCGTCAGCGAGTCCCTGCCGCCGTAGGCGTCGGTCGACCGCCAGTAGAACGTCCGCGCGACCTCCCCGTCCGCCGCGTCGAGCAGGCGCAGCCGGACGAAGTGGACTTTCGTGATGTCCGGCGGGATCTCGACCCTGAACGCCCGGACCGCCGCCTCGGCCGGGACGGACACGGGCTCGCGGCGCGACCAGACCTTCCGCGTCCCGAAGTCGTAGACCTCCGCCGCCAGCGTCAGCTCCCGCGCCTCCGGCTCGTCGCTCGACACCCAGACGTCGCCCGTCAGGTAGTCGTACTGCGCGTGCAGGGGCTCGAGCGCGTTGCGCTGGGCGAAGAACGCGGCGGTCGGCTCAAGGTCGTAGTCCCAGGCGTGCGAGCCGAGCTGGGGAATCGGCGTGCTGTTGTACCAGAAGAGGACGCCCGTCGCCTCGTTCCGCGCGCGGTTCCACACCTCCCAGAGGATCTGGTGCTGCAGGGCGTCGACCGCCTGCGCGTGGCGCACGTACTCCTCCAGGCTCGACGCGGGGCCGTAGGCCTCCACGAGCGCGCGGTGCGTGGTCGTCAGCCGGTCGAAGCCGCCGCCGGAGCGGTACTTCCACGCGGCCTCGTGCGCGTCCATCGGCCAGAGGTCCTCGTCCCGCATGAACCTGCGGATGCCGTCGATTGACGGCAGCGCCACCGTGCCGTACTCCGGGCTGAACCCGTAGACGCGCGGCCCCCGGTCGGACGCCTCGTCGCGGAAGTGCCGCATCGGGTTCACCGGCACGTAGGGCGAGCCGTCGTGCACGCCGTCGCACTCCGACTGCATCATCCAGCTCGTCGTGCCCGTGAGCGCCCTGACCAGCCGCTCCGTCCCCGCCACCTCGGTCGACTCGTTCGACGCCGTCCAGTGGGCGAGCGAGGCGTGCGACCGGATGCGCCTGACCTGCTGGGCGACCTGGTCGAGGTAGAGGCCGGGGTCGTCCGGGTGGCGCGTGTCGCCCGTCATCCAGAACTCCTGCCAGACGAGAAGCCCGTACTCGTCGCACAGCTGGTAGAAGAAGTCGCTCTCCGTGATGCCGCCCGCCCAGAGGCGCACGAGGTTGACGCCCGAATCATACGTCAGACGCAGCTCCTCGGCCATCCGCGCGTCGTCCGCCTTCAGCATGGCCTCCGGGATCCAGTTCGTGCCGCGGATGAAGACCTTCCTGCGGTTCACGTAGAACTGCCGCGCGCCGTCCTTGCCGGACTGGTCGCTCGTCACCTCGCGCACGCCGAAGCGCACCTGCACGGCGTCGGAGACGCGGCCCGTCTTCGCGTCGGCGAAGCGGGCGCGGAGCGTGTAGAGGCTTTGCGGCCCCTTGTTGCGCGGCCACCAGAGCTTCGGGTTCGCCAGCGTCGCGGTCAGCCGCTCCGTGCGCCGCTCGCCCCGGAAGAGCGTGACCCGCTTCGCGAAGCGGACGTCCGTCCCCTCGACCTCCGCCGTGAGCTCGCCCGCGACCTCCTGGCCCCAGCCGTTGGCGGCGCTGTGCAGGTCGATCTCCAGCGTCAGCTCGACCGCGTCCATCGCCGCGTTGAGCCGCGTACGGACATACGGCGCGTCCAGCCGGACCAGATCCGTCGCGAAGAACGCGATGTCCCTCCAGATGCCCGCGTTCCGGTCGCGGATGCCGTCCGAGAAGGTGAAGTCCCACCCGGCGGACATGAGCATCGTCACGTCCCGCCCGATCTCGCCGTCGCCGCCGTTGTGCCATTCGCCCGCCGCGCCCCAGGGCTTGGGCCGGCACGTGCCGGGGTGGTCGACGGGGACGACCCTGACCGCCAGCACGTTCCGCCCGCCGGGCTTCGCGAAGGCCGTCACGTCCACCGCGTTGCGCGCGAACATCCCGCAGGTCGACGCCGCGAGGCGTCCGTTCAGCCAGATCTCGCTGCGGTAGTTGATCCCCTCCGGGCGCATCCAGACGACTTGGCCCTTGTCGGCCGGCGGCAGGTCGAACGCCGTGCGGAACCAGGCCGTGTAGAACGTCCGGTTCGTGCTGGCGTCGGGGATGGCGGTCCGCGAGATCTCGTTGTTCAGGCCCTTGTAGGGGTCGGGCACGGCGCCGTTCCTGACGAGCGTCGTCAGGACGGTGCCCGGCACGACGGCGGGCATCCACGCCGCGTCGTCGAAGCCCGGGAGCGAGACGTCCGCCCCGTCGAGCGCGAGGGCCGCCGCGCCGTTGAGCATCCGCCACCCCTCGCGCGGCGCCGTCACCTCCCGCTCCGCGAACAGCGTGTGCGCCGCCAAGAGCGGCGCGGCGCGCACAGTCGCCACCTCCAACGTTGCCGACACGACAACGGCCAACATGAGCAATCTGTTCATCTGACCAGTTCCTTTACTGATGGCGTTCCCCCATTTCGAAGACGAGCTCGCCGCCCGCCACGACATCCTCATGCCGCAGGACGAAGCCCTTGAACGGCTTCCCGTTCAACCAGACGGACTTTACGTACTTGTTGGCCTTCGACAGGCCCTTCGCCCGAACGACGAACGTCCTTCCTCCGCCGACGCGCAACGTCGCCGCCGGGACCTGCGGCGCGCCCAGAACGTATTCGCCGCTCGCCGGGTTGACTGGATAGAAGCCAAGACAGGCCAAGACATACCATGCGCTCATCTCGCCATGATCCTCGTTGCCGCAAAGTCCGTCTGGACGGTTGAAGTAGAACGTCTCGCAGAGCTCTCGAATGCGTTCGGCCGCCCGGTCAGGCCGTTCGGCATACTGGTAGAGATAGGGAATGTGATGGCTCGGCTCGTTGCCCTGCACATACTGTCCGAGGAGCCCCGTGACGTCCGGCGAGACCTTTGACCGATCAAGGTCGGACGGAAGAGAGAAGAGCTCGTCCAGCAGCGCCGCCGCCCGCTTCGGGCCGCCCAGGGCGGCAACGAGCCCCGCCGGATCCTGCAGGACGTGCCAGCGCCACTGCCAGGCGTTCCCCTCGGTGAAGTCACCGGCCCAGTTGGATTCATGTCCGCAATGGTAGGGGTCAAACGGCTCGCGCCACCTCCCAAGCGAATCGCGTCCGCGCATGAAGCCGGTCGCCCGGTCAAAGACGTTCGTCCAGTTCTGGGCGCGGCGCAGGAAGAACGCCGCGTCGTCCGCTCGCCCAAGACGTTCGGCCATCTTGCCCGCACACCAGTCGTCATAGGAGCATTCAAGCGTACGGGAGACGCCTTCGCCCTTGAGCCTGTCGCACGGATAGTAGCCGTACCGGTCAAGGAGGTCCCATTGCTCCTTGCGCCGTTTCGGATGCGTCTCGCGCAGGGTCGCGCGAACGGCTTCGTACGCCGCCTCCCAGTCCACGCCCGCGAATCCCTTGAAATAGGCGTCGGCGATGACGGCGACGGCGTGCGTTCCGATCATGCACTGCGAATCCAGCCCCCACTTCGGCAAGACCGGGAGGAACCCGACGGCCTGCTGATGGCGAACCATCGAGTTGACGAAATCCGCCACGTAGTCCGGCGAGGCGATCGTGTAGAGCGGATGCGCCCCGCGGAACGTGTCCCAAAGCGAGAGCTCGGAATAGTACCGCCCATTGGACGTCGTCGCGATTTTCCCGTCCCCGCCGCGATAGCGTCCGTCCACGTCGGCGATGTTCGTCGGAACGAGGAACATCCGGTAGACGGACGTCGCGAAGAGCGCCCGGCGATCCGCGTCATCGACGGTCGCCGTCACGCGGGAGAGCATCTCGCCCCATTTCGCCTCCGCCGCCCGGCGGACGGCCTCGAAGTCCCATCCGGGAATCTCCTGCGAAAGGTTACGCGCGGCCCCCTCGCCGTCCGTCACCGAAAGCCCCAGCTTGACGGACAACGCCTGCCCCGGTTGGAGGCCAAACGCGAGGACGTATCTCGGCGCATGAACACCGTCCGCCTTCGGCAGTTCCTCGACCGACACGGGCGCGGGATCGAACCGCAAGGCGACGCCGACGTTTCGGTTCTTGACGAAGCCGTTTCGCAGCAGATGCGCCCGGATCTCCCCGTCCGCAAGGCGTTCGACCTTCAGCGGACGAACCGTCTTCTTCGCCCACGTCAGGTTTCCCATGCCATAGTCAAGATCGACCAGCAGCCGCATCGCTGGCGCCTGCCCGGAACGGATGCGGTAGATCGCCGAACGTTCGCTCGCCGCCACCTCCACACGGATCTCCCCGCGATCCAGCGTCACGGCATAGTAACCGGGGCTCGCCGTCTCGTTCGCGTGCGAGAATGTCGAGACGACGTTGCTTGCTGACCCGACGAACGGCATAAGCCCCACGTCTGCGTAGTCGGGACAGCCGCCCCCGGGATTGTGCGTCTGCGAGAACATCGTGATCTGCCCGTCCTCGTAACGGTAGCCGCTGCAGTAGTCCCAGGTTCCCCATCCCGTATCCGGCCCGGCCTGCACAAGACCGAACGGATAGGCCGCCGCCGGATAGCAATGCCCGTCGCCGCCCGTGCCAAGGAAAGGATTGACGTCTCCGATCCCCGAAACGGACGATCCCGCCGCATAGGAGTCTGCCGCCGCATCGTTCCCGTAGAGCACCTCGAAGTCCGCGATGCCGCGTTCGGGCGCGACCGTCACGTCGACGTATTTCGAGCCGAAGACGTCGGACAGCGCAAACGCCGTCTCGCGTCCGTTCACCCGCAGCACGCGCGGCGTCCGCCCCGCCGGGACGAGCAGGTGCGCGTCGACGCGTTCGGACGGGCATTCGAGCCGATAGCGGAAGCCGTTCTCCTTGAACGTCCAGCGGACATCCACCTTCTTCTTTGAGATCTCGTAGCCCGTGAGGTATCGCCCCTCCGTGTGCTCGGTCACGGCCCAGCGCGGCGCAAAGCGCATCGTGCGATAGAGCCTGTCCGTGTCCTGAATGCCGGCGAGCCCCTGGTCGATCGCCGAGAGGATCGCCGCCGCGCCCCACGCGCTGGGGCCGCGTCCCTGCGGCTCCCGCGTCTTCGGGTTGTAGAGGAAGTAGAGCTTGCCGCCATCGCGCGCGACGAGATCCCGGATGCGCATGAGGATGTCGTAGCCGTAGGCCTCGTAGCCGTTCTCGAACGCGCCCTTGGCGAGTTCGCCCGCCGTGAACGGCGAGATCGCGCCGTTGACGTACTCGCCCGGCTTGTGGCAGGCGTTCGCGATGGGCGGGTCGATCGTGTACCATTCGGCGAACGCCCCGCCCGTCTGGCGCCGCCGCCGATATTCCTCGATACAGCGGCGGTTCTCTTCAGGCGACCAGATGCCCCGGTTGAGCGCGTAGGCGTCGGAGAGCGTCAGGCGCTCGGCCTCGTGCTCGTCGACCGGCGGGCCGTTGAGCGGCAGCTGATGCACGAAGAAGCGTCCGTTGTAGAGGTGCCTCATCACGTTCGCCTTCAGCTCCGCCGCGCGCGCCTCCCAGGCGCACGCCTTCGCCTCGTCTCCGAATCGGCGGTTGACGAAGGCGAGCTGGTTCATCGCCTGGTAGACGCCGGTGTTGTCGCCGTGCATGATCGCCATCGGGCCGTCCAGGTCGATGCGCCGGTCGCCGCCGCCCGCGAGCGCGAGGAAGTCCCACGTGTCGATCGTGTACGGACGCTTGCAGAGCCCGCGTGCCGCGTCCCAGCGCTTCGGGTCGCTCGTCTGGTAGTCGATGCCCTTTTCGAGACGCGGCAGCGCCCGCCTGAGCCAAGCGTCGTCGCCCGTCGTCCGCCACGCCTGCAGACAGCCCTCGACCATCAGGTACTCGATGTCGGCCTCCAGCTCCAGCCGCACGAGCGTCTGCGCGTCGTCGGGATAGAGCCGTACGCAGTCGGGATTCACCTTCGTCCAGTGGTAGTCAGTCCACTGCTTGATGAGCTCGAAGAACTGTCCGTCCGCGCGCTGCGTGTCAAGGATGAAGTCGAGGAAGCTCGTCAGGTCATGCTCCCAGTGGCAGAAGGCCTTCGACTGGTGCACGTGGTCGCGGATCCAGTTGAGCTGGCACATGAGGACGCGGCCGTCGATGAAGACGAGCCGCCGGTCGGCCCAGACCACCTGCCGCAGCTGGGCCATCATCTCGCCGAAGCCGCTCCCGGCCGTCGAGAGAAGCCCCGGATAGGCGAGTTCGCCGTTGTTGTAGGTGCCGATGCGGCGGTTCTTCTCGCCGGGGCCCGTCTGCTCGCCTGCGCCAATCAGCCACTGGCGCGGCAGCGGACGGTCAAACGTCAGCGTCCGCCCCGCGTTCTGCGGCAGCGTCTTCGGATCCGGCATCCACGCCTTCGGCAGCGGCGGCAGCGCCGCCAAGGTTGCGAACGCCGCACAGATTGTTCCGAACATGATTCTCATTTTCATTGGATGTTTCCTTTCCTGTCTTTTGTCTGTCGCGTTGCGGCCTTTCCTTCGAAACGCCGCGCTCAGTAGAGCACCTCGAAGTCTGCAACGCCGCCCTTCGGCTCGACCGTCACGTCAACGTAGTGCGAGGCATCGACCGCCGTCACCGTGAAAGGCGTCTCGACGCCATTGACGAAGAGCGCAGCCGCCTCCTTGCCCGCCGGCAGAAGGATATGCGCACGCACGCGCTTCGCGGGCGACTCCAGCCGGTAGCGCAGCCCCTTCGCGGTACGGACGTGTCGGCAGTCAATCGTCTTGCCGAACGCCTCGTAGCCGGTCAGGTAGCGGACATTGTCGTAGGGCGTCACCGTCCAGCGCGGCGAGAAGTCGATCACGTCGTAGCCGAACCCAGCGTTCACGACGCCCGCAAGGCCCTCGTCGACCGCGTTCAGGAGCGCGGCGGCCCCCCACGCGCTCGGCCCGATCGACGCGCTGATGGACGCGCCGTTCGTCGGGTTGTAGAGGAAGTAGACGTTGCCGTCTTCGAGAACCTTCGCCATGAAGCGCGCGAGGATGTCCCAGCCATACGCCTCGCGCCCGCAGTCGAACGCGCCGCGCGCAAGCTCGCCCGCCGTGAACGGCGAGATCGCGCCATTGACGTACGTGCCGGCCGGATGCGGCCCGAACGCCGGCGCATAGGGCGGATCGACCGTGAACCATTCCGCGAACGCCGCCGTCGTCCTGCGCCGCGCCTGGAACTCGTCGACGACCGACCGGCACTGCTCCGGCGTCAGGATGCCGCGGTTGAGCGCATAGGCGTCGGAGAGCGAGAGGCGCACGTCTTCCTTGTCGTCCAGCCCCTTCTCGCCGTCGAGGAACTTCTGGTGGACGAAGTAGCGTCCGTTCCAGAGGTGCGTCATGACGCTCGCCTTCAGCGCCTCGGCCCGCCGCTCCCAGTCGGCGGCCGCCGCCGTGCGTCCGAGGCGGAGGTTCATCGCCGCGAGCTGGCGCATCGCCTGGTAGACGCCCGTGTTGTCGCCATGCATCGCCGGCAGCGGCTCGCTCGGATGGATGCGCCGGTCGCCGCCCGTCCATGCCGTCGGCACGAAGTCCCACGTGTCGATGGTGAAGGGACGGATGCAAAGTCCGTATTTCGCGTTCCAGCGCTGCGGGTCGCTCGTCTGCCAGTTGATCGCCTTCTCCAGGACAGGCAGCCGCCGCGCCATCCAGGCGTCGTCGCCGCTCATCCGCCAGTAGCGGTGCGCCGCCTCGACGGCGAGATACTCGACGTCCGCCTCCAGATCCAGCCGCACAAGCGCCATATGGTCTTCGGGGAACAGGACACGGCTCGTGTCCTCCACCATCCGCCAGTGCCCGTCGTCCAGCTGCTTGATCATCTCGTAGAGCATGCCGTCGGCGCGCGGATGGTCGAGGATGAAGTCGAGGAAGCTCGTGTTGTCACGCTCCCAGTGGCACCAGCCCTTCATCTGGTGCGTGTGGTCGCGCACCCAGTTGTGGTTGCAGACGAGCGTCCGCCCGCCGATGCGGATGAGCCGCCGGTTCTCGGTCAGCGTGTCGCGCAGCGTCTTCATGAACAGGCCAAGTTCCGCGTCCGTGCCCGTGAAGACGCCCGGCATCGCCCATTCGGGGTTGTTCCGCGCCGAGCACACCGTCTTGCCGTTGCGCCACGCCGGGAGCGGACGCAGGAACGGGATCTTCGCGCCCGCGTTCATCTTCAGCGCAAGGGGGTCGAGCTTCGGCGGCGTGCTTTTCCACGTCAGGTCTGTCTTGGCGTAGATGTCCACCGCCCAGGCCACCGACCCCATTGCCGCAACGGCCATCAGCACTGTCATTCGTTTCATTGTTTTGCTTTCCTTATGCGTTTCTGTTGTTGTTGCTTTCGCTCAACACGGAGGATGCGGAGATTGGGAGACACGGAGTTTTAAAACGGCCTCCGTGTCTCCGAGACTCCCTCTTCTCCGCGTTGAGCGCCGCAGGCATATGCAATCCACAATCATAGTCAGAAATCCACATACGCTCCAACGACAAAATAGGTGAAGTCCGGCTTGCCGTTCGGCGAATCCCACGCGCGCAGCTGCCGCCGCACCTCGTGCGACACGGACGAGATGTGGCGGACGCCCGCGTACAGACGTACGTTCTCGTTGACGCGCCAATGTCCGAGCAGGTGGAAGTTGATCGCGTTCGCCCCGTCCGAATAGCGTGACGGCCCGTCCGCCCATTCGCCGAAGCGGCGACGATTCCACCGTTCCGGCCCCAGGTCGAGGTAGACGTGCGGCTCGACGGAGAACGTCCCTCCAACCGGGATGTCCTTCAGCGCGCCGACCCGGTAGGCCGGCGCCTGATACGGATACGTGACGACCCACGCGAAACCGTAGAGGTCGATCCACGGCGTCGTCAGCGTCTCCGTGCCGATCCACTGGCGAAAGACGTTCGACGTGTCGGCGTAGTGCATCTGCGAATGCTGGAATTCGAGGCGCGTGTCGAGCGACCAGCCCTCCGCCCACGTCCACGTGTAGCCGTAGCCGATGCGTGGATCGATTTCGTTGAACGCCCGCCGCCGCGTCGCGTCGTAGCGGCTCGTCAGCTCGGTCGCGTTCCAGACGCCGACGAGCCCATAGCCGAAGCGCTCCGTCCGCCAAATCGCGCCGACGTCGAGTACCCAGCGCGGATCGACCGTGATGATCTTGCCGAGCATCGTGTGCCCCGTCTCGATCTCGTTCTTGGCGAAGACGACGGGACGCCCCGTCGCTTCGCCGTATGCGGACGCGACGAGCGCAAAAGCGAAAAGGACTGTCGCCCCGCCTCTCATTCGGCGGACGCGAAGCTCCTCAGCTCGTAAGGCGCGAGCGTCAGCTGCGCCGAACCGTCCGGGAAGCGGTAGCGCACCGTGCGCGGCGTGTCGGACGTGTTCACGACGTAGAGGTAGCGCCGACCTCGGAACGTGCAGGCGCGGATCTTGACCGTCTCGTCCGCGAAGTCGGGGACGTCCGCCATCACGACCGCCGGCAGCTGGCGGAACGCCGCCGCGAACTGCCGGAGCGGCCCTTCCATGCCGTAGGTGCCGATCAGGTAGCCGCCCTTCGTGACGCCGAGGACATCCCCGAAGCGCAGCGGCAGCACGAGGTCGCGCAACGCATGGAAGCCGGACGGGTTGAGCGTCGTCACGCGCCACCCCGTCTCGACGAAGCCATCGACGTTCAGCGCGCTCCTGTTGCGGCCGACGGGATTCTCCCAGTAGAGGTCGAAGTTCTGCACGAGCGGGAAGCGCGCGTCCTTCAGGAGGTCGAAGAAGCCCGGTTTCGTTTGCAGGACGCGGTTATAGGCATACGCCGCATCGGACGGGAAGAGCCGCCGCTCGCGCTTGCGGCAGAACGCCGGCAACGTCGTCTGGCAGAAGATGACGTTCGGCACGGCGGCGAACGCCGTGCGGTCGAGCCCCGCCTCCCGCGCCTGACGGCGCATGAAGCCGTCTTCCATGAAGTCCGGCCACCTCATGTCTGGCTGGATGAAGCTGTTGAGCCAGAGCTTGAGGTCGGGCCGCCGGGCGCGCAGCTTCGCCGCGAGGCGCACGTAGAGCCGCGTCACCCGGTCGCACCGCCACTGCACCCAGCGGTCACGGCAGTTCGCGAGAATCCAGTCCGCGTGTTCCTTGCCGCGCAGCGGGCCGGACGCGCGCGGCACGCGAATGCCCGTGTCGCGTTCGAAGGCGTCGATCACGTAGTCGTTGTAGCCGCTGCGGAGGTCGCCCCACCAGAGCAGGCAATGCATCGTCAGGTGCAGGCAGACGCCCTTGAAGCTCGGATGACGGACGCCCTGTTCGACGAGTCCGTCGACGAAGCCCTCGATCGCCCGCTGGACGTCGGGATGCAGGAAGCAGAAGTTCGGCGGCGAGTTGTGCCACCCGCCCCGGTTCGGCTTGCCGGTTGAATGGATGGCGATCGGCGTCGGATGAAGCGAGCCGTCTTCCATCGACGCGACCGTGACGAGCCCGTCTTTCACCGGGATGTTGTTGGGGTTCACGTTCGGCACGAAGTAAAGGCCCTCGCGGTCGAACTTCTCGTACCAGGCGTTCAGGAAGTCGGGCGCGTGCCGTCGCGGCTGGTAGTCGTCGCCGATGACGCCCTGATACCAGACGCCGGGATAGCAGAACAGGTTCTCGCCGCAGAACTTCATGTAGGCGACCGTGCGGTCGATCAGCTCGCCGATGTTCGCAAGGCCGTGTGCGTCCTTCAGGCCGAAGTCGAAGCCGATCGCCGGGTCTTCCCAATACTGCCCGACGACACGCCGCCAGCCGTCCGCCGCCGGCGGCTCGCGCACGGCGAGCGACGGCAGACGGGCGTCCTTCACGCGGTAGACCCGCAGGCGCGAGAGCGCCGCCGGCACGCCCGCACGCGCCGTGAGCGCGACGACCGAAAGGCTGTCACCGCCTTTCCGCGTCCAATAGAGGCAGCGGTGCGTGAGCGTCTTGCCCGTGTTGCGGTACTCGTCGCCGGTGAAGTAGCCGACCTGCAGCGTGTAGTCGCCGGGAAAGGCCGCGCGTTCCTGCACGATCAGGTCACACGTGCGCTTCGCGTCGTCCGGGTAGTCGAAGTCGAGGACGTAGAGCGGGAACGACGAGTCGATCGTGAAGTCGAAGGCGAACCGGTCGTCCCGGTTCGTCCCGGCCTCCAGATACGGCACGCCGTCGAGTTCGCCAAACCGAAGCGCGCCCACGGCGCGGAAGCCCTTCGCCGCACACGCCCGTTCGACCGTCGCGGCGTCGAACGCGTATTCCGCCACCGGCTCCAGGTCGAGCTCGCCGCCGTCCTTCGCATACGGGTTCGGCTTCGCCGGCCCGAAGAGCTGCGCGTAGTCCGGCGGACGCGGCTTCGACGCCGCGCGGTCGGCGTGTTCGGCGAAGAGCGCGCGCACCTCGTCCGCCGTGAGGCGGTCGTCGAAGAGGCGCACCTCGTCGATCAGTCCTTCCATCTGCTGTCCGCGACCGAGGCAACCGATGAAGAAGCGGTCGAACGTCGTCGGCAGGACGGCGGACGCCGCCTCCGCGCGCTTCTTCTCGTCCCGCGCCGCCTTGAGCGCGGCGGCCATCGGCCCCGTGCCGTCCGCCTTGCGCGAATGCAGCACGCCGTTGTAGTAGAGCTCGGCGGTCGCCGTCGCCTGATCCCAGCAGAAGACGAGATGCTCCCAGTGTCCGTCGGCGCGCGGCGTGCCGCCGTAGGCATTCCACGTGTGGGCGACGTCCGTAAGATCGACGCGCGCGACGCCCGCATACCACCAGAGGGACAGGGCCCCGCTGCCGAAATTGCGACACGGCTCGGGGAACGAGAACATCCGCCGCCACTTGTCGGGGTCGTCGGACTTGCGCTTCACCCACAGCGAAACTGCGCCGCGCGTCGGCGACACGTTCTCCGCCAACGCATACGCCAGCGTCGCCTTGGCCGGGGCCGTGAGCCGCACGGCTTCGCCCGCAACGCCCGCATCGTAGGCGAGTCCCTTCGCCTGCAGCGGTTCGGGGCGGCCTTTCGCGAACGCCGCACGCGGCGAGCCGTCGAACGGCAGGTAAAACGTCAGGTCGGCCCCGAGACACGTCCCGGACAGAAGCAGCGCGCCAATCATAAGACTACAAAACAGATGACTTTTCATGACTCTATCTTTTGAACTGTGTTGTTGCTTTCGCTGAACACGGAGACTCGGAGAAACGGAGAACGAAGAAGTCTCCGTGTCTCCCGCTCT
Source organism: uncultured Kiritimatiellota bacterium (assembly GCA_934635385.1). GTDB lineage: Bacteria > Verrucomicrobiota > Kiritimatiellia > RFP12 > UBA1067 > UBA1067. The sequence goes on along the minus strand of CAKTZI010000002.1, from coordinate 102,622 downwards.
CCATGAGCTCCGTGTTCAGCGCCGCAGGCCATATTAGCGAAGGATGACGATTGCGCCGCGTCGCGGAACCTCCAACGCACCCGGCCCCGTGACGAATTCGGGGAAACGTTCCGCCGTGATGAACCCGCTCCGGCGGCGACCGCCAAGGCGCACTTCCGAAATCGTATTCGTCACGGGCGCGTCGAGCGCCAGCTGCGCACCCTTCGCCACGCGGATCGCCAGGTCGGCGCGCAACGGCGTCGGCGCGGCGATCTCCGCCGGCTCGATGACAAGGCCGTCCAGCAGACCGCCATGACTCCAGACATGCAGACCGTCAAAGGACGTGTCGGACTCGCGAAGCCCCCGGAAGCCGATCAGCCAGTCGCCGTCTTCCGGCACCGTGAAGTAGAAGGAGTGCTGCTGCCAGCGCTCGGCATGCGTGACGCCGAACTGCCCGATGACGTTCGTGACTGCACCGTCCGTCGTGCCGAACCACGCCTCGAAGCGATTGTCGCTGTAGCACTGGGCGAGATCTTCGGGCTGGTCGTTGTAGCGGAAGAACCGTCCGAGGCTCGCCACCGTGAGCCGGTAAGCCCCGGCCGTCAGACGCTCCGTGCGATGGATGGCCCCGCGATTGCGGATGCCGACGCGGCAGGCGTCGTCGTAGCGCACCGAGCCCCAGGAGATGTCGTCCTTGGTCATCCAGAGGACGACGCCGCTGCCGTCATGGATGTCCGATGCCGGCTGGACCTTCGTCCAGCCGTCCGACGCGAAGCTGTTGACGACGCGTGTCGTCCGCACAAGGCGCACGTCATCGAGAAACGCGACAGCACCCGCCGTGAGGCCCGCGATCTCCAGCGTCTGCGCCTTGTTCAGGTCGTCTTCCGTCACGGCGATCGGCCCCAGCGCAAAAGTCTGCGGATACCGCGACGACAGCGAAACCGTCGCCGTGGCGTCCAGCAGCGAGCCCAACGTGAAGCCGAGCGTCGGCAACAACGTGATCTTGCCCTTCTCCCACAAGCCGCCCAGCGCGAACGTGAGGCTGTAGGTTCCGGTCTGCGTGAAGGTCGCCGTGCCCGTCAGCTTCGGCGTGCCGGAAAGGACGAGCGCGCGGCCGCCTTCGGGGATTTCAGGGACTTTGACGGACGCGCTCGCGCCCAGCGCCAGGGCCGGACTGTCCGCCGAGACGAGATATACGCCGCTCGCGTCGCCCGTTGCCGAGACCGTCCAGCTCTCGACCGCGTTCGTCGCGACCAGCGACTTGAACTGGAAGCCGTTCAGCTCGAAGCCGCCGTTCGCGACCGTTGCCCCCGGATCGTCCGACGCGAGCCAGTCAACCTGCACGTTGTCGAACATGCAGACGAGGTTTGAACTCAGCCCGCTGTTGTTCTTGTTGTTCTGGCTGTCGGCCTGGAAGACGAGCGTATGCGCACCCGCCGCGAGATACGGCAGACGAAAGGCGTACTTCCGATAAGCCGTCGTGGCCAGCTGGACCTGCGCGACGGGGATGCCGTCCACGGACACGCGGAACTCGCCGCGCCGATAAGCGCCGTTGCTGTCGGGCCGAGCCGCCGCCCAGAGGGACAGGCGGTAGACGCCCGCCGACGGGAGCGTCACCGTCGTCTGGCAGCCGGCGTCGATGTGCAGGACCATCGCATGGTCGCCGTCCGGGAACGGCACGCCCTTCTCGTTGAAATACCCGCCGTCCTCATTCCACTTGACGACATAGGGTTTCTGCGTCCCGACGCCCGTCCCCTTCCAGCCGTGCAGGGCGCTTGCCGTGTCCAACTCCTTTCCGATGTAGCTGGCCGAGTTGATGTTCTGCTCGGCAAACGCCTCGAAGGACGGGTCCTCGATCGCGCCGACGAGATTCGCCGGCAAGTCGCCCGCCTCCGACGGCACCAGGCGCAAGACGCCCGACTGGACGTCAATCGCCTGCACGTCGTCCGCCAGCGACGCGATGCGCAGATCCTCGTCGCCCGTCTTCGTGAGCGTTCCGTCCGCCGTCGCGGACGTGCGCGCCACCTTGCCGGTCGCCGTCTCGTAATTCGCCGCCGCCGCCGCGACGAGCGCAACCGCGCGCGACGAATCGATCGCCCCGGACTCCAGGCGGATGTGCTGGGGCGTCGTCGCCTCCTGCCCGTCCAACGCGCCCCCCGTCAACGTGCCGTCGCCCGTCTTGACGAGACTGCCGGCGCCCGTGACGTTCAGGCGCACGCCCGACTCGCCATTCAGACGCACCGTCGCCGCCGCGCCAACCGTCAGGTTGACTTCCGACATCTTGTCCACCCACTTGCGGTAGAGGTAGTTCTCGACCGCCACGCGCTCCGCCTCGGAAAGTTCGACGGAGAAAAGCACGATCTCGCAGAGACGACCGCCGCCCTGACGGCCCGCGTTGCCCAAGTTGTCGAACACGCCCTCGACGTGGAAATCGCCCATCGGGATCGGAAAGTCGATGAGGTGAAAGCCCTCCGTCAAAGAAGTCGTCAGCGGATTGACGATCTCCCGGTCACAGCGGAACCGCCCTGTCTGGATGCGCTTCGTGTTGTCCGAGTCGTTCAGGTGCGCATAATACCTTGTCTCGCTGAAGCCTTTCTGGCTATAGCTTCCCGGCACAAAGGACGATCCCTTCTCGCTGAACAGAAAACCCCACTTGTAGTCCTCCGTGCCATAGACGGCGAAGGCCCACCTGACGTTCCAAACGCGCGTCTCCTGGCCGCTCTTGTCAAGGCACCGCAGGTTCTGCCCGCTGCCAAAGCCGCCGAAGTCGAGGTAGGCGTTCGCGCCGTCCGCCGCCGCGACATACGTCGGGAACCATGTCGCGACGTCTTCGGAGGCGTGCTGCGACACGTTCGTGTAGGCGACGAGCCGCGTATAGGCGTAGGCGTCCGCCTCACCCGTGAGCGTCACGTCCGGCTCGCGGCAGTCAAGCCACTGCCGAACCTGCACCGTCGAGCTCTCCACGAACTGCACGGTGTCAGCGACCGAGGCATCCGCCCAGAGCGCGGCCTTCGTAAGCACGTTGCTCGGAATCAAGGGCACATACCCCCCCCCCCCCCCCCCCTGAAGGGCCACCTCGCCGGACGGCACGACAACCGCGCCGCGCCCGTCCAGCTGCGCGAGCGGGAGCGCCATTTCCGATTCACCTGGCACCACGCGCAGTTCGCCTTCAACCAGCGTCGTCTGCGCAAGCGATGCGCCGTTGGTCACGGTCGCGATGTCCCCGGCGGGGACAACGGACGGAACGGATGCGGCAACCGTCAGGCCCTGTGCCAAGGCAACGGAAAACAACAGACATTTCATGGCTCGTGTACTCCTTATGTTGTGCGTGCGATTCGTGCGAGAGGCAAACCCGCATTTTCAATGACTGGAAGTTTACCATAAGGACGTGCAGACCCGCAATATCCGAAAAAAGGAATCGACTATCTTTTTCGAGACATCATTCCCTGTCACGCGGATTCTGCGGAACGTTTGGTATAATGTCCGCCATGAAACGAGTCGCCCTGCTGATGGAGTCGTCGCTGGAGGTCTCGCGGGAGATCCTCGCGGGCATCATCGGCTATTGCCGGGATCACGAGCCCTGGCAGCTCGACTTCACGCCCGGCGGCATCGGCGACCAGAAGCTGCCGCGCGACTGGGAAGGCGACGGTATCATCGCGCGCGTCCCCGATGCGCACGAGGCCGCCCGGCTCGCGGCCCACCCGGCGCCCAAGGTGCTCTTTGACCCCCTCGATGCCTTCGTCGCGCCCGGCCAGCCGCTCGCCGGCTGCGTCCGCGTGGAGAACGACCACATCGCCGTCGGGCGTCTGGCGGCCGACTACTTTCTCGCGCGCGGCTTCAGGAACTTCGCGTTCGTCCCGGCCGTCCGCTCGTCCAACCCGCAGATGCGCTACGCGGCCGAAGACGCGGCGTCGCCGAACTGGTCAAGGCTCCGCCGCGAAGGGTTTGCCGAACGCCTCGCCGAAGCCGGCTTCGCGCTGTCGACCTGCCCCCGGCCATCGAACCGCCGCGCGGCGGAAAGCTGGCATTCCGAACGGTCAACCGTCGTGCGCTGGCTCCAGTCCCTGCCGAAGCCCGTCGCGATCTTTGCGCCGCACGATGCGCGCGGACGCCAAGTCGTCGACGCCTGCCAGACCGCCGGGATCTCCGTGCCGTACGCCGCCGCCGTGCTCGCCGTCAACGACGACGACACGCTCTGCGAGACCTGTCTGCCGCCCCTGTCCTCCATCCGCCTCGACGCGCGCAACGCCGGTTCCCGCGCCGCCGCCGCGCTGGACGCCCTGATGTCCGGGCGGCGCGTGTCCCGCCGTCGGCTCACCTACCCGCCCGTCAAGGTCGTCACGCGCGCCTCGACCCTTCAGATGCAGACGGACGACGCGCTCGTCATCGCCGTCCTGGAGCGCATCCGCGCGGCGGACGGCTTCTCGCTCCGCGCCGCCGAACTCGCGGAAGACGCGCACGTCACGCTCAAGACGCTCGAACGGCGCTTCCACGCGGCCCTCGGGCGATCCGTCGGCGCGGTCGTCAGGGACACCTGCCTCACCAACGTGCGGCGGCTCGTCGAGACGACCGACCTGACCTTCGCGGAAATCACCCGCCGCGCCGGGCAGCTCAGCGCCTCGCACCTCGCGGCGGCCTTCCGCGCCCGCTTCGGCCAGACGATGACCGAAGCCCGCCAAGGCACTGCGTCTACAAGTCGACGGAATCGAGATCCTCGTCTTCCTTTTTCGCGTCGTTCATCGCCTTGACGAGCTTCAGCACCTCCGCGACGGGCTCCACCAGTTCCACGGGGATGAATTCCTCGACCTTGACCTGGGCGTAGAGCGCGCGGGCCAGTTCGACGTTCTCCATCAGGGGAATGCCCTCGCGGACGGCCGCCTCGCGGATCTCCTTCGCGACCGTGTCCACCCCCGCGCAGACGACCTTCGGCAGCGGCGCCTCGTCCGCCCGGTAGCGGATGCCGACCGCGTAATGCGTCGGGTTGGTGACGACGACGTCGGCCTTCTTCACCGCCTTTGCCGGCGGCTCGCCCTGCAGGATCTCGTTGCGGAACTGCCGCTGGGCCTGCTTCACCTCCTGCGAGCCCTCCATCTCCTTGTACTCGCGCTTCACCTCGTCCTTCGTCATCATCATCTGCTTCGTGAAGTTCTTCTGCTGGAAGAGCCGGTCGACGACGGCGATCACGACGTATCCGAAGACCGTGTAGCACGCGAGGCTCTTCAGGATCGCCTTGAGGCACGGGAAGACATCGTCCAGCGTGCCGTAGCACATCGGCAGCAGCGCCGGAACGGAGCTGAGGACGATCTTGTAGATGAGGTAGCCGAGGAACGTCACCTTGACCACGTTCTTCGCGAACTCGAAGAGGTTCTTCAGGCAGAAGATCTTCTTCGCCCCCTCCGCCGGATTGACCTTCTTGAGGTCCGGCTTCAGCGGCTCGAACGACAGGAGAAAGCCGATCTGGACGACGTTCGCGACGACCCCGACCGCCGCCGCGAGCAGGACGAAGATGAAGGAGTGCTTGCAGACGACAATGATCGCCATCTTCCCCGCCTCGCGCAGGGCGAAGGCGTCATTCTCCTCGATGCGGAGCCCGATGTAGCGCAGGAGGTTCGCGACGTCGTCCGTCAGCACGAGCGCCATCACGCCGACGACCGAGAGCATCACCAGCAGGATGGCGGTCGAGACGACGTCCTTGGACGTGCAGACCTGCCCCTTCTGCCGCGCGTCGCGCAGCTTCTTGGGCGTGGGCATCTCGGTCTTCTCGCCGCCTTCCGCCATGTCCATCCTACCGCGTGATGAGCGGGAAGTGGGTGAAGATGTCCTGCGTGTACAGGAGCAGCTCGCCGCCCATCCACGAGGCGGCGGCCATGATGGCGATGGAGATCGCGATGAGCTTCACCGCGAAGCCGAGCGTCTGCTCCTGGATCTGCGTGAGCGCCTGCAGGAGCGAGACGAGCACGCCGATCACCGTCGCGACGGCGATCGGGATCAGCGAGAGCTGAAGCACCAGGATGAGGCACTTCTGCGCGTAGTCGAGGAGCTGAGCCTGTCCCATCTCGCGTCCCCCTTACCGGATGTAGCTCTGGACGAGCCCCTGGATGAGAAGCGTCCAGCCGTTGACCATGACGAACAGGAGCAGCTTGAACGGCAGCGAAATCGTCACCGGCGAGACCATCATCATGCCCATCGCGAGGAGGATGTTCGAGATGATGATGTCGATGGCGATGAACGGCAGGTAGACGAGGAAGCCGATCTGGAAGGCGCGCGTCAGCTCCGAGACGCAGAACGCCGGCACCAGCACGAAGAAGCTCTTCGAGTCGACCGTCGCCGGCACGGCCTCGCCCGTCGTCTCGTCCGTCGTCGCCCACAGCCGCTCGGCCGTGCGCGCGAAGAACGCGACCTGGCGCTCGTCCGCCTGCTTGACGAGGAAGTCGCGGAACGGCTCCGCCGCCTTCGCCGCGAGGTCGGTCTCGTAGAGGACTTCCGGCTTGTTGTCCTTCAGGCCCTCGCGCAGGAGGTCCCAGCTTTCGCTGACGACGGGCGCCATGATGTAGAAGCTCAGGATCATCGCGAGCGCGTTGATCACCATGTTCGGCGGAATCGACTGGATGCCGAGCGCGTTGCGGATCAGCTGCATGACGACGACGATCTTCAGGTAGCTCGTCGCGATCATCGCCACGAACGGCACGAGCGACATGCCGACCAGGACGGCGATCAGGGCAAAGGAATCGGTCTGGAACATGGTCAGTAGGCGGGTCTTTCGAGGTTGCAGGTGTCTGTTGCGCGCTTTTCCATGCCGCATATTATACCACAGCGCGTCGCACGTAGTCGTCGTAGATGCGCGTTGCGTCAAAGACCTCTTCGCACATCCGCCGCGACGCCCCGCGCTCCAGCGACGCCGCACGGCGCACGGCGTCCGCGAACGAAGCCACGTCGCCCGCGCGGTAGGCGACGCCGCAGCGGTAGCGTTCGAGCAGCTCCGTCGACTCGCCGCCGAGCGACGAGACGATGGGAAGCCCCGCCCGCGCGTAGTCGCAGAACTTGTAGGGCACGCCCACCCAGCTGTCCGCCGCCATCGGAATGACGCCGACGTCCGCCGCCGCGAGCAGCGTCTGCAGGTCGGCCTCGGACAGCAGGCCGTGCGTCCGCACACGCGGGCAGTCGCAGGAGAACGTGCCGAACCCCGCGACGTCCAGCTCCAGCTCCGGGTGCGCCCGCACCGCCGCGACGACCGTCGCGAGGTCATAGGTGCGGCCCAGGTTGCCCGCGTAGACGAGGTTGAGGGGTTGAGAGGTTGAGAGGTTGAGGGGTTGAGAGGGGGGGAGACCCAGTTCGATTCCGTGATACGCCAGGTAGTAGTCGGCGCGGCCCGTCAGTTCGCGGTAGCGCGCGCAGACGCCCGTCACGCGATCCGCCGCGCGGTAGAGCCGACGCGCTTTCCGCCGCAGCGGCGCGAGCACGAAATGCGCAAGGTCCCGCAGCGGCGGCGGCGCAAGGCGCTCGAACGTCTCCGGCCAGGCGTCCATCACGTCGAGGACGACGCGCGCCCCGAAATGCCGCCCGAGCGCGAGCGCCGCGTCGGCCGCCGACAGCGTGGGCACCGAGGTGACGATCAGATCGGGCGCCTCGACGCCCGGCACCGTCGCAAGCCGCCGCCACGTGCGCGCGTAGGCCCTGTGGCTGCGGACACGCGCCCAGCTGACGTTGCGCGCGTAGGGCCGCGTCGGAACCAGGCGGACGTCGAATGCGGCGCCGCCGGACGGATCGCCGAGAAACCGGCGCGGCGCCTTCGTCGCGTGGCTGAAGTCGCTTGTCCAAAAGGTGACGCGGTGGCCGGCGCGGGCGAACGCCTCGCACATCAGCCAGTACCGCATCTTGCGCGCCCCCTCGCCCGGCAGGCTGTCGAACGGATTCTGGACCCAGACGACCATCTGGCGCGGCGCGCGGATCAGGCGTTCGGCAGGCTGTTCAGGATCGCCAGCACCTCGTCGCCCTTCTCCAACGAAAGGTCAAGCACGAAGGCGAGGCGCGGCGTGAACTTCAGGCGCACCTCGCGGTTGATGATCGCCTGGAACTTGCGCGCGTTGTGCTTCAGGTGCTGAAGCGCCGTCTTCTTCAGCGCGTCGTCCCCGAAGACCGAGACGCGCACCGTCGCGTCGCGCAGGTCCTTGCCGCACGCGACGCCCGTGACGGTGATAAGCCCCGGCGCGACGGTGTCGCCCTGCATCACCGTGAACATGCTCTCGGCGATGACGCGCTTCAGAAGCGAGTTGATCCGCTCAAGTCTGTCGACTGCCATGTCGCGCCCTCCGCCTTACATCGCCTCGGCGAGGAGGTTGCCGAATTCCGAGCACTTCACCTCGGTCGCGCCCTCCATCTGGCGGGCGAAGTCGTAGGTGACGGTCTTCGCGGCGATCACCTTGTCCATCGCGGCGATGATCCGGTCCGCCGCCTCCGTCCAGCCCATGTAGCGCAGCATCATCTCGCCGGAGAGGATGAGCGAGCCGGGGTTCACCTTGTCGAGGTTCGCGTACTTCGGAGCCGTGCCGTGGGTCGCCTCGAAGACGGCGACGCCCGTCTGGTAGTTGATGTTCGCGCCGGGCGCGATGCCGATGCCGCCCACCGTCGCCGCGAGCGCGTCGGACACGTAGTCGCCGTTGAGGTTCAGGGTCGCGATCACGTCGTATTCCGCCGGCCGCGTCAGGATCTGCTGGAGGAAGGCGTCGCAGATGCAGTCCTTCACGACGATCTCGCGCCCCGTCTTCGGGTTTTTGAACGCGCACCACGGCCCCTTGTCGATCGGCGTCGCCCCGTACTCGCGGCGCGCGAGCGCATAGCCCCAGTCGCGGAACGCGCCCTCGGTGAACTTCTGGATGTTGCCCTTGTGGACGAGCGTGACGGACTTGCGGTCGTTCGCGATCGCGTAGTCGAGCGCGGCGCGGACAAGCCGCTCCGTCCCCTCGAGCGAGACGGGCTTGATGCCGATCGAGGCCGTCTTCGGGAAGCGGATCTTCTTCACGCCCATTTCGCCGATGAGGAACGCCTTCACCTTCTCGACCTCCGGCGTGCCGTTCATCCACTCGATGCCGGCGTAGATGTCTTCCGTGTTCTCGCGGAAGATCACCATGTCGGTCAGCTCCGGACGCTTCACCGGGGAGGGCACGCCCCTGAAGTAGCGCACGGGGCGGAGGCAGACGTAGAGGTCGAGCTCCTGGCGCATCGCGACGTTGATCGAGCGGATGCCGCCGCCGACGGGGGTCGTGAGCGGGCCCTTGATCGAGACGAGGCAGTCGCGGCAGACGTCCAGCGTCTCCTGCGGCAGCCACTCGCCCGTCCGGTTGAACGCCTTCTCGCCGGCGAGGACTTCGCGCCACGCGATCCGGCGCGCGCCGCCGTAGGCCTTCTCGACGGCGGCGTTCCACACGGTCATCGCCGCGCGCGTGATGTCGGGGCCTGTGCCGTCGCCCTCGACGTACGGGATGACCGGGTTCGCGGGAACGTTCAGCTTCCCGCCCTGCAAGGTGATCTTTTCGCTCATGGCGCGTATTATACCATACTCTCGCACGACTGCGGCCTCACGCGGCCCGGCGCGCACGGCTAAGGCAGCGTGACCGTGAACGTCGTGCCCTTCCCCAGCGTCGATTCGCAGGTGACGGCACCGCCGTAGGACGTCGCGATGGCCTTGACGAGCGCGAGCCCCAGCCCGTTGCCGGGGAAATGACGGCTCGAATCGGCCCGCCAGAAGCGCGTGAAGACGTGAGGGATGTCGTTCGCCGCGATGCCGCACCCGGTGTCCGACACGGCCAGCCGCACACCGCCCCCCGGCAGCCGCGCGACCGACCAGGCGATCCGCCCGCCCGCCGGCGTGAACTTGACGGCGTTCTCCGTCAGGTTGCCGAGCAGCCGCTGGAACTTGGCGCGATGGCCCGAATAAAGGACGGGGCCGTCCAGCGCCGCGAAGGCCAGCTCGACGCCGCCGTCCGCCGCCAGCGGACGGAACAGCGCGACCGTCTCCTCGACGAGCGCGGCCACGTCCAGCTCGACGCGCGGCGAAGGCTCGATCTTCGCGTCCGTGCGCGAGATCTCCAGCATCACGTCGATCATGTCCAGCATGGCGGACGTCTCTTCCGTCACGGCGTCGGCCAGCGGATGCGTCCCGTCGCCGGGCGCCGCGCTCTCCGCCGCCAGCGCAAGGCGCGTCAGGGGCGTGCGCAAGTCGTGGGCGATGTTGTCCGTCAGCACGCGCAGCTCGTTCAGCGTCCGCTCGTTGCGGTCGCACATGAGGTTGAAGAGGCGCACGAGGTTCTCGACCTCCCGCACTTCGCCGTGCGCGGACACGCGCCGCGACCAGTCGCCGGCGGCGATCGCCTCGGCGGCGGACGCGATTGCGGCGAGGCGGCGTTCGAGTTGCGTGCCGAACAGGAACGCGCCCAGGCCCGCAAGCAGCGTCGTCAGCAGGCACGCGCCGCCCAGCACGCCCAAGACGACAAAAAAGAACGTCTCGTGGGGCGTGGCGTCTACCGCGACGACGATGACGTTCCCGTCCGGCAGGCGCGTCGCTAAACGGCGCAGGGCGCAGCGGCGCGCCTGGCCGCTCCGCGCGACCAGCGTCCGCCGGATGCGCCCGCGCGAGCCGACTTTCGCGGCCACGAGCATCGTCTGGCGAATCGGCTCCGGCGCGGGCGTCGCGTAGATCAGGTCGCCGCGCTCGTCCGCCAGCAGCACGAAGAAGCGCGAGGTGTCGCGCTCCTCGGCGTCCTCGTCCATGTGCGCGAAGAACGACTTGCCGGCCACGTCGCCGCGCTGCGATTCCGCGTATTCGGCGAGCAGGTCGTTCGTCACGCGCACAAGCGGACGGGCCACTTGGCGCGTGAGATGCAGATAGGTGAGCGCAAGCACGGCAAGCGTGGCGGTCAGCGAGACGAGGCCGCCCGACAGGACGGCCTGACGCATCAGGCGCGTACGCAGGCGGCGCTCAGGCTTCGCGCGACTCGAGCACATAGCCGACCTTCCTTTCCGTGTGAAGGAGCTTGACGGACGCCTCGCCGTCGATCTTGTCGCGGAGGCGGCAGACACAGACCTCGACGGCGTTGGTGTGCGGACTGAACGAGTAGTCCCACACGCGGTCGAGGATCGTCGTCTTCGAGACGACGCGGCCTCGGTTCCGCATGAGATACTCCAGAAGGCGCGCCTCCAGCGGCTGAAGCGGGATCTTGCGTCCGCCGCGCGACGCCCGGCGCGTCACGGGGTCGAACACGAGGTCATCGACCCGCAGCTCGACCGGCCCCGCCGACGGCGTGGCGCGGCGCACGAGCGCCTGGACACGCGCGACAAGCTCCGTGACCGAGAACGGCTTCGCGAGATAGTCGTCGCCGCCCGCCTCCAGCCCCGCGACCTTCGACTCGACGCTGCCGCGCGCGCTGAGGAAGATGACGGGCACGCGCCTGCCGGCGGCACGCGCGCGGCGGACGAGCTCGATCCCGTCGAGCTTCGGCAGCATGACGTCCGTCACCGCGACGTCCCAGTCGTCATGCAGCAGCGCGGCCAGGCCCTCCTCGCCGTCCGCCGCGCGAACGCACGCGAACCCCGCGCGCGACAGGGCGGCCGCGACATATTCGGCCGTCCGCGCATCGTCTTCCGTAATCAGCACTCTCATGGAATCCCCCTCGTCATCCGTTTAGGAGTCGCATTATACCATTATTCCCCACAGGCGACGCATGCACGACATCCTCCAACCCTACCACTCGAACCCTACCACTGGGGTCAGACCCTTTTTGCTGTCGCGCGATGCGGACGAGATCGACGAGCGAGCGGATCATGTCCGTCAGGCGCAGCTTCGAGCCAGGCACGTCGCGCCAGACCTCCAGCGGAATCTCGCGCACGCGCCGCCGCAGCTCCTCCGGCGGCACGCGCTTCAGCAGCTCCACGTCGAAGAGCCAGCGCGAGATGAACGGACGCGCAAAGACGCGCGCGGCAAGGGCGCGCCGGAAGAGCTTCGCGCCGCACTGCGTGTCGTAGACGGGCAGCTGCGCGAGGGTGCGGATGAGCGTGTGCATGACGGCCCCGGCCAGCCCCCGTCCGCCCGAACGCCCGACGTGCGCGCCGAGATGCGGCCAGCGCGAGCCAATCGCCGCCTGGCAGGACGCGTCCGCCGTCAGCGCCGCGACGAACGCCTTCAGCTCGGGCAGCGGCGTCGCGAGGTCGGCGTCCCAGAAGCCGATGAAGTCGGCCGACGTGTGCGCAAGCGCCCAGTTCACGCCCGTGCGGACGGCTTCGGCCTTTCCCTGATGGCGCGGCAGGTAGAGGGCCTTGATCGCCGCCGACGAACGTTCGAGAAAGGCCAGCGTCTCGTCCGTGCGATCCGTCGAGCCGTCGTCGACGAAGACGAACGTCAGGGACGGGTCACGCGCGATCGCGTCGAAGAACGCCGCCGGCCGCAGACGCGCGTACTCGTTGCGGCAGGGGATGACGAGGACAGTCGTCCCGTTCATCGGCGGATCCTTTCCAGCATCACGTCGCCCGGCGCGGGCGTCGCGTGGAGACGCCCCCCCAGATAGAATTCGGCCGAATACGGCAGGGGACGCGCCGACGAGAACGTCGTCCCCGGCGGCTGCACCGCCGCCATGTCACGGTAGGCGCGGCCGGACAGCTTGTCGGACGTGAGACGCCCGACCGCAAGCCCCACGACGAGCACGGCGCACGAGATTCCCGCCGCCGCCGGCAGCAGGCGGAAGACGGTCGTCGCCTCGGCCCGTTCCGCGAGCCACGCCGCCGCAAGCGGAATCGCCGGCACGAGATAGGCCAGCGGCACACGCGATGTCAGGCACCAGAAGCCCGTGAGGACGAGTACCGCCAGCGCCGTGAAGCCGGGGCGCGTGCGCAGCTGGGCCAGACGGAAGCGGAAGAACGCGAGCGGCGTCCACGGCAGCGTCACGACCGCGAGCCAGACGACGGCCATGCCGCGAAAGAACTCGCGTCCCGACCCGTAGCGGTCGCCGTAGTTCGGCGTCACGAACCGCAGGAAGTTCTCGTGGACGAAGAAGTAGTTCAAAAAGCCCGGCGTCCGCTGTTCGGCGAGGACGTACCACGGCACGGCGATCGCGAGAAAGAGGATCGTTCCCGACACCCAGGCGTGGCGGGCGAGGACGCGCCACCGCCGGTTCACGAGCGCATCGACGAAGACCGGCAGACCGAACAGGACAAGCGCGACCGGACCCTTCACCAGCATGCCGACGCCGAGCAGCGCCGCAATCGCGAGCGACAGCCGGCGCGTCGGCCGTTCGTTGAACGCGCGTTCGAGCAGCAGCGCGCCCGCCACGCAGGACGTCAGCGCCATGTCGGTCATGCAGAAGCCGGCATCCGCGAAGAACGCCGTGCTCGTCGCCGCAATCGCCACCGCCGCCCACCCGGTCGCGGCGTCGCGGTCGCGGCGGACGACGAAGAAGAGGATCGCGAGCACGCCCAGCGCCGCAAGCAGCGACGGCAGTCGGACGGCGAACTCGCTTTCGCCGAACGCGCGGCAGAAGAGTCCGCCGAGCTGGAAGACGAGCGGCGGCTTGCCGTCGAAGCTCTGGTAGACGCCCTCGTGGATGAAGTGCGGCACGAGGAAGTCGCCCGTGCGCGCCATGTTCGCCGACAGCGTCGCGTAGCGCGACTCGGACTTGTCAAAGACCGGCGTGACGGCCATGACGGCCAGCCGCACGGCCAGCAGCGCGCCGAGGATGCAGACAATTCGCTTTGTTTTCATGCCCCGTAGTATAGCATCCGGGGCTTGCCGCAACCTTACGCCAACATTACAATTTGGCAAGCAACCCGTTGCGGTAGAGCGCACGGATCGCGTCGCAGTCGAGCGTGTGCCCGGCGCGGTAGCTGACGACCGTGCCGACGAAGCGATGCTCGCCCGTGAGGGCCAACGCCGCCATCAGGTCGAGCGTCGCCCGGTGCCAGACAGGCTCCAGAAACTTCTCGCCGACCGGGAAGCGCGGCTCCGTGTAGAACCGCCGTCGCCCATGGATGAGGATGTTGCGCTCGTTGTAGCCGAGGTTGCGCGTCGAGGCGAAGAGCCGCCCCACCGTCTTCGCGAGGATGTACTGCCGCCGCGTCGCGTTCGTCCGCGCCAGCGCGGCATAGCGGAACGTTTCAGGCGTCACGTCGAAGAGGACGCGCTGGTCGCCGATCACGGTGTTCCACGAGATGCCGCAGTCGATTCGCAGGTTCCGCTCGCCGTCCGCCGCCGGCAGGAACAGGAGGAAGTCGCCGCGACTGCCGCCGAAGGCGACCGGCTCCTTCACCGTCACGCACGTCGCCGGCGCGTCCGTCTCGCGGATGCCCGCATGCTCCACCGCCTTGACGAGCGGCAGGGACGACTGGTCGAAGAGCGGCGGGTCGCCGGAATTGACCTTCAGCAGCACGTCGTCGATGCCCAGCCCCAGCTTGAGCGCGATGATGTGCTCGACCATGCGCAGGTAGTTGTGGGGCGAACCCGACCGCAGGACGAGGTTCTGCGCGCTCGTCCAGAGATTCGCGATGTCGACCTGCGTGTCGAGCTGCTCCGGCTGGTCCATCCGGCGGATCCACCAGCCCGGCTTCTCGCTCGGCGCGAACGTCAGCGTCTGCTTGTGGCTGCCCTGGAACGTGCCGATGCCCGCGACCGGGGCCTCGCCCGCGAGCGTCCGCCGCTTCGACGGGAACGGCGAAAGGCGGCTTCCCGCCAGCCGCGTCTCGTCAATCGGCAGATCCCTAAAAAGTCGGTACGCCGCATCGATTGATGCGGCGCTCCCGAACACGATTCTGCCGATGGGATAGACCGGCATTACTTCTCCGGCGCGGAACCGTCGTCGCCGTAGCCCTTCGACTTCAGGTATTCGACGACCTTGCCGACCGTGGTGAGCTTCTCGGCGTCTTCTTCCGGAATCGCCGCGCCAAACTCCTCCTCAAAGGCCATGATGAGCTCGACGGAATCAAGCGAATCCGCACCCAGGTCGTCGATGAACGACGCCTCCGTGGTGACCTGTTCGGCGTTCACTCCGAGCTGCTCAACGATGATGTCTTTGACGCGATCTTCAAGCTTTCCTGCCATAGTGTTTTCAACTCCTTGTTTCTTGTTGATGTTTGTATTATACTACATTTTGCGGTTCGTGTGCAAGGGGCATGGCCAGCGAGTCAGCCCGAGACGGCTCCGCCGCGCCAAAACGGTCGAACGCGCAGTCCAGCGAATCCACCGTGTGCGCATCCGCCGAAAGGACGAACCGGACACCGCGTGCGCGCAGAAGCTGCCGAAACAGGGGCGAGGGATAGGCGTCGTCCATCCAGCCGCGCGAGATGGCCCCCGTGTTGATCTCGACGACCTTGCCGCTCGCCGCGATCGCGTCCGCCGTCCGCTCCAGCTCGTCACGATACCACGTCGCGCCCTCGTCGAAGAACGGATGCTTCGCGTTGAACTTGCGCACGAGGTCGGGATGCCCGACGATGTCGAAGCGCCCGTGCGCGAGCATGTCGCGCTCCGTCGCGAAGTAGGCGCGCACGAGCGCCGCGCCGTCGCCGCCGAAATGCTCGCGCAAGATGGCCGCCAGCCTTTCGGGCGAGTGGTCGATCGCGAGCCGCGTACCGGACGGGCCGGGGAGGAAGTGGACGGAGCCGATCACGTAGTCGTAAGGCGAGAGGTCGAGCGGACAGGGCCAGTCGGCCTCCAGCCCGCAGAGGATGCGGATCCGGCCGCGATACTTCGCCGCCAGCGCGCGAATTGCGGCGACATACGCCGACGGGTCGCGCAGCATCTCCGAATGCGACGAGAAGCCCAGCTCGTCAAACCCTTTCGCGAGCGCCGCGCGCACCATGTCCTCAGGCGTGTCCCGCCCGTCGCAGAACGTCGAATGCGTGTGATAGTTCGTCTTCATGCCGCGCGTCCCCTTCATTTGCACAGGAGCGTGACGGACATCAGCGCCTCGATCGGCAGCCCCCCACCGTCCGAGACGAGCAGCAGACGGGCCGACGAGCCACCAGACGATTCCGAGACGAGGCAGATTCCCTCGTACATCGCCAGCCCCGTGTCGCGATCCAGCAGCAGCCGCTTCGGCTCGCCCGGGCGCACCGCATAGAGCCGCAGCCGAAACGAGGGCAGGAAGCCCTTGACGCTCATCTCGCGCTCCAGCACGAGGAGCGTGCCGTCCGACAGCGCACAAAGCCCCGAAACGCCGCTGCAGGACTTCCCTCGGTAGTCCCGTCCGCCAAACGGATCGACCTGATACGGGACCTCCTCCGCGTGACGCCACGCCTCCCGGCCAGATGCGCGCACGTACCGGTGCAGGCGAACAAGCGTCCCGTTTGTCGGCGACGCGAGCGGCCCGTCCCCCGCCACGGCCTCTTCGGGACACGTCCAGAGCGTCCGTCCGTCCGGCGAGATCGTCAGGCCCTCCGGCCCCCGGTTCGGACGAATCCGGCGGAAATCGTCCGTCAGCGCAAGTTCGTCCAGCCGACGGCCCGTCTTC
Organism: uncultured Kiritimatiellota bacterium; assembly: GCA_934635385.1. Classification (GTDB taxonomy): domain Bacteria; phylum Verrucomicrobiota; class Kiritimatiellia; order RFP12; family UBA1067; genus UBA1067. Next base: position 86,156 of record CAKTZI010000002.1, on the reverse strand, counting down.
GGATCGTGCTCGGACACGAACGGCCCCGTCTCGTCGCTCACCCACACCGTCTTGCGAAGCGGATCCCATGCGCAGCCTTCGCCGTCGTTGACGCCGTCCAGCACCACGTGCCCGGCCAGCGAGCAGCCCTTGACCGAACCGGCGGTCTCGTCAAACGCGACGTCGAGCGTCCAGAGCCGTCCGCCCCGGTCGTCAATCGCGAGAAAGCGGTTGCCCGCAAGGCGCGTCACGCCGCTCAGCCCCTCCGGCTGTGGCGGACGCGGACATTCCGAGACGGAAATGACCGCCCATTCGCCCACCGGCCTCGGCGGCGGCTCCGTCTCGCAGCCGACAAGCGCCGCCAGCAACAGCCCCGCCGCAACGCTTCGGACGACTCTCCCCTGGACCTTCATTGACCCGCCTCTCCTTCACCAGACCAAGTCAGCCGCCTTGAACACCGGGCCGTCCACGCAGCAGCGCGCATTGCCTTTCACCGTCCGCTGGATGCAGGCGTAGCACGCGCCGACGCCGCAGACCATGTGGCGGTCGACCGAGATCCAGCCCGGCACGCCAAGCGCGCACGCGCGTTCCGAGACCGCCTTCAGCAGACCGTCCGGCCCGCACGTGAACAGCGCGAAGCGTTCGCCCGCCGCGCGCAGGCGGTTCAGTTCCGCGTCCAGCGGCACGACGGCAAAGCCCTTCGTGCCGAACGAGCCGTCGTTCGTCGCGGCGAAGACCTCGACACCGAGCGCGGCGAAGCGGTCGAGCGCCAGCAGGTCGTCTTTCGTGCGGCCGCCAACGAAGAGTTTGGGAGGTTTGGACGTTTGGGAGGTTTGGTGCAGTCGCCGCGCAAGAAAGTAGAGCGGCGCGACGCCATAGCCGCCGCCCACGAGCAGCGGCGTGCCGTCGCACGTCGTCGGGAAGCCCCGCCCGAGCGGCCCCAGCACCTCGACCGTCTCGCCCGGCTTCACGGCGTTCAGGGCCGCCGTGCCGCGCCCCACCGTCTTGTAGAGGAGCTCAAGCCGTCCGTCCCCGGCGTTGAAGATCGAGAACGGACGCCGCAGGGCGCTCGCCTCCAGCGCGGGCACCTTCACGTGCACGAACTGCCCCGGCCGGGCATCCGCCGCGATCTGCGGCGCGTCCAGCACGAGTAGCCGGTAGCCCGGCCCACAGGCCGCGTGTGAAATCACCTTTGTCTGTTCGTTTCGCATAGCCTCACATTCCCAGTTCCGCGCGCTGGCGTACCGTCTTCAGCGCAAGCCACATGTCCTGCTTCATCTTCTTGAGGGCCGGGGTCACCGTCGTGAACCGCACGATCTCCTCCGGCGACTTCACGAGGAGGACGTCCTTGCCCTTCGGCGACTTGAGCCAGCGGTTCTCCTCGCCGCGCATCCCCGGCATGTACTTCGCGAGCGCGGCGCGTCCGAGAAACACGAAGAACCGCGCGTTCGGAATCGGCGGCGCGACGACGACCGGCGCGGTCTCGGGCGTCTGGCCCATCGCCGGAATGATCTTCGCCATCATCTCGGTCGCGCGCGGCGACAGCGGCTTGTCGGCGATGAAGATGAAGTCGAGCGGCCCCTTTGCCCCCGGCTCTGTCGCGGCCCTTGACGCCGGCTCCTCCGTCCTGTGCGTCGTCTGCGTCCCATGCGTCCTGTCCGCCGCCGTCGCCGCCGCCGTCCTGTCTGCCGTAGCCACCGCCGGCGGCGCGAGCAGCGCGCGGTCGACCTCGACCGCCCGAACGCCCAGCTCGCGTTCGAGTTCGAGGTAGTCCGCGAGCCCGTCGAGCACGAACGCGAGAATGTCAGCGGTCGCCGCCATCAGGCCGTTCCGTCAGTCCGCCTTCTTCTCGTAGCCGTAGGGATTCTGCTCCTGCCAGCGCCACGTGTCCGCGCACATCTCGTCGATGCCGCGCTCGGCCTTCCAGCCAAGCTCCTTTGCGGCGAGCGCCGGGTCGGCCCAGCACTCGGCGATGTCGCCGGGACGGCGCGGGCAGATCTTGTACGGCACGGGACGGCCCGAGGCCTTCTCGAACGCCTTGACGATCTGGAGAACCGAATAGCCGTGCCCCGTGCCGAGGTTGTAGACCTTGAGGCCGAGCGTCGGCTCCTTCTCCAGCTTCTCGATGGCCTTCAGGTGGCCGATCGCCAAATCGACGACGTGGATGTAGTCGCGCACGCCCGTGCCGTCCGGCGTCGGGTAGTCGTTGCCGAAGACGCTGAGCTCGGGACGGCGGCCGACCGCGACCTGCGCGACGTACGGCAGGAGGTTGTTCGGGATGCCCGCCGGGTCTTCGCCGATGAGGCCCGACTTGTGCGCACCAATCGGGTTGAAGTAGCGCAGGAGGATCACGTTCCACGCGGGATCGGCCTTCTGGACGTCCTTGAAGACCTGCTCCATCATGAGCTTCGTCCAGCCATAGGGGTTTGTGCAGCCCGGCGTCGGGAAGTCCTCGCGGATCGGCACGGACTTCGGCTCGCCGTAGACCGTCGCCGAGGACGAGAAGACGATGTTCTTGCAGTTGTGGTCCGCAAGGCACTTCAAGAGCGTGAACGTGCCGCCGAGGTTATTGGCGTAGTACTTGAGCGGAACCTTCGTCGACTCGCCGACGGCCTTCAGCGCGGCGAAGTGAATCGTCGCCTGGAACGGCGCCTCCGCGTCGAGGATGGCGTTCAGCTTCTTCTCGTCGCGGATGTCGGCCTTGTAGAAGGTCGGCTCCTTGCCCGTGATGCGCTTCACGCGCGCAAGCGACTTGCGCGAGCTGTTGCAGAGGTTGTCGACGACGACGACCTCGTGCCCCGCGTTCAGGAGCTCCACGACCGTATGGCTGCCGATGTAGCCGGCACCGCCCGTAACCAGAATCTTCATGACTGATCCTTCTTTCGCTTTTCTTGGATGTGCAGATTATACCATTTTCAGTCCGTCTTCTGCATGTCGCAGAGACGGCGGTAGACGCCGTTCGCCGCGTAGAGCTCGTCGTGCGTGCCGCGCTCGACGATCTTGCCGTGATCCATGACGAGGATGAGGTCGGCGTCGCGGACGGTCGAGAGGCGGTGGGCGATGGCGAAGACCGTGCGGTTCTTCATCAGGTTGTTCAATGCGTCCTGCACGAGCCGCTCCGTCACCGTGTCGAGCGCGCTCGTCGCCTCGTCGAGGATGAGGATCGGCGGATTGCGCAGGATCGCCCGCGCGATGGCGATGCGCTGGCGCTCGCCGCCGGAGAGCGCGAAGCCCTTCTCGCCGCAGAGCCGCGCGTAGCCCTCCGGTTGCTCCCGGATGAACCCGTGGGCGTTCGCCATCTTCGCAGCGGCGACGACCTGCTCGTGCGTCGCGTCCGGCGAGCCGTACTTGATGTTCTCCTCGATCGTGTCGTTGAAGAGGATCGTCTCCTGCTGGACGGAGCCGACGAGCGTGCGCAGGTCGGCGATCCGAAGGTCGCGCAGATCCGTGCCGTCCATCGTGATGCGGCCCGCCGTCGGGTCGAAGAAGCGCGCGAGAAGGCCAGAAAGCGTCGACTTGCCGCTGCCCGTGCCGCCGACGACGGCGACCATCTGCCCGCGCCGGATCTCGAACGAGGCGTGCGAGACGGCGTCGTGGTCAGCCGTGTCGTAGCGGAACGAGACGTCGTCGAAGACGACCCTGTCCGTGAACGCGGTTTTCGCCGGCGCGTCCGCCTTCTCGGGCAGGCGCATGTCGACGTCCATCAGCGACCAGATGCGCTGGAGCGACGCCTGCGCCGTCTCGATGGAGACCTGGAGGCTCGCCATCTGCTTGATCGGACGGTAGATGAGCAGCAGCGGCGCAATCATCGGGATGACGTTCGCGAGCGTGACGTGCGCCGCGAAGCACCAGACGAGGAACGCGCAGATGACAATGATGCCGATCGTCTCGATCGTGGGGCTCACGACGAGGCCCCAGCGGACGGCGCGCATGTTCGTGCCGAAGAGCGAGCGGTTCACCTGCGCGTACTTCGCGTTCTCGAATTCCTCCGTGTTGTAGGCCTTCACGACCTTGACGCAAGTCAGGATCTCGTGAATGCGCGAGCCGACGACGGACGACTTCTCCAGCGTCCGCCGCGACCACTTGCGGATCACCTTGCCGAGCCCGCAGACCGGCAGCATGAACGCCGGCATGGCAATCGCGATCACGCCGAGCGTCGCGAGCATGTGGTTGGCGATCGCGAACCAGATGATGAAGACGACGGCGACCAGGATCTCGAACGGCGCGCGGCAGAGCTCGGCGAGCATGCTCTGGATCAGGTTCTGCATGACCTGCGGATCGCTCGTCGCGCGCGACATGAGCTGCCCGACGTCGATGCGCCCGTGGAACTGGAGCGACTGCTCCTGGATCTTGCGCAGGAGGTCCTGGCGCAAGTCCATGACGACGTGCGAAGCCGACCACGTGAGGCAGTACTGGTTGAGGAAGATGAGTCCGAGGCGCAGGCAGGCGACGAGCGGGATGCCGACGACCGCCATGAGGACAAGCAGCCCGCCCATCGCGCCGTCTTCCTGCTCAAGCGGAATGCCGAGCTTGTCGGCGATCTTCTTCGCCTTCGGATACCAGCTCGGCAGGGCGGCGGACGCTTGCGCGCCCGCCACAGAACAAACCGCAGCAGGCGACGCAGCAGGCGACGGCGTGCCTTGTCCCGTAGCGGGCGTCGGCAGAGTGCCTTGTCCTTGTCCCGTGGCAGGCGCACAAGCGTCCGCCGCTTCGCGCCGCTCCGTGCGCGAGACCTTTTCGAGCGCGGGCTTGACGACCGTGAAGATCGGCACGAGCGTGCCCGCCGTCAGCATGCCGCAGACGATGCCGACGGTGATGCGCAGCTTGTAGCGCTTCGCGTACTTCCACGCGCGGCCGTAGGCCTCGCGAAACGTGTAGTCGCGGTCAAAAAACTCTTTCCTGTATTCGGTTCCCATGATGGGGATTATACCAAATGTTCGCCGTCGGCGGGGCCGCCCGTGGCCGTCAGCCGATGTAGACGAGATCGTTTGGCGGGGGCGCGGCAAACGTGACGCGCTTCTTCGTCGTCGGATGCAGGAACGAAAGCTCCACCGCGTGCAGCAGCGTCCGCGTCGGCTTGCGGCGCAGGTGGCGGTCGCGCGCCGCGTCGCCGTAGAGCGGATCGCCGACAATCGGGCAGTCCAGCTCCTTCGCCGCGTGAAGGCGGATCTGGTGCGTCCGCCCCGTCTCGATGTCGAAGCGCACGAGCGCGAGTGCGCCCTGCCGCCCCAGCACCTCATAGTGCGAGACGGCTTTTTGGCGGTCGATGGGACTCGTGAGCGTGCCCTTCGTCGCGAGGCCATGCCGCCAATGGCAGACGGCGAGATACGTCTTGCGGACATCGTGATGTGCCTCGAACTGGCGGCGCAGGTCGCGATACGCCGCCGGCGTCCGCGCGAAGACCATCACGCCGCTCGTGTCGATGTCGAGGCGATGGACGACGCCCGGCCGCTCACGCGAGCCAACGGACGCCATCTCCGGGAAGCGGCGCACAAGCTCGTCCGTGAGCGCGCCCGTCTCGTGGCCGGGCGCCGGATGGACAATCTGCCCCGCCGGCTTGTCAACGACGACGAGCGCCGCGTCCGTGTAGAGAAGCCTCATACTCTTTCAGTCCGCGCGCACGCAGCCGGCACGCCGGGCATTTGCCGCAGCCCGTGCCGGGCACGCCGTTGTAACACGTCACGGTCTCGTTCTTCACGAGATCGAGAATGCCAAGCCTGTCCGCAAGCGCCCATTCCTCCGCCTTCGTCTTGTGGATGAACGGCGTCTCGATGCGGATCGGGTAGTCGAGCGCGAGGCGAATCGCCTTCTCCTGTGCGCGGATGAACGCGGCGCGGCAGTCGGGATAGCCGGAGTAGTCCGCCTCCGACACGCCCGTGTAGAGGACGGTCGCGCCGAGCGTCTTCGCCCACACGGCCGCCGCGAGCAAGAAGAAGGCGTTGCGCCCCTCGACAACCGTCGTCGGACACGTCGCGCCGCGCGCCCGCGCGATCTTCATCGTCGGGTCGAGAAGCGCGTTCGTCGTGAGGTCGCGGTAGAAGCCGAACTTCACGACCTTGTGCGCGGCGATGCCGAAACGCTTCGCGAGCCGACGCGCATATTTCGTCTCGATCGCATGGCGCTGGCCGTAGCCGAACGTGATGGCGGCGACCTCGTCCGCACCGTACTTCTTCACGGCGAGCGCAAGACACGTTGCGGAGTCCTGCCCGCCCGAAAGGACAACAACTGCTTTCATGGCCTTGTATTATAGCATAAGTCGCGCCGCCGAATCTGCCGCCCAAAGCCCGTTTCCGCGTGTTTCATGGCTTTAACCCGTGGGGACAGGCCCCCACAGAGACAAGGATGTCACGCTTTCAAATAGCGCGTGTCGCGCCCTGAACCAATCTTGCGAACCCGCCCCGACCGTACCATCTCGCCCAGAACGGCCTCAACCGTCGTCGGACTCACATCAGGCAAGACGGCGCAGATGTCCGCCTTGGCCATCGGCGTAAAGGAATTGAGTATTGTCGCCGTGATACGCCGCTTCTTCGAGACCTTCTTGGCATTGACCGAAGCGAAACGCCGATCCAGTTCCGAATAACAGGCATAGAGCGTCGTCAGAAAATTGATCATGAAAGGAAAATACCGCGTCTCATTTTCCATCCAGCCAACCGAAGAGGCCTAAGGTTTCCATCTCTTGAAAAGCCGCTTGATTGGATTCGCGACGCATGCCCGACATCACGCTCAAAGCAGAAACATTGGCCGTCAGATTCACCAACTGCGCCGGCAACAGCTCGTCTTTCAAGATTGAATAGTCAAATATATGCATAAAGGCTCTCCGTTTCTGCATATAGAATACTAAAATATATGCAGAACGTCAATCGGCAGCTACACCGCTAACACAAGGTGGGCGCAAAGAATTCTCTGTGCCCACTTTGTGGCTGGAATCTGAAAAGGTAGGCGCATAAAGTGCGAGAAAATGACAACCGGCAGGCTTTTGGCGTTTTGGGGAAAATGTCGCTCATTTCTGAACCAAACACCTCGGTCACGTAATCTGACCTGCCATCAAGGTCAATAATGCCCGCAACAGGCGGCAATCTCAAGATAGCCGTCCGAGATTCTGAAGATCAGCCGGTTCGCATCATCAATGCGGACACTCCACCAGCCAGCCCAGTTCTCCTTCAACGGATCAGGCTTTCCGATGCACGAATAGCCATTGCGTTCGATGCTTTGAAGCAATTGATTGATTCGCCGCAATGTCTTCTTGTCTACGCCCTGCCAAGCAAGGTATTCATTCCATGCACGATCATGCCAAAGCTTTTCCACGACGCATTCTCCTCTGGGATAGACGATCTGTGGGTTTGCCGAGGTCAACGTCAATCAGTTCATGGACATGGCAATTTCGCCTGGCCTCCATGTCACGAATGCGGGCCATCAATTCTGCAGGGGGATTCTCGCGTGGAGACGGCACATGTCGAATATGAAACGGAATGGCCTGCTCTGCCAACGACTGACGGATGAAAATCATCAGGGCTGTCGTCGTGTTCATCCCAAGGCTATTGAAAAGCGTTTCGGCCTCAGCCTTGACGTCATCTTCGATTCTAAAATTTATCTGCGCCATTTGATCCTCCTCTAAGTTCATGTCTGTCAGATGCAACACGATGCATATTATATCATAGGCACTGATTACGCCGCAAGCGTCCTAATGCAATTATCCCACGTTTCGGCGGCTACGCCGCAGACCACGAACCCGTCGGCGCACCAACGCATCAGTTTGAGGGGGCGATTTTATTCAATCTGCTCGAAACTTCGTCTCTTGCCGCAAAGAGGTATAATGTAGAACCAGTCCCCTCTCCACCGTGAAAAAGGAACTGGTTCTACATTATACCTCTTTGTGGCTGGAATTTGAAAAGGCGGGTGAAATGAAGTGCAAGAAAATGACAACCGTCAGCATCAGAGGCGTGGGGACAGACCCCACGCCAGAATTTCTCACACGGAGTGACGGAGGCACGGAGAAAGGGGGATGTGGGGACAGACCCCGCAGATTTTGGGGGACAGGATTTGTGGGGACAGGCCCCAAGAAAGAGGTAAAGAACAAACAAGGCGGCTTGAGAGCCGCCTTGTTTGGGATTGGGGTGTGCCTCAAATGTGAGGCACAACGCCTAACGAAATTTACCGCGTAGATCGAACGAATCTGCCACGTAGAGGCGATTAGGCCTTGGACTGTTTCTTGCGCTTCAGCGCCAAGCCCGCACAGCCGAGGAGCAGAAGAAGGGCTGAACTCGGCTCAGGAATCGCCTGCGTGGTGAAAGAGCCAACCTGCCACGGTGTCGAAGGCGGCGTGGAAATGCCCAAATTGTAGATGTAATCGGCCAACGCCTTCGAGTAGTCGAGAATATTCTCCGAACGTCCCAGGCTCTTGAACGAATCGTTAAACAGCTCGATGTAGAACGAATAGCCCTCGCTGGCGTAATCGCCCAGACTCGCGTAGAGGCTGTTCCCCGAAAAGCCGCTCGCCCAGCTAGATTCCGTCCCGTCACCAACCTGCGCAAAGATGCTCAAATACCCCGCGTTTTTTCCCGTCGAGTTGTCCATCACGCCAACACGCGCATACGTCACGTCACCAGTCGGTTTTTCACCTGTCCACGAAATGGAATCGACCATCCAGTAGAGATAGGAATCCGCCGCCGACGCACCAAACGCGGCCATAGCAACCAAAACAGCAAGAAACTTATTCATGACACAATTCCTTTCAGATCAGATTATTCCGCCCACGACAGCGTGACAGCATCTTTCGTCAGATACCAAAAACCCGCACCTGCCGCAATCGAAGGGTTCGCAAACGTTTTCGTGATCGTCGCAATGGAAACGCTCTCTCCGTCAATCGTCTTCTCCTCCGTTGTCGATGTCACGTAATACCACCCCGTCTTCGAGCCATCCGAACCATACTCGTAGGTTCTCATCGCGCCCGTCGTGCCCTGCGGCACCATGATGCGATCCCCCGCCTTCCCCGTCCCAATCGTCTGCTCTTTGAGCGTCGGGTTGCCGACCAAGTTCCATGCGTCCGCCGTTGTCGTGTAGGACTTGTCCGCGACATACTTGCCGTAGAGCGCAATCACCGCATTCGCAATCGGGTTGGTGTCGCCGCGAACGATCCAGAGGCCCTCGCCAACCGTCGGTGCCGTCGTGGTCGGATCTGCGCCCGTTCCCGTCGTCACCGTGCCGTTCGCATCCTGCGTGACCGTGGTCGTGACCTGCTGCCATGCCTTGTCCGCATCCAGCGTCCACGTCTCGTGCGTTCCAGCCGCCGTGTAGCGGATGATCTGCGCGCCCGCTTCAAGGTTGGTCGTCTTGACGAGATTGGCAATCGAGACATTGCCATCCGAAGCAAGATCCGTGAAAGAGGCCGCAATGATCGTGTTCTTCTGGCCGTCCTTAAGTTCAATCTTGATCACGCCGACCCCGTAGCCGAGCGTAATCTCATCTGCCGCGAAGGACGCCATCGCCGCCGCGCAGAAAGCCATTGAAAGCAACTTTTTCATTTTCGTGTTATCCTTTCAACTGAATTACTTGCGGTTCACCTTGAAGAACGCGCCGCCCGGCTGCTGCGGACGGACAATGATCATCTCGCCCGTGCCGTCCTCATCGCCGCGCTTCGCCGAACCTTCCGCCAACGTCAGCGCATCCGGCGTCGTGCCTTCCGCAACTGCGTAGGCCGCGCTCGCGACCGTGCCCGAAACGGTGAGGTAGACCTTGTCGCCCTTCAGCTCGATGTTCGTGATCTTGACGTCGCCGCGATCCGCCGGGGCCGCCGTCGCCGCCAACGCCGTCGTCGCGTTCGCCGAGACGAACTGCGTCGCCGTCTTGGCCGACGCAACCGCGCTGTAGCCGTTCACCTTGCCGCCAAAGCCCGTCGCGAACGGCTGGCCGTTCGCATCCAGGTCTTTCGCGAACGTGCGTGTGTCGAGAAGGTAGACGCTCCATGTGGCGTTCGGATAGTTCGTTGCCGCGAGGCTTCCGTCAATCTCGAACTGAATGAGCGGGCACTTGCCGTTCTTCGCGACGGGCGCCCTCAACGCGACCTTGCTGGGCTTAACCGCCTCGCCATCCGCATTGATGCCCTGGAACGTCGCGTCCGCCGGCGTGTAGACGAGCACATACGTCTCGCCATCGCGAACGGGCGAACCGTCCGCATACGTGTCGATGCCATTCGAGTAGAACGTGACGACCACGTTGTCCTTGCCGGCGAACGTCGCCGCCGCGAGGAGTCCGACCAAACCTGCAACCAGTGTCTTTTTCATTGTCTTCTCCTAAACTGTCGAACTTACTCACCAATCGTGAACGTGACCGAATAGCGCCCCGTCTCAAGCGGAATCTTGACAACGGGCGAGGATTTCTTAATCGACGTTGCCGTGCCAGCCGTACCATCCTTGATGATCGTGTATTTGAGGCTGCTGGCATAAGGCGACTCCGGAATCTTGTTCGCCAATGTCAGGGAAATGGCGTCGGATTCCGTATCTGTTTCAGCAGGAGCCAACTTGACAGACTCGTTCGCATCAACAACACCCATCACGAACGACTGCCACAGCGGATAGCCATTCGGGCCATTCGCAAGAAGAGCAGACTGAATCTGTTCGGACGTTGCAGAAGAATTGCGATAAACCGCGCAATTGTTCAGGAGGAACTTACGGAAATCGCTATCGGCCGAGGTCGCGCTTTCAGACCACGTTCCACCTCCGATCACCTTCTCGTTGATCTTGACGGCCAGCAACACATCGTCCTCCAGACTCCATTCCTTGAAGGCACCGTTTTCAAGGACTGTGCTTCCGCCCGTTGTGGCTCTCGTCTGCGCAGAACCTTCTGCAACCTTGAAGTTCGTCTTGATGTTTTCGCTCAAACCCGAAACGCCCGAATCGTAGTGAACGCAAAGATAGCCAGAGAACGAAACTTCGCCGTTCACGGCCTTGCGCAGAATCACGTTGCCCGAACCGCCCGTGGCCTGTGCCGCCGCAATGGCATCGACTGCCGTATCAAACTTCCAGCCGTCCGCAGTTCCGTCCGCTTTGACCCCCTCGGCCACTGCGTAGTTGCACGTGCCGTTCACGGCGGTCAGCGTGCCGCTGCCCGTGCAGGACATCGATGCAATCGCCCTGTTCGTTTCAGCAGCGGTCTTTGCCCCCCCCGTCAATTCGATGGCCCCGCTCGTGACCGAAACGGTCGACGAGGTTTCGGTTTCGCCTTCCGCCGTCGTGGTCACCGTACCCGACACGGAGAAATCGGCCGTAATCTTGGTGGGGCTGTAGAAGAGGGTGATGGACAGCGTTTTCACGCCGTCCGCAGAAGCCAATGTCGCGGCGTTCTCGCCAGAAGAAGAAAGGAGCTGCCAGTCCGCGCTCGCGTCACCGCCTTTGTTCGCGCCGACCCAGACGTAGAAATTGTTCCCCGAATCTTCCGTGACGACCGCGAAACCGACCTGAGCATTCTTCTCCGTCATGACCTTGCCCGACAGGAGATCATCTTTCGCAATCGGCGTGAAGTCGCCCGTCACGGTCAGCGTCTGCGTCGCACCCGCCTCGGACGAATCCGAAATCTTGAACGTCGCTTCTTCGGCGACGCCATCATCGTCTTCGTTGAGGGTCAGGACGAGCGCGCCATCTTTAACGGATGCATTTTCAGCCGTCAGCCCCATCCATTCGCCGTTCGCCGCGCCCAAGGCCTCAATGCCCGTCGCGCCCGAAATGCCCTTAAACCAATTGTCATTCGATTGTGCAGAATCTGCCAATGCCAGCGCGCTTGCGACGGCAAATGACAAAGCGATGAGCGGTTTTTTCATTCTGGAGTCTCCTTTACGGGGTGTATATTACCAAAATGGGTGACAACCTGTCAACCCTGGAGGGGAGATTTCTGGAGGTGCGCGCAGATCTGCGGCGACACGCAAAAGATGATCAAATCAGATATTCCGCATACCGATCGGGTGCGATGCCCGCGCAAACCGCTTTCGGGTAGGCCGCCCGAAACGTTCTCGACAATGGCTTTGCCGCCTTTCTCGGGCTCCACTTGACTTCGAAGGCCCGCAATCCCCCGGCTGATTCCTCGACCAAGTCAATTTCCTTTCCGCCAATCGTCCTCCAGAAAAACGAACGCGTCTCCGGCTCGTGCTGCCGCAGCCACTTGTCTCGTTCAGATATGAAATAGTTCTCCCAGATGTGCCCTCGCTCGTCTTCGCTGCGCGCGTCCAGAGGGCGCCAGTCTCCCAAGACGAAATTTCGGATTCCAAGATCGCGGAAAAACACCTTTCGGCTCTTCTTGAGCTCATTGCGCAAGTTATGCGAATAACTCATCCGCGAAAAGACGACGAAAGACTTCTCCAGTATGTCCACGTACTTGGCAACCGTCTTGGCATCAGTGCCAACGAGCTGCGAGATTTCGCTAAAGGACACTTCCTGCCCGATCTGAAAGGCCAAGGCTCGCAGGATCTTGTCGACCAGTTCCGGGCGTCTAATCGACTCATGCCTCAGGATGTCCTTGTAGAGGTATCCCTTTCCAATCATGCGAATCCGCTCAATCTCATCCCCTGGATGCGTCACGACATCCGGATAAGAGCCATATGTCAGGCGACGTTCCAACTGGCGCATCTCCTCGAGCGGCGAAGACAGCCCAGCCAGTTCCGCAAATGAAGGAGGCAAAAGCGTATACTCAAACTTACGACCAGTCAACGGCTCTTCTGTCTTTTCGGCCAGCTCCTCGCTTGACGAACCTGTCGCGATGACCTGGACGCCTTTCACCTTGTCATAAAGTCGTTTCAGGACAGTGCCGATTTCCAGTATCTTTTGAGCCTCGTCCACGAACAAGACCTTCTTGTTGCCAATCAGCAGTTTGAGCTTCTCGGCAGATGCATCGGCAAGCAAATCACGGTCTGCCGCCTCCTCTCCGTCAAACCGAACGACTTCATCCGAGAAATGGGACTCCGAAAGGAACCTTTCAATGGCGGTCGTCTTCCCTGCCTGTCGCGGACCGTAAACAACCAGCACCTTTCCGCCAAACATGCGTTTGGCCAGAAAGTCGTCAATCTCGCGTTTGATGAACATCTTCTCCAGTTCTCCTAATCTGTCGCAGATGATGGGCAGTATATCAAATTCAGCCCCAGAAAATCAATGAATAACACAATTAACAGAGATCACAATCCAAAAATATTGGCACAAACAAGTCATTCGCTCGTTTCGCGCCCAGCAGGGGAAGTGAAGAAGGGCGCAGGGAATTCCCTGCGCCCGCCACACAGCTACGTCGTCCGCCTCAGCTTCAGAACTGGTACTGTGCCGAGAGGACGAAGCCGCCGCCCACGCCGAGGTCCTTCGTGCTGCCGTCGCGGTAGAACTTGTCCTTGTCGCCCGTGTAGGCGTAGGCGCCGACGAGCGTCAGCGAATCCGTCACGAACCACGCGACGTGTCCGTCGAAGTAGTCGTGGTTCGAGATGCCGTCGCCGACGTCCACGCCCTGCTTGTACTCGAAGCCGATCGCCACCTGCTCGACCGGGATGAGGTCGATGTTCGCGAACACCGCCGCACCGTAGTCGTTGTGTCCGACGACGCCGTTGACCACCTCGTCCGAGACGAGTCCGCCGACCGACAGCAGCACGGGAATCGGCGTCTGCGTCACGAGCTTGGACGCGACCACGTAGCCGTCGAAACCGTCGTGGTCAAGGCCGAGCGCATCGACCGTCTGCGAGTCCGTGTACTTGTAGACGCCGCCGACCGCCAGCGCCGGTACCCACGACGTGTCGAAGGCGTTCTCATCCAGGAAGCGCAGCTTCGCGCCGACATTGTAGGTGCTGATGGCGTTGTCGCCGTACTTGTGCGCGTTCACCGCCCCATAGCCGCCGGAGATCTCCAGCCGGTCAAAGAGCGTGACCGCCGCGCCGAGCGCGAACCAGTTGATGTCCGCGTCCGTCAGGTTCACGTACCAGCCGCCGACCTGCGGCTTGGAGACGATGCCGTTCAGGGCGTTCGTCTCACCGCCCTCCCAGGCGCGGCCCGCCGTGTAGGCCAAGGGGTTGAAGGCAATGCCGCCCGTGCCCTGGAGGTTGTTGAGCGGTACGCCCGCCCACGCGGACGAGGCCACGAGCGCACCGGCGGCGCCGGAGATGACGTAACGGATGAATTCAGGAATGTTCTTCATGTTTTTCTTCTTTCTCTACCTTGCAGGTAGTATTTTATTTCTTGTTTTGGCCCAGCACCCTTTCGGACAGCTGGGCCGATTGTGTGACTGTGTGTGTTTTTGGTTTGCCTTTTTCAGACTTGCCTTGCTTACGCCTGCGCGAGGGCCTGTTCGAGGTCGGCGAGGATGTCGTCGATGTGCTCGATGCCGATCGAGAGGCGGATGAGCTCCGGCGGAAGGCCCGCCGCGATCTGCTCCTCCTCCGAGAGCTGCGAGTGCGTCGAGGACGCCGGGTGGATCACGAGCGAGCGCGCGTCACCGACGTTCGCGAGCTGCGTGAAGAGCTTGAGGCCGTCCGCGACCTTGACGCCCGCCGCCGCGCCGCCCTTGATGCCGAAGACGACCATGCCGCCCTGTCCGTTCGGCAGGTACTTCCGGGCGAGTTCGTAGCCCGGATCGTCCGCGAGGCCCGGATAGCGCACCCACGCCACCTTCGGATGGGCCTTCAGGTACTTCGCGACCGCGAGCGCGTTCTCGCTGTGGCGCGCGATGCGGAGCGGCAGCGACTCCACGCCCTGCAGGAAGATCCAGTTCGCGTCCGGCGAGAGCGTCGGCCCCTGGTTGCGCAAGGCGACCGTGCGAAGGCGCGTGATGAACGCAAGCGAACCGATCGCCTCGCCCCACTTGATGCCGTGGTAGCCGGTGTCCGGCTCGACGTAGAGCGGATTGCCTTTCTGCGTCCAGTCGAACTTCCCCGCGTCGATCGCCACGCCGCCAATGCCCGCGCCGTGTCCGCCGATCCACTTCGAGAGCGAGTGGATGACGACATCCGCCCCCCACTTGATCGGCTGTTCGAGAATCGGCGTCGAGAACGTCGCGTCCACGACGAGCGGCAGGCCGTGCCGATGGGCGACCTCGGCGTACTTCTCGATGTCCGCGACACCGAGCGCCGGGTTGCCGATCGTCTCGACGTAGACGAAGCGCGTCTTCTCGTTGATCGCCGCCTCGACGGCCGCGAAGTCGTTGAGGTGCGTCCAGCGGACGTGGATGTTGTTCGACTGGGGCAGGATCGTGTTGAACTGCACGTAGGTGCCGCCGTAGACGTTGTCCGCCGAGACGAACTCCGACCCCGTCTCCGCGATGTTCGTGACCGTGAAGTAGATGGCCGCCGTGCCGGACGAGAGCGTCAGCGCCGCCGCACCGCCCTCCAGCGCCGCGAGGCGCTTTTCGAGGACGTCTTCCGTCGGGTTCATGAGGCGGGCGTAGATGTTCGCCGCCTTCTTGAGGGCAAAGCGATCCGCGCCGTCCTGCGCGCTCTTGAAGTTGTAGGCCGTCGTGCGGTAGACCGGCACCGCACAGGCGTCCGTCGCCGGGTCACCGTTCCAGCCGGCGTGAACCGCCAGCGTCTCGGGATGTACTTTCTGTTCGCTCATTGTCTCTTCCTCCTGTCTGTACCTACCCCTGTGGTAGGAAAACGGCGCGTAGTATATCATAATTCGCGCGGCCATGTCAACCGCGAAGGTAGTGTTTTATTCTTCGCCTTTTAGCAGCGCGTCGCGCAGTCGTGCGGCGAGCGACTCGGCATCCAGTCCATAGCGGCGTTCGAGGGCGGCGACGGCCCCATGCGGAATGAACGCATCCGGCCAGCCGAAGCGCAGGTCTGCGCCGATCGACTCACCGAACCCGCCGCAGACGCAGCCGTTTTCAAGCGAGACGATCTTTTGTCCCGCCGCTCGCTGACGCGCGAGGCGCGCGGCGTCGAACGGCTTGAGCGATCGCGCGTAAACGACGCCGACGCCCGTCTTCCCCGCGACCGCGAGGGCTTTCGGCAGTTCATCGCCCGTCGTCCAGAGCTGCACGGGCGCAGCGGCGTTCGCGACCTCGACGGCGAGGCCGTCGCCTTCGACGTCCAGCGGCGACGGACACGTGCCGCGCGGGTAGCGAATCACCGTCGGCCCGCGCCGCTGAAGCGCGTCTTCGAGCAGGCGCTTCAGTTCCACGCCGTCGCACGGCTGAACAATCGTCAGGTTCGGCACCGCCTTCAGAAGCGCGATGTCGAAGACGCCCTGATGCGTCACGCCGTCCGCCCCGACCAGCCCCGCGCGGTCGATGCAGAAGACGACCGGCAGGTTCGAGATCGCCACGTCGTGAATGACCTGATCAATCGCGCGCTGAAGGAAGGTCGAGTAGACGCAGACGACGGGGCGCAGCCCGGCGGCGGCGAGTCCGGCGGCAAAGGCGACCATATGGCCCTCGGCGATGCCGACGTCGAAGAAGCGGCGCGGGAACGCCTGCGCGAACGGCGCGAGGCCGGTGCCGTCTTTCATGCCCGCCGTCAGCGCGACGATTCGCGCGTCGTCGCGCGCCGCGCGCGCAAGAAGCTCGCCGAAGGCCGCACTCCAGTCTTTTTTCGGCGACGTTGCCGTCGCCGCACGGGACAAGCCCTTCGCCGCCGCGCTTGTCGGGTTTACCGTCGCCGCACGGGACGGATCGCCGCTCTTGGGGCTGACGCCGTGGTAGAGCGTCGGGTTGCGCTCGGCCGGCGCGTAGCCCTTGCCCTTCTTCGTGACGACATGAACGAGCACCGAGCGCTTGTCTTCTTTCGCGACGGTGAACGCGGCCTTGAGCGCGGCGAGGTCGTGGCCGTCGACCGGTCCGATGTAGCGAAGGCCGAACTGCTCGAAATAGCGGCTGCCGAGAAAGAGGCCCTTGACGCGGCTTTCGAGGCTGTGGTAGATGTCACGCAGGAACGTCAGCCGCAGCCGATGGCCCGCCGCCTCCGCCGCCGCCTTGACGCGGTTGTAGCGCACGCCCGTGATGAGGCGGCCGAGGAACCTGGAAAAGCTGCCGGTCGGCTTCGAGATCGCCATGTCGTTGTCGTTCAGGACGACGATGACCTTCTCCGTCGCCGCCGCGCAGCTGTTCAGCGCCTCGAAGGAGTGCCCGTTCGCCATCGAGGCGTCGCCGATCACGGCGATGACCTGCTCGCCCGTGCCCGCGCGGTCGCGCGCGGCGGCGAAACCGAGCGCGACCGAGAGCGCGCTGCCGGCGTGCCCGGCGACGGCGGCGTCCGCCGCGCTTTCGGCGGGATTCGGAAACGGCGCGATGCCGTCCAGCTGGCGCAGCGTCTCGAAGCGCGCGTCGCGTCCCGTCAGGATCTTCCAGGCGTAGGCCTGGTGCCCGACGTCCCAGACGATTCGATCACGCTCGGCGTCGAAGACCGCGTGAAGCGCAAGCGCGATCTCGACCGCGCCGAGGGACGAGGCCAAGTGGCCGCCGTTCTTCGTCACGACGTCCAGAATGCGCGCGCGAATCTCCTCCGCCGTCTTCATTCCCTAACGTGCCTTTCGCTCCAGAATGAGAAGCGGCGTCGCGTTCTGTCCGAACGCCTCCTCCTTCGCGACGAACCGGTAGTTCTCCTTCAGCAGGTTCCAGTAGGCGAGCTGCCGACTGGGCGCGCGCTCGTTGCAGACCGGCGGCTCGATGGCGAACGTGTAGCCCGACAGCGCCGCGACCGGGCACTCCGCCGCCGTCAGCAGGCGTCGCCACTCGGCGTCCGTCAGGATTGCGAACGGACCCATCTCCAGTCCGCGCGGAACCTTGCGCCCCGTCTCGATCGCGAGGTAGAGATCCTGCGTGAGCAGCGTCGTCCCGCCCGGATCGAGCGCATTGATTTCCCTTGCGACGTCCCGCAGCTGGGCGAGTTCCGTCTTCGCCTTCTTCAGCGACCAGAAGCGATCCTGTCCGTTCGTCGACCACTTCTCCAGAAGCGGAGACCCAAAGGACGTCGCGAAGCACAGGCCCAGAACAAGCAAAAGCGCGCGCGACGCGGGGCACGTCGCCTGCGACACGAAGTTCACGGCGGCGAAGACGGCGAGCAGCGACAGGATCGGCACCTGGTAGTCCTCATACGGAAACGGCGCGAGCATCTGCACGGCGAAGACGGCGAGGAACGCGGCGAGCAGGAGGCGCGCCCGGCGGAAGCCGCCGAGTCCCAGCACGAGAAAGACCGGCAGATACCAGCGCACGAGCCGACTCAGACTGCCGACCGTCCACGTGAGGTCGAAGCCGCCGCGCGCGGCATGGTAGGCCTGCGCCGCGAACAGCCCCGCCCGCGCGCCCGCATCGAGCAGGAACGGCCCGTAGGCGAGCGCGAGACCGCCGAAGCCGCCGACACAGAACAGGGCAAGCGCCTTCCCTCGCCGCGCGGCGAGCAGGAACAGACCGACGACCGGCAGCAGCGCACCAAGGGAGATGCGCGTCCCCGCCGCGCACGCGAGGCAGAGCCCTGCGCCGAGGGCCGCCGTCGCGGATACGCGCGCAAATATCAGCAGCCAGAAGCCCACGGTCACGAACAGCCCGGCCAGCGCGTACGTCTTCGGGATCGCGAGATAGTAGAGGTGGTAGAGGTTCGTCGCCAGCAGGAAGAAGACGACGAGCGCGGCCTCGTTCCGCCTGTCGTCCGAGACCAGCCGCCGCGCCAGCCCCACGGCGAACAGGATGCCGACGAGGCCAAGCGCGAGCGTGAAGAGCCGTGCGCCGAGGAGACCGCCCGCGCGCCAGACCCATGAGAACGCGGAGTAGACGAACGGCAACAGCGGCCCCTGCGTGTAGGCGAAGTCGCGGTAGGGCATCTGCCCCTCCGCCACGAGGTTCGCCGCGTAGAGATACCAACCCTCGTCCTGGTTGAGGCCGCCCATCCACACGGCGGCGCCGCACAGGACGGCACTCGCCACCGCGGCCAGCGCCCAGTAGATGCGAAAGGGCCTCATCGCGCCACCCCACTTTCACGGACACGGACGCGCGCGAGGAAGCGCGCGTGCAGCAGGAGCGGCGGAATCGTCGCGAGGTTGCAGATGACGTCCGAGACCGGCATCGACAGCCAGATCGCGAAGGGCTTGTCGTCGAGGACGTGCGGCAGCAGCCACACGATCGGCAGCAGCACGACGCCCTGCCGCAGGAGCGAGAGGAAGATCGCGACGGCGGGCTTGCCGATGGACTGGAAGTAGGTCGTCGCGAGGACGTTGACCGAGATGCACCAGATCATGCAGTTCGCGAGCGCGAGGTCGTGCGCGGCGAGCGCGATGATCTCCGGGTTCTCGTCCGAGACGAACATCCGCGCGATTCCCGTCGGGAACGGCGGCACGACCTGGACGACCCACGCGAAGACCGTGAAGGCCGTCGTCACGACAAAGCCCACCTTCAGCGCGCCCAGCACGCGCCGGAAGTTCCGCGCGCCCCAGTTGTAGCCGAAGATCGGCTGAAGTCCCTGCTGGCAGCCGAGAATCGGCATGAAGACGAGAATCAGCGCACCGCTGAAGACGCCGAGCGAGGCGATCTCCGCCGTGCGCGACGCCGCGTCCGGCATCCACTTCGCGAACGAGTACTGGAGCGACGCGATGATGACGGAACTCATCAGCTGCTGGAGGAACGGCGCGAGGCCGATGGCGAGCGTGCGGCCGAGCAGTTCCGGGTAGACCCAAATGCGGCGGAGGCGCAGGCGGACGACGGACTTGCCGCGCCAGTAGTAGCCGAACGCCCACACGGCCGACGCGCACATCGCGAGGTTCGTGGCCCACGCCGCGCCCGCGACGCCCATGCCGCAGCCGAAGATGAGAATCGGATCCAGGACGAGGTTCGCGCCGAAGCCGACGACCATGCACACCATCGAGCGGATCGCCCCGCCTTCCGCACGCTGGAGGGCCGAAAGCCCAAACGCGAGGTGCGAGAAGACGTGCGAGGCGAGGACGATCTGCAGGTACGTCTTCGCGGCGGCGTAGGCGCCGGGCGTCACCTTGTCCGCCCCACACCACGCGAGCACCGTGTCAAGCGAGAGGTAGATTGTCGGAATGAGAATGGCGAAAAGGAGGACCTTCAGGGCAATCGTCTCGCCGAGAATCTTCTCGCAGGCGACGCGATCGTTCGCGCCGAGCTTGATCGAGAGGAGCGCGGCGTGCCCGACGCCGACGAGCGGGCCGAACGCCGTGAGGAACATCATCACGGGCATCGCGAGCTGGAGGCCCGCCATCGCGTCCACGCCGCAGCCCTGGCCAATGAACACGCGATCGACGACCGCGTAAAGCGCGTTCAGCGTCATCGCGACCAGCGCCGGCCACGAGTATTTCAGCAGCAGCCGGCCGAGGTTGCCCTTGGCCAGCTCGTCAAGGTTCGCCTTCATTAAAACACGATGGCGACCTTGGGCAGGGCCTTGCGGATGCGGGCCATTTCCGCCGCCGGGAGATTGAGTTCGCCCAGCTGCAACGACTGCAGCGTCGTCCACGCAGACAGGTCATCCGGCAGTTTCGTCAGCCGCGTCGCGTTGAACGAGAGGTTCTTCAGCCCCTTCTTCGCCGCGAGCCACGCCGGGACTTCCCGAATCGGGTTGCCAGACAGTTCGATGTCCGTCAGCGCCGGCAAGTCCTTCAGCGTCGCCGGGACTTCCGCGAGGCGGTTGTTCTTCAGGTAGATGCGCCGCAGCTGCGTCAGCCCCTTCAAGTCGGGCAACGCCGTCAGCCGGTTGTCGTTCAGGCGCAGCCACTTCAGGCCCGCGAGCTTCGCGACAGGATCGACGTTCGTCAGCGCATTGCGGTCGAGGTTCAGGTAGTCGCCGACCTTCGCGAGGTCGGTCGCCTTCAAGTCCGAAAGCCCCTTGTCCTGAAGGTAAAGGCGGCTTTCGGCCGGAACCGACTTGTAGGCCGGCTCCGGCTCGTTGAAGCACCCCGCAACGGCGACCAGCGCCGTTGCGAGCAGGGTTACGTGGGATTTACGCATTGGCCGCTGCGGCGATGATGCCGGCGAAGTCGGCCGCCTTGAGGGCCGCGCCGCCGATGAGGCCGCCGTCGATGTCCTTCTTCGCGAGGAGTTCCGCCGCGTTGCCCGGCTTCATCGACCCGCCGTACTGGATGCGCACGGTCTCCGCCGTCTCGGCGCCGACGAGCTTCGCGAGCGTCGCGCGGATAAGGGCGTGGACTTCCTGCGCCTGGTCGGGCGTCGCGGTCTTGCCCGTGCCGATCGCCCAGACGGGCTCGTAGGCGATGACGAGCTTCGCGCAGTCCGCCGCCGTGACGTCCTTGAGGCCGACGTTCATCTGGCGCTCGATGACCTCCACGAGCTTGCCCGCCTCGCGCTCCTCCAGCGTCTCGCCGACGCAGACGATGGCCGTGAGGCCGGCCGCGATCGCGGCGCGCGTGCGGAGGTTGACCGTCTCGTCCGTCTCGCCGAAATACTGGCGACGTTCGCTGTGGCCGAGGATGACGTACTTCGCGCCCGCGTCGAGAAGCATGCCCGTCGAGATCTCGCCCGTGTAGGCGCCCGACTCCTTCCAGTGGCAGTTCTCCGCGCCGATCTCGACCTGCGTGCCCGCCGCGGCGGCGATGGCGGCCGGGACGTCGATCGCGGGCGTGCAGCACACGATGTCGACCTTGCCGGCGAAGTCCTTGGTCGCCTCGGCGACGCCCTTGACGAGGGCGGCGGTCTCCGACGGCTTGATGTTCATCTTCCAGTTTCCAGCGATGATTTTCTTTCTGCTCATTGTTTTTTCCTTTTTTCTTGGGAACTTAGTCCCTGTCGTTCAAACTTCTCAACCTCTCACCTTCTCCACCGTATTTCCGGTACTTGACGCCGGCGGCGGTGAACATCTTCTCGACCGTTTCGAGAAAGGCGTAGTCGCCACCGTAGACGACCTCGTGGATTCCCGCGTTGATGATGAGCTTCGCGCAGGTGAGGCACGGCGAGATCGTGACGTAGATCGTCGCGCCCTCGATTGACGGCCCGTAGCACGCCGCCTGGCAGATCGCGTTCTGCTCGGCGTGGGTGCAGAGGCACTCGTCGAGATGCGTCCCGCTCTTGGCGTGGCCCGCACAGCGCGGACACCCGCCCTCGAAGCAGTTCTTCACGCCCTTGGGCGTGCCGTTGTAGCCGGCGGAGAGGACGTGGTGATTGCGCGCGATGACGGCCCCGACGCTGCGGCGCGAGCAGTTGGAGCGTCGCGCAACGACCTGCGCGATCTCCATGAAGTACTCGTCCCACGTCGGACGCGGATCTCTGACCTTCTTCGGCAT
This sequence comes from uncultured Kiritimatiellota bacterium, assembly GCA_934635385.1. Taxonomy (GTDB): domain Bacteria; phylum Verrucomicrobiota; class Kiritimatiellia; order RFP12; family UBA1067; genus UBA1067. The sequence goes on along the minus strand of CAKTZI010000002.1, from coordinate 63,984 downwards.
CAGGGGCGTATTATACCAAAAATCGGCGCGCCGTCAGAACTCCAGCGCCTCGTACATCTTCGCGAGGAACTCGGCGTAGGTCATGCGCGACTGCGTCATCGAGTCGCGCTCGCGCACGGTGAACGTGCCGTCGGCGACGGTCTGCGAGTCGACGGTGATGCACCACGGCGTGCCCGCCTCGTCCTGGCGGCGGTAGCGTCGGCCGATCGCGCCCGAGACGTCCCACTGGCAGTTGACCTTCTTCTGGAGCTTCCTGAAGATCTCGCGCGCAATCCGGTCCTGGTCGGGATCCTTCTTGATGAGCGGGAAGATCGCGACCTTCACGGGCGCCACCTTCGGATGGAAGTGCAGCACGGTGCGGACGTCCTCCTTGCCCTTCTCGTCCGTCAGCTTCTGCTCCTCGTACGCCTCGCAGAGGAGCGCGAGCATCAGGCGGTCGACGCCGGCGGACGGCTCGATCACGTGCGGCACGTACTTGCCGTCGAACAGGTTCTCGCAGAACGTCTTCGCCTGCGCCTCGATGCCGGCGACCTCGTCGGCGGTGAAGGCGATCTCCTTGCCGGCCTTGGCGGACAGCGCCTTCTGCTTGCGCGCGACCCATTCCTTCTGGGTCTTCGCGACGAACGCGGCCTTCTGCTCGTCGGAGAGCCTCTTGCAGGCCTGCTTCAGCGGATCGTCGAACACGGTCTGCGGCACTTTCGAGTGGATCTGGTGCTGCGTGAGGTCGAAGTCGCTGCGCGCGGCAATGCCCTCCAGCTCCTGGCGGCCGAACGGGAAGTCGTACTCGATGTCGACGCAGGCGCGCGCGTAGTGCGCGAGCTCGTCCGGCTTCTGCCAGTACTCGACGAACCGCTCCGTCGGCAGCCCGACGGCGTTCAGGAACCGCTTGCGCTGCTCGACCCAGTACTTGTGCCAGACCTCCCAGCCCCAGTCGTCCTGCACGGGGCCGTTCAGGTCGGGGCCGTCGGCGAGCGTGACGACATGGCCGTACTGCAGCTCGATCGCCTCGTCGGGACGGATGAAGAACTCAAGCTCCATCTGCTCGAACTCGCGCGAACGGAACGTGTAGTTGCGCGGCGTGACCTCGTTGCGGAAGCTCTTGCCCATCTGCGCGATGCCGTAGGGGACGGCCATGCGCGAGGTCGCCGTCACGTTCGTGAACTGCGCGAAGATCGCCTGCGCCGTCTCGGGACGGAGGTACGCGACGTTCGACGGGTCGTCGATCGGGCCGACGACCGTCTTGAACATGAGGTTGAAGGGCTTGGGCTCGGTGAGCTCTCCGCCGCAGTAGGGGCAGAAGAACTCGGCCCCCGCGACCTTCGGCTGGGGCTTCTTCTTCTGGTCGGCGTAGATGTCCTTCACCTGGTCGGCGCGCATGAGCTTCTTGCAGTCCTTGCACATCGTCATCGGGTCGGCGAACGTGTCGAGGTGGCCCGACGCCTTCCAGATCTTCGGGTGCATGATGATCGTCGCGTCAAGGCCGACGACGTCCTCGCGCCCGCGCACGGTGAACTGCCACCACGCCTGCTTCACGTTCTGCTTCAGCTCGCAGCCGAGCGGGCCGTAGTCCCAGAACCCCGGCATGCCGCCGTAGATCTCGGAGGAATGATAGATGAACCCGCGGCGCTTGCACAGCGCGCTCAGGGCGTCCAGCGACGACTTGTTCTCTTCTGCCATAGTGGGACGTATTATATCAAAAAATCGGACGGTTTTTGGCCATCGCTCGGCATCCGCCAGTCGGCGCGCGGCGAAAGCGAAAGCGTGATCTTCGGGCCGTCGGGGACGCAGTTGCGCTTGTACTGCGACGCGAAGAACCGCCGCAGGAACGTCGCGCACGTGCGCGCGACCGTCTCGCGGTCGTAGGCGCCGCGAAAGGCGGCTTCCGCCAGCGCGCGCAGCTTCTCGGCGGAGGCGCCGTTCGCGAGAAAGTGGTAGAGGAAGAAGTCGTGCAGCTCGTAGGGACCCAGTCGCGCCTCCGAATCGTTCGCCGCCGCGTCCGGCACGAGTTCCGGCGTGATGGGCGCGTCGGCGATCGCGCGCAGCAGCGGGGCGAGCGGCGCGGACGCCTGCGCGGCGACCTCCCGCAACGCCGCCAGCACCATCGTCTTCGGCACGGAGGCGTTGACCTGGTACATGCTCATGTGGTCGCCGTTGTAGGTGTTCCAGCCGAGGGCGATTTCCGAGAGGTCGCCCGTCCCGACGACGAGCGCGCCTTCCATGTTGGCGATGTCCATCAGCACCTGCGTCCGCTCGCGCGCCTGCACGTTCTCGAACGCGAGGTCGTGCGCCTGCTCGTCGTGGCCGATGTCCTTCAGGTGCTGGCGACAGGCCGCGCAGATGTCCACGACGCGCACGGTGGCACCGACAGCCCGCGCAAGCGCAACGGCGCGCCGCTGCGTCTCCTCAGATGACGCAAACCCCGGCATGACGACGGCAACCACCCCCCCTCCCGTGGGGACAGGCCCCGATTCCCCCGTGGGGACAGACCCCTCCGACATGGGGACAGGCCCCGATTTCCGCGCCTCAAGCGTGGGGACAGACCCCGCGTTGAAGCGTGCGACGGCCCGCGCAGCGGCAAGGAGCGCCAATGCAGAATCCGCTCCGCCGGAAACGCCAATGACAAGTTTTTTCGCGTGTGCAACCTCCATGCGTCGAGCCAACGCGACCGCCTGGATCGCCAACAACTTCTCGACCCATCCTGACTCCCCAAACTCCGTCAAGAACGGATGCGGATCGACGAAATCGCTCAAAAATTCACCTTCTGCACACTTTTCAGAATTCTTCTTGGGGTCTGTCCCCAATTTTACGGGGCCTGTCCCCACGTCGCACACAATCAATCGCATGGGGACAGACCCCAAGCCTGTGCCACCCATTTCGTTGAGCGACGTCTCAGACCGCCGTCGATAGGCCAACGCCACGAAATCGACCGTTACCGAGACGATTTCAGACGCTTTTTTGAATAATCTTCCTGTTTTCAGCAACTTACCGTCTGCCGCAATGAGGGACTGCCCCCCGAACACGGCATCGGACGACGATTCGCCCACGCCCGCCGACGCCAGGGCGTAGACACACCGCAACGCAGCGCTTTGGCTCAACACGCGCAACTGGCGGTGCGTGGCCTTGCCCAAGAACTCAGTGCTTGCCGAAAGGTTGAAGACGCAGTCGAGACCCGCAGACGCCAAACGGGAGCTCGGCGGAATCGGCACCCACAGGTCTTCGCAGATTTCAATCGAAAACTTGATGTTTTTGAACAAAAACACGAGATTTGTCGCACACGGGACGGGGCCTGTCCCCAGCAGATTGGGGTCTGTCCCCACGTTTGAGGCGTGGGAATCGGGGTCTGTCCCCAGGGGGGCGGGGCCAGTCCCCACGTTCGAGGGGGGCTGTCCCCACGCGGGCAGGGCGGTGGCGGAGGTGAACTGGCGGTGTTCGTAGTACTCGCCGTAGGTCGGCAGGTAGGTCTTGGGGACAGACCCCCGGATGCGTCCGCCGGAGAGGACGACCGCCGTGTTGAAGATGCCCACGCCAAGCTTCAGTGGCACGCCCACGATCAGCGCGAGCGGCAGGTCAGCCGTCCGGGCCGCGAGTTCCCCCAACGCCTGTCGTGCCGTGTCCAGGAAGTCGTCGCGGAAAAACAGGTCGCCGCACGTGTAGCCCGTGAGCGACAGTTCGGGAAACGCCAGGATGTCCACGCCCTGCGCCGCCGCCGCGCGCGCCACCTTCAGGTGTTCGACCGCATTCGACGCCGGATCCCCCAAATGGAGATCCGGCGTCGCCACGGCGATTCGGCCCAAGCCCTTCACCGTTTTTCTCCTGTCCGTCAGAACGCGAACGCCACGTTCACGCCGCCCCAGACGCGCTGGTGCTCGCCGCGGCCCATGTAGTCCGCCCGCCGCGCGTCGCGATCGACGATCCACGAGTAGTTGACCTGTGCGCCGACGGTCAGCCAGTCCGTCACGGCATAGGACAGCGCCAGGCCGGTCGTCTGGTCGAGGAACGCCGTCTTGTTGACGTCATCGACGCACATGCGCAGGTAGGCGTCCGACCCCATGCCCAGCGAGACGGACGGCGTCAGCGTCAGGCTGTCGCAGAGCGCAAAGTCGTGCGACAGTCCGAGATTGCCGTAGAAGAGCCCGTCGTCGTTGTTGTCCCGGTAGTCCCAGTAGACGGCGGCCGTCGGCGTGACGATTGGGTTGTTGTAGGCGACCGAGAGGTAGAGCTCCTCGTTGCTCTCGCCGTCATCGACGTTCGGGAACGTGTACCAGATGTGGCCCGCCTCGACGTCGAAGTCGCCGAAGCTCTTCGCGTACGAGACCGTGTAGTCGATCTCCTGGTTGGCCATGTTGCGCACGGGGGTTCCGTCGCGGCGGCTCGTCAGCTTGAAGCTCGACCAGACGTTGGCGCTCAACGCGCCGAAGTCGCCGAGATCAAGCCCCAGCGTCGCCGCCGGCTGCCAGACGGGCGCGTCGGCGCAGATCTGCCCGCGCCACATGTAGGTGCTGTAGAAGTCGACCGTGACCTCGGCTGACAGCGGCGAGCTTTCGGCCTCCTCCAGTTCGTTCGTTTCCGCCGCGAACGCGCCTGCGGCCATGGCCGCCGCCGCTGCGGAGATTCCCATTCTGATGAGCGTGTTGTTCATTGCCTTTTTCCTGATTTCCGGTGGTTTATTCGGTTGGTGGTTATTCTGTTTCGTCTGCTGACCCGAAGCGCCGTCCGGCGAGCCGCACGGGCGGCGTTTCGGATCTCGTCCCGCTTACATGTTCGAGAAGAACTGGAAGGAGGCGTAGGCGTCTTGCCCGTGCTCGGTCACGTCGAGACCCTTGAGTTCGGTCTTCTCGTCAACCCGCAGCATGCCGAGGCGCTTCAGGACATAGAACAGCACGAGGCCGAGGCCGAACGCCCAGAGGCAGGTCATCGCGACGCCGACGAGCTGGACGCCGAGGAACTTGAAGCCGCCGCCGTAGAGGAGGCCGACCATCGAGTTGCCGTAGCCCAACGCCTCCGGCGCGGCGAAGAGGCCGACCGCGAGGGTGCCCCACACGCCGTTCACGCAATGGACCGAGACGGCGCCGACCGGATCGTCCACGTGGATCTTGTCGAAGAAGAACACGCTGAGGACGACCAGCACGCCGCCGATGGCGCCGATCAGGAGCGCCGCGTTGGGCGTCACGAGGTCGCAGGGCGCGGTGATCGCGACGAGTCCCGCGAGCGAGCCGTTAAGGGCCATCGTGAGGTCGGGCTTGCCCATCACGATCCACGCGGTGAGGAGCGCGGTGCAGGTTCCGGCGCAGGCGGCGAGGTTCGTCGTCATCGCGACGCGGCTGATCGAGCCGATGCCGGCGGTGTAGCTCGCGGGGTTGAAGCCGAACCAGCCGATCCAGAGTAGGAAGACGCCGAGCGTGCCGAGGACGAGGCTGTGGCCCGGGATCGGGTTCGCCTTGCCGTCATGACGGTACTTGCCGATGCGCGGACCGAGCACCATCGCGCCCGCAAGGGCCAGCCAGCCGCCGACCGAGTGGACGACCGTCGAACCGGCGAAGTCGTGGAAGCCCAGGGCCTCGATCCAACCAACCGAATCCGCGCCGTGCAGACCGCCCCACATCCAGTGGCCCGTCACAGGGTAGACGAACGCCGAGACGGCCGCCGTGTAGATCAGGTAGCTGCGGAACTGGATGCGCTCCGCCACAGCGCCCGAGACGATCGTCGCGGCCGTCGCGGCGAACATGGTCTGGAAGAAGAAGAACGTCCAGTCCCAAGTCCCCTCGCCCGCGAAGACGCTCGGCATGCAGATGCCGCCCCAGCCGAGCGCACCGCCGACCTTCGAGGCTCCGAACATGATCGCCGCGCCGATGAAGTAGAACACGATCGAGCCGAACGCGAAGTCCATCAGGTTCTTCATCATGATGTTCGCCGCGTTCTTCGCCCGCGTGAAGCCCGTCTCGACGAGCGCGAAGCCCGCCTGCATGACGAACACGAGGATGCCGCCGAGGAGCGTCCAGACGATGTTCAGGTTATTCTGGACGTCCGCCGCCGTGGGCGCGGCCTCCTCCGCCAACGCGCCGCCGGCGCCCAGCGCCAGCAAGCCGCACAACAGTAGTCTTTTCATTTTCATTGCCTTTCCGTTTCTTGTTTTTACGGTCGCGACAAGCGCGACCCTCCCGATATTTCAGTCGCGACAAGCGCGACCCTCCCGGTTTGCGTCACCCGATCGCCGCCGGACCTTTCTCGCCGGTGCGGATGCGGATGCACTCGTCCATCGGCAGCACGAAGATCTTGCCGTCGCCGATGTCGCCCGTGCGCGCACCCTCGACGATGCCGTCGATCGTCTTCTGGACGAACTCGTCGTTCACCGCGATGGCGAGACGGATCTTCTTCAGGAGCGTCACCTCTTCGATGGCGCCGCGGTACTGGTGGACGTAGCCCTTCTGCTGTCCGCACCCAAGGGCATTGGAGACGGACATCTTGTACACCTCGCGCGTGTACAGGGCCTGCTTGACGGCGTTGAGCCGTTCAGGCTGAATGTAGGCGATGATTAGTTTCATCTGTTGCTTTCCTTGTTTGCGTCACCACAGCATGCGGCGACGCAAAGGGGAATGCAAAGAACGTGCCAACGTCCCTCTGGGGTTTGGAACGGCCAAACAATTACACTTCCTGTAAGAGACGAGGGTTCAGTTGCCGAACTTCTGTCTCGCGGCGCGGCAATCGCGCCGAAGCGACCCGGACAAGCCTCTTATCCGATGACCCACATGACGAGGCTCATCGCCACGCCGACGACGGCGCCGATCACCCCGCCCCAGAGCGTGACGCCGCGCAGCTCGCGGTTCGCCACCTGCCGCGTCAGCAGGACGAGTTTCTGCTCGTCGTAGCTCATGATCGTCTCGTAGACGATGTTCCAGATGTCCGTCTCCTCGATGAGCCGCGGCAGGCGCTCGGAGAGCTGGGCCGCCATCTGGTTCGCGCAGATGCGCGCGACCGTCGCGCGCAAGTCGTCGTCAAAGAGGTCCGCGACCTTCGCGAACGCGCGCACCTCCTCCTTCACCAGGCCGGGCAGAACCGGGTCGAAGCCCCTCCCGAAACAGCCGAGAAAGGACTTCGCCGCATCGCCGAGCGCGTCCAGCCGCTCGCGGACGTCGCGCTCCAGCGCGGCCTTCACGTCCGGCGAAGACAGCCGTGCCACGATCTTCTCGGAGGTCATCAGCTCGTTGCAGATGACCTCCTTCGTGTTCGTGGCGATCAGCTTCTTCTTTTTCGTGAAGAGGGCGTTGAACACCCACCGGATCGCCAGGTCGTTCGTCCCGGCGCCGATGGCGAATCCAACCGCCCCCTGGACGGCCATTTGGGCCAAGAGCGTCATGAAGCCGCTTCAGCCGCCGGCTTCGCCTTCGGCTTGGCTTTCGGCTTCTCGGACGCCTCTTCGAAGCCGAGGGCCTTCGCCGCCTGGACGAGCCCTTCGTCGTCGCTCGCGAGAACGCACTTGATGCCGTGCACGGCCTCCAGCTCCTGCAGCGTCGCGAGGTGGATCGCCTGCAGCGTGCCGACCTCGACCGGATAGGCCTCGCCCGCGCGCTTCAGGATCGCGTCCGTCACGGGAACCTGCGTCACCGTCGCGCAGACCGTCTCGATCCAGCTGCCGAGGCGCGCGCGGCCGGCGTCGTCGAGCTTGCCGCTCAGGCGCAGGTGGTTCGCGGCGCGGCAGCACTCGGTGCGCATCAGCGTCGAGGCATACGCCTTCTCCCACTTGCCCCAGAACTCGGCGGGCTTGCCGACCCCGAGCAGGCGGCGGATCACAAATGACGAATCGAGATAGACGTTCATCGCGCGCTCCTTTCCTTTTTCATTCCCTCCAGCGGATCCTCCCCGAAGCCGAAGCCGCCGATGTCCGCCACGGCGGACGCCGGAAGCGTCGGTTCGCGAAGCGGAAGACGGCAGAGGCAGTCTTCCCCCAAGAGCCGCGCGACAATGCGCTTGTGGCTCGTGATCAGCACATCTTTCCCTTGGTGGGCCAGGCCAAGATAATGGCTGAGCTGCTGTTTCAGCGTGGCCGTGTTCACTGTGATAGTCATAACAGGACGTATTATATCTAAATTATGGTCACATTGTCAATGCGCAGCAGAAACGATATTCTATTGGATGACGCCATTGATATGTCCTCTCATGTCCACATTTCAGCAACCCTTCGTGACGTAGATGCGCGCCATGTCCGTCTTGTAGGCGGACTTCTCGGAGATGTCGAGCTCCTCGAACAGCTTCTCGCCGGGGCGGATTCCCGTGAAGACGATCGGGATGTCGACGTAGGGCCTGTAGCCGGCCTGGCGGATCATCTGCTCGGCGAGATCGACGATGCGCACGGGCTCGCCCATGTCGAGCGTGTAGATCGCCTTTTCCGACCGGCTCGCCGCCTGCAGGACGAGCCCCACCGCCTCCTCGACCGTCATGAAGTAGCGCTTCATGTCCGGGTGCGTGACCGTGACGGGCACATGCCGCGCGATCTGCTCACGGAAGAGCGGCACGACGCTCCCGGACGAGCCGAGGACATTGCCGAAGCGGACGGCGCAGAAGGACGTTCCGCCGTCCGCCTCGTTCAGCGCGAGAACCGCCCGCTCGGCGGCGCGCTTCGTCTGGCCCATCACCGAGACGGGGTTCACCGCCTTGTCCGTCGAGATGAGGACAAACCGCGCGACCTTGAACTTTTTCGCCAGCGCCGCGAGGTTCTGCGTCGCCACCGTGTTGTTGCGCTCGCCCTCGCGCGGATTCAGCTCGACCATCGGCACGTGCTTGTAGGCCGCCGCGTGCAGGACGATCTCGGGACGGTAGAAGTTGAAGACGTCCGCCATCCGCTCCACGTCATTGATGTCCACCATGAGCGGCTTCGTCGGACACGTCACGCGGAGAACCGTCCGCAATTCACGGTCGATCTCGTAGAGCGCGTTCTCGCCGCGTTCGACGAGCAGCAGCAGCTTCGGCCCCGCCGCCGCGACCTGGCGGACGAGCTCCGAGCCGATCGACCCGCCCGCGCCCGTGACCATCACCGTCTTGCCGCGCAGGAACGCCACGGCCGCCGACGAGTCCATGTGACGGACGCCGCGCTCCAGCAGCGCGTCCACCCGCACGCGCGAAAGCGCGAGCCAGCTCCAGACGATCCGCCAGCCGACGAGACCGAGCGAAGCGAGCGCGAACGTGATGAGCGTAATCGAGTACGGCGGACGGACGTGCGAGAACGTCTCGACCGACATCAGGAAGCGCAAGCCCGTCAGCACGACGGCGGCAAGGGCCGTCGCGAGGAAGTAGCGCGGCAGGTCGCGCGTCGAAAAGCGCCGCCAGGCCTGGCGATAGCAGCCGCAGACGAGCAGCGCCGCCAGGTGCACGGCGACGACCGTCACGAACGACAGCGCGACGGCGCGCCAGCCCCAGCGCGGCGGCTGGAAGTCGAAGCGCAGCAGGAACGCGCCCCAATAGGCCACCGCCAGAACGAGGGCGTCAGCGACGAGTCCGACGGCGCGCGTCGTCAGGAAAAGGAACCAGGCCTCTCTGCTTCGTGTCATGCTTCAAACCGACTCCGCGCGGACGAGGAACCGCCCTCCCTCACAGCAGGATGTTGAGCATCTCAACCACGAGGCGACCGCTCGTCAGGAGCGACGCCTCGGAGATGTTCTCGATCGTGTCCTGCGGCGTGTGCCAATAGGCGTTGTCGGGGCCGTAGGAGAAGTCGATGAGGTCAATCGCCTTGAAGCCACGCTCCAGAAACGCAACGTGATCGTCCTTCACCAAGTCGTCCGTCAGCCGCACGAGATTCGGACTGCCGATGCGACGTGCCGCATGGACGGCGATCTTCGCCAACGCCGGCGTGCCGTTCGCCGGCACGAGGATCGAGAGATCCTTGTCGCCGAGCATGTCGAGGCAGATGACGGCCTGAACCTGCCGCCCCGTCTCGGCCAGATACGCCGCCGCGCGCTTCGAGCCCCAGAAGCCGTCGTTCTCGGCGTAGCGGTTCATGCACTCCTCGCCGTCCGTCCAGACGAGCAGGAGATTGCCCTTGCGCTCCGTCCAGCCCGAAAAGGCGTTGGCGATTCCGACAAGCAGCCCGCTCGTCGAAGCCCCGTCGTTCGCGCCCGGACAGCTCGTGCCCGGCTTCGTGTCGTAGTGCGAGACGAGCACGACCCATCGCGCGTCCGGATCGACCGGACGGAATTCGCCGTACAGGTTCGTGAAGCTCTTTTCGCCCTTCGGCGTCGCCGCCTTGAAGGTGTCGCGGCGGACATCGGCTCCCGCCGCGCTCGCGGCGTCCAGCAGACAGAGGGACGCGAGGCGGCTGCGGTGCGTGCCCGCGTCGCGCGGCGTGTACTCCTCGACAAGCGTCTTCGCCGTCTCGAACGCGAGGCGCGCGTCAGCCGGCGTGAACGAAAGCACCGCCGCCAGAATGAACGAGATTCCCATCGTCACTCGACCGTCACGCCAATCATGCGAATGATGCGATCCAACTCGTCGTTGTCGAAGAAGTCGATCTCGACAACGCCCTTCGTGTGCCGCCCGTTGGCGTGCGAGACGCCCGGCGTCACGCGCACGGCACAGCCGAGGTGCTTCTTCAGCCTGTCGACGAGATTGCGGACGTAATGTTCGGGCAAGTCGGGCTCGCCCTTCTCCTTCACCGCGACCGGCGCATGGAGGCGCGCGACCTTCTTCTCGAGCGCGCGCACCGTCAGCTGGTCGTTCACGCAGTCGCGCGCGAGCAGGACGCGCTCCTTTTCGTCCTCGACCGACAGGAGAACCTTCGCATGGCCAACCGAGAGCAGCTGCGTCGCGACGAGCTGCTTCACCTCTTCGGGAAGTTCCAGCAGACGCGTCGCGTTCGCGACGGTCGCACGGCCCTTGCCGACCTTTTCGGCGACCTCGGCCTGCGTCAGGTTGAACTTGTCCTGAAGCGTACGGTACGAAACGGCCTCCTCGATCGGATTCAGGTCTTCGCGCTGAAGGTTCTCCGTCGTCGTCATGACCGCCGCCGTCTGGTCGTCGGCCTCGACGAGGGTGACGCGAATCTTCGCCCACCCCGCGAGCTGGGCCGCACGGAGGCGGCGTTCGCCGGCAATCAGCTCGTAGCGGCCCTGCGCGTTGCGGCGCACGGTCGGCGGCTGGACGAGCCCGTTGTTCTTCAGCGACTCGGCGAGTTCTTTCAGCTCCTCTTCGCGGAACTCGCGGCGCGGCTGGTAGGGCGAACGCTCGATGTCGGCGATCTTCAGCTCCAGCGGCTGGCCGGGGACGGCCGCCGGCGCGGCGCCCAGAAGCCCGCCCACGCCCGCACCGCCGAAATCGACGCGGCGGCCGAGGCCGTGCTTGCGCTTATCAGCCACAACGGGGACCTTCGCGGCCCCCGTTGCTTTCTTCAGGTAGGGATTTCCCTTGTTCACGGTCGCCCCGTCTATCAGAAGTAGGCGTTGACGATCGGCAGAACCTTGATCTTGTTGTCAAGGATGATGTTCACGAGGCCGATCTGGAAGCCCCACGGGCACTCGCGCGCAAAGTTGACGAGGCCGATCTGGCAGCCGTGCAACTCGTCCGCGAAGTTGAAGCAGCCGACTTCGAGGCCGTAGGCGACCTTCGCGATGTTGCCGCCGATGGCGATGTTGGCGCCGTAGGTCTGGGCCGTCGTGAAGCTGACGAGGCCGACGATCTGGAGGCCCCAGAAGTTCGCCTGCTGATAGGCGCCGATGAACTCGACGTCAACGCCCCACATCTCGCCCTCGCGGTAGGCGAAGCCGCCCGCATCCCAGCCATACGTTTCCTGGAAGGAGATGTTCGCGCCGAGCGTCGTGCGGATGCCGTAAATGTCCTTCGCGTTCCAGTTGCAGAGGCCGGAGATCTGCCAGCCGACCAGGTCTTCGCGCGTCGTCATCGCGAGGCCGCCGATGCCGAGGCCGTACATCTTCGGCGCGTCGGAGTAGAAGATGTTGAGGTCGAGGCCGAACACGTCCCAGCGCGCGAGACCCCACGGGAGCTGCACAGGCGAGGCGAGGCCGATGGCGACCGGCGTCCAGCCAATCGCGCCCTCCTCTTCTTCCTCTTGTGCAAACGCGGGCACCGTCGCGGCCAGCGCGAGGGCCATAAAACCGAACTTGATGGACTTCTTCATTTGTTTGTCTGCTCCTATGTCTTGTGCGTTGAAAAAAAATTTGGGTGTATTTTACACTTTCCCCGTTCTCGCGTCAAGGGGCACCGCCGCCGTCAGACCGCCGCGTCGATGACTTCCTCTTCCGAGAGCGTCAGGAACCCGGCTTCGGCGAGGGCCTTGACGGCCTTGGCGTTGTCGTCGAAGCGGAAGACGAGCACGGCCTTCTCGCCCTTGTGGAACGCGAAGGCGTAGCTGTACTCGATGTTCGCCCCCGCCTTGTCCAGCGCCGCCATCACCCCGGCCATGCCGCCCGGACGGTCCGGCACGCAGACGGCGACGACCTCGCGCACGTTCACGACGTGGCCCTTCGCGGTCAGCGTCGCCTTGGCCTTCTCGTGGTCGTCGACGATCATGCGCACGATGCCGAAGTCGCTCGTGTCCGCGAGCGACAGCGTCGCGATGTTGATGTCGGCGTCCGCCAGGTCGCGGCAGATCTGCGAGAGCTGCCCCGGCTTGTTCTGAAGGAAAATCGAAATCTGCCTGATCTGCATAACCTAAACCTCCAAACTTTCCAAACCTGCAAAGCCTTCTGAACTTTCCAAACTTTTTCAGTTGAACATGAACTCGACGACGTCGCCGTCCTTCATCTCGTATTCCTTGCCCTCAGGCCGAAGGACGCCGTGCTCGCGCGCGCCCGCCTCACCGCCGTACTTCACGTAGTCCTCGTACGCGACGACCTGCGCGCGGATAAACCCCTTCTCGAAGTCGGTGTGGATGACGCCCGCGCACTTCGGGGCCTTCCAGCCCTTGCGGAACGTCCACGCGCGCGACTCCTTCGGCCCCGCCGTGAGGAAGCTCGCGAGCCCCAGCGTCTCGTACGCAAGCCGGATCGTGCGGTCGAGCGAGCTTTCCGTGAGCCCGTAGCTCTGCAGGAACTCCTTCGCCTCGTCGTCCGTGAGGCCCGCGAGGTCAGCCTCCATCTGCGCGCAGATGACGACGCATTCGCACCCCTCCTTCGCCGCGTAGGCCTTCAGCGCGGCGACGTGCGGATTGCCCTCGCCCGTCACGTTGTCGTCCGCCACGTTCGCGCAGTAGATGACCTTCTTGTCGGTGAGGAAGTGAAGCTCCTTCAGGACGTTCAGGATCGGGTCGCCGTCCGCGCGCGGGAACGAGCGCACGGGATGCCCCTCCTCCAGGTGTTTCAGCAGGGCCGCGCACGCCTCGGCCTCGGGCCGGAGCGGCGGCTTCGCCTGCGCCTCCTTCTTCACGCGGTCGTAGCGCTTCTGCAGCTGCTCCATGTCCGCGAGAATCAGCTCCGTCTCGATGACCTCGGCGTCGCCGACGGGATCGATCGGGGCGGACTTGTTCCCGCCCTCCTGCACGTGGATGATGTCGTCGTTCTCGAAGCACCGGACGACGTGCAGGATCGCGTCGCACTCGCGGATGTTCGCGAGGAACTTGTTGCCGAGGCCCTCGCCCTTCGACGCGCCCTTCACAAGCCCGGCGATGTCCGTGAACGCGACGGTCGCGCGGATGACCTGCTCGCTCTTCGCCATCTCGGCAAGCTTGTCAAGCCGCGCGTCGGCGACCTCGACGATGGCCGAGTTCGGCTCGATCGTGCAGAACGGATAGTTCTCCGCCGCCGCCTGCTGCTTCTTCGTGAGCGCATTGAAAAGCGTCGACTTGCCGACGTTCGGCAGACCGACGATGCCAACTGAGAGTCCCATGTTACTTCTTCTCCTTGATGGTGGGCGCGGGCGGCTTGTTGTAGACGCGCGAGTTCGGCGGCACGGACGCGATGATCCAGACGCTGCCGCCGATCTCCGAGTCGTGCCCGATCGTGGTGTTCCCGCCGAGGATCGTCGCGCCCGCATAGATGACGACGTTGTCCTCGACGTTCGGATGACGCTTGATGCCCTTCACGAGCGCGCCTGTCGCCGGATCCTTGTCGAACGAGAGCGCGCCGAGCGTGACGCCCTGGTAGAGCTTCACGTTGTTGCCGATCACGCACGTCTCGCCGATGACGACGCCCGTGCCGTGGTCGATGAAGAACCGCTCGCCGATCGACGCGCCGGGATGGATGTCGATGCCCGTCTTCGAGTGGGCGAGCTCAGACATGATGCGCGGGATGATCGGCACCTTCAGCGCGTAGAGTTCGTGCGCGAGGCGGTGAATCGTCACGGCGTAGAGCCCCGGATAGGCCATCACGACCTCCATCGGGCTCGTCGCCGCCGGGTCGCCCTCGTAGGCGGCCTGCACGTCCGTCTCGACAAGGCGCTTCACCTCCGGCAGACGCGCGAGGAACGCGCCGACGACCGCCGCCGCGTCCCGGTCGGGACACAGCAGCTCGATTTCCCTCTCCAGCTCCGCCGCAATCAGGGTCGCCGTGTCCTTCGCCCCCAGTTCGCCGTAGACGCACGGGTGGAGCAGCGCGAGGCCCCGCTTCACGATGAGCGCGATTCTCTGTGGCAATGTCATTTCAGGCGCGTATTATACCAAACGGCACCGACTCCCGGCGCGGAAATGTGCGGCCGCCTCATTCGGACAGCAGCCGGTCCTCGAACGGCTTCAGCGGACGCCCCCGGAGAAACGCGCCGCCGTCCATCACGGACGAGCCCTCCGGCTTCACTTCCGTCAGCAGAAGCGCCGTGTCGCCGCACTTGACGACCGGCCCCATCCGGTCAAGCCCGATGACCGTCCCCGGCGCGGCGTCCGCGCCCTTCGCGTCAGGAATCCAGACGATCTTCGCACGCGTGACGGCGAGCCGGCCGAGCGTCCCCTTCTTGCGGAAACGCGGCGGCAGGAACGTGTAGCAGCCCGGCCACGGGTTGTAGGCGCGGACGCGCCGCTCGATCTCCAGCACCGGACGCGCCCAGTTCACGAGGCCGTCCGTCTTCTTCAGCTTCTTGACGTAGGTCGCCGCGTGGGCGTCCTGCGGCACTTCCGGCGGCAGGGCGTGGCGCGACATCAGCTTCAGGGCCTTCGCGAGCGCGACGCCGCCGGCGATCGCCAAGTCCTCCATCAGCGCGCCGCCCGTCGTGTCGGGATAGATCGGCTCGAAGCTCTGGAGCATGATCGGCCCGTCGTCGAGGCCGACGCCCATCCGCATCACCGTCACGCCCGTCAGGCGGTCGCCCGCCTCCAGCGCGGCGACGACCGGCGCCGCGCCGCGATATTTCGGCAGCAGCGAGAAATGGCAGTTGACGCAGCCGCAGAGCGGCAAGTCCAGGAGCGGCTTCTTCAGGATCTGCCCATAGGCGACGACGGCGATCACGTCGGGCTTCTTCGCGCGAATCCACGCCATCGGCTCGTCGTCGTTCACCCGCTCGGGCTTGATGATCTCGGTCAGGCCCCGGCTCGCGGCGAACCGCGCGAGCGCGCAGGGCACGATCTCCTTCGCGCGCCCCGCCTTGCCGCGCCCGGCCGGACGGTCCGGCTGGGTGACGATGCCGACGACCTCCAGTTCCTCCTCGCGCAAGATGGCGTGAAGACACTCGGCCGAAGCCTCGGAAGAACCCATGAAGACGATGCGCATAAAGGCAGGGGCCTACTTCGTCACCGGCTCGATCTTGAGCGTCCAGGCCGTCTTCTCGATCGGGAAGACGTACTTCTTCATCGGCTCCGGCCCGCAGCTGTTGCCGCCGAGACCCGTCTGGCGCACGTCGAGGTTCAGGCAGACCTCCGGCCGCGCGACGAGCGGCGCGCGGAAGCGCTGCTGGCCGTTGCGGTGCCGCGCGAACTCCATGTCCTCCCACCCGTAGTGCAGGGCCTGCACGAACAGCGGCTCGGACGCCGAGAAGCGCGCGCCCGTGCCGTCCTTCGCCGTCAGCGCAACCCAGCGGACGTCCGTCTTGTAGCCGTTGTCCTGCGGACGCACGTAGTCCTCGAACTGCTCCGTGACCGTCGATTTCCAGAGGCCGAGGAACGAGCCGGAGTTGCGGTCGACGTAGTTCTCGCGCGGGCCGCGTCCGTAGTACGCGATCGCCTCCAGCGCGGGGTCAAGCTTGAGCGAGAGGCCAAGGCGCGGGATCGCGGGCGGCATCGTGCCGTGCGGTGTCACCGTGTTCTCGACCGTGACCGCGCCGTCCGCCGCGAAGCGCCAGATGGTCTCATGCGTGAAGCCGGCCGACTTGAGGCCCGTCACCTCGGTCGTGACGCAGACCGCGCCGTCGCGCACAGTCAGCGGCCGCGCGTGATGGCGAAGCTGCGTGAGGCCGCGCGAGTAGACGCTGCCGCGCTTCGCGTTGTCCGACCACGCGGCGCCGCGCCGCATCCAGATGTCGTTGTCCGTCAGCGCGCGGAGGCACGTGAGCTGCGGGCCCGCGACGAGCCCCGGCGTCGGGTCCTTCAGGATCGTGCGCCCGCCCATGACGAGTTCGCAGAGCGTGCCCGACGCGCGGCAGAAGACGGCCTTCGTCGGCCCCGCCGTGACCGTCACGGCCTTCTCGCCTTCGTCGATCGTCACGCCGGACGGCGTGACGGCAGAACCCGAACCGGACGACGGCGCGGCGGCGGAACCCGACGAGGGCGCGGCGACCGACGCGAAGTTCCAGCCCTTGCCGAGCGCGACCTGGTCGCGCGCGACGGCCCAGCCCTGCGGCACGAGCGGCGTCGCCTTCTTCGTCGTGAACGCGAAGTTGACGAGGAGTTCGGCGTCGGGCTTCGCGGCGGCCAGCGCCTCGGCGAGGCCGGGCACGGTAAAGCGGCAACGCTTGAGCGGCTCGACGGCCGGCGTCTCGAACGCGCCGGACTTCGTGACGGCGCCGTCCTCGACCAGCTCCCACGTCGCGGCGTAGGCGTCCGCCCGCGTGAAGAGGAACCGGTTCCAGAGCTCGAACACGACGGCATAGGGGTTGTCGCCCGGCTTCTCCGAGCGCGTGACGACGAGGTCGCGGTGGACGTGCGCGACCTCCACGAGCTTCGCCGTGACGTTGCGGAGCGGGTCGATCACGCCGTTGTCACAGAACGGCCCGTCGTTCGGCTGCTCGTCGAAGTCGCCGCCGTAGGCGAGGTAGCGCTCGCGCGCGCCCGTCTTCGGGTCGACGCGGTCGGTGTACTTCCAGACCGCCTGGTCAACCCAGTCCCAGATGCAGCCGCCCGTGAGCGACGGATGCGCGTAGATGACGTCCCAGTACTCCTTGAAGTTGCCGACCGCGTTGCCCATCGCGTGCGCGTACTCGCACATGATGTGGCACTTGCCGGCGGTGTGGCCGGAAATCGCGAAGCCCTCGCCGCCGCCTTCCGCCGCGAGCGTCCCCGCCGCACCGGGCGTGAGGTCACCGAGCTTGCCGCGCTTCTCCAGCCATTCGACGGAGGGGTACATGCACGAGTCGATGTCTGCATCGGCGTTGCCGCGCTCCCAGTGGACGGGCCGCGTCGGGTCCAGCCCCTTCACGGCGGCGATCGCGTGGCGGAAGCAGTCGCCGTGCCCCGTCTCGTTGCCCATCGACCACATCGTGACGGACGGGTTGTTGCGGTAGAAGACGGTGTGGCGCGCGTTGCGCTCGACGATCGTGTGATCCCATTCGGGATGGCGGCCGAGGCCGTTCTCGCCATAGGCCGGCTCGTGGCCCTCGACGTTCGCCTCGGCGATCACGTAGATGCCGTAGCGGTCGCAGAGATCGTACCAGCGGTGGTCGTTCGGATAGTGCGAGGTGCGCACGGTGTTGATGTTGTAGCGCTTGAAGAGCGTGATGTCCTTCATCATGTCGTCCATCGTGACGGTGCGCCCGTTGTCGGGGTTCGTCTCGTGGCGGTTCACGCCCTTGAACTTGACCGGCTGGCCGTTGACGAGGAAGCGGTTGCCGACGATCTTCTGCTCCTTGAAGCCGACCTTCTTCGCGCGGATGTCATCGCCCTTCTTGATGACGAGCGTGTAGAGGTAGGGGTCTTCGGACGACCAGAGGCGCGGGTTCGCGACCTGCAGCGGCGCGAGGCCGCAGGTGAACGCGCCGACGAGCTTGCCGTCCGCGTCGTAAAGCTTCGCGTCCGCGAGGTCGCAGCCCGCGACGTTCAGCTTCGCGAAGGCGTAGTCGGCGGTCGAAAGCTCCGTCTGCACGGCGAAGTCCCAGATGCCGTCCTTCGGCTTCGCCCAGAGCGTGACGTCGCGGAAGATGCCGGAGAAGCGGAACATGTCCTGGTCCTCCAGGTAGCTGCCGTCGCACCAGCGGTAGACTTCGACGGCAAGGGTGTTGAGAGGTTGAGAAGTTGAGGAGTTGAGGGGATTAGGATTATTGAGATAGGGCGTGATGTCGAACTCGGAGGGAAGCTTCGAGTCCTCGGCGTAGCCGACCTTGTGCCCGTTGACCCAGACGTAGTAGGCCGAGTACACGCCATCGAAGCGCAGGATGACGTCGCGGCCCGCCCAGTCCGCCGGCACGGTGAACGTCGTGCGGTAGGACGAGACGGGGTTGTAGTCGCGCGCGTCCGTGTCGCGGTCGCGGATCGTCGGCGCGGCGATGTCGCGCTTCGGGTCCCAAGCGTGCGGGTAGCGGATGTTCGTGTAGCCGGGCGCACCGAAGCCGCGCATCTCGACGCAGCTCGGCACGTCGATCGTGAACCAGCTCGAATCGTCGAAGTCCGTCTGCCAGAAGTCCTTCACGCGCAGATCGGGATTGCCCGCCCACGAGAACTTCCAGTCACCGTTGAGGCTCTTCCTGTACGGCGTCTCAGGCTCCAGCGCGTCCGTGAGCGCGGCCTCCTCGCGCGCGAGCGGCATCGAATACGTGCGCGCCGGCAGGCGGTTGATGGAGTTGACCTGAAGGTTCTCCCAGTCGTTCGTCGGGGCGGCCAGCGTCGTGCCGGCCAGCAGCGTCGCCGCAAGTGTCGTCGTGAATTTCATCCGTGTGTTGCCTTTCATGTTTCTAAAAGCCTGTATGATACCAAATCTTCATCGCCGCCGTCTAGACGGATGCCGCGCCGTAATGGGTTGAGCCGTTTGCGCGCTTGCGAGATGCCGTTCCCTGCGGGACAGGCGGCGCTTGGCCTGTCGCCCTACTGTTCCTCAGTGACGCGCAGGATCTCCTTCACGCTCGTCACGCCCTTGAAGACCTTCGCCCAGCCGTCCTCGCGCAGGGTCTTCATCCCCTTCGACAGCGACAGGTTGCGGATCTGCGTCGCGTTCTCGCGGCGGACGATCGCGCCCTCGATGTCCTCGTCGACCTCCAGCACCTCGAAGAGCGCACGGCGGCCCTTGTAGCCCGTCTTCGTGCACTTTTCGCAGCCGTTCGGCTCCCAGACCGTCTCGCGTTCCGGCGGCGTGGCGAGCGAGTAGAACTTCCGGTCGAGCGGCACCTCCTTCCGGCAGTCCGGGCAGAGGCGGCGGCAGAGGCGCTGGCCCATGACGCCCGCGACGGCGGACGCGATGAGGAACGGCTCGACGCCCATGTCGATGAGACGCGGGAACGCGCCCGCCGCGTCGTTCGTGTGCAGCGTCGAGAACACCATGTGGCCCGTGAGCGAGGCGTTGATCGCAATCTCGGCCGTCTCGCGGTCACGGATTTCGCCGACCATGATGATGTCCGGGTCCTGACGGAGGAACGCGCGCAGGGCCCGCGCGAAGGTCATGCCGATCTCCGCCTGCATCTGCACCTGGTTGATGCCCGCCATGTGGTACTCGATCGGGTCCTCCGCCGTCATGATGCGCACGTCGATCTTGTTCACCTCGGAAAGGAACGAGTAGAGCGACGTCGACTTGCCGGAGCCCGTCGGGCCCGTCACGAGGAAGATGCCGTTCGGGCGGTGGATGATCTTGTCGACGACGGCATAGTCGCGGCCATTGAAGCCGAGATCCTGCATCTTGACGAAACTGCCGCTCTTCGCCAAAAGTCGCAGCGAGATCGACTCGCCGTAGGCCGCCGGCATCGTCGAGACGCGGATGTCGATGTCCTGTCCGCCGATGCGGATGCCGATGCGCCCGTCCATCGGCAGGCGCTTCTCGGCGATGTCGAGGTTCGCCATGACCTTGATGCGCGAGATGATCGCGGACTTCAGGCGGTTCAGCTGCGGCGGCACGTCCACCTTGTGGAGCATGCCGTCGATGCGGTAGCGGATGCGAAGCTCCGTCTCCTGCGGCTCGATGTGGATGTCCGTCGCGCCCTGGCGGTCGGCCTCGGCGATGATCTGGTTGACGAAGCGCACGATCGACGCCTCCTCGCCCATCTCGCCGACGTCGATCTTCGTCATCGCGCCGAACTCCTCGCCGACATCGTAGCGGCCGTCCTCCAGCATCTTCTCGATCGCCTCGGCGCCGACGCCGTAGAACTTCTTGATCGCCTTCTCGACGTCCTCCTTCGGCGCAAGCACCGTGCGGATGCGGCAGCCCGCGACGAGCCGCAGCCCGTCCGCCGCCGTCGTGTCGAACGGGTCGGACGCGACCACGGTCAGGGAGTCGGCGTCGACGCGGTAGGGCAGCACGCTGAACTGGTTGACGGCGGAGGCCTGCAGCTTCGCGAGCGCCTCCGGGCTGGGGTTGTGCGATTCGAGATCGACCGTCTCCAGGCCGAGCGCCTTGCCGACCGCCGCGAGGAAGTCGCGCTCCCTCGCGCCACCGAACTTGACGGCGGCCTCGGCGAGCCCCATGCCGGGATTCGCCGCACGCATCGCGACGATCTTCGCGACCATCTCGTCGGAGTAGATCCCCGCACGGCGGAGGATCAGGGCGGAAAGGGATTCGCTCTCGTTCATGCCGTCGCCTTTCGCGGCGCCTTCGCGATGCGCGCGATGATGCGCGACGCGCCGAGGTTCTTGAGGCCGAGCGCCATCAGGATCTTGCCGAGGAGGTGGCGCGACTCGGCCTGGACCTCGACGACGGCGATCCCCTCATTCTCGCAGAGCGAGCGGAAGTCCTTCAGCGTGATGCAGTGGATGTTCGGCGTGTCGTACCACTGGAACGGCAGCTGCTTCGAGACGGGAAGCCGCCCCGTGAACGCGAGCGTCAGGCGGATGCGGTACGCCGCGAAGTTCGGGAACGTGACGATCGCCTCGTCCGCGATGCGCAGGGCCTCGTGCAGAAGCCCGCGCGGATTCTTCACCTCCTGCAGCGTGTCCGAGACGACCGCCGTGTCGTAATGGCCGTCCGGCACGAGCGAAAGCCCCTCGTCCACGTCCTCCCAGAGGATGTCGTGTCCGTCCGCAATCGCCTCCTCGAAGCGCTCGACGTCGATCTCCACGCCGTCGCCGCGCACGTTCTTCTTCGCGCGCAGCACGTCGAGGAGCGTGCCGTCGCCGCAGCCGATGTCGACGACGTGCGCGTTCGGCTTCACCATCTTGAGGACGCTCGCGTGCAGGCGCTCCTGCCACTTCATCACCTTGACGGGACGTTCCGTCAGGAAGCCGCCCACGACCTTCGAGAGGTGCTCGATGTCGGTGAGGAACGAGTCGTGGCCCGTGCCGCTTTCGAGGTGGCAGTACGAGACGGGACGGTTCGCCTTCATGAGCGAGCGGACGATCTCCTTCGACTGCCACGCGGGGAAGAGGATGTCGTTCTCGTAGGAGCAGACGAGCGTCCGCGCCTTCACGCGCGCAAACGCCGCGTCGAGCGAGCCGTAGGCGCGGCACGGGTCGGCGAGATCCATCGACCGCGTGATGTGCAGGTAGGAGTTCGCGTCGAAGCGGCGCACGAACTTCATCGCCTGGTAGTCGAGATAGCTCTCGATCTGGAAATACGTCTTGAAGAGGCGGTCGCGCTCGGCGCGCTCGGACTCCGGCGCGTCCACGAAGTTCTGCTGCAGGTTGCGGTCGAACTTCTTCTGCAGGAGCTCGCGCGAGAGGTAGGTGATGTGCGCGAGCTGCCGCGCGGCGGCGAGACCCGCGCGCGGGCCCTTGCCGTCCCCCTCGAGGTAATAGTCGCCGCCGTTCCACTTCGGGTCGTCCGTGATCGAGGTGCGGCTCATCACGCTGAAGGCGATCGCCTGCGTGTTGAGGTTCGCCGACGTCGCGATCAGGCAGACCTGATCCATGTCGTCCGGGAAGCGCGTCATCCAGTTCACGACCTGCAGGCCGCCGTAGCTGCCGCCGATCAGGGCCTTCAGGTGCGTGATGCCCAGCTCCTTCAGCAGCATCCGGAAGACGTCCACCGCATCGTCGAACGAGTGCTGCGGAAAGGACGAGCCATAGGGCTTGCCCGTGTCGGGGTTGATCGACATCGGCCCCGTCGTGCCCGAGCAGCCGCCGAGGACGTTCGCGCAGATGACGTGGTAGCGGTTCGTGTCGATCGCCCGTCCGGGACCGACCATGCCCTCCCACCAGCCGCTCGGCTTCGTCTCGCCCGGCTTCACGCCCGCGACGTGCGCATCGCCCGTCAGCGCATGGCAGATGTAGACGACGTTGTCCGCCGCGACCGGTGCGCCGCATTCCTCGTACGCGACCTCGATCTCCTTGAGGACGCCGCCATACGCAAGCCGAAGCCCCCCTTCCGGGAGCGTCAGCCTGCGCTTCTTCAGCTCGACGATTCCAACTCCGTTCCGCGCGCCGTCATCCATCCCTTTTGCCTCTCCCCGCAACAGGCCCCGTCAGAGCCTCGTGCGGATGGCGTGGTCGCCCGCGCCAAACCGACGCGAAGCCGTCTTGCCTGGGAACGTCACGTCCGCCGTCGCGCCCTCGGGCACCGTGAATTCCCAGATCCAGTCCGTGCCCTCGAAACGCCACGCGCTCTTGATGAGGCCCGCCGCCGACCTGTATTCGGCCTTGACGAAGCCGAGGCGGCGATCCGGCTTCGGCGCGAGGACGATGTTCCGAAAGCCCGGCGCCTTCGGATCGGCGGCAATGCCGGCCGCCGTCTTGTAGATCCACGCGAGCACCGCGCCGTAGGCGTAGTGGTTGAAGCTGTTCATGCCGACGGGGCCGAAGCCGTCCTTCTTCGTGTAGCTGTTCCAGCGTTCCCAAATCGTCGTCGCGCCCTGGTCGACCGAATAGAGCCAGCCGGGGAACTGGTGGTTCAGCAACAGGTCGTAGGCGAGGTCGACGAGCCCGTTCTCGGTCAGCGTGTCCATCACGATCGACGTGCCGAGGAAGCCCGTGTGCAGCGTCCCGCCGCCGGCGGCGATGCTCGCCTTGAGGTCGGCGATCGTCTTCGCCTTCGCGTCGCCCGCGACAAGGCCGAGCTTCAGCGCGAAGAGCGCCGGCGTCTGCATGCCCTTGAAGACCGGGTCAATCGTCCCGTCGTCCGTCGCGAAGAACGTCCGCTGCAGGTAGTCCTTCGCCGTCGCCGCCATCGCGCGATACGTCTCGGCCGACGCCGCGCGGCCCGTCGCCGCCGCCATTTCGGCCATCAGCTGCGCGTCCCACGCCCAGTAGCAGCCGCCGAGGTAGTCCCAGTAGCGGAGCGCGTCGGCCTTCGGACGCGTCTTGCCGTCCGGCCCCTTCTCGAACGCGGAGTATTCGGGCTTGTAGGGGCAGCTTTCGAGCTTCGTGAGCGAGAGCCAGTCGTTCCACTGGTAGTTGCCGCACTCGGCGGCGACGGCCTCGTGGGCGTACTTCGTCTCGTTGACGCGCGCGACGTACTTCGCCATCGCCGCCCAGTTCTCGTCGACGATGCGCCGGTCGCCGAACTGCTTGAACATCTGGTAGGGCACGATCACGCCCGCGTCGGCCCAGCCGAGGCGCATCGGCTCGTTGCCGTACTGCGCGAACGGCGCGACGCCGGGGAAGCCGCCGCGCGGATCCTGGCTGTCGCGCTCGTCGCGCATCCACTTGCGCAGGAAGTCGTAGACGTTCGCGTTGAAGCTCGCCGCCTCGCAGAAGACCTGCGTGTCGGCCGTCCAGCCCAGGCGCTCGTTGCGCTGCGGACAGTCCGTCGGCACAGAGAGGTAGTTCGAGAGCTGCCCCCAGTAGACGTTCGAGATGAGCTGGTTCACGTCCTTCTCGCCCGTCACGAGCGAGCCGAGCTCCATGTCCTTCGCGATGGACGTCACGGGCACGCTCACGAGGCGCGCGATCGTGACCGGGGCCGTCGCCGTCACGGAGACGTAGCGGTAGCCGAAGAACGTGAAGCGCGGCAGGTAGGCCTCCTCGCCCGCGCCCGCGAACGTGTACTTCACGAGCCGCCCGTTCTCATAGCCCTTGCGCAGGTTGACGCGGTAGACGCTGCCCTCCGGGCCGTCGTTGCCGCGCGACTTGAGGCCGCCGTTGTCGTTGAGCATTTCCGCCGGCAGCGCCGTCAGCACCGTCCCGGCCGGCGCCGCGAAGCGGAAGCTCGGCACGGCGGCCGCATTCTGCCCGAAATCGACGACAAGCGTCTCGCCCGGCTTCAGCTCGAACGGCCCATCGACCGGGAACTCGCGCACGACCTTCACCGTGCCGAACGCCGCGTCCGACGCGCCCGTGACGCCCTGCCAGGCATACGACTTGACGGGCTTCAGTGTCTTGTCGCACCGCAGCAGGACTTCCGCGCCGTCCGTCGGCAGGATCTCGCCCTTGAACTCGTCATTCACTTCTGGCGCGCCGAAGCCCTGCCACACGGCAAACCCCGGCTGCTGCCGCGCGTCAAAGTGCTCGCCGTCGAAGATCGCCGCCCGCGTGACCGGCCCGGCGATGCCGGCCTTCCAGTCCTTCACGTTCGTGCCGTAGCGCTGCGTCTCGCCGTCCGCGAACTTGACTTCGAGTACGCCGCGAAACGCGCTCTTGCGTCCGTAGAAGCCCTTGCGTCCGCCCGGCGTCACGATCTTGTCGCGCCACCAGCCGGCCGAGACCTCGGCCGCCAGCACGTTCGTCTCGCCCTTCGCGCGGCGGAAGGCGTCCGTGACGTCATAGGTGAAGGCGTACTTCGTCTTCGCGACGTGCGTGAAGCCCGGCTTCAGGAAGTCCGTTCCGATGCGCCGTCCATTCACGTAGAGCTCGTAGACGCCAAGGCCCGCCGTCATCCACGTCGCGGAGACGACCTCGCCCGCGTTCGCGAGCTCGCGCACGAACCAGCTCGTGCCGGGCGCGGCCAGCGAACCCTCGCCGACTTTCCCGTCCTCGACCGGCGCGTCGGGAACCGAGAGCCAGACGCTCTCCGCCCAAGCGTCGGATGCCAGCGCCGCCGTGCGGCGACCCGCCGTCGTCTGCGCGGCACCGTCCGCCGCACCACATTCCGCCAGCATGCCGGCGGCCACCAAGAGTGCCAAGTGCTTCATCTTTCGTCCGTTCTTCCGTCAGTTCGCGTAGGTGACGACGCCCGTGCCCTTGCGGCAGACGCCGATCACACTGTAGGGCTGATGCGCGGCCTTGAGGATGTTCGTCGCCTTCACGAGGTCGCGCTTGGCGACGATCACGACAAAGCCGATGCCCATGTTGAACACGCGATACATCTCGTCGCGGCTGACCTTGCCCTGGTTCTGGATGAACTTGAAGATCGTCGGAACTTCCCACGCGTTGCGGTCGATCTCGGCGTTCACCGACTTCGGCAGCACGCGCGGAATGTTGTCGGGGAAGCCGCCGCCCGTAATGTGCGCCATGCCGTTGATCTTGATCTTCGACATCAGCGCCGAGACGGGACGCAGGAAGCTCTTGTGAACCGCCAGCAGCGCCTCGCCGAACGTCTGGTTCGTGCCGGGCAGCTTGTCCTGCCAGCTGTACTGGCAGAGGTCGAAGATCACGCGGCGCGCGAGCGAGAAGCCGTTCGTCTGGAGCCCGCCCGACGGCAGGCCGATGATCACGTCGCCCGCGCGGATCGACTTGCCCGTCACGAGATTCTTTTTCGAGACCGTGCCGACGATCGTGCCCACGAGATCGTATTCGCCGACCGGGTAGAGCCCCGGCATCTCGGCCGTCTCGCCGCCGAGGAGGGCCATCTTGTTCTCCTTGCAGGCCTTGCAGAGGCCGGAGACCACGCTCTTGAAGACGACGGGATCGACCTTCGCCGTGCCCACGTAGTCCATGAAGAAGAGCGGCTTCGCGCCCTGCACGAGAATGTCGTTCACGCAGTGGTTCACGATGTCCTGCCCGACCGTGTCGTGCCGGTTCATCATCGCGGCGACCTTCAGCTTCGTGCCGACGCCGTCCGTCGAGGCGACGAGGATCTGATCCTTGCCCGCCGGCACCTTGTGCAGCCCGCCGAACGCGCCGATGCCGCCGATGACGTTCACCGTCTTCGTCGCGGCGACCATCTGCTTGATCGACCCGACGGCACTCATCTTCACGTCGATGTTCACGCCCGCCTGCGCATACGCGGACTTCCTCTCCGCCTTCTCACCCTTCGCCATGCCGAGGACTCCTTAAGCTTTCTTGTTGAAATGAAAAATCAATATGGATCTGGAACAGGACACGAAGGGCGCGTGTCGTTCACACGCGCCCTTCGTCCGTGTCGCCGCTCTTAGAGCTTGTCGTTCGAGCCGAGAACCTTCACGATCTTGTGGATGTAAAGCTTCTTCATCTCGTCGCGTGCCGGCGAGAGGTACTGGCGCGGGTCGAAGTGATCCGGATGCTCCGCGAAGTGCTGGCGGATCGCCGCCGTCATCGCGAGGCGCGAGTCGCTGTCGATGTTGATCTTGCAGACCGCGCTCTTCGCCGCCTTGCGCAGCTGCTCCTCCGGGATGCCGACCGCGTCCGGCAGCTTGCCGCCGTACTTGTTGATGATGTCGACGTACTCCTGCGGGACGCTGGACGAGCCGTGGAGGACAATCGGGAAGCCCGGAAGCTGCTTCTCGACGGCCTTCAGCACGTCGAACGCGAGCGGCGGCGGGATCAGCTTGCCCGTCTTCTTGTCGCGCGTGCACTGCTCGGGCTTGAACTTGTAGGCGCCGTGCGACGTGCCGATCGAGATCGCGAGCGAGTCGCAGCCCGTCTTCGTCGCGAACTCGACGACTTCCTCAGGCTTCGTGTAGTGAGACTCTTCCGCCGCGACCTCGTCCTCAACGCCCGCGAGGACGCCGAGCTCGGCCTCGACCGTGACGTCGTGCTTGTGCGCGTAGGCGACGACCTTCTTCGTCAGCTTGATGTTGTCCTTGAACGGGAGGCTGGAGCCGTCGATCATGACGGACGAGAAACCGCTGTCGATGCAGCTCTTGCAGGTCTCGTAGCTGTCGCCGTGGTCGAGGTGGAGGACGATCTGCGGCTTCTTGCAGCCGAGCTCCTTGGCGTATTCGACCGCGCCCTGCGCCATGTAGCGGAGGATCGTCGGGTTCGCGTACTTGCGCGCGCCCTTCGACACCTGCATGATGACGGGCGACTTCGTCTCGACCGCCGCCTGGACGATGGCCTGCATCTGCTCCATCGTGTTGAAGTTGAACGCCGGGATGGCGTAACCGCCCTTGACCGCCTTCGCGAACATCTTCTTCGTGTTCACGAGACCAAGCTGCTTGTAGCTGACCATTTTTTTGCTCCTGTTTGTTTGAGGGCAATCGCCCTGCTATTTCTGCGTATTATACCACAAATCAGCGGCTCTGTGTGCCGAAGTGCTTCACCTTCGGAATCCAGGCCCGCGCCTCGTCCTCCGCCATCTGCGCGAAGCACATGACGATGAGGCGGTCGCCGACCTTCCCCTGATGGGCCGCCGCGCCGTTGAGGCAGCAGACGTGGCTGCCGCGCTTCCCGGCGATGGCGTACGTCTCGAAGCGGCTGCCGTTCTCGACGTCGGCGCAGAGGATCTTCTCGTAGGGGAGGATGCCGACCGCCTCCATGTCGTCCGGGTCGAGCGTCAGCGACCCCTCGTAGTCGAGGCACGCCTCCGTGACCCGGATGCGGTGCAGTTTCGCCTTCAGCAGAGTCAGGTTCATTTTCCCAGCCGTTCCTCGATCATCTTCGGCGTGACGACGACCTTCGTCATCTGCTCGTTGCCCGGCGCCTCGTACATGACGTCCGTCATGAGCTTTTCCATCTCGGCACGGAGGCCGCGCGCGCCCGTCTTGCGGGCCAGCGCCGTCTTCGCAAGCGCCTTCAGCGCCTCCGGCTCGAACGACAGCTCCACGCCGTCCATCGCCAGCAGCTTCTGGTACTGCTTGACGAGCGAGTTCTTCGGCTCCGTCAAAATCCGCACGAGGTCGTCTTCGGAAAGATCCTTCATCGTCGTGATGACGGGGAGGCGTCCCGTGAACTCCGGGATGAGGCCGAACTTCACGAGGTCTTCGGGCCGCACGTCCTGCGGATTGATCTCGTGGTCGGGTTTGGCCGTTTGGGAGGTTTGGGAGGTTGAGGCGGCGCCGAAGCCGATCGCGTGCGCGTCCTTGCGCGCGGCGACGATCTTGTCGAGCCCGACGAACGCGCCGCCGCAGATGAAGAGGATGTTCGACGTGTCGACCTCGATGTACTCCTGGTCGGGATGCTTGCGCCCGCCCTTCGGCGGAATGCGGCAGATCGTGCCCTCGACGAGCTTCAGCAGCGTCTGCTGCACGCCCTCGCCGCCGACATCGCGCGTGATGGACACGTTGTCCGTCTTCGAGGCGATCTTGTCGATCTCGTCCACGTAGATGATGCCGCGCTTCGCGAGTTCGACGTTGCCGTCCGCATTCTGCAGCAGGTAGCGGACGAGGTTCTCGACGTCTTCGCCGACGTAACCGGCCTGCGTGAGGACGGTCGCGTCACCGATGGCGAACGGCACGCCCAGCATCTTCGCGAGCGTCTTCGCGAGCAGCGTCTTGCCGCAGCCCGTCGGCCCGATCAGCAGGATGTTCGACTTCTCGATCTCCACGTCATCCAGCCCGGCGAAGCCCGCCGGCGCAACCTTCTTCGGCTGGCCCTTGGCGGCCGCCTCCGTCGCCTCCAGGCGGCGGTAATGGTTATGGACGGCGACGGCGAGGACCTTCTTCACCTCGTCGTGGCCGATCACGTACTGGTCGAGAAACGCCTTGATCTCCTTCGGGGTCGGCGTCGGCGGCAGGGGCGGCACGCCTTCCGCCGCTTTCGCGTGGCGCGAAATGAGGTCATTCGCGTGGCGCACGCAGTCAACGCAGATGTTGCCGCCGTCGCCGGGGATGAGCATGACCTCCTTCGACGACCGTCCGCAGAACGAACAGGTGAGAACTTCTTCTTTTTTCACGTTCAAGCCTTCAGGACCTCGTCGATGAGACCCCAGTCCTTCGCCTCTTCGGCGCTCATGAAGTAGTCGCGCTCCGTATCACGGACGACGTCCTCGAACTTCTTGCCCGAATGCTTGGCGAGAATGCCGTTCAGGACGTCCTTCAGGCGCAGGATCTCCTTCGCCGTGATCTCGATGTCCGTCGCCTTGCCCTCGGCGCCGCCAGACGGCTGATGCACCATGATGCGGGCGTTCGGGAGCGCGAAGCGGCGGCCCTTCGTGCCGGCGGAGAGGAGCACCGCGCCCATCGACGCGGCCTGGCCGATGCAGTACGTCGCGATCGGGCACTTCACGAACTGCATCGTGTCGTAGATCGCGAGCCCCGCCGTGACGCTGCCGCCCGGCGAGTTCACGTAGACGGAGATCTCCTTCTTCGCGTCCTGCGACTGCAGGAAGAGAAGCTGCGCGCAGATGGCGTTCGCCATCTCGTCATGCACCTCGCCCGACAGGAAGACGATGCGGTCGAGGAGAAGGCGCGAGTAGATGTCATACGTCCGCTCGCCCTTCCCCGTCTGCTCGACGACGTAAGGAATCATGTAATTAAATGCCATTCTTTTACCCCGTGTTGTCGAATAATCGAATTGTCGAATTGTCGAATTCATTCGTGATTCGAAAATTCGAACATTCGATAATTGCCCCCTCGCCTTACTTCTTCGCGTTCGCGAGGATGAACTCGATGACCTTCTTGCCCTTCTCCTCGTCCTTCGCCTCGATGTTCTCCGCCTTGGCGATGGCGTCGATCACGTACCAGAGGCGCACCTGCTTCGTCGCGGTCGCCTCGGCGTCCTTGAGGATCTGGTCGCGGTTCTTCTCGAAGTAGCTCGCGTCAAGGCCCGAATACTGGGCGCGCTGCGCCAGTTCCTGCAGGTAGCCGTCCATCGCGCGGCGAACCTGCGAACCCGGCACCTCGAAGTCGACCTTCTTCATGAGGAGGTCGATCGCCTCGTTCTCGCGGCGAGCGGACTCCTGTTCGACGGCGCGCTTCTCCATCGACTCGCGGATCGTCGCGGCCAGCTTCTCGACGCTCTCGGCCTTCGCCTTCTCGGCGAACGCCTTGTCGTCCGGAAGCACGCGGCGGCGGAAGCCCTTCAGCGTGACGGTGTAGACCGCCTTCGCGCCCTTGAGGCCGTCCGGCGCGGCATCCTTGTCGAACTTCGCCTTGATGCCCTCTTTCGTCTCGCCGATCTTCATGCCCTTGATCGCGTCGAGAATCTCCGGCAGGAAGCGCCCTTCCTCGACCTGCGTCCAGAAGCCCTTGCCCTCGCCGACGATCTTCGCCTCCGGGTTGATCTCAAGGATCTTCTTGCCGTCGACCGTGCCCTCGTAGTCAATCTGCACGAAGTCGCCCTCGGCGACCGCATCGCCGTCCTTCGCGTCCTCGTAGGTCGCGTAGGCCGCGCGCAGACGTTCCATCTGATCCTTGACGGCGGAATCCTCGACCTTCGCGTCCTTGAACTCAACCTTCAGGCCCTTGTAGGTCGGCAGCTTGAACGTCGGCTTCACCTCGACGAACGCGACGAACGAGCCGCCGTTGTCGTCGTAGTGGAGATCCTGAACGTCGGCGAGCGCAACTTCCTCGACCTTCTCGGCCTTGACCGCCTCCGGGTAGTGCTTCTGGAACATCGCGCGCTCGATCTCCTGCTTCAGGCCGGACGCAAACTCCTTGCGAACCAGCGCGAGCGGAACCTTGCCCTTGCGGAAGCCCGGAATCTGCGCCTCGCGGACGAACACCTTCTCGACGTCCTTGACAATGGCCTTCATCTCGTCGGCGTCGAGCGTCACGGAAATCTTCACCTGGCACTTGTCCTGTGCCTTGCTGCTGGTCTTCATAAGATGCTGTTGTCTCCTCTGATACTTTGAAAAAAGTCCGTGTATTTTATCATAATTCGCGGTTCGCGTCTATCGCCCCACGCAAACGGCGGACGCAAGCGTAGCGGACAGCGCCGCGAGGGCCTTCGCGAGGTTGTCCCTGTACTGCCCCGTCATCGAGCCCTTTCCATGGACGTCGCTCAGGCACTTGACCATCCGGCACGACACGCCGTTCGTCTCGCAGACGTGCGCGATCGCCGCGCCCTCCATGTCGCGCACCGTCGCACCGAGGTCAGCAAGCGTCGCACGGTCGGCTTCGCTGTCGTTGAAGCGGTCGCCCGTCGCCAGCGTCGCGCGCGGCAGGGCCGGCGCAAAATCCGTCGCGCAGGCGAAATACGGCGTCGTGCGCTCGTTGTGGACGCCAATCCGCGTGCCGTTGACCTGCGCGAGGTCGAAATCGTATTCGACGGCCCGTTCGATGACGTAGCTCGCGCCGACCTCCATCGCCGGATCGAACCCGCCCGCGACGCCCACGTTCCAGATCTCGGTCGCCCCCGCGTCGATCGCCTTCTGCGTCGCGGCCGCCGCGTTCACCTTGCCGACGCCACAGACGAAGAGGCGGTCGCCCGGCTTCAGGTGCGGACGCACCGCCGCCGCTTCGGATTCCATGGCGATGACGAACGCGCGCACGCCCATTTTTGCTTCTTTTCCCGTGTTCATTTCCCGTTTCCTTTCTTTCCTTACCAGAACTGCCATTGCCCCGTGCGCAGGACCCACAGGCCGAGGACGAGGTTCGTCGTCGCATGCGCGACAATTGCTGCGCCGAGTCCGCGCCGCAGATAGAGCCAACCGTAGATTGCGCCAGCCAGCGCGCCGACGAGCCAGCGGTCATGCTCGACGGCGAAGAGCGCGACCATCCAACCGAAGCCCGCGAACCCAATCAGCCACTTGCGGAAGAACAGCTCTTCGGCGACGGAAATGACGAACGCGCTCCCGACGAGCCGCATCGCGATCAGCGCCGCGCTCGCCTCCGCCACGGCTCGCGTACCGCCTTCGCCGACGATGCACCACGTGCGATACCACGGCCAGTCAACCTGCTCCGGCAAGATCCACAGGACGAAGACGAGCAGTCCCATCGCCACGCCCCACGCGAGCGACGCGCACGGGACGCGGCACGACACGCCCACATCCTTTCGCCGCCACCAGAGAACCGCCGCGAGCAGCAGCGCGACAACCGCCGTACGCACGGCATACATCGCCGCCGTCGACGGCAGCACGGACATCAGCGCCATCCACGCCGCGTAGGGCGCGATCAGCCCGACGGCTTCGCGCCTCACCACCGGATCGGCTCCTTCCCGTGCGCCGCAAGGTAGTCGTTGCACGCCTTGAAGTGTCCGCACCCGAAGAAGCCGCGATACGCGGAGAGCGGCGACGGATGCGCACAGGCGAGGACGAGGTTCTTCGACCGGTCGACGAACGCCGCCTTGCGCTGGGCGTAGGAGCCCCAGAGCAGATAGACAAGCCCTTCGCGCCCCTCGGCGAGCTTGCGGACGACCGCATCGGTGAACGTCTCCCAGCCGCGCCCCTGGTGCGAGCCGGCCATCGACGAGTCGCCGCCCGCGACCGTCAGCGTCGCGTTCAGGAGCAGGACGCCCTGCTCGGCCCAGTGCGTGAGGTCGCCGTCGCGCGTGAGGAAGTCGCCGCCGAACTCGTCCTGAAGCTCCCTGTAGATGTTGACGAGGGACGGCGGCAGCTGCACGCCCTTCTGCACCGAGAAGCAGAGCCCGTGCGCCTGACGCGGATTGTGGTAGGGATCCTGTCCGAGAATGACGACCTTGACCTGGTCGAACGGCGTACGGTCAAAGGCGTTGAAGATCAGCTTCGCCGGCGGATAGCACACGCCCCGCGCATACGCCGCGCGGACGAACTTCACGAGCTCGGCGAAGTAGGGCTTCTCGAACTCGTCCGCCAGCACGCGCTTCCACGACTCATCAATGCGCACGTCCATGGCCGGATTCCCCGCCTCACTTGCCGCAGATTTCCTTGAAATAAGGCAGAACCGCCGGCAGCCAGATCTCGCGGTAGCCCGCCGCGTTCGGGTGCAGACGGTCGGGCATGACCCATGCCGTGTCGCCCTTCGCGTCGAGGAACTTCGCGTTGAAGTCGACCCAGATCACCTTCTCGCCGTCGGCGTAGGTCTTGACGAGCGCGTTCACTTCCTCGTTCTTTACGCGCTTCTTGTCGTCCGCCGCCGCGCCGCGCGGGAAAATCGGCAGAAGCAACGTCTTCGCCTGCGGCTGCTTCTCGGCGATGAGCGCCAGGATCTCCCTGATGCCGGCCGCGACGTCCGGCGCGCGGTCGTTGCTGTTGTTCGTGCCGATCATCAGCATGACGCATTTCGCCTTGTAGCCGTCCAGCTCGCCGTTGCGTCCGCGCCAGAGCAGGTGCTCCGTGCGGTCGCCCGAATAGCCGATGTTCAGCACCGAATACGTCTTGCGCAGCTCGGCGAGCGATTCCTTGCCGGGATGTTCCCAGTTGTGCGTGATCGAGTCGCCGAAGAGGACGAGATCGAACGTCCCGTCGGAATCGGCGATCTGGTTGCGGTTGCGGAGCAGGCGGTCGAGCCACCAGTCCTCTTTCCCGTACCCTTCCGCGCGGATGCGCGTGGCCGGATAGGCCGTGGCCGGCCCGTCGATGCGCACGTACTCCTTGCGCAGGAACGGCGCGTAGCGGTTCGCGGGCGCGGGCAGCGCGCCGTCCGACAGCGCGTAATCGACGTAGGGCTTCACTGCCGCCGCCCAGATCTCGTAGCCCGCCGCGTTCGGGTGCAGGCGGTCAGGGAAGACCTCCGGCGACAGGAACCCTTCGGGCGTCAGGAACTGGTCGTTGAAATCGCACCAGAAGACCTGCTGGCCGTCCGCGAACTTCTTGATCTCCTTGTTGACGACTTCGTTGCGGCGGCGGCAGGCGTCGTTCACGTCGCGTCCGCGCGGGAAGATCGCCGTCAGGACGACCGTCGCCCTCGGCTGCTTCGCGCGAATCGTGCGCAGGATCTCGCGGATGCCGAGGATCGTGTCGGCCGGCGGCTCTTTCTCAAACGGGAAGTGGCCGGAGTTGTTCGTGCCGATCATGAGGAGAATGCACTTCGCCTCGTAGCCGTCCAGCTCGCCGCCCTCGTTGAGCCGCCAGAGGACGTGCTCGGTTCGGTCGGCGGAAATGCCGAGGTCGAGCATCTGGCGGTCGCCCGCGCTGAAGTACTTCGCGAGCTGCGCCTTGCCGTTCGACTCCCAGAAGTGCGTGATCGAGTCGCCGATGAAGACGACCTTCGCGCCGCCGTTCGTGACGACGTTCATCTTCTCGGCATGGCGCTTCACCTGCCAGGCGTTCGCGTTGCCGCCGTACATGTCGTGCGTCACGGCGCGAATCGCGCCAAACGCAGTCCCCGTCGTCTGCGCGGCAACCGACAGGCACACGACGACCCCGACCGCAAACGTCTTCACATTCACAAGAGCATTTCCCTTCATTCGATCTTTCCTTTCGTTCGGACGATTATACCAAAAAAGTCCGTGGCTGTTGCGCCCGCCCTGCAATGGGCGCTTGCGAGATGCCATTCCCTGCGCGACAGTCGGCGCGGGCGAAAGCCTCGCTACGGACGGATCGCTCTTGGCCCGTCAGCCCGACAGCTCGCCCGACCCGTCGCTCCGGGAGTCGCACCTGTCGCCACATGTCAGTCAATCGAACGTGACAAGGCATTCCCCTCGGCAGAACACGCTTCCGCAAGCGAGACCGCCGAGGCGACAGGCGATCCCTGCGCTCCTCCCGTGCGACTGTCGGCTCCTCTGGGCCACGGGCGGCTTGCGCCGCCGCTTCGCGGGGGTCGCGACTGGCCGGTAAAGTCAAGGGAGGGGAGGGTGTCTTGCGCAAGATAAAAGAGCGTTGCGTGAGGAGCGGGCGGGACGACTGAACGCCGAGCGGAGAAAGACGGGCGGACGCGGTTCGCCGCACGCGCCGCGAAGGACGCGCGGGGCGAGGAGCCGTATTCGGCGACGAAGCCCCGCACGGGGATTCGCGGATGCGGGCGGCGAGAGCGGACGCCCGGCGAACGGCAGCAAGGCCGAGGGCGGCCCGCAAGGCCGAAGGGCCGACGCGACGAACTCGACCAAGAATCGCCAACGCGGCGCGCTTCGGGGCCGCAGCGGGGCGGACCGCCTGCCGGACGAGGCGAGTTGGGCAGGACTGCGGCCTGCGGCTGACCTCGCGGTCGCCGCACGGCCGACAGGACGCCCAAGTCGCCCGCCCGGAGGCGGGAGCACCGTTGCCCCGAAGCGCGCCGCACGTCGGCAAGCGACAGACATGATGCGGTAGTCCGAGATGCGGACGACTGTCGCGCAGAATGTCGGCGTCCACAATCCCATTGCCCGGCTCTTCAGACCAGCGCACGCAGTTCGTCGAGGGTGCGGCAGATCTTCAGGACCTGCCATGTGCGCCGCCACGCCGGGAGGTCTTTCCAGTAGGACACCAGCTCCTTGATGCGCCCCAAGACGGGGCGATCGCCGGAAAGCTCCGCCGCCGAGGCCGCCACGTAGCGCAGCAGCAGGTCCCGCGCATCCGCCCGCGCGCCGAGCGACCGGACGAACGCGCGTCCCACCATGCCGTCCGCCGCGTCCAGACCCAAGTCGCCGTTGCGGACGATCGGGACGCGCGCGACGGCCTCGACCGCCGCACGCATCGCCTCGTCACACGGCCCTTCGTACATCTGCCGCGCCGTGCGCGCATGGACAGCCAGAAACCGCAGCGGATAGGCGTTGAAGAGCGGCATCAGCTTCAGAAGCTCGTCCGGGCGATCCACGCCCAGCCGCGCCTTGACCGAGAACTTGCCGGGCCCCATCACCGCGCACCCGACCTCCAGCATCTGCCGCAGCACGTCCGGCGTCTTCAGGAGCCCGCTGCCGCGACCCTTGTTGCGCACCATCGGGAACGGGCATCCGCAATTGAGGTCGGCCGTGTCGTAGCCGGCGGACTTGACGCGCTCAAGGCAGCACCGCAGCGCCGCCGGATCCTTGCCGATGAACTGCGGCGTCACGCGAAGAGAGTTTACTTCCTCACTTTTTCCTTCTTCCCTCTTCCTTCGTCCTTCTTGTCGCAGTTCGCGGTCTTTCAGCGGATCGACACCCGCCATCGCGGAGATGAACGGCGTCACGGCCTCCGTAAAGCCCGCCGCCGCGAGTTCAGGCGCGAACGTCTCGCGGAAACAGCGAATCGTCACGCCGCGCAACGGTGCGAGGATCAGGCTCAATCACCCCTCCTTCGGCACGAGCGCACGATAGAAGACGGCGCGCGAAACGGCGAGGCCGAGCAGCGTCCTGACCATCAGGTAGAAGCCCAGCGCACCCGACAGGAAGCCGGCGGCGCTCGCCCATCCGGCGCCGGTTTCTGCGCCGTGCATACACAGGATCTGCCCCAGCCCGATCAGCGCCCCAATCAGCAGAAGCCACCCCACGAACGAGAGGTCGAGGCAGAACGCCTTCCACTTGAAACCCTTCATGACGCGCCCGGATTCGGACAGGCAGACGGACGCCGACCAGTCGGGATGCTCGTTCTTCAGGAACCAGGCGAGACGGTAGCGATACGTCGCCACGACGCCCGGAATCACCAGCAAAAGCGACCAGAACAGAACCTTCAGGTTCAGCAGCACGAGAAGGCCCGTGACCTCGAACGGACGCAGAAAGCCGTCGAACGCCTCGGCGAACCAGCGCGTCTCGTCATTGGCCTTGGCCTTCAGCGCCGTGCGCATGAATCCGTAGACAAGAATCGCGCCGAAGACATAGGCGATGAACAGCTGAAGGAGAAAGCCGCCCAGCATCCAGCCATACGCCCGCAGCGTCGGGAGCGTGTAGCCCAGCCCCGCCTGCATCGCCTGAACCTTGTTCGCCAGGTAATCGCCCAGCGAATGGATCGAAAGCGCGGCAAAGGCGGAGGAGATCAGCCCGTTGACGAAGCCGCCAATCGCCTGCAGGACGAAGCCGACGGCCAAAAGCCGCCAGAACCATTTCCCGTTCAATATGCTCCACGCCTCACGGCGCATCTCCCGACAGCTCTTCATAGCCGATGTCTCCCCCTTCTTCAAATCTCAAACGCGCCCGTGAAGACCGTCTTCACCGGGCCGGTGAGCGTGACGTCCGCAAAGCCGCCATCCGCCGTGCGCACGCCGTCGACGACGAGCGCGTACCCCTCGGTCGTGCGGACGCGGACGGGGAACGCCATCCCGTGCTGCGCGACGCCGACGACCGCCGCCGCGACCGCGCCCGTGCCGCACGCGCCGGACTCCGCCTCGACGCCGCGCTCGTAGGTGCGCATCGCCGCATCGTGCGGCGGCGCGTAGGCGACGAAATCGACGTTCGTCCCCGCCGGCGCGTAGGCGGCCGAGTAGCGGATCCGCCGGCCCTCGCCCGCGACGTCCGCCGCCGCGAGATCCGCGACCGGCACGATCCGGTGCGGCACGCCGCTGTTGACGAAGCCGTCGCGCAAGTCCCACGGCGTCGGCATCCAGACCTTCACGGTCGCCGCGTCCACGACTTCCGCCCGCACCTCGCCCGCGAGCGTCTCGAAGCGCATCTGAGGCCCCGCCACGGCGCCGATCGCGCGCGCGAACGCCGCGACGCACCGCGCGCCGTTGCCGCACAGTTCGGCCTCGCCGCCGTCCGGGTTGAAGAACCGCATCTTGAAATCGGCGACCGCCGACGGCTGCACGAGGATGACGCCCTCGCACCCGATGCCCGTCCGCCGCGCCGCCAGCGCCGCGAGCGTCGCCCGGTCCGTCGGCATCGTCTCCGCGCGGTCGTCGATCAGGATGAAGTCGTTGCCCGCGCCGTGCATCTTCGTGAAGCGCACCGTCATCGTCACCACCAGCCCTTCGGTTCGGGGACTTCGGCGCTGCCGTTGAGGCGGATGAGGTCCATCAGCACGCGGAACGACTCGTCCAGCACGACGTCGTTCTTCGCCCGCTCGTTGCGGCGGCGACGGCGCTTCTTCGCCGCCGTCTCGTCATCGTCGTTCTCGTCCTCCTCGTCGTCCAGTTCGCGCAGCTCGCGGTCGGCCGCCATCTGGGCCTTGCGCGCGGCGTACTCGAGCGAGACGGTCTCGCGCTCGGAGATCTCCTTCATGCCCGTCACGTTCGCGATGTGCTTCGCGAACTTCTCGTCCTTCGCCGTCCGCTCGCGCGAGAGTTCCGCGAGCGCGGCGACGTAGCGGTGCTGGTCCCACGCGAGCGCGTAGTCCGCCGGACGGATCCGGCTGAACGGCAGGGCATACGTCAGCTTGTCCTCGCCGATGTCGAGCGAATCGAGAAGCGAGGGCAGGTGGACGTCCGCCGCGACGCCCTCGACCTGCGTGGAGCGTCCGTCGATGCGGTAAAAGCGCGCCGTCGTGATCTTGCACGAGCCGTACTTCTCGGGGCCGAGGCCCAGCACCGTCTGCACCGTGCCCTTGCCGTGCGTGCGGACGTCGCCGAGGACGACCGCGCGCCCCGTGTCCTGCAGGTGGCCCGCGACGATCTCCGAGGCGGACGCGCTCGCGCGGTCGGTCAGGACGACCATCGGCTTCCGGAAGGCGATCGGGTTGCCCGGCGGAATCGGCAGGCAACCGACGGAGCGGACGTCGCGGATCTGGACGACCGGGCCGGACGGCACGAACAGCGCCGACAGCATCACGGCCTCGCGCAGGGAGCCGCCGCCGTTGCCGCGCAGGTCGAGGACGAGCCCCTCGACGCCGAGCGCGTTGAAGTCGCAGAGGTAGCGCGCGACGTCCATCGCGCAGCTGCGGAAGCCGTCGTCGTTCGGCCGCTTGTCCATCGTGCCGTAGAAGCCCGGCAGGTAGACGTAGCCGAGCTTGCGCTCGACGCCGTTCAGGGTGACGCGCTCGACGCGGCCCGTCGCCGCCTGGTCCTCGAGCTTGATCTCGTCGCGCACGAGCTCGATGAGCTTCTTCGTCGCGCCGGACGTGTCGGAGCGCGGCACGATCTGCAGCGTCACGCGCGTGCCCTTCTTGCCGCGGATCTTCTTGATCGACTTCTTCATCGGCTGCCACATGACGTCTTCCATCTCGCCCCGGTCCTGCTGGACGCCGACGATCTTGTCGCCCTCCTTGATGCGGCCGTCGACGTCGATCGGGCCGCCCGGCATGACCTCGACGATCTTGAGCGCGCCCTCGTCCATCGACAGCACCGCGCCGACGCCACAGAGCGTGAGGTTCATCTCCATGTCGAAGTCCTCCTTCGACGCGGGCGACATGTAGTCGGTGTGCGGGTCGTACGCGCGGCCGAGCGCGCTCAGGTAGCTCTGGAGGACCGTCTCCTCGTCCGGCTCCGTCAGCACCGTCACGTACTGGCGGTACTTCTTGATCAGGTCCGACGCCGCGTCCAGCCGGTTCGTGGACTTATCGAGGTCATGGCTGACCTGCGCGACCAGCAGCTCGTTCTTCATCCGCTTGCGCCAGTGCTCTTCGGCCTCCGCGCGCGTCTCCGGCCACGGCGCGTCCTTGCGCTTGATGCGATACGTCTCGTTCGTCGAGAAGTCCCACGTGCCGTACACGAGGAGGTTCGTCGCGAAATCAACGCGCTCGCGCAGACGCTCGACGTAGAGGTTGTAGAGGTCGTAGCCGAACGAGACGTCGCCGCGACCGATCTCGTCGTCCAGCGTCGTCTCGTGCGCGGCGAGGCGGTCGAGGTCGGACTTCAGGAAGACGGAATGGTCGAAGTCGTAGAACGTGACGAGGTTCGTCCAGGCGCGGCGCGAGATCTCGTCGTTCAGCGGCTGCTGCAGGACATGGTATTTCGGCAGCATGCTCCCGAACCGCTGAGCGATGCGCCCGTAGTAGTTGCGCGGCTCAACCTCTTTTCTGTCAGCCGGGGCGGCTTCGGTCGCTCCGACGCTTCCGACGGCCAGGGCCAGCCCCAGCCACAAGACGCTCTTCATGCGTGAATCTCCATAAGTCCGACGAGCCGGTCCAGTTCCGTCTGCGGAATGACGACGCGATCCGACGCGAAGCCGGCCTTGAGCTCGTTCGAGTTGATGACAATGACGCCGCGCACGTCCGCACGATGCGCCGCAAACGAATCCGACGCGAAGACGAGCACGGGCGTGACGACACCCTTCCAGCCCTTCGCCGCGAGCGTGGTGCGCACGAGCGTCGCCTCCCTGGCCGTCTGCGCGAGCGGGTCGCGGTCCGGCAGCTGGCCGTTCAGGAGGATGCGCCCGTCCTCGACCGTGACGGTGCCGCGCCACATCTTCGTCTCGATCGAGAAGACGCCGCCCGGCCCGACGACGACGTGATCGACGTGCGCGCGCCCGGCCGCGAAGTCGTTGAAGACATGGTAGGCGTCCGGCAGGCTCGCGAGGATGCCCGCGACCTTCTCCTCGCCGCGCGCGCCCTTGAAGAACCGCTCGACGTGGCGCAGCCCGCGCACGAGGCTGTAGATCACCCAGACGAGCGCGGCGACCAGCACCGTCGCCGCGACGAGCGGCGAGACGAGAAAGAGCGCGAGCGCGAATCCCGACGCGAAAACGCCGAGAAACAGCGGCCAGAGCCCCGCGACCATGCCCTTGACGCGCGCCCATTCGCCTGCGATGCCATGAATCTTCGCCATGTCTGCCTAATTTTTTGGAGGTGAATTATACCAAAAAGGCGCGCGCGGCGGTGAGACCGACAGCCGACTGGCCCACGCGGGCGGCGGCATTACGGCAGCGTCGCGGAGGCGTAGCGGTCGTGGCCCGCAAAGTCCTTCTCGACGACGACGTTCTCGAAACCATAGTCGGCCATCAGGCGGCGCAGGGCGTTGCCCTGACTCTCGCCGATCTCGAAGAAGACCGCTCCGCCCGGCTTGAGCAGGTTCACCGCGTCGCCGAGGTAGCGGTCGTAGAAGGCAAGGCCGTCCGCGCCGCCGTCCAGCGCGAGGCGCGGCTCGAAGTCGCGGACGCGCGGATCCAGCGTCTCGCAGACCGCGCTTTCGATGTAGGGCGGATTGGACACGATCACGTCCACGCTCTGCGGCTCGTCAAAGTCGTCCAGACCGTCCGCCACCGCGAACTTCACCTTCTCGGCGAGTCCGCACCGCGCGGCGTTCGCGCGCGCCAGCGCAATCGCGTCTTCGCTCACGTCCGTGCCGAGGAACACCGCCTCGCCCGCAAACTCCTTCGCGAGCGCGAGGATGATCGCCCCCGTGCCCGTCCCGACGTCGACGATGAAGGGGGATGAGGGATGAGAGGTGAGGGATGGGGAATGAGAGGTGAGGTGGCGCAGGACGCGCGTGACGAGTTCCTCCGTCTCGGGACGAGGTATGAGCGCGCGGCGGTCGCACGTCAGCGTCAGCGTACGGAAGTCCCATTCGCCGAGAACGTACTGAATCGGCTCGCCCCTGACGAGACGCGCCATGCCGCGCCGCATCGCCTCCAGCTGACGTTCAGAGACTTCGCGACAGAGGGCGGGCGTGAGGAACCCACGCCCCGTCTTCAGCAGTCGCGCCATCAGGAGTTCAGCCGCGACTTGCGCGTCGGGAACGCCCTTCGCGTCGAGAAAGGCCGAGGCCTTAGAAAGGCATGTCGTCCACGTCACCGGCGTCAGCGGGGAAATCGGGTTCGGCGGGCGCGGGCACCGGCTCGGTCGACGAGCCGTCCGCATTCAGCACCTCGATCTTGAGGCCCGTGAGGTCGACAAAGAACTGGACGCCGCGCGGCCCTTCCCAGCGACGGCCGTCGATGACGAAGTGGATCTTCGCGCGCTGGCCCTTCTTGATGCCGTCCAGCAGCGAGCAGTTGTCCTTCTTGAACGTGAACTTGACGGGGTTCGGATACTTCGAGGGCGAATCGACGTCGTTGCCGATGATGACCTCACGCTTGGTGAACCCGTTCGAGCCGAAGCTCTGCGTCTCGTGGACTTCCTCGACGACGCCCGTGTAGTCGAAAAACTGTGACATGAATTTTCTTCTCCTTGAAACTTTTAGGAGGGTTATTATACCAAATTTGCCCATGCGCTGCGGCGACCGCACGGCCTCCGCCATTTCGCCCCTCATTCCAGCTTCAGTTTCTGCCCAACGAGGATGCGGTCAGTGCGCAACCCGTTCAGGGCCCGAATCTTGCTCAGGGGCACGCCGGTCTTGCCGGAGATGACCCTCAGCGTCTCGCCCGGACGGACAACGTGAACGCGGCCCGCGCGCTCGGACGTCTTTTTCTTCACGACCGCCTTTGCCGACGACGGGCGGGAAGAAGCCGGCGAACGTTTCCTGTCCGACTTCGGCGCGGCAATGCGCGGCGTGAGCTTCGGCGCCGGCGAGGCGGGCTTCGGCGCGCCATAGGTGGCGGCCATCGTGTCGACGTTGCCGTACAGCACCTTCTGGAGGTACGGGTCGGCCTGCTTCAGCCGGCCCGCGCGCGTGTCCGGGTCGTAGGCGGGCCGCGTCTTGAGGTCGAGCTGGCGGCGGACGGACGGCATGGCGAACAGCATGCCGCACCGCTTGCGCCCCCGGTTCCTGTAGCGGTGCCACTTGTTCGGCGCGCCATAGGCGACATGGCTGTGACAGACGACCTTGTGGTCGGGCAGGCTGTACATGGCCTGCAGCTCCTTGACGAGCGTGCGGATCGCCTGGATCTGCACAGCCGGCATCGCCTTGTCGTGATAGCCGACGCATTCGATGCCGATCGAGAACTTGTCGACGTCC
Organism: uncultured Kiritimatiellota bacterium; assembly: GCA_934635385.1. Lineage (GTDB taxonomy): Bacteria > Verrucomicrobiota > Kiritimatiellia > RFP12 > UBA1067 > UBA1067. Next base: position 21,369 of record CAKTZI010000002.1, on the reverse strand, counting down.
TCCTTGCCGTTCCACATCGAGCGCCCCGCATGGAACGCCACGCGGTCGCGGTCGACGATGCGGTAGACGGAGCCGTCTTCCGTCACGCAGAAATGGCATTCGCCGCGATCCGAGACCTTGTTGAGGGAACTGCGCGCGGGCGCTTCGGTCGTGTGCAGCACGATGAGCTCCGTCGAGGCGCGGATCTTGCGTTCGGGGTTGCGCGGCGAGCGGTAGCGGTTCGAGGCGTCGATGGCCGAAGCCGTGACCGAGGCAAGCGCAAGCGCGAGGGCGAGTAAGGCCCTCGTTCGCACACCGCACCTTGCTCGGAAGATCATGCCGCTATTATATCATATTCGATTACCCACACTCTCGCAGGGTCAATGAGACGGGACGTCAGCGGGCATCCGCCACGCCATCAGCGGATGACGAACAGGAGGCTCGGCCCCACGCCGAGGACGCGCACGCGGAAATCGCGGAAGCCGAGCGGAGGTTCGCGCCCGGACTCGTACGCCTTGCGGCAGTAGACGCGCGCCTCGACCGTCGATCCGCGCGGGAGGCGAAGATCGGTCGCGCACGAGACCTCCCGCCATGTGCCCGCGAGATCCGGCGCGATGTCCGTCGCCGTGAAAGTCGACTTGTACTCGCCCATCGTCGTCCAGTCGCTGGCCGTGCCGTCGGGACGGATGGCCCGGTACTCAAGCGCCAGCGACTTCTCATTTGTGTTGGTCGCGTTGAGCTGGGCGAACGTGCCCGACAGTTCGAGGCGGCGCGCGGCGAAGGCGTCCGTGCGGATCGTCAGGCGACATTCGGCGTCCTTCACTTCGGCGACGGTGTTTGGCGAACCCGGCACGAGCACGGCCCAGTTCGAGCCGAAGACGTTCGTGCAGACGTAGACGCCGACTTGCAGCTGCTTCGTCGCGTCGCGGTTCAGCAGCTCGAATCGCTCGTTCCCGTCCAAGAAGAAGCGGAACGGCGATTCCGAGACGTCCCAGCTCTTGCCGTCGGGCGACGGCAAGTCTTCCGAGATGAAGCCGATCGAGACATCCTCCCCCTTCATCGTGACGAACCTTTCGCGCCAGTCCGCGAGCGCGGCAGGGTCAATCGTCTGCGGCTCCGTCCAGTCGCTGCTCAGCCCGTCCGCACCCTCCGCCGCCAGCGAAACGAAAAACTCCGAGCCGTCCGCCGCCGCGAGATCGCAGGCGGCGGACAAGCCAAGGTTGGTGACGCAAAGCACGTTGGTCACACAGGATACGGACAGGTAATTGCGGACAATCGCGATGTCAGAGACATTCATGCGGAAATCACTCTTCTTGGCGATTGGCGAGCTGAGTACGAGAACGTCGGTTGCGGCAAGCGGGGCGTTAACAGGCAAGGCTGTCTCCGTAAACGCATCCGTCAGCATGGCCGTTTCCATTTCGTTTGTCACGCCTTCTGCCGTGATGACCGCTGCATGCAGATCGGTGCCGGCAGCTGAAGCGGCGCGGCGGGCCGTTATGACAAGCGTAAGATCCTCACCAACGAGTCCGAGCGGACGTGTCACAAGTTCGCCTGAACTGCTGGTGTTTCCGACGCGCACCGCGCCCGCGTCGGTCGCCAGGTAAACGGTCTTGCAGTTCGCCCAGTCCCAGCCGTTCGTGCCAAGATCGGCGTAGAGTTCCCATTTGTCCGCATTGTCGATCTTCGTCTTGCTCGTGCTCGTGTTGGTGGCCGGTGCGGCGGCGAACGTCTCGCGCCAGAGGACATCGTTTTTCGCCACGGCGGCGAGGCCGCCGGATGTCGCGAGCGTCCACACGCGCAGACGGACGTTCGTCGCGCCGACGGGCGTCTCCCATCCGACGCGAATCTTCCCGTCGGGCAAACGCCCCGCACGGATGTGCGACGGGGCCGCGAGGCCGGACGAATCATCATCTTCTACCTCCCCACCGCTTTCGCTCGCGCCCGAATTAGACAGCGTCACGAGAAACGGCTCCGTCCATGCAGACCGCTCGCCCCCGTAGACCGTGCGCGCCTCCAGCCAGAGGTTCGTGCCGTCCGTCGGCACGGTCACCTCGGCCGAGTTCCCAAAGGCGGACGTCACGTCGGAACAGGCGTTCGTGACGACGGATTCCGCCACGTAGGCTCCGGCCGCGCAGATGGCGAGGTCGTAGACGAGCGTCTTCTGGTTCTGATTCGTGCAGGACTGGATGAGTATCCTGTCGCCCTGCGCAAGCGCCGGCAGAGGCAAGACGTAATCAGTTGGTGTCGCGGTGATTGCGACATGGGCGATTCGGGAGGTCTCGACACCTGAAATCACGGAGACGGGGAGAACGCCGCTTTTCGTTTCCTGCTTCGCGGCTCGCAGCACAAGCGTACTGTCCTTCTCAATGTCCCTGTCAAGCGGCGGTGTGGTCAGCGAGCCGACGACACCCTTGCTCCACCCAATGAGCAGCGCACCGGGCGTCCCCTTCAGCTGGCGCACAGTCTCCGCTTCCCAGCTGTCGAAGCCGAGCGCGGCAAAGGTTTCCGCGTTCAGCAGCTTCGTCGCCGTCACGGCGGGCACGCCGTCGAACGACTCACGCCACAGCGTCTCGGACTCGTCGATGCCGCCGACGGTCGCGGTGGTGAACGTGCGCCATTCGCTTTCTGAAAGGCCTTCCGCAAGATCCCAGCTCACGCGCACGCGACGGGCCCCGTCGTCCACGACCGCCGTGCGCAGGTTCGTCGGCGGCTCGGCGCGAATCGCGTCATCCTCAAAGGCCACGGAGGATACGACCAGGTTTCCGCTGTCTTTCGTGTAGGCAATCTTGACCTGTCGGCAGTCGAAATCGGCCAGCGGCGTCACGTAGGAACTGGAGCAGAGATTTGTCGGCGAGCCGGGAAGCGTCGGTTCGGAAAAGAGAATCCGGTAGTCGGTGCCTGTTGCGGCGCGACCGAAGACTTCGACTTTTGACGAGTTCCCACCCTTTACGCCAACGCACTTGAACGCGAGCGAGACGGCACGGATGCGTGCCGAATGAACGGGACTTTCAATAACGGACGTGTCACCCTTGTTCTTGGGGGCGAGCTTTCGTCCGGCAGGAGATTGCGATGTCTTTTCCTGCGCACTTGACTGGGACAAGTCCCACCCGTTCGTGTTGACTGGCGCGGCCGGATCGAATGACACCATCCATGTCGAGGCGTGGACCAGACAGGCGGCACACGCGCTGAGCGTGAACGCGCCAAGACTCCCGAGACTCATTCGAGCGACCTTCATATCCTGCTCCTTCCGCCTGTATCGACAGGCCTGACGAGTGAACCGACACGCAAGCAAACGCACACGAGAACTCAAGGGGCGCACGATGCACCCCCACCGACAGGTGAAACAATACCATTTCTGACGGCTCCCTGTCAAGTGCCGCCCGTGCCAACAGCGCCTCGAACCGGCTGTTTTCCTTTGACAACAGAAGCGAAATCCACTGAAGTCACGGCATGCCGGTGAACTTCGGATCCATCGCCCGCAGGACTGTCCAGGCCGCGAGCGCGCGGACATAGTGGTGACCGCACTCGGCCTCGTCGAACGGGTTGCGCTTGCGTCCGTCGTAGCGGTCGCGCACGTCGCGGACGACCCGCTCGGCCTCCGTCCGGTCGCCGTTCCACGCCAAGAGCGCGGCGACCACGTACTCGAACCCCGTCATCGTCTCGCGATAATACGGGAACGGCGAACGCGGGAAGCGGTCTTCGGGATACCACGCCATCTTCAGCGACATCTCGTCGCCGAGCGCATAGGAGCGCATCGGATTGAACGTCACGTCGCTCCGCTGGCGGCAGCGCGCCACGACCGTCGCAAGAGCCGTCTTCGCGTGCGCGGCGTCGGCGACCGGGGCAAGCCCGGCGGCCTGTGCGGAGAAGTCGCCCAGCAGCTGGTCGACGAGGCAGCCGGCGCCCAGCTGGAAGTTCGGGTCGGACAGCTCTTCCGCCGTCCGCGCACCCATCTGCAAGCCGTCGGCCACCGGCCCTTGGGGCGGCGTCACGCGATGTTCGTAGTACGCCCCGTTGAACAGGTTCGTCTCCGTCCACGCCGCCCCGCGCCGCTTCAGCTCGCGGCAGGTCTCCGCAAACGCGCGGTCGTCGCATGTCTCGGCCATCTGCGCGGCGGCCTCCAGCGCAGCCAGGTAGACGAATTCCATCTGCGGATTCGGGCCATAGTACTCGACGTCCATCGTGTTGTGCTGGCAACCCTCCATGACCCCGTCCCGGTCGGCGTCCCAGCCGCCGGGAATCCACGCGAACGCAAGCGCCCGGCGAATGGACGGCCACGTCTTCCGCAGCCAGTCGCGGTCGCCCGTCTTCCGCACGTATTCGAGCGCCTTGACGACGCACTGCATCTGCCCGTCGGCGCACGCGACCCCGAGATCCTTCGCGTTGTCCGCCAGCGGCAGCCGGACACGAAAGCGCATGTGCCCATTCGCCGCGAGCTGCGCGCCAAAGGCGTTGTCCAGCATCGACCGCGCGAGTTCCGGCCACAGGTCGACGAGGGCGTGTTCGTAGCCCCACACGTGCGTGCAGTTGCCGTAGCAGCTGCCCTCGCCGTCGAGGCATCCTTCCCAGCCGTAGAAGTTCCCATCCGCCGTCCGAAAGCACGTCTCCGTGCGCAGCGTCGAGAGGTTGAAGAGCGCGGCCTCCTTCACGACGGCGGGGGCGTCCGCCGCAAGGACGCGCCGGACGAACGCCACCGTCGCCGCCTCCAGTTCCGGCAGGTCGCGCACAAACGCGGCGGCGGCCTCCGCCGCCGAGGCGAAGCGTGTCGCATACCAGTTGCCCAGCACATGGTCGGCGACGTCCTCCTCATGATTCCACTCCCAGCCGAAGCGGTTCGGGAAGCGCCACGCCAGGATGAACGGCACGTCCTTCGTCTCGCCCGGCGCGAGCTCGACGGCGACGGCGAGCTGGGCGAGCGGCAGCTTCTGCGTCGCCGAGGCGTCCTGCGCGTCCGTGTCCGCCACGTCGCCCCGCGCGACGAAACGCGACCAGAACCGATCCATGCCGACGCCCCAGCCGGGCTCGCGGACATCCGTCGCCGTCGAGACCGCGCCAGCCCCATCCGGCACGAACAGCCCGAACTCGCCATCCGCCGCGTTGGCGATCTCGCCGCCCAGCAGCCGGAACTTCCGTGCGTCAACCTGGCGGCCCGAAAGGCAAACGCCCGTGAGGCCACCCTTCTCGACACGGCGCTCGTCCCGGACGACGGGCGTCTTGCGGTCGGCGAAACGCGGCGCGCGCCCGCAGCAGTTGACCAGCGTGCCGACGACGGACGCCTTGACGCGCGACGGCGAGCGGTTCGTCAGCCGCCAGCGCAGGAGAATGACGGGCAGACCGCTCTTGAGCGCGTCGCCGGGCACAAGCGGGTTCATCGCCTCCAGCGTGACGTCCACGGGCATTCCGCCATCCGAGAGCTCGACCTGCGCGAGCGGATAGGCGGCCTTGAAGACGGCCTTGCCGAAACGCGGATAGCCCTGGTTGACGGCGCGCGACCCGACGTCGCCCTCGTATTCCGAAAGCGGCACGGGCCCTTCCAGCAGACGCGCGACGCGGCGCCCGTCCGCCGTCTCGCACCGCAGGGCGAACGCCGGATTGTAGACCGGCGGCCAGAGGTAGCTCGTCGCCGGGACGAAGCCCTTCGCCGGCTCGTTGAAGATCTCCCAGTCCACGAGCCCGCCTCGGCCGGAGAGCGAGATCGTCCCCGTGCCGATTCCGCCCAGCGGCATCTTCACCTTTTCGAGGTTCGCCCCCTCGTAGGTCTTCAGCACAGGCCAGTCCGCCGCGCACAGGCAGGTGGCGACGGACAGGCAAACGAAACTCAGCACGGCTTTTCTCATCTCGTCCGATAGTATAGCATCCCCGCCGCACCAAGGTCTACTACTCAAATGAGTAGTGACGTTGCACGACAGTCGACGCTTGGACCATCGCCCCGACAGTTCGTGCGTCGGAGGCCGCGTCCATCGTCTTTGACAACAACCACAGCAGGCTCATCCAATTCGGGATGTAATCGCCCGCCCCTTCAACCCTAATCACATTCTCCACCTTGTCAGAAGTCTCAGGGGGAGACGACAGCGCTCCGACGATGATGACCTGCTCGGCATCCAGCCGCAGATCCATTCGCTTCGGCGAAAGCCAAATCGTCTTCCGCCGTCCCCGTCGCCCCGCATCGTCCGCCACTCCACAAACAACAACAACTTCCGCCTCGTCTGGGATTTGCCGTGCGTCTTGCACAATCACAAATGAAGCCGTCGGGTGAGTGGCCAAGAACTCGCGTATTTCTCGCGGATACATTTCACCGCCAAGGACTTCTGAATCCGGCACAAGCCAAAGCAAGGGGTTCGTTTTCCCAACTTGAATGCCGTAATCTCGCTTCCTGATCAGCAGTGAACCTTCCCTGTCCAACAACACAAGCGCCGCACCCATCACACATCCAAGAAATCCAGTCAGGCCAATTCCACAGAACAGTGCACATCTCAGAAAGCTCCATCTCAGAGACACAAGCACACAAACAAGCGTCATTACAGGGATTATCCACAAAAGCCAACTTTCACAGACCGAACTAAACAGAGCCGCCACAAAAAGCGCAACCCATTCCGCCCAGCACAGCCAAGCTCCTTGCCGACGTCCAACAATAAAACCAAATGACAGTACAACAGCCTTGACAAGCGTTCTCACGCTTTTCAGCCGACAACTTCAGGCCGGATCCTGACCGCGCATCGTAGTAGCCATGTCCCTGTTTCAGATCCGCAACAGGGGAACGGAAGGTGACGGCAACCAGCGCTATCGCGTTCGACTGCGCGAACGAAACCCACGCCTTTTCTTCGAGATACACCGAGGCATCGCCATTCGCGCCCGCAAGCACCACCATGACCGCGCGACATTTCTTCACTTCGCACGCAGGATGGATCAGTGCCTCGAAATGCTCTTCTTGCGGCCGATCCTCCGCACGGATCGTCACACAGAAGATTGCCGCAAGTGCAGACACAAGCAATAGGGAAGACTTATGCTTCATTTTCTCAGGACAAGATCTGGCACATAAATGATGTTGCCCTCACTTCTCGGAAGTTCAGGCTGAACCTCTTTGCTCACAAGTTCCCGCGTCCGCCTATCCAGCAAGTTCTGCTTGCTTCGCAAAAGCGCAATCACCTCCCTAACCGGTTTGGCATTCCGCTCGGAGATCAACTTGACTTCAGCCCGCGTCCCACCTGCTGCCTCGACCGAAAGCGTGTTGGCTCCCTCATACAGGCCACCTGAACGCATTTCGCCGAAATCGCCACGCGAAAAATAGGACATGAGCGAATGAACCCTGACCGGCGGAAGGTGTTCAAACCGATACCGCCCCGCACTGTCGGTTTCCGTCCACCGTTCAGGATACGTCACGAGCTCAAGTCCTGGCAAGAAAGTCCCCTTGATCCGAACGCCGCCCTGCGGACGTCCCCGTTCATCGACAACTCGCCCCGAAACCGTGACCATCATGGACGCGGGGAACATCTCAACGGCAAGACGCACGTCATTCGATCCCTTTGTAAAACGTCCGTCAGGCAGAATCCGAAACCGCAAGCCATCAAGACGCTCCATGAGCAGCACGTTCTGCTGGTCGACTCTCCAGTCTCCCGGATCAAGATCCACTCCACGCTTCTTGATGCAATCGATTTCCAGATGATGTGCTTGTCCCCCTGATCCAACGACATCAATCCCATACTTCTCTGTCGGCGGAGGATGCATTCGTTCGTAAAAACGCGCCAACGCCGCAGACATCTTTACGGGCGTATCCGCCACTTTCAATTCCGTCAAGTCAAACGCCGTCACGTCGGAGTGCGCAACGAACCCATAGAAACTCGTATTCCGAGCCGCCTCCCTCGCCACTTCCTCCTGAGTCTTAATCTGCGGCTCAGGCCGTTTGACCCCTTTCTTCACATCTTCATGCCATTTCACGAACTCTTCCGCGTTGGGGACAAAGCGATTGACAATCTTGCCATTTCGTACGCTGGCGACCTGTTTCCCTGTTGACGTATACAGGTAATCGCAATCGCTCTTCTCGTCTCCGCCGCTCCGAGTCCGCAACAGTCTTCCATTCTTGACGTCAAACCAGAACTCGACAGAAGGGCCTGTTTTTGGCATGATTTTGCTATATGTCAAGCGACCTGCTTCCATGTACCGCCTCTCGGTTGTCGTGCCGGATTTCCGATCCGTCTCCAGCGTCATGGACAACGCGCCCTTTTCGTCATAGGCGTATTCAGTCCGGCTACCATATCCCTGCGAATATGTCGTTTCCAGCCACCGCTTCGTGCCGCGAAGATTCTTCCCCGATGTGAACACGCGCCAGACACGCCGACATTCTTTCCGTTCGCTGACCCTCATGCCCGTTTCGAGATTCGCGTACTCCTCCTCCGTCTCGCCATCTAGCCGCTTGCGGAGAATGTGCGCATTTCGCCGCCTGGCATCGACTTCCGTGATGGCGTAAGTCCAGTCGTTCAGCGAAAGGATCTGCCGCGTCCCTAAGTCATACGCATAGTTCCGTTCTCCATCCGAGAACGTCGCCCGTCCGTTCTTTGCCAGGCCATGGACAATCCGATACGTCTGTCCGCCAGTCTTCAATTGGACAACGGACATCCGCGCTTTCTGAAGCCCCCACTGTCCATTCGCATTCAGACCGCCGACACGCACGGGCGCCAAGAGGACTTCCGCCCTTCCGCCATCCGCAAACGCAATCGTCCGCATTTGGCGCTCCTTGCCGCCCGTTTCCATCCGGCACAAGACCTTGCCTCCGCAGACCATCTGCTCGAAAGACCCGTCCGCCGAATAGCGGAATTCGACCGACAGTCCTCGCGTGTTCATCCGCACGAGCCGACCGTTCCTGAAAACAAGGTCGGGGAGCTTCTTCTCCAATCGCCAATAGAAGCGAGTCTCGCCGCCGTTCGTCACGCAGCCGGAACCACAGCGTCCGCGCCACAGGTTCGGGCGTTCTTCCTTCCTGAGCCAGAACTTCCGCACAATTCCGTCCGGGCTGTGCATCACAAGGCAGTCCCGGCTGACAGGATAGATTCGCGACTCAAACCAGGGAATGCGCCAACCGTAGCCCAATGTCGTCTTGCCATTTGACTCTTCGGACGACCAGTAGGCATAGACCGTGCATTTCTTCGTCCCGAACGACAACGTACCCAACGGATATTCGGCGATTGCATGGCCAATGGCATCCGTCCCCTCAATTGCGCTGTCCACCAACGCCGCGCCACTGTGGAGCGGCATCCTCATCCGCCCGCCCTGCGCCACACAGGCGACGCAAGCAAGTCCAATGGAGAAGACAATGCGTTTCATTTTCACATCCTCTGCAACAGTGTTGTCCCCTGCTGTCGGGATTTCAATCTATCTATTCTTCATAATCATTTTGAATACAGGAATCACCAGAACCGCAAACGTCTTCAGAGCCGCAACCGTCACGGCCTGAACCTCCTGCCGAACAGTTATCGCCCGACTGGCATCCATCATTTGAATCGCATCCATCCTCTGCTTCGCATGCATCATTTGAATCACATGCGTCTCCTGCCCCGCATTCGTCAGCAGATTCACATGAATCACTTTCACACGGCTCATCACTTCCAGGAAACATCAAGTTGCAGTCATCAACATCCGAAGTCCCCCCTGGGCATTCATCTTCAGGAGGCATTCCTGTCAGACACGAATCGACATCTGCTTTACCTCCGGGGCATTCATCGACATCACCTTTAATGTCTTTGCACTTGTCTGAAGACGGGAGACCATCAAAACAGGAATCCTCCGAACCCTTTGGCTCTCCAGGATTGCACAAATCGTCCGATTCTCCGTCTGCCGTTGGCACACACACGTCAACCTCTATGGAACATTCATCGCCAACGCCATCCTTGCAGGTGTCCCGTTCGGCACCACCACCTGGACATTCATCTGTTCCTTGTCCTCCTGTTGGCTCACATTCGTCATCGCTCGGAAGTCCCGAATAGCAAACATCTGATCGATCGTCTTCGCTCGGAGTGCAGTCGTCGGTGGTTGCATTTTGCGCAGGGCATTGGTCTGGACTTTTCCCTCCGATCAGAACGCCGGGTGCACAAATGTCGGCATCCGACCGACCCGTCGAACAGATATCACTGTCGCGATCACCACTGGGCGAGCATTCGTCTTCTGGCATCTTTTCTCCTGGGCAAGAATCAGAATAGCCCTGTTCCGGCAAGCAAACATCTTCTGAGTTTCCTCCACCAGGGCAAGTATCGGTTTCCGGTTGCTTGCCACTAGCAGGCTGACACAGATCCTGATTGTGCCCACCTCCTGGACAAAGCGTGGGCTGCGTGGGGCCAGACAGATATGTAGCCATTGCAGTTTTCGTTGCAGCAAAATGTGAGAGTCCTCCATACATCAAGACATGGAGAATACGTTGCGAGAACTTACGCCTAGAAATGTCCTTCATCTTCGTTTTCTCCCTTAAGGCAGAATCAAATCCGATACATAGATGACGTTGTTTGTGCTGATCGGAAAATTTGTCATTTGGCTTGAGCGATTCATCGTTTTACCCGACTTACATTCGGCGATTGCAATGGCCTTTTTCACCGCATTGCGACTCTCTTCTGTGACGTTGGGGATAACCCGTTCCGCATCATACGAGCCAAAGGGCTTGCGCCTCGCATATATCCCCAATTGCAGAGGATAGTGACTGACCTGCCAATTGTCCACGATATTCGTATAACAGATGTAGGACATCAAAGGGCTGATCGGAGGAGTGGAAAGCCCGTCTACACGCCACCTTCCAAGCGCATCTGTCACCGCCAGTTGCGTCGGACAAAGGCGACTCTCTTCCACTGTTTCGCCAGACGTAAGCGGATGCACATAAACAAAAACGCCCTGTGCCGGTGTACCATCTTTCTGCACACACCTTCCCTGTGCTGAAGCATATGAACGCATCAAGGTTATGTTCCCTGTGTAAAAAGAATCATATCTCGACTCTTGCCTGACATGCACAGCCCCAGCATATCGAATTCTCCGGCCAAGCTCTTCGCGTTCCGCACAACAGTAAGCGCGCCAAACCAGTTCCGTGCTTGGAACTGAAATGCTGTAGTTCCCTCCTTTGTCCACTTTTCCGCGACCAACGACCTTGAAGTCGGGAAGCGTTTGAATCTCAACCGTCGCACCAACGGGAATGGTCATATAGCTGATGCCCTGGGCATTTTGCCGCTCCATAATTTGCCGTGCGGCAAGTTCAGGGCTACGCGCATCCGTTGTCGCATATTCCTCTGCAATCTCTGAAATGCTCGGCGTTGTCTCAAGCCGAACCCAGCCCTTGACGACATCCGCCCCAACATTTGCGGCAATCATCAAAAACACGACTACCACCATCACGCTTCGCATTTTCATACCTTGGCTCCTTTCATTATCTTAACATATAAGGACTCAAACCATGCCTCCTGCATGATCCAACGTTTTGTATCCTCACAATTCCGCTCAGACAGGGCAAATGTTCCGTCCGGGCGAGCGACCTCCCACGGGCACGGCCCCTTGCAAAACGGGTAGGCCCAGCATCTGAAGCAATGTCCTTTGACAAGCTCGCGATACTTACGCCAGAATGCCTGACACTTTTCAACGTCAGGGCCATCCAAGACGGATCCGACAACCCAGTTTTCCATGCCGACAAAACGGTGACATGGATAGAGCGTTCCATTCGCGCCGACCGTCGTAGTCCCGCGACAGGCGCCGCATCGAAATGGCGAAACCGGATCTGCCTCCAATTTCTTCTCTTCCCTTACTCCCGAAAACGGGAAATACTTGGGCGTACGACCGACCTTCAACTCAGCAAGCATCCACGGAATGACAACTTCGTTCATTTGCCGCTCAAGTTCTGCGGAATCCTCTGGCGTCAAGTCGCAAGGACTCGGATAGACGGGATTAAAGACGCGGCCAAGAACAATACGCGAGAAACCGAAATCTTCAAAGAACCGGATCAAGGACATCATATCCGGTGCCGGATGCGCCATCGTACAACGCACCGTCACCCGTTTTCGCCGCGCCATCAGCGTTCATCAGCGGCTCACCGCCAAAAAACGTAATGCCGACGTCCTTTGAACGTCCGCTGACGGCGAACAGCCAGTTGATGGCCGCACGGGCAATCGTCTCGCTCATTCGGCCTTGATTTGGCACTTCGTCTCGGCACGTCCCGCAATAGCAATACCGGCACGCGAGATTACAAACCTCTGACAGGGCGAGTTCCAGCTTTGTCCACGGAGCCGCATATCGCCGTCGTAACAGTCGATCGAATTCCGCATCCGTCGGAATCGGCTGTTCACACGCCTCAAAAAAGCCCGCCTCCTCCAAGGCAGATATCTCACGCCTCAACCCTTCGTTCTCTGGTGACGCCTGTTCACCTGCCGCTCGCCGTTCCAAATAGGATTTTGCTTCTTGCGAGATTTCCAACGGACGTCTCAATCCTCTATGCACGACGAACGAGTCGCCCTGATATGAAAAGACATGATAGGGAACTTCCTTAAGAATCCGTTCCATAAATTCAACCTCCGTATGCTCGCGCCAACACCGCAACGGATGACGTAAACCACACGGCTATCGCCATATATGCAACAACAAAACAAGAAATGAATTTCCTCATGGGCAAAAGTATACCTTATTTTCTTTTGGCTTGTCAATCATGCGACCATGACAAATACAGAGTTTGGTTGCGTCTAAAAAGATAAATCGACGTCCGTCGGAATTGGGGACATCTTTGATCTGTCCGAGTATCTTGTTCACGGTTTCAATCAGGCGTCCCTCGTAGTGTCCCCATCCAGCGCGCGATGTAAATCTGTCGAAACTTCGCCGACTACGCGATCTGATGTCCGAATCAAAACCTGAATGTCTTCTTCGCTTACCATGGTATCTTAGTAATTTGATTTACTAATTTCAGCCCTGATTTCGTAATTCGATTTACGAACTAAGCCATGTCACATCACCTCTGAATGCAACAAGAAAGCGAGGGGTTTCTAGCATCGAAGAAGTCTCGCCCGCACTACGTACCAAGGGCAATCACTCGACGCGTGTCTCACAGAAACAGCCCTTTCAGCCAGTTCCACAGGCCTGCATCTTCCGGCTTCAAGAGAACGCACAGGCGCAGCATCTCCGCCTGCGCTTCGGGCGAGCCGTCGTCGACGTTGCCGAAGCCGTCCAGCGTCGCCCGCAGCTCGGCGTAGCGTCGGCGGTCGGCTTCCGTTGCCGCACCTGCGACGGTCGGTGCGGGGTTCTCCCACTCCGCCCGCAGGGCTACATAGGCTTCAGCATCCGCCGACCCGTCCGTCGGGACGAACGCCCGCTTCGACCGCTCGAACGACTGCAGGATTCCGTGCAACTGCGCCAGTCCGCGCATCGACTCGTATGCCCGCGCAAAGCGCAACGCCTCGACCAAAAGCCGGGAGACGGGCGCGCAAAGGCGCACGCCTCGCCCGACGCCCCAGACCCGTTCCGCCGTCGGACGCCACCCTTGCGGCGTGTAGCGTTCGGGCGGTGTGGAGAGAACCTGTGCCAGCACACGCGCGCCGACAGCGCCCGGATCGTCCGTATCTTCCGTGTCACGTCCAACCGCCGGACGCACCGTGCGCGTACCGTCAAACCGAACGTCTTCCGCAAGCGGGCCGACGCAGATGCCCGCCATCTGCGCATCGGGACAGGCCGTCAGTTCCGCAAACGCGCCCGTCCAGCTTTCGCGGCGGTCACTCGTCCACGTCACGGTGACGTTGGAGCAGACGAGGCCGCGCACATGGTCGGCGAACACCGCCGGCATCGGGACGTTGCGGAACGGCGACATCGACGGCTGTTCGTCCAGCCGATCCGAGGCGCATTGCCCGCGCCGCACGAAATCCAGCCGCGTGTTCTCGATTCGGACGCCCTCAATCTTTCCCGGCAGACCGACGAGATACGCCGACGATTCCCCCGACAGGCGGCAGTCCCGGATGACGACGTTGCGAATCCGCCCCGGCTCGGTCAGGGCATCCTGCCCCGGCCGCAGCCCCCGGTAAGCGGCGGAGACGAAGACCGGCGTGCCGGAGCCCCACCACGTGAACCCCAGCCGATGGCGCGTCGCGTCGACCCGGCGCGCGGCCGACGCGACGATGCGCTCGAACGTGACGTCCTCGACCGTGCCGCCGTCCCGCGAATAGACCGACAGGCACTGTGCGGAGCCGCTGGCGCGGCAATCGACGAAGCGGATGGCCCGGAAGTCGCCCGCCGACTCGGTGCCGACCTTGAAGGCCGCCGAACTCGCGACCGCCGTCACGTTCGACACGAGGATGTCTGCACACGCGCCATACTTGGCGACACCCGCCGGCCCGTCCGCATACGCCCGCGTCTTGAGGACGATCGCGTCGTCGCCGGTCTCGATCACGCTGTTCAGGACGGACACGTTCCGACAGCTGTCGACGTCGACGCCGTCCGTGTTCGCCGCCCGCAGCGGATTGTAGATGCGGACGCCGTCGACAACGCCGTCCCGGCAGCCGCGCACGTGCAGCGTCCAGCTCGCCGAATCGCGCAGCGTCACGTCACGCACCGACCAGCCCGAGACTTCCTCGAAGTAGATTGTGCGCGGACGAAAGAGATCCCAGCGCGTCATTGAGAAATGCTCCTCGCCGACGCCGCCGTTCGCAAAGTCCTCGAACATGAACGCCATCACACGCCCGTCAACCGTCCCCGGCCCCGTGATGCGCACGTTCCGCGCGTGCCGCGCGCGAATCTGGGCGAGCAGACAGGCGTCGCCGCCAACCGGCACGTCGTCCGGTTCGATGCGGAAGTCGTCGGGGTCAAGCGTCGAGACGAGCGTCGCCCCCTCGCCCACGTGCAATTCCATGTTCGAGTAGAGGTCAATCATGCCCGCCCGGTAGACGCCCGCCGGCACGACGATGCGTCCGCCGCCCGCCGCCCGGCACGCGGCGACGGCCTTTCGAATCGCCCGCGTGTCGTTCGCCACGCCGTCGCCCTTCGCCCCGTAGTCCCGAACGTTAAAAAAGCCCGCCTCCCGTGAGGGGGCGGGGCGTTCGTCCGTGCGTTCATCCGGCCGCTGGGCCGGCGGTCGGCTCGTTGCCGAGCCTTCCAGCAGGTAGATCGGCTCGTCCGTCACGGTCAGCGTGTCGCCCGCAATCTCGTTTCCGTAGAGGTCGTAGGCGGTCGCACCGTTCGGACGCGCCATTGTCGTCCGTCCACCGGGCTGTCGAAACCAGAGCACCGTCACCCGGCGTCCGTCGGGCCGTGTCGCCACGACGCCGTTGACGCCGTCCGGCAGCGCGGGGCGGCTGGGATTCCGCGCGCCCTCCAGCAGCGCGGCGCAGAAGTTCTGCGCCACGTAGGTCGCGTTCGGCGTGGCGCGGAAGTTGAAGGCGTTTGCGTGCGAATGGCGCGGATGACAGGCATCGCCGTCAAGATAGTTGGCCGTGGTGAGCGAAATCGACGCCAGGCACCCGGCCGCGAGGTCAAGCGCCGCGCGCCGCACGACGTTCCCCGCCGGCCAGTTGCGCGGAAGGAATGCACCCTTGTTCGCCCGGTTGTCGCAGAGGTAGAAGCACTCGTCCTGAATGCGCGGCACGCCCGGGCGGAACTGCTCGCACAGTGCCGTGATGCCGTCCAGCTGCCTCTCCGCCGGGACCTTCAGGTAGTCGACCGCCGCGTCGTAGGGATGGAAGCTCATGTAGTCGAGGTGCTGGAACCCGCCGGCACGGCCGATCGCCTCCACGTACGCGCCGATCTTGCCGCCGAAGTCGCCCGTCGCGCAGATGCCGACGACCTTGAGCGACGGATCGAGCCCCTTCAGCGTGCGGTACGAGAGCTTCAGAAGATCCGTGTAGTCGGTCGGGTCGGCCAGCTGGAGGTTCGGCTCGTTGATCGCCTCGTACCAGTTGACGACGCCCTTGTAGTGGCGGTAGATGCCCGTCAGGTGCTCGATCCAGTCGGCGTCGGACGGGATGCGGCTTTTCGCGCCCCAGCGCGCGAAGCCGTGGACACGCGCCTCGCGGCTGTTTTTGCGCACATACCAGTCGCGCCGCCGACCGTCCTTTTTCGGATCGTCCCAGGCCATGAACGCGCTGCCGCCGAGGACGAACATCGTCTCGACGCCCGATTCCGCAACCGGCTTGACGATCCGGTCAAGATAGTTCCAGTCGAAGACGCCGCGTTCGTACTCGAAATCGACCCACTGGCTGCCGATGTCCTGTGTGCGCAGCATCGCGTTGCCGCCGAGGCGTACGCGCCGCGCAAAGTCCGTCGTCGTCTCGACGCCCGCCGCGCCGATCAGCCAGACGGCCCCGCCGCTGACCGAACGCCGCGCAACACCGCCGTTCGCGCCCAGGAAGAAGCCGGGATCGTCTGGGTTCGCGCGCAGGGGGCTTTCGCCCAGCGGATGGACGACCGCCACGTATTCGGGCAGCGTCCAGCCGCCGCGCCAGCGTCCGCCAATCGAACGCGCGCCATAGCGCGTGACCGCGAACGGACGGCTCTCGGCGATTCGCTCGCCCGTGCGGTAGTCCACGGCGCGAAACTCGCAGTCGTGGAGGCGCGTCCCGCCCGCGTGGACAATGACCGGCTCGCGGATGACGTTCGCCGACTCCGCCTCGGCCATCGGCGCGTAGGCGGTCGCCGCGTCGCCGACCTCCACCTTCGCGGCGTCCAGCCAGTAGACGTTGCCCGGCGGCAGGTCGATCTTGAGGACGGCCTTGCGGTTGACGTCGTTGAGCGGCGTCTTCGTCGCCCGCGTCACGCGCGTCCAGTTCGTCCCGACCCCGACGTCACCGCCGTCGTTGTACCAGCGGAGATAGCCCTTGGACGCGAAGTCGGCCGTCGCGTCGCCGAAGCTGACGCGCATCCGCCGCACGGGCTTTTCGGCCCGCATCCAACAGGAGAACGTGAGATTCGAGCCGGGCACGCCGTAGCAGTCGTGTGAATTGAGCGTCACCGTCTTCTTCCAGCCGCACGTGTCGATCCGAAGCGACTGCCGCCCGTGCTTTGCGTCCGTCGCATCGACCGAGACCGTCGGCAACTCCCCTTCCGCCTTGTCATACGTCGTGTTGCAGACGAGACACCAGCCGCAGAGGCCCAGCTCGAAGCTCGAATTGAAGAGCCGGTTGCCGCCCGGCGTGATCGGCGCGAAGATCGGGTTCTCCTCGACAGGCGGCATCTTCGCGTCCGGGAACGCCGGGACGGGCTCCACGGGCGCGGCGGCAAAGGCCCAGCCGCCTGTCGCGGCCAACGTGATGTTCAGGATCGTTTTCGTCATGACTTCTTTCCCTGTTGTTCTGTTCAGCGGAGGATGAGGACCGTCCCAACGCGGATCTTGGCCCGCAGGACAAGGCGCGTCAGGCCGTCGCCCGCCGCGACTTCCGCGATCTCGCCAACCGTGCGGCGCGGGAAGGCGATCCGTCCCTTGACGTCCGCCACCGCCTCGGGGAGGATCTCCATGAGCGGGACCTCGATCCAGTCATACGCCTTCGGCTCGTCCGTCACGCCGTGCCCCTCCGCCCAAGCGAGGCGAATCCGGCCCGACGTGCCGAACGGCGACGCATCGACCGCGTTCACGAGCGCTTCGGTCGCGTCACGCGAGACGACGAGCGTCACCTCCGGCGCGTCGATCCGAACGTCGCGCACGGTCTCCGGCTGCGTCAGCACGAGGCGGCCTTCGTCCGAACGAACCACGTTCGCCTCGGCGGCGGCATTTTCGGCGACGAGCCCGGCCAGACAGAGCGTCCCCGCGCCCGTCTTCGTCAGCGTACCGTCGAGCGTCGTCGTCTCGCGCACCTCGAACGTCGCGTCCTCCGCGACGTCGATGCACGGACTCTCGGAAACGGAGAGGCCACGGTTCTCGGCTAGCGTCGCGTCGCAGAGGACTTTCAGGACGGACGACCAGCCAAGGCGAAGCGCCCGTGCGTCGAAGGCCGGCAACGCACCACCGAGCGCCGTGGACGACGAGACTTCCAGCGTCACGTTGTTCGTGCGCGTCCCGTCGGTCGGGTCGAACATCGGCAGCGCCGCGCGCGTCGCCGCGTCCGCCGTCACCTCCAGCGTCCCGACGAAGCGCGCATTGTCGCCGCCGAAACCAAGACGCGGCAGCTTCGCCACGCCCGCGCCGAGGCTGACCGGCGTGCAGACGAGATGGCCGTCGCCGCGCAGGCGGCCGACATAGTTAAAGGAGGCGTTGTACGAGTCGTTGTCGTGCTGGACGCGGAACGCCGTCGGATTCGCCGCCGTGCCGAGCACCGTCAGGTCGCCGCCGATGTCGTCCCTGCTGACGCCCGCGATCTTCTGAAGCGCCGTGTTGCCATAGAGGCGGAGGTTCGGAATTTCCGCATTGCTGAAGCGCAGGGGGAACTTCAGCTCATCCGAGCCCGACTCCCGCGCGACGGACAGCGACTGCCCCGCGAACGGATTCGTCAGCTTCGAGACGCGGAACTGGTCGGCGTCGAGCGACCGCTCGCTCACGCGATAGGCGAACGCCGCCGTTTCCTCGTTCGTGACGCACGTGCCGTCCGCGCGCCGCCAGACCGTGTGCGGCATCGAATTCTGCAGGCGCGTCGCCGTCAGCACCTCGGGGAACGAGACGTAAAGCGTCTGCAGCCCGCTGTCGTCGGTCTCCAGCGCATAGCTCTCCGCGTACGGCGTCCGGCTCGCCGAGTAGAAGTCGTCGAGCGTGACCGTCCGCACGTCCGCCGAGATGCGCAGGACGGCAAACTTCGCGTCGGGTTGCGGACGCGACGAAAGGGCGAGCGTGATGCCGATCGGCCAGAAGTCGGCCTTCGCCGCCGCGCTCATCTCGAATGCGCCCGACGTCGTGCCGTCCGGCAAGCAGACGAACTGCACCTTGGCGCCGCGCGGCGCGTCAGCCGGCCACGCGGCGGTCGCCGCGCCGAGGGGGAGCGCGAGCTCGCCGCTCGCGTAGTCGATGTCCAGCGCGGACGGCACGGCGCCGCTGAAGGAGACCGCGCCCGCCGCGACGACGAGCTTCGCACCCGCCTCGGCCGCGACATCATCGAGAATCAGCAGACCCTCGCCCGTCTTCGTGAGACGCCCCGCCACCGTCAGCTTCGAGCAAAGCCGGAAGACCTGCCCCGCCGCGACCTCAATCGTCGGCCACTCGCGCACCGTGAAGCCGCGGTTGACGTGCGGCATCGTGAGACTCTGCGCGACCTTCAGCACGGTGCCGCCGCCAAGGCGCACGGCATCGGGCGTGAAGAACGCCGGATTGCCGCCAAAGCCATTCGCGGATGCCACCGTCCAGCAGATGAAGTTGGTCGCGACGTCCGCCTCCGTGGCCGTGCCGCAGGCCCGCGCGTCAAACGTGCCGAGGAAGCGGCCGTTGTCACCCGTGAACGCGACCGTCCGCCCGCCGCAGTCCGCCGCGCGCGGCAGCAGCTGCGCGTAGCCGTCGCCGTGGATGTCGGCCGCGACCGTCGTCACGGACCCGTCGCCGTCCGGCGCGCACAGCTGGGTCGGCTCGTCTTCGGAGCTGAAGATCGAGAGCTTGCCGCGAATCGTCGCGTCGAGGCCGCTGCCGTAGGTGAAGAGGTTGCCGTAGAGCCGCAGGTCATTCCACGTGTAGTCCGCCGACTTGAGGCAGAAGTTCAGTTGCTTCGCGCCGTCCGGCCCCAGTCCCTTGACGGAAAACGGCGAACCGAGATACGGAGCCGTGTGATACCCGGCGTTGATGCGCCGCACATCGCCCAGCGTCAGGTTCCACGCGCAGTCCGCATACTGCGCCGCAAACGACTCGCCCTCCTTCGCCGAATACGCGGCGTAGGCATCGACTGTCGTCTCGCCGTCCGTCCAGGTGCTGACGGCGTTGTTCACGTCCACGGCCGACAGCACCGTCGGAAACGACAGCACGACCGTTTGCATCCCGTCCGCGTCCGTCTCGACCGTCAGGCGGTGGTCATAAGGCGTCGCACCCGAAACGAAGAAGTCGTCCGCCGTCACCGTCTTGAGCAACGACGGCATGCGCAGGACAGGGAACGCCGCGTCCGCCGACGGGCGCACGAAGTCGCCCATGACCTTCAGGGCGAGCGGCCACGTCGCGCCAACGCTCGTCGCCGTGTAGCAGCCGCGCGTCACGCGGGAGCTGCCGTGAAAGAACGCAAGCGTCACGCCGTCCTGCGCCGCGAGATCGAGGTCGTTCGTCACGCCGTCCTGCGGCAGGGACACCACCGGCCCGCCTTCGTAGATGACCGCCGCATCGTTCAGGTTCGCGTTCGCGCCCAGCGTGAGGAGCGTGTCATGCGCGACCGTGATCGCCCCGGCCGCATACGCGCAATCGAGAACGACCTCGCCGCCGCCGCAGACGCGCACCGGGCCTGTTCCCGAAATCGGCAGGCGCACGACGAGCCGCGAACCGTCCGCCGCGCTCAGCCGCCCGCCCGTCGCATCGACCGTCACGCCGCGCGTCGCGGATTCGAGCGTGACGTCCGCGCCGTCCGGCGCCGCGAGCGCGCCACCGTCCGCCAGCGTGATCGCGTCGGCCAGAAGCGCATCCGACGCGCCCAGTGCGGAGGCGTTCGTGAAGACGAGGCGCGCGCCCACGTTGCGCACGACGAACTTGCCCTTGTAGGCCGTGTTGTCGGCCGTCAGGCGGAAGTCATACGGGAACGCCGTCACCTTGTCGTTGAGCGAGAACGTGAGCGCGACGTCTGCCGCACCGACAAACGCCGAATGGAACGACCACGTGCCGTGCGTCTGACCGTTCCGCGCCGTGGACGTGAAACTGCTCGCGGCAATGTCACTATAGAAGTGGAACGGCTTCGTCTCTGGACTCCGCACCTCGACCGTGCCGCCACCGAAGCCGACGAAGACGCTTTCCGCACCGCCCACGTACCACGTGCCGTCGCACAGGATCAGCTTCTTCCACTTGCCGTAGGCGTCGAGCGAACCGCAGGTGCGCCGCTGGTTCATGTTGAAGAATCCGGTCGGTTCGTCAAGGCTGCCGACCTGAAGAGAATCGCCGGCGAACGTCCGGTCGGTCTTGGCGTCCTGGTAGATGCCCACGCGAATCCTTGCGTCCGTGTCGGCCATGCGCTTGGTCTCGCCGTCCGCGACGAACGACGACGAGTAGACGTAATCCGCGCCGCTGTGGACGTTCAGACTGTCCGTGTAGCGCGTCGCCCAGTCGGCGCTCGCGCCTTGCGCCGTCGACAGGTCGATGCCGTCGGTGTATTCGCCGCCCTGCTTCAGGTAGACCGTCCCGGCCGTTGCGTGCAGCGCGAACGCGCCGCCCATGAGGGCCGCCAAGCCCTGACTGATTTGCCGAATGTTCATTCTTGACCTCCTTGTTGTCATTCCGCCCAGACATTCCGCCCAGACATTCCGCCCAGACATTCCGCCCAGACATTCCGCCCAGACATTCCGCCCAGACATTCCGCCCAG
>CAKTZI010000001.1 GCA_934635385.1 uncultured Kiritimatiellota bacterium | reverse complement strand
GTCATCGAGAGGAGGTTGCGGTAGACCATCGAGGAGATGTCGAAGAACACCTCGCAGATGGACATCGTGTTCATCTCCAGCGGGAAGCCGCCCGCCGCCCACACGCCGCGCTTGACAGCGTCGGCGAGCATGCGGAAGTTGTAGTGGCCGGGATTCGTCTCGCTCCACGTGTTGACGATGCCGATGAGCGGCTTCTCGATGTCCAGGTCGGTGTAGCCCATCGTCTTCAGCAGGGCGTTGCGCAGCAGGCCCTGCCGCGTCCCGCGCTTCTTCCAGTTCTGAAATGTGTTGTTCTGCATCTTTCTTCGTCTCCCAGTTTCGGCGGAAATTATAGCATTTATTTTTGATGAATACATCAGTTTCTCGGCAAGAATCAATCAGAACGCAAGCAAAAGATGAGAAATTTGGCCAGCTCGCGCGTCGGAGCGGGAAGCTGCTCGCTCGGTCTCGTCGCTCAGGTTTGCGCTTCTCACCGAAGACAACCGGCCGGCTTCAGCCTGCCGTGCCTCGGCGAGACCACGGGCTGCGGGCAAAATCACTCTGACGCCAGCAAACCCTCGCTCCTCACTCGCGCCACTTCCCGCCCCTTCGCTAGCGGCGGCGCAAGCCGCCCGTGGCCCGGAGAAGCCGACAGTCGCACGAGAGGACGAAGAGGATCGCCCATCGCCTCGGAGTTTTCGCTTGCTGAGACGCATCTTGCCGAGGGGAATGGGTAGGTCCTTCGGACATTGCTTCGCAATCGGTCACATTTGATAGACTGACGTGTGGCGATGGTGGCGATTCCTCGGAGGACGGTTCGGGCGAGCTGGCGGCTTCGACGGGCCGCGCCTCACGAAAAATGGTATACTTCCCTAGATGACACGGCAAAAGAACAAACGCATCGTCGTCGCGCTTCGCCTCTCGACACAGGCCGGACAGCGCACCCTGCAGGGGCTTTACCGCTATCTCGCCGAGACGCGGACGCACTGGGACATCCGCATCAAGCGCGACTCCGACGAGTTCGGGCTCGAGAACGTCGCGCGCTACCGGAACTGGGGCATCGACGGAATCGTCTTCGGCATGTGCGCGCCCGACAGCCGACTTGACGCCTCCGTCGCCGAGATCGCCGCGCAGCCGATGCCGATCGTCGCCGTCGACGTGCGCGACCAGCCCGCGCTCGACCGGCGGGCGGCC
The DNA here is from genome assembly GCA_934635385.1 of uncultured Kiritimatiellota bacterium. Classification (GTDB taxonomy): domain Bacteria; phylum Verrucomicrobiota; class Kiritimatiellia; order RFP12; family UBA1067; genus UBA1067. The sequence goes on along the minus strand of CAKTZI010000001.1, from coordinate 239,992 downwards.
GGCATCGCGTTCGTCAACACCGACGCCGAATCGGTCGGCGTCGAGGCCGCGGGCTTCTTCCTGCGGCAAGGCGGCTACCAGTCGTTCGGCTACGTGCCCGACTTTCGCGGACGCAGCTGGAGCACGCGGCGCGGCGACGCCTTTGCCTCCGAGCTGGCGCGCCAGGGCTTCGACTGCGCCCGCTACGTCCACCCGCCGCTGGACAGGGACAACTTCGAGGACTTCAGGGCCTGGGTCACGGCCCTGCGCAAGCCGACGGCGCTCTTCGTCGCCTGCGACGACCAGGCGCTGACCATTCTTGAGAACTGCCGCGTCCTCGGCCTCCGCATCCCGCACGACGTCTCGATCCTCGGCGTCGACGACGACGAGCTGATCGACGAGTCGTGCGCACCGACGCTCTCCAGCGTCCACCCGAACCACGAGCGGCAGGGCTACCTCGCCGCCGCCCGGCTCAGCGACCTCCTCGCGGGCCAGGCGGACGTCCCCCGGCACACGGCGATTCCGATTCTCAACATCAGCGCGCGCAACAGCACCCGCAGCGAATCGCCCGCCGGCGTCCTCGTGCAGGGCGCGCTTTCCTACATCGCCCAGAACGCGCGCCACGGCATCGACCCCGCCGCCGTCGCGCACCAGCTCAAGGTCTCGCGCCGGCTGCTCGACCTCCGCTTTCGGGAGATCACGGGCACGTCGGTCAGCGCCGCCATCCGCGAGCAGCAGCTGGCGGACGTCCGCGACCGGCTCGCGCACACGAACGACCCGATCGACACGATCACCGAAGCCTGCGGCTTCGCGAACGCGAACTACCTCAAAGACCTCTTCAAGCGCCGCTTCGGCGTCACGATGCGCGACTGGCGTCTCGCCGCGCTCAGCCGAGCGCGGCGATGACGGCGGCGGCGGCCTCGGCGACCGGCACGACCTTCGTCTGCGACTTGTCCTCGCTGCGGCGCTTCACCTCGACCCCGCCGTTCGCGAGGCCCTTCGCGCCGACGACGACGCGCACCGGGAAGCCGATGAGGTCGGCGTCCTTGAACTTGACGCCCGGACGCTCCGCGCGGTCGTCGACGATCACGTCCACGCCCTTCGCCTCCAACGCGGCCTCCAGCTCGTCCGCGACCTGCGTGACTTCGGCCTTGTCGGGATCGAGGTTCTCGATGACGACCTGGTACGGCGCGACGGACGCGGGCCAGACGATGCCGTTCGCGTCGTGGCTCTGCTCGATGACGGCCTGCACCGTGCGCGAGACGCCGATGCCGTAGCAGCCCATCACCATCACCTGCTCCTTCAGCTCGTCCGTCTTGTAGACGGCCTTGAAGGCGTCCGTGTACTTCGTGCCGAGCTTGAAGACGTGCCCCACCTCGATGCCGCGCTTGATGACGAGCGGCTTGCCGCAGTGCGGGCAGACGTCGCCGTCCCGCACGACCACGAGGTCGGCGTAGCCGGCGATCTTGCAGTCGCGGTCGAAGTCGACGTTGTTGAGATCCACCTCGTCCGGCAGGTTGCCGCCCGTGATCATGCCCTTTGCACCCCTGAGGTCGAGGTCGGCGTAGATCGGCACGTCCACCGGCGGCTTCACGGGGCCGGCGTAGCCGACCGGCGCGCCCGTCACCTTCTGCACCGTCTCGAAGTCGGCGAGCTCGAACCGCTTCGCGCCGACGAGGTGCTTCGCCTTCACCTCGTTCAGCTCGCGGTCGCCGCGCACGCAGAAGAGGACGGGCTGTCCGTCCGCCACGTAGACGAGCGTCTTCACCATCCGCGTCGCGGGCACGCCGAAGAACTTCACCATGTCCTCGATCGACTTCGCGGGCGTCGGCGCGGGCGTGCAGGGGCCGCATTCGTCGATTCGACCATTCGTCGATTCGATTACTTTCCTCTCCGCCTTCTCCAGGTTCGCCGCGTAGCCACAGCCGTCGCAGAACGCGATGCCGTCCTCGCCCGCGTCCGCGAGCACGTGGAACTCGTGCGAGAACTTGCCGCCGATGTCGCCCGTGTCGGCCTCGACCGGATACGCCTTCAGGCCGCAGCGCGCGAAGACGCGCCTGTACGCCTCGAACATCGCGTGGTAGCTCGCGTCCGCCGCCTCCAGCGAGGTGTCGAACGAGTAGGCGTCCTTCATCAGGAACTCCTTCGAGCGCATGAGGCCGAAGCGCGGACGGATCTCGTCGCGGAACTTCCACTGGATCTGGTAGACCGTGACGGGAAGCTGGCGATAGGACGAGACGACGCCGTTGACGACGTCCGTCACGATCTCCTCCGCCGTCGGCGAGAGCGCGTAGTCGTGCGCCGCGCGGTCCTTCAGGCGGAACATGCCGGGGCCCATCGCCTCCCAGCGGCCCGACGTCTTCCAGAGCTCGGCCGGCTGGAGGATCGGCATGACGATCTCCAGCGCGCCCGCGCGATCCATTTCCTCGCGGACGATCCGCGTGACCTTGTTGAGGACGCGCATGCCGAGCGGCAGGTAGGTGTAGAGGCCGCCCGCGACCTTCTTCATGAGGCCGGCGCGGACCATCAGCTTGTGGGAGTCGATTTCGGCGTCGCCGGGGTCTTCCCGGAGCGTCTGGATGAGGGATTTAGTCCATTTCATGGTGAAATAATCGAATGATCGAATGGTCGAATTACGCGAACTTGACGGGTTCGACGTGCCAGATGTTCTTCGCGTACTCCATCACCGCGCGGTCGGACGAGAAGCGGCCGGCGCGCGCGATGTTGACGAGCGACATCCTGTTCCACTTCTTCGCGTCGCGGTACGTCTTGTCGACGAGATCCTGCGCGCGGCAGTAGTCCTTGAGGTCCGCGAGGAGCATATAGTAGTCGTTGTAGTCGAGGAGGCTGCGGAGAATCGGCTCGAACAGCCCCGGCTCCAGCAGCGAGAAGACGTTCTCGCGGATCATGTCGAGCGCGAGCTTGATCTCCGGGTCCTTCCGATAGTAGTCGCGCGAGACGTAGGTCGGGCGCAGCTTCGCGACGTCCTCCGTGCGCAGGCCGAAGAGGAACATGTTCGCGTCGCCGACCTCCTGGTTGATCTCGACGTTCGCGCCGTCGTAGGTGCCGAGCGTGAGCGCGCCGTTCATCATGAACTTCATGTTGCCCGTGCCGGAGGCCTCCATGCCCGCGAGCGAGATCTGCTCGGAGACTTCCGCCGCCGGCATGATCTTCTCCGCGAGCGAGACGCGGTAGTCGGGCAGGAACGCGACCTGCAGGCGGTCGCGCGTCTTCGGGTTCGCGTTGACGACGCCCGCGATGCCGTGGATGAGGCGGATGATGAGCTTCGCCATGTAGTAGCCCGGCGCCGCCTTGCCCGCGAAGATGAACTGGCGCGGCTTCGGGTCATACGTCGGGTCGTTGAGAAGCCGGTTGTACATGACGATGACGTAGAGCGCGAGCAGGAGCTGGCGCTTGTACTCGTGCATCCGCTTCACCTGGACGTCGAAGATCGCGTCCGGGTTGAGCGCGATGCCGAGCTGCTTGCGCGTCCACGCCGCGAGCTGGCCCTTGTTGGACTTCTTGATCTTCGCGAGCGCGTCGAGGAAGTTCGCGTCGCCCGCGAACCTCTCGAGGCCCTTCAGCTCGTCGAGGTGCGTGATCCAGCCGTCGCCGATCGCCTCGGTGATGAGCTGCGCGAGCATGGGGTTCGCCTTCAGGAGCCAGCGGCGCGGCGTGATGCCGTTCGTCACGTTGTGGAACTTCTCCGGCCAGAGCTCGTAGAAGTCCTTGAACAGGCTCTCCTTCAGGATCTTCGTGTGCAGCTCGGCGACGCCGTTCACGGACGACGTGCCGACGAGGCAGAGGTTCGCCATGCGCACGTAGCGCGGGCCGCTCTCGTCGATGAGGGACATGCGCTGGAGCTTCTGGATGTCGCCCGGGTAGAGCGCGCTCACCTGCTGGAGGAAGCGCCCGTTGATCTCGTAGATGATCTGCAGGTGGCGCGGCAGCAGGCGCTCCATCATCGGCACCGGCCACTTCTCCAGCGCCTCCTGGAGGATCGTGTGGTTCGTGTAGCCCGTCGCGCGGCGCGTCAGGTCCCACGCCTTGTCCCAGCCGAGGCCCTCCAGGTCGATGAGGATGCGCATCAGCTCCGGGACGACGAGCGTCGGGTGCGTGTCGTTGAGGTGGATGAAGACCTTGTCGGGCAGCGCGTCCCACGTCTGGTTGTGGCGGCGGTAGCGGCGCAGGATGTCCTGCAGCGAGCAGCTCACGAAGAAGTACTGCTGGCGGAGGCGCAGCTCCTTGCCGGCGGACGTGTTGTCGTTCGGGTAGAGGACCTTCGTCAGGTTCTCGGCGAGGACCTTCGTCTCGACGGACTTGACGTAGTCGCCCTTGTTGAAGTCGTCCAGCGCGAAGTCGTCGACCGCCTTCGCCGACCAGAGGCGAAGGGAGTTCACCGCGTTGCAGTAGCCGACGACCGGCAGGTCGTAGGGGACGCCCTGCACCGTCTCGCCCGGCTCCCAGTGCCAGACCTGGCGTCCGGCGGTGGTGCGGCACTCGACATGGCCGCCGAAGTGGACGTGCTGCGCGTATTCGGGGCGCGCCATCTCCCAGGGGTAGCCGTCCTTGAGCCAGTGGTCAGGCTCCTCGACCTGGCAGCCGCCGACGATGCGCTGGCGGAAGATGCCGTAGTCGTAGCGCAGGCCGTAGCCCATGCCGGCGAGGTCGAGGGTCGACATCGAGTCGAGGTAGCACGCGGCGAGACGGCCGAGGCCGCCGTTGCCGAGGCCCGCGTCGGTCTCGTAGTCGCGCAGGTCGTTCCAGTTGACGCCGTAGTCCTTCAGGGCGTCGCGGCAGAGCTGGTCGGCCTTGAGGTTGATGACGTTGTTGCCGAGGAGGCGCCCGATCAGGAACTCGAGCGACATGTAGTAGACGCGCTTCGTGTTCTGGCGCCCGTACTCCTCCTGCGTCGAGATCCAGCGCTCGACGATGCGGTCGCGGACGGCGGTCGCGAACGCGGTGTAGCGGTCACGCGGCGTCGCGTGGGTGTCGCCCTTCGCGAGCGTGTAGCGCAGGTGCCAGGCGTAGTCTTCCTTCAGTCCCTCGACGGACATCTCGACGCGACGGTCTTTCTTCTTCGTAGCCATGTTTTCTTTAGCCTTACTTCTGTCTTTCGTTGTCTGAGCCTTTTTGCTCTTCTTCGCTATTTCTTCTTGAGATCCCTGAACATCTGACGGAAGGCGTCGACCGTCTTCTTCGCGTCGTCGCCCAGCTGCTTCACGCCGTCGTTGACCGAACCGGCGGTCGACTGGAGCGTGTCCGTCGCCGTCTTCAGCGACTCGCCCGTCGCCTTCCCGGCGTCCTTGACGGCCGTGCCCAGATCCCCGGCCGTCGTGTTGATGAGCCCGCCCAGCGCCGCCGCGCCGTCGCCGGCCTTGGTGGCGCTCTTCAGGACCGCGTCCCAGACCTGCGCCGTCAGCTCCGTCAGCGTGACGCCGCCGGACTTCCTGCCGAGATCCGTCAGCGTGATCGTCGGCACGGGGATCGTCAGCATCTGCAGCTTCACGCGGACGCCCGAGATCGTGAGCCGGTCAATGACGAGCCGCCGCGCCGGCCCGGATTCCTCCGCCGAAACGGGCGTCTCCGCCGCCTTCTGCGCGGCTTCCTCGTCCGCCGCCTCCTGACGGCGCTGCGCGGCCTCGTACTTCTCCTTGCCGCCCGCGACGTTCATCTGAAGCTGCGTCAGGTTGTCGACGTTGTTCTCGCCACCATAGAGGTAGGACACGAAGCAGTCCGTCAGCGTCACCTCCCGCACGTGGATGCAGTCCGAAAAGACGGACGGCAAGTCGGCGACGACGGTCAAGCTGCCGAGCGCGACGGCACGCGGCTCCGAATAGCCCGCCGGATTCCCGATCTGCACATCGCCGACCTCCAGCCGCCCCGTGTACGGGTTGAACGACAGATGCCCGAGACCGAAGTCGGTCTTCGTGATCGTCGGCGCGACCCTGTTGGCGATCGGCCGCGCCACCGGGCCGAACCAGAGCGGCAGCGTCGCCACGAGCAGGACGGCCAAGAGCACAAGGACGGCCAGCGTCCAGAAAACGAATTTGACCAGTTTCATCATTTGAGCTCCTCCACGGTTATTTTCGTACGATGGCCAGACCCCTCGGTCTCGACCTCCAAGACGTTCGCCATCCAGCGGTCGCCGAACTTCTTGAGTCGCGCGCCCCAGAGCCGACGGATGCGCCGGTCGCCGTCAAATTCCTCCGCCTGCAGAAGCGCGCCCGTCTTGCGGTCGATCCACGCCCGCACCGTCCGCGCGCCCTGCCGCAGCACGACGACGGCGCAGACCTGCCCGTGCACCGTCTCGCCCTCGCGCGCCGCGTCGAACGAGACGTCTTTCCACCAGAGGTAGTCGAGCGAGAGGTCGCTCCACGTCACGTCCGTGCCGAGAATGCCGTCCGCCGCGCGCGCAGCGTCCGTCGGCGGCGCGTACGGCTGGCCATCGACCGTGAGCGACGTCTTTCCCGCTGCGCGCCTCAGGACGTAGCCGTGCTCGGCCTTGACGACGCCCCGGCGGTTGCGCACGACGAGCCGCCCCGACAGCTCGACATCCGCCGGAATCATCGCGCGGCAGTTCGCCACGAGCTCGTGCGGCGTCGCGTTGGTCGCGATCAGCAGACTGGCGAGCAGCGCAATCATGCCCGCCGCCCGCCTTTCTGGGTCTCGGACGCCGAACGGGAAAGAGCCGTCAAACTGTCATTCCTCTTCATAAGTGGTTCGTATTATACCATAATCGGAACGCCGCGCGGACGACAACCTCATCCCCCTGTTCGCACACCGCCGAAAAGAGGCGCGTTTTCCATCCGTTTTTCGCGCTTTTCGCGCGCGTGAAACAAAATCTTCGGCACCCCCCTTGCGCGCAATCCGAAAAAAGAGTATACTACGCACCGTTTTCGATTTTGGGGCTGTAGCTCAACTGGATAGAGCATCAGACTACGAATCTGAGGGTTGTGGGTTCGACTCCCGCCAGCCCCGCCAATTCGAAAGCGCCAGATTGCGGGGTGGAGCAGCCTGGTAGCTCGTCAGGCTCATAACCTGAAGGTCGTTGGTTCAAATCCAGCCCCCGCTACCAATTCTAATCTGGCTTTCGGCTTCAAGCCCTTGTCGGACCGTAGCGCAGCCTGGTAGCGCGTTTGCTTGGGGTGCAAAAGGTCACGAGTTCAAATCTCGTCGGTCCGACCAGCATAACCGCAAGGAAAAGCGGAAAAAGCGAAAGCATTGCCGTGCTTTCATGGTTAAACCGCCTTGACGGCCTCTCCGGCCTTTAGGGCACATTAGGGCACTATGCCATGAAAAGACACGACTGCCGGAAGCCGCGTGGCTCCGTCTACGTCAACAACGGGTACTGGTATCTCGAAGCCCGCCTCCCCGGCGACTCGAGACGCCGCAAGCACCCACTCCGGGCCCCCGGAAGCCCGACCGCCATGCGCGCCGACAGGCCGCGCGAGCTCGCGCTGGAGGCCGCCCACCGCCTCTGGGAGTCCGTCGCCCGCCAGGAGCGCCGCGCCCCCGCCGGCCACACCGTCGACGACATCTGCGACGCCTACGTCCGCCACTGCGCCGACTACTACCGCACGGGCACGGAGTCGCAGGCGTGCGCCGCCGCCCTGCGCACCTTCCGCGACATGTTCGGAAGCCGCCCCGTCGCCGAGCTCGTCCACACCGACATGGTCGCCGTCCGCGACGCGATGGCCCGCTCCGGCCGCTTCTGCCGCACCACCGTCAACCGCTACATGGGCATCATCACCAACCGCATGATGCCCTGGGCCTGCGACGCGGGCCTCGTCCGCCCCGCCGTGAAGGTCGAGCTCTCCGGCGTCGTCCCCCTGAAGCGCGGGCGCAGCCCCGCCCGCGAGACGGCCCCCGTGCGCGCCGTCGGCGACGCCGAGGTCGAGGCCACGCTCGCGCACATGATGCCCAACACCGCCGACATGGTGCGCGTCCACCGCCTCACGGGCATGCGCCCGCAGGAGGTCTGCTGCCTCCGCTGGCGCGACATCGACACGTCCGCGACGCCGTGGCGGTTCGTGCCGGAGCGGAACAAGAACGCCTGGCGCGGCGAGTTCGGGCAGCCGCGCGTCGTCTGCATCGGCCCCAGGGCGCGCGCGATCCTGGAGCGGCACCGGGGGACGGAGTACCCGTTCTCGCCCGTCGCCGCCGTCGCGGAGCTGATGGCGGCGAAGCGCGCCGCCCGCGTCTCGCCCTTCTTCCCCTGCCGCGACGAGGCCTTCTCGCGCGCCGACCCCCACGCCCAGCGCAAGCCGCGCGAGCGGTGGGACACGGCCTCGTACTCGCAGACGATCGCCTACGCCTGCGCGCGCGCGAACGTGCCGCGCTGGTCCGCCAACCGGCTCCGCCACGCGCTCGCCACGCAGGTGCGCCGCGCGTTCGGCCTCGCCGCCGCGTCCGCCGTCCTCGGCCACTCGCGCGGGCTGCGCGTCACCGACCGCTACTCGTGGGAGGCGGCGGAGGACGAGATGTACGCCGCCGCCGCGCCCGCCGTCGAGGCGCTCGGCTAGCGCGGCGCGGCTGCGGACGCTTGCGCGCCCGCCACGGGACAGGACGCAGGGACGGGCGCGGCGGGCGCGAACTCCAGCTCGACGCGCGTCTGCTTCTGCTCCTTCGACGAGTACACGCCGAGGGCCGAGGTGTCGTTCGTCACGCACCCGCCCGCCGTCACCCTCGACAGCGCGAGGTAGTCGCGGTTGATCCAGATCGTCGTCTTCGGCCCGGTGTAGATGGAGAAGACGGGTATCTTGTACTCGTCCCAGTTGATGTCGCCGAGGTTCGTGGCGGTCGCCGAAGACGCGACGACGCGCACCCCCGTCGGCGTGGACGCGCACCCGCAGAGCGCGGCGCACAGGAGGACGCACGGGACGGGGAGGACGCGCAGGACGGCGCAAGGGGCGCGGCGGCTCATTCCGCCCTCCACGCCGCGTAGGCCGTGCGGAACGCGTCGACGACGTGCGCCGTCTCGTCCGCCGTCAGCTTCAGGTCCGAGAGCGCGCCGACGAGATCGGCGAACGCCGTCTGCGTCACCGCGTAGGCGCGCCGCCACTTCGCAGGGCAGAGGAACGAGAGCGCGTCGAGCGCGTTCAGGATCTTCGTGGCCATGTCGAAGTACCCACTGATCTCGTCGCGCTTCGCGGCGGGGATGCGGTCGGCGAGGGAGTTGGCGACGTCGAGCGCGTAGTCGAGCACGCCCTCGCGGCCGCCCGTGATGAACTTCCAGACGATTTTGAGCTTGCTGATCTTGATTTCCTTCATTTTTTGTTCCCTTTCTTGGTTTCGGTTTCGGTTTTCGTGGGTTTGTCCACGGATTACACGGATTTCACGGATTGGCCTCACGCAGAGGCGCGGAGGCCGCAGAGGCAGGTACCCTCCGTGCCTCCGTGGCTCCGTGTGAGATCATCTTCTGCATGGCGCGCTCGCGGTCCGAGAGCCGCCAGACGTGTACGTCCGCGCGTTCTGCGGCGGCGCGTTCTGCGGCGGCGCGTTCTGCGGCGGCGCGTTCTGCGGCGGCGCGTTCCGAGAGCAGCAGCCCGCCGCCGAAGATTTCGCAGCCCGCGTCGAGCCGCCTGACCCACGCCGCGTCGCCGCGCCGCACATGGAAGTCCTCGCCCCGTTCGGAGAGCCACGCCGCCCGCGCGGCGGTCAGCACGTCGAACGGGTACACGTACTTCGGCAGCTCCTTCTTGCTCGCCTTGACGTTCGCGTCGTTCGCCGCCTTGACGGCGCGGCAGAGGTCGGGCGCGGTCTCGACGACGAACTCCCCCATGTTCGTCACGAAGCCCGTGCGCACGACCGCGCCGTTCGCGTAGGTGATCGCGCAGGACGCGGCGACGAAGCCGATGCGCGGGTTGTGCGCCTGGCTGAAGAGCGTGAGCATCGGCCCGAAGAGGAAGAACGGAATGCGCCGCGCGTCGTAGAAGCGGACGATCTTCGCGAGGATCGAGAAGGGCGGGTTGTCGATGACGACGCACCCCGCCGGGTAGGCGTGCCGCTCGTAGTCGCCGCCCGGCCAGAACGGGCGCACGATCTCGGCCTTCGGGTCGAGGCCGTAGTGCTTCACAGCCCAGTCGCGGATGACGGCGTACACGTTCTCCGGCGTGTAGCAGTCGTCGGTCGTCAGCTTCGGCTTGAACTTCTCGACGAAGCCCTCGTAGTCGTTGAAGGTCTGTTGCCTGATGCCCATTTCACATTCCTTTAGTTCGTTCCATTTCGGGATCTCCTACGAAAGCAGCTTGGCGAGGCCTGCGCCCGCCGCGCCGCCCGCGCCGAGCGTGAACCACATCCACTTCTCGACCTTCGCGACGCGGTCCGAGAGCCGCGCGAAAGCGTCCTTGAAGCCCTTGTTCTCGCGGTCGTGCTGCGTGAGCGTCTGGCTGTGCGTCGCGACCGTCAGCGAGAGCGCGTCCACCTTGCTGTCGAGCGCGTCGAATCGGCGGTTGAGGTTGCCGTCGAGCCGGTCGATCTTGGCCGCGATCTCGTCCGCCGTCATTCCGCGCCATCCCCCTGTTCGGCGGTGTTGCTTTCGCTTGACGCGGAGGCTTCGGAGGAACGGAGGCACGGAGAGCTTCCTCCATCTCCGCGTCTCACGTTCTCCGTCTTCTCCGTGTTGAGCGCCGCAGGCTTCCTCTGCTTCCGCTCCGAGAGGACGTTGCCGTCCGCGTCGAGCGTCCGCACCGTGAGCGCGCCGCCCGCGCCGCGCTCCCACTCCGTCCAGCCGACGAGCGTCTTGTTCGTCTCGCTGCCGTAGTCGTCGAACGCGCGCGCGTAGCGCGGCGCGCGCCGCACGGTCGCGCCGCCGCAGACGACGGTGACGGAAACGTTCGTCTCGCCCGCCAGGGAAGCCGCCGCCGAGCGCGCGCGCAGGGACGCCACGCGCGGCGAGACGCCGTTCGTCGGCAGGGACAGGCGCACACGCAGGGCCGCGTTCGAGGCGATCTGCTGCACCGTCAGGCGGCGAGCCGCGTCGTCCCAGGTGAAGCCGTCCGCGTAGGTGCGGCGCATGAAGATGCGCCCGGCGTCGTTGGTCATGAGCGTCTGCGCGACCTCCTGCCCGTGCCACGCCTTGCGTCCCGCGTCCGTCTCGATGTCGCGGCGGTAGCGGCGATTGAGAAGCCCCAGCGCGGCGACGAGATCGGCCTGCGTCCACGTGTTGGTCGAGCCGTCCGCGAGCAGCGTCTCGGCGACGATTGGCGAAGGGCCTGCGGCGCCCAACGCGGAGGGGACGGAGTTCGTGAGGCACGGAGAGCTGGAATCTTCTCCGTGCCCTCCTGTCTCCGCGTCGAGCGCACCCTGCCTAGCGGCCCCTTCGGGCTGCTTCGCAGAGGGATACGCAGGCACCATGGCAGATGCGGCAAGGGTTGCGAGTGCGAGAAATGCGGTCTTCGTTTTCATGGCTATCACTTCCTTTCGTCTGGGTTTTCGTTTTGCACGGCCTCGCCGAGGGCGGGGGCCGCGCCCGTGAGCGCGTCCAGCGCGGCGGACGCGAACGGCCCGGCGGTCGCCTCGTCCAGCGCGGCGGCGTTCGCAAGCGAGTTCGTGCCGCCGGGCGTGCCGAGCATCTCGCCGCCGACCCACGCCGTGGACTGCGCGGGGATGCCGACGGCGAGGCCGCGCGCGCGCAAGGCCGCGTCGTTCCGCGACGTCCCCCACTTCACCTCCAGTATCCCGTTCGTGTGGACGCTCGGCGGCGGCGTCCAGTCCGCGTAGACGATCCAGTTCCAGTTCGTCGCGTGCGCGCACGGCAGGTTCGTCGGCACGGCGAACGCCGTGAACGTCGCGCGCAGGTGCTCCGCCCAGTCCGTGTCGTTGGTCGAGGCGACTTCGCGCCGCTCGATCACGAGCGCGGCGTCGTCCGGCACGATGCGCCGCTCGAAGTCGATGTGCACGTAGTCGTTCGTCACGTAGCTGCCCCGGTCGACGAGGTACGCCGCCGCCGCGTCCGTGCGCGGGTAGGTGACGGTCGCGCACTTCGCGCCGCCGTAGAGGACGCCCGCGAGGCAGGCGGCGCAGAAGACGGCCTTGGCCACGCGGTCGCGGCTCTTGCGCCACTCGTCGCGGACGACGGGCCACGCGGCGGCGGCGACGGCGACGAGGCCCGCGAGGAACGCGAGCGCGACGACGGCGCGCGTGAGGTTCTGCGAGGTCTGCACCCAGTCAATGAAAATGCCACTCATTCTTTTCTGTTCCTTTCTTGTCTTCGTCCACGGATTTCACGGGTTGGCACGGATGCCTGCGGCGCTCAACACGGAGGGTTCGGAGGGGCGGAGACACGGAGAGCCACCACCTTCTCCGCGTCTCACGTTCTCCGTTTCCTCTGTGTTGAGCGCCGCAGGCACAACCATCACTCGCCTCCCTGCGGGGTGAGGGTGAGGACGGTGTGGCCGCTGATCTCCGCCGTGCCCAGCGTGTAGGTGACGCCGCCCAGCACGAGCTTCGACATCGAGACGGGCGCGTGGTTCTTCACCACCGTCTCGCCGCCCGCCTCGTAGGTCGCGTAGCAGAAGAGCGCGTCCGTCTCGCCCGCCGCCGGGGCGGAAGTCCACCAGAGCGCGTTCGTCCACGCGCCGCTCGATCCCGTCCAGCCCGCGAACTGCGCGGGGCATCCCTCCGCGCCCTCGTCCTTCCACGCGGTCGCCGCGCCCGCATTGAGGCTGGTGGCGACGTGCAGGGTCGGCGCGGTGTCGCTGACGACGTTGTAGACGACGCGCAGGTGCGTCTTGCCGTCCGCCGCCGTCCACGTGTAGACCTCGCTTGCGTTCGCGCCGACGGTGCGGCGGTCGCCCTGCACGATCTCGAACGCCGTCTCGCCGCGCTCGTCCGTGATCTTGAAGTAGCCGTTTGTCGAGGCCGCGTCCGACCCGAGCTCCGCGACCATGCCGTTGGAGCAGAGCAGCCACACCGCGCCCTCGCTCGTCACGGTCTTCTGCCACGCGAGGCCGCCCGCGACGGCGACGGCGGGCGTGTCGAGCCACGTGAAGCCCTCCGGCGCGTCAAAACCCGTCGGCGTGGTCCTGCCCCAGTCGAGGCCGGCCTTTGCCGCGAGGGCGGCGTCCATGCCAGCCTTGAAGCTCTCGAACGAGGCGCGCGCCAGAGCCCAGCGCGTCTGCTCGTCCCAGACGCGGACGAGATCGCCCGTGCCGCCGAGGCGGTACTCGAACGCGGCGGCGGGCAGCCGCTCCCACGCGGCGGTCGCGCTCACGTCATAGTTGCTGACGACGACGCGGAAGCCGTCGCCGCTCCACCAGGAAGCCCAGAGCGCGCCGTCTTCGGCGGGATAGTACCGCGCGTCCGCCTGCGCCTTGGTGTAGACGCTCGCGGCGTTGGCCTTGCGCGCGACCTCGGCGGCGAGGTTGTCCACCGAATCCGCCGATGCGAGGCCGTTGGTGACGGCCTTCGTGACGTAGGCCTTCGCGTCAATCTGGGCCTTGGTGTACGCGCCGACTTCGCTCGCCGTGTACGTCGGCTTCTTCGCGGCCTTCGCCCATGCGGGCACGGTCGGGTCGCTCTCCGTCCGCAGCAGCCCGTTGGTCGCGGCGGACACCTTCGCGTCCGCCTGCGCCTTCGTGTACGCGCCGACCTGCGCGGCGGTGACGCCGTGCGGGTTGTTCCTCGCCGCCGTGTGCGTCGAGACGGTCGAGGACAGCGACGAGACGGACGCGGACGTGGCGAGGCCGTTGGTCGCGGCGGGCTGGAGCGCGCTATTCGCCTTGGCCTTGACCGCCTCGTAGTCGGCGGGCGTCGCCGCCGCGATCTCGCCGCGCAGGGCCTTGGCGAGGGCGTTCGTCGCGCCGTCCACATCGGCGGCCTTCGCCGTGACGAACGCCTCCACGTTCGTCACGAGCGGCGTGTCGCCCGGCAGATCGTCCAGCGTCGAATAGAGCGGCGCGACGTCCGCGAGGCACGTGAGCGAACACGCCAGGGCGGCAAGGCACGCCGCCCCGCCGCGCAGGAACTTCATCACCGCGTTCAGCCGCGCCTTGACCGCGCCGAGCGAGTCCGCCGCCGTCAGGTCGTCCACGTCCAGCGTCGCGGGATCGACGACTACCTGCGCGTCGTAGACCTCTCCGGGCGCGTCCGTGACCTTGACCTTCGCCCACGGGAGCGTCCGCACCTCGCCCGCCGCGTTGCGCAGGGACAGCATCACGCGCGACGTGCCGAGCGGAAACGAGGCCGTCTCGTCCGCCGTGAACGCGAGCGGGACGGAGCCGCCGGCCGCAAGGCCGTCGAACGTCCGCTCCGCGCCGCAGAACGCGACGAGGAGACTGCACCCCGAATAGTCGTAGCCCTCGGCAAGCGCAAGCCGAATCGGCTTGGCCGTGTCGCCCTTCAGTATCGTCGGTATCGCCATCTCATCCTCCAATTACAAACCGTCCGTCAATCTTCGCCGCCGTCCTCTTTGACGCGGGCGGCGAACTCCATGTCGTAGACGACGAGGAAGTGTTCGATGTAGACGCTTCTCGAGAGCTCCATGGACTTGTATTTCGGCGCGTATGTCTCGTAGTCCGCGCTCGGCTCTTCGGGGTCGTCGAGGACGCCCATCAGTTCGCTCGGCGTCTTGTAGCCGGGGTCGCCGAACAGCTCCATCGCCTGCGCTATGATGCCGTCGTCGCAGTCCTCCCGCCCGATCTCGACGGCGAAGACGGCCGCGTCGTCTGCCGCGTACTTCCCGACGGTGATCGGCACGGCGAAACGCCGCGTCTCGATCCGCGTCGTGTGTCCGTCCGTCTTCATGTGGAGGTACAGCGAGCCGATTCCGAAGACCCTGACGTCCCTGACCGTCCGCCCCGCGAGCTTCGCGAAGCCGGGACGCAGGTCGACCATGACGCGCCCGGAGCCGAATGTCCTTTGCAATGTCAGGTCGGTCGCCTGTGAGGCTTTCACGGCGGTCGGCGTCCATCCGCTCTCGCCGTTCCCCTTCGAGTTGAACCCGCGCGCCTTCTGCTTCTGCGCACGGATCCAGAGGCTGTAGCGCAGTCCGCCGTAGTATTTCGCCTCCGTGGTCTCCGTGTAGTTCGTCCCGCTGTCCGTCCCGAAGTACCACTTCCTGTCGATGTCGCTGTAGTAGCGGGTGAAGTTCGAGTAGACGCGCTCTTCCTTGTAGGTCGTCTCGGCGCGGCCGTCGGCGGGCTTCAGGACGACGTCGGAGAGGCAGGGCCGCGTGAGGCGCGAGAGGTCGTCGTAGAGGGCCGCGACCTTCTCGCGCGTCAGCGGTACGCCTCCTTTCCAGAAGTCGTCGTCCGGCAAAATGCTCGGGGACAGGAACGGGGTTGCCGAGCCGAAGATGTCGGCGAAGAACTCCCGCCCGTCTGCCGTGCCCGCGCCGTCGCCGATCTCCATGATCGCCTCCGCCATTTGGCAGTCTGGGTCGGCGTAGCCGCTGTACCAGCTGTTCGTCCCGTAGAGGCCCGCGTAGAACGGCTGAAGGTAGTCGCTCCTGCTCGGGCAGATGATTTCGCCCGTGACCTTCCTCGCGCCGTTCGTGATGCCGCCGGAGTTTTGCCCGAATATGTACCTACGCTCGGCGAACGCCTCCGCGAGGAAGGCGGCGTCCTCGTAGCGGAGGGGCGCGTCGTCGGAGGGCGCGTCCGCGCCCATGCCGACGCCCGCGAGGCGGTTCGTCTCGACGGGGACGACGAAGCGGTACTGCCCCGGCTTCGAGAGCGAGAGCGCGACGGCGAGGACGCCGCCGACGGCTTGCGCCGCCGGAACTGGACAGGCGGAAGCTTGCGCCGCCGGGGCGTGACAGGCGGCGAGAAGGGCCGCGAGAAGGGCGATGCGCGCGCTCATCGCCAGTACACCCCGATCTCGACCTTGACGGACGAACCGCCGCCCGTGACGCTGACCTTGACGTTGCTGTCGGACGCCGAGGCGAACGTGACGGTGTTCGTCGCCGCGCCGCTCCCGACGGTGACGCTGCTCCTGTCCGTGCCGACGAAGGTGAACGCCGCGCCGCCCGGCGGTATCTCCTTCCACGCGATGCCCGCGCCCGTCGAGAAGAGCGCCTTGCCGCCGTTCGCCTCGTCGTGCGCGCCGCAGATGGCCGCCTGTCCGGCATGGCCCGTCTCGTTCGTCGAGACAGTCTCGCCGTCCACGTCCAGCGGCGGCTGAATGATTGCACCGACAGGGAGGTAGTGGAGATCGCCGCTTTCCGTGCCGCCGTAGCGGCACAGGATCTCGTGGTTCTGCCTGTTCTCCCTGTCGTCCTCGTCCGTCAGCATCTGCGAGAGGTTGGCCTCGCAGCTGTTGCCGTTGCGCCACCCCTTGATGCCGGTCTTCGCGCGTTCCTTGCCGTCGGCGTCCTTCTCCGTCCGCGTCTCCAGCGTCACGCCGTCCACCTCGGCGACCTCGTTCGTGCGGAGATCGGCCGGCAGGAAGTCGTAGCCGCCCAAAGCAGTGCCCATGATGTAGCACGGCACGGCAGGCGGGACGCGCTTCCAGCCGATGACCGTGCCGTTCCCTTCGGAGTCGCCCTTCAGCGTCACGCCGTCCGCATCGACGCGCTTCGGAAGCTTCAGCACCGTCTGCGCGTTCGAGGTCGGCGCGCCACTTCTCGCCGGGCTGATCTTCACCGACTGCTTCGCGCCCGTGCCGTCGTCGTACGTCAGCGAGAGGGTGTCAAGGTTGTTGGCGATGTTCTCGGCCATGACCTGCGACTTAAGGGCGGCTCTCATCGATTCCAGGGCCGTCAGCATGACGGCATCGTCGCCGTAGTCCGCAAGCGCATAGTCCCAGCCTTTCCCGGTTGGTCTGCCAGCCGCGTCGATGCCAAACGCATAGCCCGTCTCCGGGCCGGTCTCCACGATGCCGACGCCGATGTCGCCGCCGTTCCACCGTCCGGCGGGCGCGTACCAGTCGCTTGCGTCGGCGAAGCAGCGCGAAGCGGCACACAGGGCCGCGACGGCAGAAAGTACGATCCGCCTCATTGCGCGCCTCCCTTCAGCCGCTTGGCGTCGGACTTCGTGATCGGGCGCGAGACGACGGCGAACGCGCCGCCCGGCGCGTCTGCGAACGTGTCGACCCCGCCGACGACGGCGGACTGCGCCGCGCCGAAGACGAGGTTGGTCGCCGTCGCCGTGACCGTCTTCGCGGCGGGCGCGTTCACGTACGCGCCGCTGCCGTTCCACGCGAAGAGCATCCCGTTCGTGACCGCCGCGTTCGCCGAGTTCGTGACCATGAGCGCGGGCTCGGTGAAGAGCTCGTAGGTCGCCGTGATCGTCCGCCCGTTCCCCGCGTCAACCGAGATGACGCCGTTCGTTCCGCCGTTCAGCCCGGCGACGTAGCTGATCACCCACGCCTGCGACGCCGCGATGCCGAAGCACCGCGCGGCGCACAGGGCCGCGACGGACATGAATGCGATCCGCCTCATCGCCCGTCCTCCTTCGCCTCGTTGGCCGAAGCGGACGCGACCGCCTCCGGCATCCACTCGTGGCCGTCCCACTTCATGACGACCTGCACGAAGCCGCCGCCCGCGCACGGGAGCTGGGCGACCTCCTGCACCGTGCCGACGGCGACCGGCGCGGTCGTGGTCGAGAACGGGTCGACCTTGAGCCGCCCCTCGCCGATCGCGCACGGCTGGTCGTCCGCCGCCGTGGCGTGGACCTCGTAGCGGAACTCGCCCGCCGCCGGAAAGCACGCCGCCGCGATCCGGGCCGTCCATCCGCCGTCCGGGTGCTCGTGCGCCGTCACGTCGAAGTACGCGCCGTTCTCCCGGAAGACCCGGACGTACAGCTTCGTCACGTCCGCCGGAACGCGCCGGAAGCGGGCGACGAAGCCGTGCCCCTGCCGCGCCTTGAACGCGCGGAGCGGGAAGTCGAGACGCGACACGTCGCAGTCAACAGTTGCATTTACCTGTTCCATGATTCCTCCGCATTCGGACTCGCGGTCAAACCTTGATGTAGTCGGCGGCGGCCATCGGCGAGACCTTGACGAGCCGCCCGTCCGCCGAGTAGTGCTTCCTGACGTACCAGAGGCGGTGAAGGGAGCCGGCGGCGTTGTAGCGGTCCGCCGCGACGATGGCGTCCTCGACGAACCCCTTCTCGCCGCCCGCCGTCCAGACGGGCGCGCCGTCCTCCGTCGTGACGGGCGGCGTGTCGTCCTTGACGTAGGTCTCGCCCATCTTGCCGGACACGTCCTCGCTTTCCGCCGGGACTTCCGACGACGTTTCCGGCAGGATCTTGCGTATGGCGTCCGGGTCTACCGATATCACCGTAACGCCGTCCGTCTTGTCGAGCTTGATGCCGAACCCGCCGATGAGGCCGTTCAGGAACCCTGCGACCCTGTTGAACCATGACGCGGGAACCTGCGAAATCGGCCCACTGCCGAAGTTGTCCTTCAGGTGAAACACGTCTTGCCCCCTCCCTACCAATTCGGCGCGGCGACGACCACCGCGCCGTTGCACTTCAGGCTCGCGACCGTGCGCGTGACCTCCACGCGGCGCATGTGCGGCGACATGCGGCTGACCACTACGGCGTTGCTGTCCTTCTCGAAGACCGCCGTGCCGCTCGACCCGTCCGTGACGTAGTTCGCGAAACTGACGACGTGGGACTTGCCGCCGACGTCCAAGACTGTGACGGATCCCGTCAGGGCGTCGGCCATCGCCGCCGGTACGCCCTCGAAGACGTATGTGCGCGTCT
This sequence comes from uncultured Kiritimatiellota bacterium, assembly GCA_934635385.1. GTDB lineage: Bacteria > Verrucomicrobiota > Kiritimatiellia > RFP12 > UBA1067 > UBA1067. The sequence goes on along the minus strand of CAKTZI010000001.1, from coordinate 221,363 downwards.
CGAAGTCGCCCGTGTAGAGGTTGCGCGTGTAGCCCGTGACGTTCTTCACGCCGTCGATGATGACGACGTTCGGGATCATCTCGAGGTTCACGACCTGCGAGTGCCGCCGCACGGTCACCACGCCGCCGAAGTAGTCCGCAATCGAGGCCATGTCAGTCCCCTCCCTTCATCGTCAGCAGGCTGTCGAGCTTCTGCGCGAGGCCCGCCGTGTTCTGCTCGATCTTGCGCAGCTCGTCCTCCGCCGTGGTCTTCGTGCGCTCCGCCGCGCTGGCGCGCACCATCGCCTCGACCTCCGGCGTGAAGCGCGCGGACTTGCGCCACGAGGCGAGCGCGTCGGCCTGCCCCTGCGCGTCGCCCGCCGCCATGAGGCGCGAGAGCGCGTCGATGCGCCACTTGCCGCCGTAGCGCGCGGCGTCCGAATGGAGGCGGTCGAGGTCTGCGGCGCGCGCCTTCTCCTCGCCGATCTCGGCGGCGGCGCGCGACGGGTCTCGGTACATCGCGAACGCGCGGTCGAACTCGCCCTGCGCGGCGGAGGCGACGGACTTCAGCGAAGCCGAGGCTTTCGACTGCTCTGCGATCTCGGCGCGCAGGTCGGCCATGCGCCGCTGGTGCAGCTCGCGGTCGAGGCGGTCGCGCTCGCGCGCGGCGTCCTGCGCGGCCTTGACCTCCGCCGCGCGCCGGGCCTCGGCGGCCTGTGCGGCGCGCTCGTTCGCGGCCTTGAGGTCTGCCGCCTCCAGCTCCTTCTCCAGAGCCTCGCGGCGCGCGAGCGCGTCCTCGAGGGCCTTGCGTTCGGCGATGGCGCGCTCGTCCGCGCGGTTGCCGACCCGCCGCGCCGCCTCGGCCTTCCTGTCCGCCGCGCGCAGGGCCTTGCGGTGGGCCTTCTCCTGCTCCGGCGAGCCGTAGTAGACCCAGTCGCCCTCCGTCATCTCCGCGCGCGCGTCGCGGATGCGCCGCTCCTCCCACCGCGCGTCCTCCGCCTCGTTCTCGGCGATCTCGATGCGGCGGCGGATGGCGGCGATCTCCGCGTCGGACTTCGCGCGGGCGGACTTCGCCGACTGGCCGGACGCGGCGGCGTCGGCCTCCGCGTTGACGGACTTCGCGTCCTCGCCCGCCGCGATCCGCCTCTGCCGCGTCAGCTCGATGGTCGCCTTGGTGAGCCTGTCGGTGAGGTCGATCTCTGACTGCCGCGCCTTGAGGCCCGCGTTCGCGGCCTCGCGCTCGGCTTTCGCCGCCTCGTCGACGGCGACCCTGTAGCCGTCGATGGCCCTTGCGCACGCGCCGAGCGTGGCCGTGATCGTCTTCTCGGTCTCTTGCGCGGTCGCCTCGGCGGACTTCGCCCACTCGACCGTCTTCTTGAAGACGTAGCCCACGGCCTCCGCGCCCATCTGCCAGACGCTGCCCTTCAGGAGGTTCTGCACGAACCGCCCCAGGTAGGCGTTCGCGCCGCCGAACGCCTCGCCGAGCTTGCTGGCCGCCGCCCCGATCCCGTTGAACTGCGCCTTGACCTTGGCGAAGCCCGTCAGGTCGGCGGTCGAGCCGATGCGTATGTCTATCCTCTTCGAGTAGCCCATCGTGCGCCCCCCGCTTTCACTCCGTCACGGGAAATGGTATAATCATCCCCGTCATGTTGAAATGGCTTTCAGAACTGATCCAGACGCCGGCGGAGGCCTGCGAAGAGCCGCTGACGCCCGAAGAGTACCGGTTCTGCCTCGTCGGCAGCATCATTCTTCTAATTGCCGTCATCGTCTGCGCCTTTCTTTAGCCGCCGCACGATCTCGCGGAGCGTGAGGTCGTAGTCGGCCTGCAGCTGCGACTCGTCGCGCCCCAGGGGGCGCCCCAGCTCCACCGCCGCCGCCTCGCGGATCCTGTCGAGGCGGGACGGGGTTTCGCACTTCAGCGCGTCCGGCGCGACATGGAGCGCGGCGCATGCCTCCGCGAGACGAGACTCCAGCGCGGCGAGGCTCTTTGCGGCTTCGGAGCGGTCGGCGCGGAAGCGGGGGGCGCCGGCTTGCGCCGGCTGCACGGGACAGGCGTCGTGCGCGCCGTCTTCCGCCTCGGCGGGCCGCGCGTCGTCGAAGCCGACGGCGGCGAAGCGGCACGCGCGCATGACCTCCTCGCGCGAGACTGGCAGGGACGCCGCCCACGCCGACGCCGCGCGGTCGATCGCCTCCGGCGTCGTGAGCGCGTCGAAGAAATGCGGCTCGCGGGCGTGCGCGAGCGCGAACGCCCAGAGCGTCCCCTCCGTCTCCGCGTTTGCGGCGGCGCGGCGGGCGCAGGCGTGAAACCACGCGAACGCCTGGAACGTCGGCTGGAAGAAGGGCACGTCGCCCGCCCAGCCGACGCGCGGGAAGTTCGCCGCCGTCGTCTCCGCGCCGTCCGTGAGGCGGAGCGCGAGCTGGTTGAGGCGGTCGAAGTCGTCGAGCGTGGGGTCGAGCCCCTGCGCCCGAAGGTCCTCCCAGTCGCCCCTTGCGAGTTCGGAGACCATGCCGCGCCCCCCTTACGAGCCGGACGTGGACGTGACTTCCTCGCCCTTCATCGGGAACGAGGCCGTCCACGTGTACTGGGTGTAGCCGCCCTCCGGGCACGACTTCGCGAGCGGCGCGGAGAGCGTCGCGCCGAGCGCGGTGGCCGCCGACGTGAGCGCGACCGTGGGGGCGGTCGAGGCGTACCAGTTCATCGTGAAGGAGCAGGTCGCCATGTCGCCATGCAAATCGTAGTTGACGACCTCGCCCTTCGGCTGCGCGAGCGTGAAGGCGATGGGGAAGTCCGCGTCCACGCCCTCAAGGCCGTAGTCCTCGACGGGATCGGCGGCGGTCGACCCCTTCTTGATGGAGCAGAGGCCCATGAAGTCCTGCGCGCGGTGGCGCGGCGTGAGCGAGAAGGTCGGCAGCACATACTTGCGCAGCTGCGTGGCGCCGGACTGCACCATCTGGCCGGACACGCTGACCGTCGGCGCGCTGCCGCTCTTCGTGGATATCCTGACGCCGCCGAGGACGACGGGCTTCTCGATGCCGTCCACCGTGTGGACGGTGCCGAGGTCCGGGAACGTCGCCTGCGTGAGCGCGGCGACGACCGCGTACTCGGCGGACGGCGCGGCGGTCTCGCCCCAGGAGTCGACCACGGCGGCGTCGCCGTAGAGGTTCGCGCCGCTTGCGGACTGCATCGAGCGGTTCTCGCTCGAGGACGTGACCTTGAGGGCGTTCGAGGAAGACGTGCCGAGGCCGAAGTAGTCGATCCCGGCGTTGAATGTTGCGTTGGCCATGATGCTTTATGCCTCCTTGGATGTGAAGCGGCCGGAGACGGTCGCGCTGTAGGTTTTCGCCAAGCCGCCGAGTTCGGCGTCGGCGTCGAAAGCGGTCGATGTCGAGTTGAGGACGAAGGCGTCGCAGCTGAAGCCGTCGCCGCCGAGCGCGGCGCACCCGTCGCCGAGAAGCGGCAGGAGCGCGGCGCGGACGGCACGGCAGACGTCGCGGAAGCCCGCGCCGGTCGCATCGTCCGCGTTCGCGAAATGCACGGTCGCGCGGACGGAGAGGACGAGCGGGACGTTCGGGCCGATGAAGTCGAGAGACTGCTCGGCGAGATCGACGAAGACGGAGACGGACGTGTCGTCCGACCGCTTCGGGTCTTCCTCGACTGGCGTGAGCGCGCCGACGACCTGCACGGACGGCAGGGCGGCGGACAGGAACGCGACGATGCGCGCCTCGACGATTTCCTCCGGCTCCTTCACTTGACGGCCCTTTCGATGTGGCTCTTGATGTTGTGCTCCAGCCTGTTGGCGGCGGCGAGAATGGCCTCGCCGACGACGGCGGGCGGCGTGGCGGCGAGGATGTAGTCGAGCGCGTTGACGATCTGGGCCGCGCCGCCGTTCGGGAGGCGCGCGAACGCCCCCGCGACTGCGCGGCGCGGGTCGCGAATCCACTTCTTCGTGCGCCAGGCGACCATGATCTCGCCATCGGACGCGGCGCTGTAGAGCCGCTTGGCGACCCAGCCCCAGGAGGCCTTGGCGAGGCCCGCGTTCGGGATGCCGCCGTGCAGCCTGAGAAGTTCGCGGATCTCCTCTGCGGCGCGCTTGCCGACCATCTTCCCGTTCTTCGCGCGGTGCGCCCGCGTGTAGACGAAGTGGTCGCGCGCGTAGGCGTCGGGCGTCCCCAGCCTGCGCCAGAGCGTCCAGCGGCGGAGGAGCGCGTGGCCCTTCGAGTTGGAGTGGGCGTAGCGCGGCGGGTTGGCGGACGGCTCGGCGCGCCATTCGGCCTTCGGGACGCGCTTCGGGGCCTTGCGCGTGCGCTTCTTCAGCGCGCGGCAGAGGTAGAGGGCGGCGCGGCGCGTCTCGGTGGCGAGGCGTCCGGGCGTCTCGCGCTCGACGCGCGAAAGCACGTCCGCGAGGCGCTGCATGGCGACCCTGTCGACCTGCACGGAGACGCCTACCATGCCGCCCCCCTCGGACGCGCGCGGAGCGTCCACCACGCGCCGCTGCGGACGGCGGAGGCGACGCGGAGCCGCACTTCGCCGGACGGCGCGTCGAGCCTGATCTCGTCGCCGACCTGCGGCGGCGTCGGCTCCGGCCATTCGGACGCGGGGGCGCAGACCGTCCACGTCTGGCCGGACGCGGGCGCGGCGGCGTCCGCGTAGGCGGACGGCAGCGCGGCGTCCTCCAGCGCGAGGACGGGGACAGGGAACGACCGCCCCTTGCGGGAGCAGGCGGCGCAGAAGCGCCCGAACGCGGCGGAAAGCCCCACCGTGACGGACGCGCCGGAGGCGTCGCGCCGCGCGGACGTGACGACGTGCAGGGAGCCGTCGAGGTCGACCGGCTCGCCCTTGCGGACGCCTGGGAAATCGTCCGCAAGCGCGAGGACGCGGACGGCCTCGGCTGGCGCGTCTGCCGTCAGGGCGTCCTCGCCGCGCAGGGTCGAGCCGACGCGCGTGACCGTGGCGACGCATTCGCCGTGCGACATCCTCGCGGCGTTCCCCGCCAGTGACCCAGCGCGGAGGCCGCGAAGGGCGGCGGCGACGTATTCGGACGGCTTGCGCATCGGCGTTCCCCCATGCGTCCGCGCCGTCAGGCGCAGACGACCTCGAACGTGGTGTCGTTCGCGCCGATGGCGGCGGCGGCGTAGCCGACGAGCGTGTTGCTTGTCGCGGTCGCGGTGACGAGGCCGGCGGACGTGACGTAGATCGCCGTGCCGGCATCGGTCGCGCCGAGCGCCTCGTCCACCGTCACCTCGACGACCTCGCCGCGCTGCAGCACCTTCAGCGCGCCGGCCTCGCCCTTGGCGATGGGCCATTGCGCAAGGCATACGAGCTTGTTGACGACGATGAGGGAGCCCGCCGCGACGGCGGCGGAAGGGGTGTATTCCAGCGTATCGCCGCGCTTGCGGAACTTCGCGGAGTTCTTCGTGATAGCCATGATGGTTTTTCCTTTCGGTTGTGGAAGTTGAAGAATGCGGGCGCGGCGAAAAGACAGGAAACCGCCGCGCCCGCAAGGGGTTTACGCGCCCGTCGAGTAGAGCGCGGCCTTGACCTCGCCGGCGGCGGCGCCGTAGTCGAAGTAGCAGCGCATCTCGATGCCGAGCTGGCTGAAGTCCGCGTTGGCCGTCTCGATGACGGGGGCCTGCACGCCGTTGAGGAACGCGACGTCCACGAGCGGGAACGCCGAGTTGAACAGCCAGTAGGCCGTGCCGGAGAGGTACGGGGACGAGAGCGGCTCGAGCAGGTTGCGCATCGTGTTGTCCACGTAGGACTTCGAGCCGATGGTGATGCGCTCGAGCTGGTAGATGCCGCGCGCCGTGATGAGGTTGGACGGCGAGCAGAGGATCTTGTCGGGCATGGGGCCGATGGGGTCGCCGTTCGCGTCCCTGATGCCCATCGCGAGCGCGTAGGCGGCCGCGAGGTTGTCGAGGGTGAGCGCGCCCGTGGTGTTCGCGCCGAAGTCGGACGCGGCGACGCCCGTGAGCGCGGCGAACACGTCGCGGTTGATCGTGCGGCCCGCCATCTGGCCGAAGCGCTCCGGGATCGCCGACAGCACGCCGAGGTCGTCGTTGATGAGGTCTTCGCGGGTGATGCCGATGATCGACCCCTTGGTCGCGGCCTGGATCGTGCGGGCCTCGTCGGAGAGGTCCACGTGCCGCAGTTCGCCGCCCTTCGCGAGAGGCTTCAGCAAGCCGCCCATGACGAGTCGCACGCCCTTGACGGCCTTGAAGTCCGTCACCGGGATCGCGCGGGACACCTTGCGCCAGTCCTCGCCGACCGCGCCGAAGCCCGCAAGCGCGAACTTGTGCGCGACGTTCGAGAGGACGTTCGGGATGTCTGCGTTCGAGAACGCGGCGCGGATCGCCTTGGACATGCTCGCGTCGTTGCCGGGGCGGTACTCGTAGCCGAACGCGGCGAACACGTCGGAGAGGCGCGTGACGCCGAGGTCGCGCGCGGCGTCGAGGTCGACGCCCTTGAACTGCGCCTCAAGGGTGCTTTCGCGCATCGCGGCGCCCATGCACGCGGCGGCGGCGACGGTCTTGGCGTCCTTCGGCGCGGCGGCGCGGAGATTGATGATGGACGGCGCGGCGGGGCGCTCCGCCTCGATCTTCGCCTTTTCGGCTGCGGCCTTCTCGGCCTTCAGGCAGGCGAGCTCGGCGCGTTCGGCGGTCCAGCCCTCCTTGACGGCCTGGGCCATGACGTCGTCGTGCCCCTTGCACGCGGCGATGACGGAGGCGACGCGCTCGCGCTCTGCGTTCTGCGCGGCCTCCACGGTTGCGGCGTCGGTCGGCTTTGCGGCCTCCACCGGCTTGTTCTTCTCTTCAGGCATGATGCCCTCCTTGTCTGTGTGTGCGGCGGCCGCGATAGCCGTCTGCGTTGACCCATCGGCCCCCAGCGGGACGATGGAAACTTCGTTCAGGACTCCGGCGCGGACGATGTAGCACGGGCCGGACACCTCCGCGCCGTTGAGCGTGGCGGACTCGTCCTCGGCGAGGCGGAAGGCCTCGGTCGGCGTGATGCCGACGGACGCCTGGAAGCGGAAGCCCGCCTTTGCGAGCGCAAAGACTTTCTTCGCGTCGTCCGAAACGGGCATGAAGTCGGCCTCCAGCGTGAGCGCCTTGCCGTCGTGGGCGATCTTCGTGGCCTGTCCGCAGATCGCGTCGAGCGAATGGGCCTTGTGCTGGCAGAGGATCGGGACGGCATTGTCCGCGCGCCACGAGAGGCCCGCGAGCTCGACGCCGACGGGACGGCCCCAGCCGACGTCCATGAGGCCGCCGTTGTAGGCGGCGATGCGCATCTTGCGGTTTGCGCCGGAATCCTCCGCGCCGCCCTCGCCCGCAGATGCGGCGACGAGCGCGACCTGTCCGGTCGCGGCGAGCGTTCCCTTCGGGTAGTCTGCTTTCTCGACTTTCGTCATTTCTTCATCTCCTCGCAATTGGACTCGCTGTCAAATGCCCATCGCCGCCCCCTTGCGCGGCGCGGGCCTTGCCGTCCTTGCCCTTCTGCGGCTTCTTCTCGGCGTCGTGCTCGAGCATGTCCTCGGTCGGGGCGGGCTTCGCCGCGCCGCCGCCGGAGAGGATCGGGCAGGGGGTGTCGTCCGGCAGCCCGTTCGCGGCGCAGTTCTCGCGCCAGCGCCTCAGGATGTAGGCGTACTCGTCGAGGGCCTGGTCGGTCTCGCGCCGCCAGTCGCGCCCGTCCTTCGCGTAGAGCGCGGCGCGGGTGGTCGTGCCGTTGCCGAGGCGCGTGTTGTCCGCGCTCGCGTCCTTCATCACGTCCGCGTTTCCGCGCTCCGTGAAGAGCCATTCCGTCCTGCGGAGGGCGGCGAGCGCGTCCGGGCCGATGCCGCCGCGCACGGCGGCGTACTCCTCCAGCCACTTGAGGAACACGCGGTCGAGGACCTTGACGGAGAGCGCGGCGCGCACGGCGGCGATCTTGTCGCCGTAGGTCATGTGGTCGAGCTTCGCGCTCGCGAAGTTGTGCTGGGAGGAATCGCACATGGCGATGTTCACGGGCATGGAGAGGCACGCGGCCATCTCCGCGACGAGGGAGCGCACGAAGTCGGCGTAGAGCGAGGTCGGCTGGGCCGATTGGAGCTGCGACAAATGCCAGCCCTCCGGCAAGGTGACGAACGCGCCGCGCTGCATCTGGAAGACCGTGTTGGGCTTCACCTCCATCGCGCACTTGCCGATGGACGCGTCGTCGTCGTCGAAGCATTCCGGCACGTTGTCCGTCGAGAGGACGCCGGAGACCGAGGCCGCGTTGATCGCCGTCTCGGCGACGGACGAGCGGTAGGACTTCTGGAGCGCGGGGATGTCGAGCGCGCTCACGAAGTCCGAGATGCCGCGCACCTGCTCAGGCCGGATGCAGTCGAAGTAATGGACGACGTTGGCGGCGCGGATCCAGTCGCCCGCCCGCCACTTCACGTTGCGCACGAGCCGGTAGTCGCCGGGGTGGCTCTTCAGGACGCGGTAGGAGACGGGGTGGCCGTCCGCGTCGAAGCGGATGCCGTCGAACTCGTTCTCGCGCGTGACCGTCTCGGTGTAGGACTCCACGCGGTCGCACTCGATGGGCCGTACGTTCAGCGTGACGGGGTTGTCCGCCGTGACTGCCCCCCTGTCGGTGACGAGCAGGGCGAACGCCTCGCCGTCCGTCACCTTCGCGCGGAGGAGCGTCCTGACCTTCTCCCAGAAGTCCGTGGCCATCGCCCAGGCGTCGAACGCCTCCGTGACCTCGTTGCGCAGGTCCTCGCCGATCCCGCCGCGCGGGAAGGAGACGGACGCCCACGGCCCGACGACGTGCGTCACGAACGTGTCGAGCATCGACTTCGCGTAGGGGCAGTTCGCGACCACGTAGCGGGCGCGGTCGCGTACGGTCTTGCGCACGGCGGGGGAGAGGGCCGTCGTGATCGCGAGCGAGTCGACGTTGCGGAAGAGCGAGGCCGTGTCCGGCGTGTTGCGCGCGTTGTCGAAGCGGGCGCGGACGGCGACGGGGGCGAACGATTCTCTGCGGTGCTTGGCCATCTGTGTTCGATCTTTTCAGCGGTCGCACGGGCCGGGCTGGACGAGGTGAGAGACGAGGCCCGCGAGAGGATGGCGGCGCCGTCCCGCCGCGCGGGCGCGCTTCCGCAGGTACTTGTCGGCCTCGATCAGCTCGGAGACGGAGCGGCTGGACTGCGAGAGGCCGTCCACGGAGAACGAGGCGGGCGAGGCCGCCGCCTCCGCAAGTTGCGTCTCTGACACGCCCGGCCCTGCCGCCGATTCTGTGGGGTTCTTTTCCATGCGCGTGTATGTTAGCACATTGCGCGGCAAGAAAAAAAGGGGTCAGCTGCTACATCTAGCACTTTCGCCCCGTTCACGCGCCCTCGGTCGTGTAGAACTCGCGCCCGCAGTTGCGGCACCGCCGCGTCCGCCGCACCGTCGCGCCGATCTTCACCGTCCGCACCACGTAGGAGTGGCGGCATCCGCAGTCCCGGCACGGTATGCCGTCCGCCGCCTCGACCGCCTCGCCGTAGACCTTTCGCCGATTACGCGCCATCGTAGACCTTCCTCCTTCGCTTCCCGTTCCGCACGGGCGCGCCGTCGCCCGTCAGGTTGCCCGCCGCCGCGAGCGCGTAGCACATCGCCAGGCAGTCGCCGTAGTCGTGCGGGTTCTTCGTCTTCCACGTGTAGGCGTACTGCTCCTCGCCGTCGCCCCGCTGCTTGCGGAGCTTCACCTTGGAGACCAGCCGCTCGTTGGCGACCTGCGTGGCGAACGCGGCATGGTTCGCGCCGCCGTCGTAGAGCGAAAGCCCCCCGTCGCCGCCGAGTTCCGTGTTCCACGCGAGCTGCGCCTTTTCCTTGAAGAGGTCGGCGTTGAACGCCAGCCACCGCCGCCCCTGCGCGTCGCGGCAGGGAACCGTGCCGTTGAGCGCGTCCCGCGTCCGGCTCCGCACGAACGGGTTCCAGTTCTGCCCCGCGCGCCCCAGCATTGCCGTCGCGTCAAGCCCGTAGAGGTCTTTCGCCAGCGGCGCGAACGCCGTCACCGCCTTGAACTGCCGCCCGCCCGCGTCGATCCCCCAGCGGTCAATCCTGACGCCGAGCGCGGCAATCTCCTTCGCGTGGGCGTGGAGCGCGCGCGTGACCGCCGCGTTGAAGGCGACGTCGTTCTGCCGCCCGTCGATCTTCACGCGGAACACCTTGTAGGCCGTCACGAGGCCCGTCAGGTTCACGTCGAACGTGAGGACCGCCGTCGTGAGGCCGTAGGCGGGGTTCACGTCCGTCGCCGCCACCGTCAGCACCGTGCCGGGCGGGACCGAACACGCGGGGACGCCGGGGCGGACACGGCCCATGATGAGGCGGGCCGTCACGTCCACCGCGAATGCGTTGCGCACGGGTTCCATCTGGTACTCGGCCATGAACGCGTCGTTCCCCATCTGGTGGTAGGCGTCCATGAGCCGCTGGAGGCCGGACACCTGGCCGCCATCGCGGTCGAAATACCCCCAGTTGAGGATGTCCGCCCCCGCGTCCATCGCCCGGCGGTTCCGGCGGTAGAGGGACAGCGAGCCGCCGCGCCGCCCGTGCGGCAGGTCGTTCGCGTTCTCCTCGTCGAAGAGCGCGAAGTACTCGCCCCAAAGCCCGTGCCCCTCATTCCCCCACTCGTCCGGCCAGCGGACGACCGCCGGGTTGCGCGTCGTCTTCCACGCCGGGTCGGCGGCGAGCAGCACCGTCACGTCGTCCGGCGCGATGGTCGTCGCCGTCGAGACAACCGACGCCTTGCCCTTGCCGGCTAGGCCCATCACGTCGCCCCGGATGAGCTTCAGCACGTCCTGCACACGCTCCTCGTTCTCCGCGACCTCGCGCGTCTGGAGGTCGTCCAGCACCACGAGGTCGGGCCGCTGCGTCCCGTTCTTCGTGCCGCGCACCGACTTCAGGGCCTTCGCCCGGATGCACGCGCCCGACGCGGCGGACGCCGTGCCGTCCCGCTCCACGATGACGGGAAGGGCCGTCTCGTCCGTCACGAGCCGCACCTTCGTGTCCCGCCCCCCGTACCGCTGCGACCGCCTCCCGTGGCCGTCCAGGAGCAGGAGCGGCACGGCGATGTCCGGGTAGTCCGTCGCGAACGGCTCCTCCGTGAAGACCGCCGTGATCTCGCGGAGGATCTGCTGCGCCTGCTTCGCGTTGATCGACGAGATGAGGCAGAACCGCTTTCGGCCCGTCGCGATGAGGTAGGCGACCGCCGCCTCGGTGTAGGAGGTCTTGCCGCCGCCGCGCGCCACCAGCACCTGGTAGGGACGCGAAGAGCCGACGGCCTCCTCCATCTCCGCGAGGATCTTCACGCCGTGCGGCTTCGGCGGCGGGTCGTCCACGAACACCCCGACGCCGTAGGCAGTCAGCCATGCCGCAAGCGACTTCTCCGCCCGCTTCCGCCGCTTCCAGTCGATGCGCTTCCGCGCCTCTGAGACCTCCGCGTCGATCGAGAACGACTCGTCGCGTTCCGCGCGCTTGCGCCGCGCCTCGCTCTCAAGCGTTCGGTTTATGTGCCGGTCTGCCATTCGGATCAAGTCAGATTGTGGGGACGCTGTGGACCTACATCATCTCGGCCGTTGGGCGTAAGGGGCTTCAGGGGGTGGGCGGAGTACCTACCGAAGCCGCCAGAACCGCCCATTTCACGGCATGACGCATCATAAAACTTGACAAGCGAGGTCCGGTTGCTATATATTATGCGTTGCGTCATGCGTCGGCCTCCCAGTCGAAAAGCGACGGCTGGCTGTCCTCGCGCTCGCGTTCCTTGCGGATCGCGCCCCCGTGCCCGTCGTTCCATGCGTGAAGCCTGCCCCTGAGGAACGGGGCGAACCTGCGGACCAGCCTCTGGAACTTCGCCCACGCCGTCGCGCGATAGGCTGTGCGCCCGACGTCAAGGGCGGCTATAGTCTTGGCCACGCGACCGAGGTACGCCCCGAAGTTCGCGCATGTTCCGCCGTTGCTCACATGGAGCAGAAGCAGGGCGTCGACCGTGCCAAGCCCGCACCAGCGGCGATACAGCTCCGCCGTGCGCTCCTCCACGTCGGCGGGAAGCGCCGTGACCTGCCCCCTCGGCATCTTCGCCGCGTCCAGCCTCTCGCGCTCGACCGCGCGCTCGCCCATGGCGTCATACGAGACGACGCCCCCATGGCCGGCCGGGGCGATGTGGCCGCAGGAGAGACAGGCGGCCCTCGCCTTCTCCATCAGCGCCCGGTGCGGGCATTTCTCGGATGTGCAGTCCATCGCATTCCAACCGCCCGTCAAACGGCGACCGGGCGGATCTCGATGTCGATGCCGGGCTTCGGCCCCCAACACTTCGACGTGCGCTTGTCGGCCACGAGCGAGTCGTCCGTCCAGAAGCCCAGCCGCGTCAGCACGTCCAGCAGGTTCTTCTCGAGGTTGTCGAGGTCTGGGCGGGACGTGTGGGGGACCGGGACGCCGGCCCTCACGACGCCCCTGCGCTCCGACTTCCGCCACGGAAACGTCCACCGCGCCGTCAGGGACACGGGGACTGAAAACGGCACATCCGGCACGTGCATCGAGAGAAGCGCGGCCAGGAAGCCCTCGCCCTCGCGCACCTTCCGCTTCGTGAAGAAGCGCGCCCGCCCGTTCCGCACGTACACGCCCTTCTGCTGGGCCGTCGCGGTCGGCGGAACGCAGTCCAGCCTGAACGACAGCCCCTCCTCCTCGCGCACGTACGCGCGCTCGCCCGCGCACACGGTAGCGCACACGGGCGCGTCGCGCGCGCATGCGCACGCACACACGTGCGCATTGGTAGGCTTACTATTAGGCTTATTATTAGACTTACTATCGTACTTGCCATTCATACTTCTTAATTTATTTCTTGCCTGATTGGGGGGGTATGGGGGGGGTCGCGCGCGCGTGCGCGCATGACGCGCGCACACGCGAGGGAGCCGCCGTCACGGGCCTCCCATTCGCCACGGCTGAAGGTCCGCGACCGTGCGGAACGTCTCGGCGGTCAGCCCGGCCCGCAGCCAGTCCCTCATGTCCTTCTTCGGCGGCGTCACGATCCTGTACGTCCGCCCCAGCTTGCGCGCCAGCGCCAGGGCGCCCTCGCCGCCCGGCTTCCATGGCGTCCCGTCAGGACGGAACTTGTAGGCGTCGTTGTCGCTCACGATGGTGACGCGGGACGCGTTCAGCCTGCCGCACAGCTCCCTCAGCTGCCGGGCGCCCGTCCCGCACGACGGGCGGCCCACGCAAGGCAGCCCCAGCGCATACCCGGCCACGCAGTCCGTCGCGCCCTCCACGACGACGATCTCGCGCCCGCGGACGCCGTTCGCCACCGTCTCGCGCGCGTCGAGGGCGGGGTCGTAGAAGAGCCCGTCCCGTGATCCGGCCACGCTCCACTTGCGGCCCGTGCCGTACTCCCTGAGCCGGATGCCGACGCACCTGCCGAGCCCGTCCAGCATCGGGAAGCACCACGCGCCGTGGAACGCGCTCCGCCCGACGTCCAGCCGGTCGACGTCCGCCGCGCACATGTTCAGGTCGCTGGCGATCTCCAGAAGCGAGTCGAAGACGTCCCGCCCTTCGCCCGGACACTCGAACTCCGCGCGAAAGCCCGCCATCGCCGCCTCGGCGTCGAACAGCCTCGGACGGACGGGCGGTTTCGGCCCGCGCCTCACCTCCACGCGCGCCGGGCGCTCCTTCAGGAAGTGGAACCATCCCCCGGACAGGCACGGAGCCGCGCTCTCGACCCTCATGCAGTGGACGACCGCGCCGTCGGACGACACCCCGCACCAGTCCATATGCCCGCAGACGGGGCAGGGGCTGCGTCTGCTCACCCTCACCCACTCGCTCATGTCGCGGCCCTCCTCCCGAAGAACAGCTCGGCCTGACGCACGATTTCCGCCGACACCTTCGGCCTCGCCGGGGCCTTCAGCTGCGTCTTTGACGCCGTCGGGCGCACGGAACGGCGCGGCATCTTCGGCGGAATCGCGCCAGACGCGCCAGGAAGCCCGCTGGGCGCGTCCGCGCAAGCCGCAAGCGCAATCACCCGTCCGCCGAGCGGAACGCTCACAGGGGCGTTCTGGCGCGGCTGTGGCGCATTCGGCGTCCAGCCCGCCCTGCGCCACGCCTCGGCGACGCCGTCGAGCGGGTGTTCGCACCCCTCCCCGTCCCGCGACTTGTCGCCCCAGAAGATGCCGAATGCGTGACGGCACACGACCGCCACGCATTCGGGACACTCCTCGCATCTCCGCGCCATTTACCACCCCTGCCTTTCGCGCATCCGCCCGATCATCCGACCGGCCATGTCGTGGCGGAGCGGCATCGAGAACCCGCGCCGCTTCAGCAGGGCCGCCTGCTTCAGGGACGCCATGCCCTGCTGCACCCGCCGGAAGTACTCGTCGAGCAGCTGCTTGCCCTGCCCGTATGGTATCTTCTCCGGGTCGACGCCGATGCGCTCCAGCAGCACCTGCGACTGCTTCGGCGTGAAGTGCCGCCCCCTGTCCCATCCGCGCTCCTGCACGGGCGCAAGGTCCCACTGGTCGAACGGGTCGATCTTCGAGACGAGGTACTGCGCCCGCGCCTGGAGCCCCGCCCGCGTCGCCGCCTCGCGCCGCTTGCGCGCCTCGATCTCGGCCTTGGCCTTCTCCAGCTCCTCCGCCACGTCCACGGGCTTCCCGCCCTCCCGGACGCGCCGCGCCACCTCGGCCACCACGTCCTCGTCGACGTTCCCGCCGAGGATGTCCGCCGAGCAGCACAGCTTGTGCCGGCCCGCGTTTCCGCAGAAGTCGACGATCAGGCACGACGGCTTGGACGACGCGCGGATCGCCGCGCACCGCTCCGCCGCCGTCGGCAGGTCGCCCAGCCGCCCGGCGATCTCCTCGGCGGGCCTCGTCCCGCGCCCCGCCATCTGGGCGTAGAGCGCGCGGCTCTTCGTCGGGCGCGCCATCACCACGACCTGCACCCCCGCGTCGTCGAACCCCTCGGTCAGCACGCCCACGTTCACGACATACTGGAGCCGCCCGGCCCTGAAGTCCGCGAGCATCCGCCGCCGGTCGTCCTTGTCCGTCTTCCCGCAGAGCCACGCCGCCCGGTCGGGACGGTAGCGGTTGATGATCTCGCAGAGGCGCTCCGCCTGCTCGACGGTCGCCGCGAAGACGATGGCCCGCCTCTCCCCGCAGATCTCCACCGTCGGCACGGCGATCCCCTGCAGGTTGCGCTCGTTCTCCATCACCTCGGCGAGGTCGCCCTGGTTGAGGTCGCCCGCCGTCGTCCTGACCCCGGAGAAGTCCAGCGTCCCGACCGTCACCATCTGCTGCTCGATCGGCACGAGCCAGCCGCCGTTGATCGCGTCGAGGACGCCGTACTCGTAGGCGACCGACTCGAACACCTGCCCCAGCGCGGCCTCGTCCGCGCGGTCGGGCGTGGCCGTCACCCCCAGCACCTTGCAGTCGGGGTTCTGGCGGTACCAGTCCACGCACCGCCTGTACGTCCCGGCCGTCGCGTGGTGCGCCTCGTCGATCACCACGAGCCCGAAGTCGGCGGGGTCGAACTTGCTCATCCGCCCGCCCCCGTCGCCGCCCGCGCACTGCGTCTGCACGGTCGACACCACGACGGGCGGCATCTCGCCGAAGTACGGCTGGACGCGGTACTCGCCCATCTCGACCTGCGCCTCCAGCCCCGTCACGCGCCGGATCTTGTCCGCCGCCTGCACGATCAGCTCCTCGCGGTGCGCCAGCACCATCGCCCGCTTCCCCATGCCGTGCATCCGGCGGATGACCTCGGAGAACAGCACCGTCTTCCCGAGCCCCGTCGGCAGCACGGCGAGCGTCGAGGAATGCTCCGCGAACTCGCGGAACACGCCCTCGGCCGCCGCCTCCTGATAGTCCCGAAGCCTCATGCGTTCGCCTCCCGCCATTCCCTGCGTTCGGCGAACAGCTCCGCCGCGTAGGCCCGCTGCGACGCCGTGAGGTTGTCCGGGCTGTACGTCGAGGCATGGTCGACCTTGCGCATCCAGCGCGGCTTGCGCCCGTGCTTCAGGTACGCCGCGAGCGCGTCGAGGTCGAGGTCGCAGAGCCGCACCGTCTTCTTCGCCGCCTTCAGCCGCGCCCGGCGTTCGCGCTGAATCCGCGCCATGCGCTTCAGGTACTCTTCGCCACCCTCCGCCCTGCGGCGCAGCCTGTTCGCGAGCAGCCTCTCCTTCCGCCCGCCGAACCAGTAGGCCTCCGCCATGCGCGCGGCTATCTCGGCCTTGTGCGTCCGCCTGTATTCGATGTCGTAGGCCGTTCGCCTGCCGCTGGCCCTGTATTTGCGCATCCTCCGAGCCGCGTCCGCCCGGCTCTTCGCAAGGTTTTTGCGGTAGTGCTTCTTTGCGGCCTTGAGGTTCGCCGCTCGCCGTTTTTCCATGAATTCGGGATCGATGGAGGCGCGCTCCTTGATCCGCTCCCATGCCGTCTTCTTGTCCTTCATCTGCCTTGCCTTTCCGTCTTCGCCGACGCCTTCAGCCCTCGGCCTTGAACTCCTTCGGGTTGCGCCCGTACTCCTCCTCGGTCTGCCAGCCGCGTCCGTGGCACGCCTTGCACCCCGTCCCCTGGCACATCCGGCACACGCAGTGCACCTCCGCCGCGCTGATGAAGCTGTAGGCGTTGTTGAGCTGCACGAGCGCGTCCTGCCGCACCGCCGCGAACGCCGGGTCGTTCGCCTCGATGCCCCTGCGCAGGGCCACCCGCGCCTTGCTGACGCACGAGAGGACGTCCGAAAGCGGGCTCGCCTCGAACGCCTCCGCGATCCCGACCGGAATCTCCGTCCCGTACCTGTCCACGGGCATCTTCCGCCCGGCTTCCGCGCCGGCGGCGGGCGCCCTCTGCGGCCTCGCCGGGACGCTGTACGCCTTGCCGTCGCGCCCGATTCGCCTAACTGGCGCTTTCGGCGGCTCTTCCGCCGTTTCCTCGCGGTTTTCATTTCTGCAGGGTGTAAACCGTTTACACCCTGCCGTCTGCGTCCGTGGGGCTTCAGGGTGGCTAATTTGACCACCCTGTCGGGGTCTCGTCGGCATCTGCAGGGTGGCTAATTTAGCCACCCTGTATGTCTTGGCGGTGGCGAGCGAGACACCGCACACGTCGGCCAGCAGGGCGTTCGACGGCTCGCCCCCGAACAGCCTCTCCCGCTCCGCCCACGCCACCTCCAGCGCGTGCCGCTTGTCCGCGTTCGTCATGCGCATGCCGTGCCCGCTGTTCGCGTGCAGCGCGTACCGCAGCGCGTCGATCCACTCGCCCTCGCGCACGTCCGCCGTCACCGTCTTCCGCCCGCCGCGCTTCGCCGCCTCCAGCCGGTGGAAGCCGTCCGCGAGCCAGTACGTGCCCGCCGCGTCGCGGAACAGCGTCACCGGCGGGAACACCGTCCCCCCGGACATCAGCTCCGCGTACTCCTCGACCGCCGTCTCGTTGATGCTCACGCGCATCTGGAGCCCTTCGGTCCTGATCTCCGAGATCCTGATCTCCTTCGACATCTGCCTCTCTCCTTCTCGTTTCCCTGTCACGTCCCCGAAGCGCGCGCTTCGGGAAAAGCCCCCGCCCTCCCTGGTACGAAGGGCGGGGGCCGTGAATCACCTTGCCATGCCGTCGTGCACCGCCTTGAACAGCTGCTGCACGTCGGCGGGCGTGAACTTGTCGGGGTCCTTGCCCTCCGCCACACTGTCGAACAGCCCGAACCACTTCTCGTCGTGCTTCGCGCCCTGGTACGCCTCGCCCAGGAGCGAGCAGAAGTACTGGAACGCCCCGTCGCACGTCTGCGCGAACGGCAACCACGGGGGCGTCGCGGCGGCCGGCTGGGGACGCGCCGGGACGGCCGTGGGGCGCGCAGGGGCGGATGCCGGCGGCTGGGCGCCCTCTGCGGCCGGCGCAGTGCGCGCAGGCGTCGCGCCGGGGTTCTGCGCGGGGCGCGCCGCCGCCCCGTCCGCCGCCGCGACCCGCTTCGGCGTGGCGGCGAACAGCGCCTTGGCCTTCGTCCCCCACTTCGACATCAGCGCGGCCTTGTCCGCGCTCGCCCCGTCCGGCACGTACGCCTTGCGGCCCGTGCCCTTCGCGCGGTTCGGGTCATGGACCCAGAGCTGCTGCGCGCCCGTGCCGTCCTTCTGGAAGTTCAGCTCGACCTCCCCGACCGCCGCGAGGTTCCCGAACGGCGTCCCGTCCGCGTCCGGCGACTGGAACCAGTAGAAGTCGTCGAACGAGGTCGGGTTCCACCCCTTCGCCCACTCCCTGATGCCGCTGATCGTCTTCTCGTTGAAGCCGCCGTCCCTGCTCGTGAGCCAGTGCCGCTTCTTCGCCTCCCACTCGTAGCCGTTCTCCTTCGTGTAGAACTGGCCCGTCGCCGGGTCCCTCACCGCGAAGTTGACGTCGAGGATGAGCCGCCCGTCCTTCTCGAAGCAGCTCGCCGTCGTGGGCCTGCCGACGTAGGTCCCGTCGGGGATGCCGTAGCTGAACGGCTTGCTTGTGTCGTATGCCATCGAATGTTTCCTTTCTGTCTTGTTTCCCTGTCCTGTTCCCGAAGCGCCCGCTTCGGGCCGTCCCTCACCTGACGATCTGCGACCAGTCGAAGACCGCGTCCGTGGGCACGTTGAGCGCCTCGCCCTGCGCCGTGCGGCTCTTCGCCATCATGCTGGCGATGCCGCCCGTGTACAGCGTCCGCGTCATGCCGCCCTTGGCCTTCCCCTTCTCCACGCTGATGTCGGCGGAGAGGAAGAGCAGGTGGTCGACGGTCTGCTGGTACTTGTCGCGTCCGGGCGCCTTGCCCCTGTCGCCCTGCACGAGGTGCGGCTGGTGCTGGATGTAGTCGCCGCCGTCCGGGTTGCTCGTGCGCATCGGGTTGTCGTGCGTGATCGCGCAGACGTTGCTCCCCGACTCCAGCAGCGCGTCGATCAGCGGATAGACCGGGACGAACTTGTCGTACACGATCTGCGCCCCCTTGCCGTACGTCCACTGCTCCAGCGACTGCCGGATGGTGGCCGAGTCGCCGGGAATCGACGCCATGCAGTTCTGCGCGGCGTACTCCTGCGCCCGCGTGAAGCTGTCGATCACCACGTTGTCGTAGCCGCGCGCCGCCGGGCTGCCGAGGAACGCCATGAGGTCGTTCCACGCGGCGGCCGGCGCCTGCGGGTCGAACCTGACGAACTTCGGCGTGATGTTCGCCAGAAGCCCCAGCGCCTCCAGCTTCGGGCGGATGATCCCCAGCGACCCCTCGAGGTCGATGAAGAGCGTCTTGCCCGGAAGCATCGCGGCGAGCGTCGTCTTGCCCGCGCCGCCGACGCCGTACAGCCCGATGAATTGGCCGCGCCCGGCGCAGTCGTCCCAGCTGTCCACGGCCTGCTCCGCTGCGGGAGCCGCCGCCGTCTTCGTCTGCGCGGGAAACGCCGCCGCGCTCGGTCTCTTCGGAATGCCCATCTTGGTTTTCCTTTCCTGTATCTGCCTTTCCTGTTCTTGTGTCATGCCGCAGACGCACCCTGCGCCTGCGAAAGCTCCTCGTGGAGCGCGACCCGGAAGCCGCTCGGCGGGTTCGCCGCGTCCACCGGGATGCGGTTCAGGCACACCCCCGCGTACGCGCAGCCCCGGCAGTTGTCGGGGTTGCACGCCCTCGGATAGGCGTACTCCGGCCTTTCCGCCTTCCGCGCCTCGCCCGCGAAGTGCAGGAGCATCCGGCACACGCCCAGACGCTCACGCCGGAACTCCGCGAGCATGTCGGGGGTGATCTCCACCTCCCGCCGCGCAAAGTACCGCGCCGGGTCGCCGCCCATCGCGTCGAGGATCCGCGCGCCGTACTCGTCCGGCGTCTCCGGGTGCCCCGCAAGCCGCTCGCCCTTCGCCGCGTCCGCCGTCTTCTTCGGCGTCCCGTCGCGCCTGATGCAGCGGCTGCCGTTCGCGTCAAGCACGATCGGCAGCCCGTCCGCGTCGCGCTCCGCCACGTTCGCCAGCGGCTTCAGCGCGGGCTTGCGGATGACGTCGTACACGCACACGGGCAGCTCGCCCGTCGCGCGCTGCACCCAGCCCGCGTACGCCAGCAGCTGGATGTTGAACTTCAGGCGGTTCCAGTAGTCGCCCGCGTCCCCGATGTCGTCCGCGGTCGTCTTGCGCTCCCACACCACGCGACGCCCGTCCTTCAGCAAGGCGAGCCCGTCCACCTTGCCGCGCTGCTCGAACGTCCGCGACCCGTCGATGGGGTCGGTGAACTCCTGCTCCGGCTCCATCGCGTCGTAGTCGCGGTCGTCCACTTCGCCGTAGGTGCGGTCGTACGCGCCGAGGATGCCGAACACCTTCGCCGCCGTCCACTCGTCGAGCGTCCCGCCCGTCAGCGCCGCGCGGTACTGCCCCTCGAAGTCCGCGCCCCTGGCGCGGGCCTCGCCGCCGTTGTGCACCGCCGTCCCGATCCGCAGGGCCTCGGAGGGGGTCTCCTCCTTCAGGCCGAGGATGTTGTCGTACCAGTAGCGGCGCGGGCACCTCAGCGCGCACGCCATGCTCGATGCCGTCAGCGTCAGCTTCATTCCGCAACCCCCTTGCCGGGGTGTCCGGCCGCGTCCATGAACTTCCGTTCGGCCGATTTGAAGGCGCGCCGCAGCATGCCGCCGGTCATGGCTTCGGCCAGTTCGTCGCGGAACTGCCCGACGGCCGTGCGCAGGAGAAACCCAAGCGCCCCTTTCTCCGCGGGCGGAACGTGCACCACGGCATTGCACGTGTAGCCGTCGGCGGTCCGCTCTGCGGAGAACTCGATCTCCAGGCGGCAGCGCGCCGTGTCCGGCTCCGTTTCCGTGGTCGGCTTCGTTTCCGGTGCCCCGGCTTCGGCATGCTCCACGACGTCGGCCATGATCAGTCCGGCCTCGATGATCTCCATGAAGTCAGTTTCGCGCCCCAGCAGCCGCTCGACGTCCTTCTGCGTCATGTCCGGGTGGTTCCTGAAGTATTCGCGCACCTTCGCGCGTTCGCTTTCGTTCATCATTGCATTGTTCCTTTCGTTTTTCCTTGTCCTGTATCCGCCGCGCCAGCGGCGGCAAATCGTCAGTCATTCTCCGTGTCGGCGTCCGCAGACTGCGAAGCCCACATCACCTTGACCGGCTCGCGGAGCTTCAGCACCGTCTCGTCCGGCGCCACGAGACTCCGTTCCTCGTCCGTCAGCGCGTTCGCCACCGGCGGCAGGATCGCGAGCAGGCGAGCGGCGTACGTCGCGCCGATCTCCGACTTGACCACCTTCTCCGCAATCTCGGCGGCGGCCAGTCCCGCCCAGCGCTCCATCGGCGCAAGGTCCTTCGCGTTGGGATCGAGCAGGTACGCCATCGCCGCATCCGATACGTTTGTATTCGACCCGAACACGCGCCACGAGCTGCCGATGTTGAACACCAGCTGGAACGCAAGGGCGACCTGCACGTCCACGGCATAGGCCGCCGCAATCACGCCCGCAAGGTTGCCCGCGCACCACTCGGCCAGCTTGCGCAGCGCCTTGTTCGCGGCGATCTTCCGCTTCCGCGCCTCCTTTTCCTTGTCGGTCAGGCCTCCGCCGGACTTCCCGGCCTTCGGAGCCTCGCCCCATTGCGCCAGGGTCTCGCCGTTGTAGTCCTTCCAGACGTACAGCGTCTGATGCGTCTTGTCGGGCTTCGGACGAAGGCCGACGGAGTAGTCCGGATGCTGCTTCGTCTCGCGCACCTCGGCCCCGTTCGCCTTCGCGTCCGCGATGACGTCCGCCGTAGCCAGTTCGCACTTGCGCCTGTAGCAATTCGGGTCGAGACACCTGCCGAACGCCGTCGGCTTTCCGTCCCAGTCGAACAGGTCGGGGACGCAGCCCGTGTTCTTCGCACACGCCCTGCAGTCCTTCCTGTCGAACGTCGCCTCCTTCAGCTCCATCGTCTCGCGATTGAACTGTCCACTGACATCAGACCAGCGGAGTGCCGCGCCATGAGACCAGCCGTTCGCCTTCTTCAGCCTCTCCTGGATCCCGACCGGATAGGCCGCGACGTGCTCCAGGCAGTCCGTCGTGATCAGCTCGCCGTCCGCGACGCGCTTCCGCCACGACTTGGAGAGCCGCGACAGGTTCAGCCGCCGCGCCACCCATTCGCGCCCGCGCCCCGCCTCCGCCGCAATCTCGTCCTGCGTCATGCCGGACTCCACGAGGCTCGCCACCAGCCCGCTTTCAAGGAGCGGGTCTGCGTCCCTGCGCTGCAGGTTCTCGATGAACGTCATGCGCCTCGCCGTCGCCTCGTCTACCCCTTCGAGGACGTCGCACGGCACCTTGTCAAGCCCCGCGACCTTCGCGGCCACGAGGCGGCGATGCCCGGCGACGAGCGTCCAGCCGTCGCCGTCCCGGATCGCCACGACGGGCTGGATCATTCCGAGCGACGCGATGGACGCCGCGAGGTCGGACACGCTCTCCGGCGTGATCTCGCCGCGCGGATTCCACGGCGCGGACTTCAGCTTCGCCGTCTCGATCTCCGTCCGGACGCGCGTGTACTGCGCCGCCCTGGGGGCGACCGCCACGGCGGCTTCCGGCTGCACCTTGGCCACAGCCCTGGCCTTAGTCTTCTTCTTCATGTGTCTTGCCTTTCGTTTTCTGTTTCAGTCCCCGAAGCGCCAGCTTCGGGAAATCGCCATCAGCCGCGACCATCCTCCGCCTCGACCGCAACGCCGCCCTGCATGATCCGCACCGCCCGCGCCTCCGCCGCGTTCCGCTCCGCCTCGCGCCGCTCGCGCCGCTCGCGCGCCGCAATGGCAAGCCACGTCACCGCGCCGAAGAACGCCAGCAGCACCGCCGCAAGCAGCAGCCCCCGCACGAGGTCGTACCAGAACTCCTGACGCGCCGCGCGACGCTCGAACGCCGCCGCCTCCCGCTCCGAATCGCGGAAGTCCCGCGCCATGATCTCCTCGATTGTCATATCTCCACCTCCTGTTCCGTCTTCACGATCCGCTCCGTGATCACGCGCTCCACGTCCGGGCGGAACCAGAACCGCCGCCGCCCGTGCGTCATCGGCTTGGCCGCGAACCAGTCGAGGTCGCCCGGCCTGATGCCGTCGCGGAGGCTCCGCTGGAACGTGTCGAGCGCAATGCCCGCGAGCTTCGCCACGTCCGCGTCGCGCATGATGTCCTTCGCCGTGATCATTTCGCCGCGTCCTTCATCGCCATGCGCACCAGCTGCGCCGCCGCCGTCGAGGGCTTCGGCTCGCACCGCATGTCGCACAGTTTCGCCGCCTCTTCCGGGCTGACGTCGAACGAGATCCGCACGACCTTCTTCTTGCCTTCGTTCCTGTGTTCGTCCATGTTCTCTTTCCTTTCTCTTTTGTTTCTCTTTTGTTGCCTTTTGTCTCAAGAGTTCCCCGCCATTGCCGTACGCCGGGCGGGGGCGGCGCTCCAAGTCAAACGCCGCCAAAGTCGCGGGCATCGACCATCCGGCGCACGTCGGCGGCGAGCGCACGGGCGAACACCGCCTTGCCCGCCTGGCTGATCCCTCCCATCGCGCCGTTCTTCCCTTGTCTTTTCCTTTGTCATTTCTCCGTTCCTTCCTGTCTTTCTGCTTTCCTGTTTCCTGTTCACCCGATGACATCGGGGTTTTCGCGAATGAATCTTGCAATCGTGTTGCGGTGGACCTTGCAGATCCGCGCGATTTTGTTGCGTGATTGTCCCAGCCCCAGGAGCTCATGGATGAGGGCGCGGCGGGCGTGGAGCTTGCGCTTCTCCGGCGCGGTCTTGCGCCCTTTGGGACGCCCCAGGACGACGCCCTCGGCCTTCAGCCGCTTCAGGGCCTCTTTTGTGCGCTGGCTGATGAGGTTGCGCTCGATCTCGGCGGAAAGCCCGAACGCGAACGCCAGCACCTTCGACTGGATGTCGTCGCCCAGCCTGTAGTTGTCCTTGATCGTCCACACGCGGCACTCCTTCGTCATGCAGATGTTCAGGATCTCCATGATCATGAAGAGGTTGCGCCCCAGCCGTGAGAGCTCCGCGCAGATGATGAGGTCGCCCTTGTGGACGTGCTTCAGCAGGTCGCCGAGCTTGCGCTTCGAGTACGCCTTCGTGCCGCTGATCGTCTCGTCGATCCAGCCGTCCACCTTCATGGGCGGGTTCTGCCGCTCGCAGAAGCGCGTGATCTCGAAGCGCTGGTTCTCGACCGTCTGCTTGTCGCTCGACACGCGGATGTAGCCGTACGTCATGGCATCTTCTCCCCTCCGTTGCGGATGTTCGCCTCCACGGCATCGGCAACGGTCTTCCCGAAATTCCTTTCAAGCGCGTCCCTCACGGACACCCCGTCGGCCATTAGCCCCCGGTGGCGAAGCCACTTCTCCATGTTGAGCGGGTCGAAGACGACGTTCCCGAAGCAGAACCACTCGATTGCGTCGCACACGTGCATGGGCAATGCGCCCATCCTTTGCATGGCCTGTTCCGCCGTCATTTCCCTCGTCCCTTCCCGTTCATTTCCGGCGGCGCAAGCCGCCGATCCCCTCACGCCACCGCGACGCCGTCTTCCCCGATCACGTCCGCCGCCGCCACGTACAGCGAGACGAGCCCGGTCCCGCCAAGCCCGCCGCCGATCCTGTCGCTCCACCTCAGCTGCACCTCGGCGTAGCGCCCCAGGGCCCACGCCGCGCCGACCACGGCGGCCTGGAACGCCTCGGCCTTGCGCCACGTCTCCGCTGCGTAGTCGATGAAGAACGTGCCGGGGCGGTCGCAGAATTCCTCGATCTCGACCAGCCCGGCGCGTTCGTCGAAGTCTGCCGAGCAGATGAAGGGTAGCGCGTTCTCCTGCGCCCGCTCCATGATCTTGTTGATGTCGTCCATCGTGAGGCGCGTATACTTCGCGCGGCCTTTGTTCATTCCTGTCTTTTCCATTGCGTTCCTTCCTGTCTTTCGGTTCCTTGTTTCGGTTTCCTTTCAGCCGCGCGCTTTCGCCGTCTTCGCGCCCTCGGCCAGCAGACGCGCGCGAAGGGCGCGGTTGACGACGATGATGCGCTTGAAGACGTTCCGCCCGTCCACGAACCCGTCGCCGTCGATCAGCCCGACGATCTCGAAGTCGCTGGCCGGACCGCCGAGGCCCTTGTCGAGCGCCGTGATCGGCACGCCCATCGGGCACGGGCAGTCGCTCGGTATCGCGTCCGTGTGCGTGATGTAGAGGATCGGCCACTGGAGCGCGCGCCGCCCGTCCGGAAGCGTCACGTACTGGCCGTGCCACCTCTCGACGACTTCCGGCGGATAGTCGACGGACGGCACGGCGTAGCGCAGTCCCTTCTGCTTGACCGCTTTCCGCGGCTTCTCGCTTTCCGCTTTCGTCTTCATCGCTGTCTTTCCCATTGCGTTCCTTCCTGTTGCCTTGAGGGGGCGGGTGAGGTGCATTGCACCTCATGCGTAAAAAATAGTAGCCGCCGATCCTTGCGCCTTCAAAGCGATCGGCAAGGCGCGGGGTGCATTGCACCTTCTGCCAAAAAAAGAGAGAACGTAATCTTGAGGCGTCTTTCCTACGCGCTCGGCTTGAAGCCTTATCAGTTCAGCAAGATACCCTGTGAAGGTTTGCGTGTGTTCCTTCTCGTCCGTCATACCATTTTGCCTTTCTTTTCTGCTTCTTTGATACGGTCTGCGATGAGCTGCGCATCGTCAGCCGAAAGTGGGATAGATTCGACTTCCTTTGAAGTCACCCAACGTATATACTCGCCGGGCGTCATGCCGCGCTTTTCTGCATCAATCTCTATCTGCCGCCAGACTGGATGCGGAAACTTCACCGCTATTTGGTGGTTGTGCAAATTATGTTGTCCTGCCATTATCTTCGTCCTCTTGCCGTGCGGTCAGGCGTCCGCCGCAGTCTTGCGAGCCGCCACGAACGCCGCCCGCCGCGCGTCACGCCGTCACCCGTTGGGGTTTTGCCTTGCGCGTCCGCCGTGACGCGCCGCCAACCGTGCGCAGATAGACGGCAAGCCCCTCGCAAGCCGCCGCTTCTTCCGTCTTCCCTATCGACCTGAAGACGTCGGCGAACGCATCCGGCAGCGCGTCAGGCGTCCCTTCCTCGACTGTTGCGAAAATGTAGGCCGCACGATCTTCCGCCGTCTTGAGGTAGTCTTCGATTTTCCACTCCGTGAGCTTCGGGCGGATGGTGTCCTGCACGGCCAGTTCGGGATGGCGTTCGAGGTCGCGCGCCGACACGACGGGCAGGAGGTGCTTGCCCGTCTTGCGGAAATGGGCGCGGTCGGCCTCGACCTCAAGCCGCGCGCGGATCGATTCAGCCGCCTCGGCGGTGCAGTTGTTCTCGGCCATGATGGCCTTGACGGTTGGCAGTTTCGGCTTGCTCATTGCGTTATCCTCCGATCTGAAGCTTGGAATGCGACCCCGTGCGGACGAGGACGAGTTCGAGCGCGTCGTCGTCCTTCGCGTAGACGAGAAGCCAGTCCGGCCCGACGTGACATTCGCGATAGCCGCGCCAGTTGCCCGTGAGCGCGTGGTCGCGATTGCGGGGCGGCAGGGCGATATCGGCCGCGAGCAGACGCACGACAAGCTCAAGCTTTTCGAGGTCGAGGCCGCTTTTCTCGGCCGCCTTGCAGTCGCGCTTGAACTTCGTCGACTTGATGACATTGTACTTGAGTTTCATCCGTTTCCTGTCTTTCCTGTCTTTCGCCGGCCCCGGCGGGGGTCAACGGCGCGTATTATAGCAAAGTGCATTGCACCCTGTCAATGGGGAAAATTGCATTTTCCTTCAAGCCCGCAATTTTCCCACAGACGGCGGCGGATGTGGTATAATTCGTGTCTGAAGGGAGGAAAGGAAGATGGGATATTACATTCGGCAGGCATTGCGCGCGTTCATCGCAGACGTGCGCGCGTGGAATCGCCCGTACGAGCCGCCCGCGCGCGATCCGCGCGGCATTGGTCGCCATTTCGCGAACGTCGGCTTGCGCCTTTCCGCTGCCGCCGAGGCGTTCGCGCGCGAACATCCGGAGATCCCCGCCCATGCCTAAGGAGATGCACATCGCCGCCCGGAACTCGCGCGGCGACATGATCGCCTACCACGAGAACCCGTATCCGTCGGCGGACGTGGTGGAGCTGTTCGAGCGGCATTGCCCAGGCTCCGCGAAGCTCCTTCTCGAGATGGCCAAGGCAGACCAGGACAACGCGCACGCGCTGGAGATGCGCAAGGCGAACCAGTCGACGCTCCGCACGTGGATCGGCTTCCTGCTGGTTGTCGTGTTCGTCGGCGCGATGTCGTTCCTCATGTACACGGGGCATTGGGTGTCTGGCGCGGCCAGCCTGTTCATGGCGCTGGTCTCACTGGCGGGTACGCTGTCCGGCGACGGGAAGAAGTAGCAGCCGCCTCGTCAATGTGGAAAAGTGCATTTCCCGTCATTGTCCCGAATTTTCCCACGGACGGCGGCGGATGTGGTATAATTCGCGGCTGAAGGGGGAAAAAGGCAGATGGCGTACGACTACCGATTTCCCGCGAACGTTCGCGAGAGCCGATAGGAACTCATACATATTGCGATCAATCTTAAGATCGACGAGAACGGCGGATTCGTTGGATTTCATTTTCGATTTTCTCCTTTTCTTCAGCTGTCAAATGAACTGCTGCAAGCGCGTCACCAAGAAGAGCGTTTGCGTATGCATTCCGCGAGAGGTGAGCGTTTTTAGCGGCTTTATCCAATCGGGCAGCTACTCGCCTATCAATCAACAGGCCGAGTCGCATTTTTTCAGGGCTTTGCATATTAGCCATTTTCAATCATCCTTTGCTCGCCAAATTTACCTTTTCGCGTTGCGGTGAGGCGTCCGCCGCCCGCTCACGCCAGTCCCTGCGCCTTGAGCAGCCCCTCGTAGGCTTCCCGCGAAAGGGGACAGTCCACAAGGTCGCGGAACTGCGGCAGGGTCAGGCGGCACTGGCGCGCCATCATGCTGAGAATGTTGTCGGCGATGTCCTTGCCGGAATGGCTCACCTTCGTCTTGGCCAGCGTCTTGCGTCCGTCCGCCGTGTGGTAGATGTAGTACGTGTGGTCGCCCTCTGACGCGGCGAAGCCCTTGCGCACAAGCGAGGCCATCACGTTTTTGCGCGGTCTAGGCATGGCGCGCCTCCTCGAACGTTGCGAGAAGGTTGCGCTTCACCGCCCGCGCCGATTCCGTCAGCACCGCATCGTCGGCAAGCGCGTACTCCTTCCAGAGCATTGCCAACTGGTCGCGGACTTCGGCGGCAAGCTCGCCCCGCGTCGCGGCGAATGCGTCCAGCCCGATCTTGTCGGCTCGCACCGTGTGCATGCCGTCCTCGATCCCCGTCTCGACTGGCAGCGCGACGCCCCGCCGCTTGCGCATCGGCGTCCCGTCCACCGTGAAGTCGAGCGGTAGCGGCGCGGCGAAGTCAGGCCGTCCGGGTGTCTCGACGACGAGCGTGAAGACATACGCGACCGCGTCGTCCATGTTCAGTCCGTAGCGGCGCATCTTCCTGTCCGCCCGCCGCGCGAGTTCGCGGTCTATCGTGAACGTCCTCTCAAGCGTTGCCATTGTCTTTTCCTCCTGTCTTCTGTTCCTTGAACCGACCGCCGCGCGTCACGCCATCGCCCGTTGGGGTTTTGCCCCGCGCGTCCGCCGTGACGTCTTCGGCGAGGCAACCTCTACAACAAACTTTGCGGTTGCTTCAAACCAATCGGCATAAGCGTTCCAGCCCTTGATCCGATACACGTGCGCTAATGCGTTTAATACTGTCGAAACGTTTCCCGCCTCAAATGCGGTGACGAGAAACTTGGCGCAAGCCTCGTTCGTCTTCTTTGCTTCGGCCTCTTTGGCGAGTTCGGCGTATCGCTTCACCACCTCGCACCTGGACCGTCCTTTTGCTATCTGTTTTCTTGTCGCCATTGTCAGCCTCTTACCTTTTTGGCTTTTCTATTCCGCAAGCGTTGAAGATTCCATTGAGCGTCCCCTGCTTCAGCGGCTTGTTTCCGTGATGTGGAACCGGCACGGAATGGCCCGTGACCCGGTTCTTCCAGATGAAGTGGCTTCCCTCCGTGTGGTCGTACACATAGCCGGCGGCCTTCAGGTACTGCTCGACTTCCCTTGGCGTCAGCGGCTTCATGCGAACACGACCTCCCGATGGGCGCGGGCGGACGAAAGCCGCTCAATGACCATGCCGAGATAGGCCTTCAGGCATCCGCGCGCGGCCTCCACGACGTTCGCCCTGCATTCCTCGACGGTCTCGCCCTCTGACACGCAGCCGGGCATCGCGGGGACTTCGCCCCAGTAGCCACCCTCCTCGGCCTCGTGGATGACGATCCGAAAGTCCTGTCTGTTGAAGAATTCTGCCATTGTCTTTTCCTCCTGTCTTTCCTGTCTTCCGCCGGCCCTGTGAGGGGTCAACGGCGCGTATTATAGCATAGGTTGGCCAAAACCTGTCAATGGGGAAAACTGCATTTTCCCACGGACGGCGGCGGATGTGGTATAATTCGCGGCTGAAAAGTCCTTAGTGTGTTCGTTAGGGCACATGCGGTCGGGGTCCGTCTCCGCAGGTGCGGGGAGAGCCGAAAGCCTTTGAAACAAGGCGAACGGCGGCAAACGCCGCCCCAACAAGCCGCATACCACCGCCTTGGGGTGCAAAAGGTCACGAGTTCAAATCTCGTCGGTCCGACCATCTCTCATGGTGTTTCGTTTTTTCGTCTATGACTTCAGCATGAAAAGATGATCCGCCCCCTGCGCGACAGTCCATCGCATTTTTGGCCCATCGGCCCGACAGTCGCCCAAACCGTCGCTCCGGGAGTCGCAACTGTCGCCACACGTCAGTCAATCAAACGTGACCGATTGCGAAGCAATGTCCGAAGGACCTACCCATTCCCCTCGGCAGAATACACTTCCGCAAGCGAGAAAACCGAGGCGACAGGCGATCCCTCCGCTCCTCTTGTGCGACTGTCGGCTCCTCCGGGCCACGGGCGGCTTGCGCCGCCGCTTCGCCACCATGTGCGCCTGTCAGTCTGCATGGAAAATCTCTGCGACCTCCGCGTTTCTGCGTGACAAAAGCCGAAGGTGCGGCATCGCGCGGAGGGGCGGGAAGTGGCGCGAGTGAGGAGCGAGGGTTTGCCGGCGTCGGAGAGGCCTCGCCCGCAGCCCGTGGTCTCGCCGAGGCACGGCAGGCTGAAGCCGGCCGATTGTCTTCGACGAGAAGCGCAAACCTGAGCGACGAGACCGAGCGAGCAGCTTCCCGCTCCGACGCGCCGACTGTCGCGCAGAGAGAATATCATCTTTTCATGCTGAAGCCCTAGGTTTCTCGTCAATGCCCCCCCCCCTTGCGGTCACAGCCAACAATATGATACACTACGCGCCGTTCAAGACATCCAGAGGCTCTTGCAGAAGCGGGAGCGCCAACCGAGAGGAACGCCACGGTGGTATCGGAGAAGTCCGAGATGTGTCCGAGAGGATCGGAAAAACAGTTCCAGGGAAGTTGCCCGTCGTCTTGAGCAAAGTCGGCGGGCGATTTTTGTTGCGGGGAATCGTCCCCTCTTGATGCTCTTGCGCGAAGGGAAGGAATGTCCTGGCAACAACTGCACTTCCATGAAATGCATCCGATGCGTTCTTGCCGAGTGGCTATGGGTTGAGAGTTCTACAAGTTATGTCCGATGCAGATGTCTGAGCGGCAGGAACAAGGGCACGTGGTCAATGTGGCACTACATGTCAAAAGATTCGCCAGACGAATGTCCTGACTTCTGTGAGGTGACTGACACGCTGCGCAAACGGAAGGTGAATCTTGCATGGGAAATCGCGTGCGACCGCAAGCTGACGGGGAATCCGCACGCGGTCTGCATCGCAGCCTGTCATCGACAAGGAAACGGCCCTTTCCCAGAAGTGGACACTTGACGAAAAATGCCGTCAGCTCAAACGACAATGAAAACATCAAGCAACGAAATATCAACAATGAAAGCACGAATTGAAATGTTCCAAGATGCCCTCGACGCGTTCGCGAAGAACGAGTATTGGAAAACAATCTATGAGAATGCGCCAGATGGTGCAAAGGAGTCTCTTGAGGCGAGTTTTTACACATCAATGCATGATGATATTGCAGCTGATGAATTTATTTCTCTCTGCGAGAAAATTGAATTTATTGATATGACAAAGGAGGATTGGGAATATCTTCTTGCGACTTCTCCTGGCAATTCGCCCACGTCATCGTTCTACCAGCGTCAGATTGAGGCATGCGACAAGTAAGACCCTGCCGAGTCTGTTTGTGACGGTTCTTCAAACCTTACAGCGAATGAATGGAGCGGAGAAGAAAGTGTCCGTGACGGACGGATATGATCTCGACCTGCTGGCGCTTCACGCGATAGATGATGCGATAGTCGCCATGAAAGACTTCGCGGATGTCCTCGCGCCCGAATTCCGGGACGACACGTCCGGAAAGCGGGAAGTCATCCAACGGCTCGACCTCCGCGTAGGCGTCCTCAAGCCAATTGAAGGTTGTCGCGCGATCTTGACTTTCCACCGCAATGTAGCGGGCGCAGTCCAAAAGGCGTTTCTTGCCGCGTGGCGACCAGCGGATCATATTCCAAGTTCCCCGAACATCGTTTCGACTTCTTCAGAAATCTCGCGTTTGATCTGTTCATGCGGGATGCCGCGCCCGGCGTCAAGTTCGGCTTCGGCCGCGGCGAGGTCTTCTCGCATTTCTCGCTGCTCGCAAAACTCGACGAAGGCGTCCCAGTCGCGGACGTTGGCGAGGAAGGTGGTCGGGCGTCCGTTCTGCGTCACGAACAGGATCTTGTTGGGTTCGCTGACGCGCTTGAAGCATTCCGCGAGATGGTTGCGGCATTCCGAGAAGGAAATGACGTTCTCGGACATGGACGGAATCAGGCGGTTGCGTTTCCGGCGTGCTGCGGGGCGTTCTTTGACGATGGGCATACGAAATCCTCTCTAGTGTGTTTTGATGGCGGGTATTGTACACGATTATGTCCATGGCGTCAATGCCCCCCTTGCGGCCGAAGAAAACAATATGATACACTACGCGCCAATTGAGACATCAAGAGGCGATGCGCAGCAAGGCGTGTCGCGCCAACCGAGCCAGATCAAACGAAGGCCACGGTGGAGCGGAAAGATTCCGGATGTGCCTCACAGGTGTGAGGAAAGCATTGAAGAATGGACGGCCGATGTTCTCAAGCAGAAACGTCGGCCGTTTTGTTTTGGAACATTCGGCCTCGGATTGTCCCGTCACTGAAAGGAACTGAACATGAAATCGCTGATTACGGAGCCGCTGGGGCTCTACGGGTGGAAGAAGATGGAGTCGGTTCTCCTCGCCGCGCTCCTGTCCGAGGAGCCGCTTCTACTCGTCGGGGCGCACGGCTGCGCGAAAAGCTTCGTGCTGGAGCGCCTCGCGGAGGCATTGGGCCTGGCGTTCCGCGCCTACAACGCGAGTCTCATCAACTACGATGACCTCGTGGGCGTGCCGATGCCGGACGCCTCGCGCACGAAACTCGACTATCTCGCCTCGCCTGAGAGCATCTGGGATGCCGAGGTCGTCTTCATCGACGAGATCAGCCGCACACGGCCGGAACTTCAGAACAAGCTCTTCCCCATCGTCTACGAACGCCGTGTGCAGGGCCGTCCTCTCGCGCACCTCGTCTACCGCTGGGCCGCCATGAATCCGCCGCCGACGGACGACGAGCTGTCGGATGGCGATGCGCTCTATCTCGGCTCGGAGCCACTCGACGCCGCGCTTGCCGACCGCGCCCGGCGCACGCTGAACGCAGCCGAGCTGACGGCAATCTGCAAGACGGCGTGGGAGCTTTCGATGCGGGACGAAGGCGATCCGCTCGTCCGGCTCATGCGCATCGACGATCCCGTCCGCCGTCTCCGCGTGATGATCGCCGAACGCCTGGCCGTCTCGCCGGATCGAGCCGCCGTCATCATCGGCGAGGGCGTCGCGAAAGCGAAACCGCACCTGCGGCGAGGACGGTGCCGCGTCCATGTCTTCTCGACGGTCGTGCGTGCGGCGGACGTTCACGACCTAGCGGCGCATCGGTTTGACTCGACGGGCGGAACGGACATCGACTGCGTGCTGCGGCACGTCCTCGACTTGCCGCCCCGAAAGCGGCCACGTGCCGCCGTCATCATCACGGACGGATTCACGGAACGCCAGACGCGGCGCTTGCCGCCCAGTTTCGCGCGGCGGGGATGCGCCTCTTCGTCGGGCTTGTCGAGGCAGGCCCAGACACCAAGCGCGACCTTGCGTCCCTTGCCGAGAAGTTCGTGAGCCTACTTTAGACAGGATTGACATGAGAGGCTCTTTCAAATCCCGGCCGCGACAAGCGCGGCCCTCCCGTGCCAATCCTGATCATCCTGTAAATCCTGTCAAAACAATACGGAGTTAGAAAAATGAAATCGCATATTGCCGAATATGTCTCGCCCGGACATCCCGACCGACTCGCGGATGCCATCGTCGAATCAATCGTCACGCTCGCCGTGAAGCGCGACCCGGACGCGCTTGTGGGCGTCGAGTGCGCCGTCCATACCGACCACGTGTTTGTCGACGGGCGCATCGCCGCCGGGAAAGCCGCCTGCTGTGTTTCGCCGGACGAGATCGAGACCCTCGCCCGCCGCGTCTATCAGGACGCCGGATATGGCGGCCTTTGGATTCCCGCGCCCGAAAAGCTGAAGGTCATCCAGAACGTGTGTCTGGAGCCGCTGTCGGACGCCGCCCCTGCCTACCGCGAGGCGGAGCGGATCGACTCGCTGGGGCTGGCGCGTCCGATTCCCCCGTCCGCGCTTCCGGCGGAAGACTGGTTTTCCATCGACTCCATCGTCTCCGACCTGCGCCTTGCGGAGATCAACCGCCCGCAATGCGTACGGGACGGATATTTCAACGGGAACCTCGTCAATCCGGGTCGATGCGCGGCACGGCGGCAATGAGCGCGCGTGTGTAGTCCGCCTGAGGCGTTGCCAGCACCGCGTCCGTCGAACCGACTTCGACGACTTTGCCGCGATGCATCACAAGGATGCGGTCTGCGACATGCTGCACGACACCGAGGTCGTGCGTGATGAAGAGAAGCGACAGCGAGAGTCGCCGCTTGAGCGCGTCCAGCACGTCCAGCACCGTCGCGCGGATGGAGATGTCGAGCGCGCTCACCGCCTCGTCGCAGATGAGGAGCTCCGGGCGCGACGCAAGCGCGCGGGCGATGCAGATGCGCTGGCGCTGTCCGCCGGAGAACTCATGCGGATAGCGATCCAGCGCGCCCGCGTCCAAGCCCACCATCTCCAGAAGTTCCGTCACCGAGAAATCGTTCGGACGGTTCACGCGCAGCACTTCGCCAATCGTCGCGCGTGTCGTCAAGCGAGGGTTCAGCGAGCCGAGCGGATCCTGAAAGACCATCGAGACGCGGCCCCGCAGACGCATGTCGCCGGACGTCGCCTTCTGGAGGCCCGCGACGACGCGCGCGACCGTCGTCTTGCCGCTGCCCGACTCGCCGACAATGCCGAGCGTTTCGCCTCGCTTCAGGTCGAAGGACACGCCGTCCACGGCCTTCACGTAGCCGACCGTCCGGGCGAAGACCCCCTTCTTCACCGGGAACCAGACCTTCAAGTCCCGGATTTCGAGGATGTGATCGTCACGGACGGGCGGGCGTTGCATGGCGTCCCAGTCGTTCACTTGCGCTTGGCAAGCATTTCGTGGTACTCGGAATACGAGCCCTCGAACCACGTCGTCTTGCCCTTGCCCTCAAACGCGAGGATGTGCGTCGCGATGCGGTCGAGGAACCAGCGGTCGTGCGAGACGACCATCACGCAGCCGCCGAACTCCTGCAGGCCCTCCTCCAGCGAGCGCAACGTCGCGACGTCGAGGTCGTTCGTCGGCTCGTCGAGGAGCAGCAGGTTGCCGCCCGCCGCGAGCAACTTCGCGAGATGCACACGGTTGCGCTCGCCGCCGGAGAGGACACCGACCTTCTTCTGCTGCTCCGGCCCGCGGAAGTTGAAGCGGCTGCAGTAGGCGCGGCCGTTCATGAGCGTCGTCCCCGCGAGCTTCACGAACTCGCCGCCGCCCGTGATCGCCTCGTAGACCGTCTCGTCCGGCTTCAGCTCCGACCGCGTCTGGTCGACATAGGAGAGCTTCACCGTGTCGCCGACCGTGAACGTGCCCGCGAGCGGCTTCAGCTGGCCCGTGATGAGCTTGAAGAGCGTCGTCTTGCCCGCGCCGTTCGCGCCGATCACGCCGACGATGCCGCCGCGCGGCAGGTCAAAGTTGAGGTCGTCGTAGAGAACCTGTCCGTCGAAGCCCATCTTGACATGCTCGGCGCGCACAACGAGGTTGCCGAGACGCGGCCCCGGCGGAATGCGGATGACGAGATCGTCCTCGCGCACGTTGACCTCCTGCTTCTGCAGCTCCTCGTAGCGCTCGACGCGCGCCTTCGCCTTCGCGTGACGGCCCGACGGATTCGTCTGGATCCACTTGAGCTCGTTCTCCAGCATCTTCTGGCGCGACTTCTCGACCTTCGCCTCGCGCTGGAGCATCGACTCCTTCTGCTTGAGCCATTCCTCATAGTTGCCCTTGTAGGGATAGCACACGCCGTGGTCAAGCTCCAGGATCCAGTCCGTGACGTCCGAGAGGAAGTAGCGGTCGTGCGTGACGACGATGAGCGTGCCCTTGAACTCCTTCAGGTACGCCTCCAGCCGGAACGTCGTCTCGGCGTCGAGGTGGTTCGTCGGCTCGTCGAGGAGCAGCACGTCGGGATTCGACAGGAGAAGCCGCGCGATGGCGACGCGGCGGCGTTCGCCGCCGGAGAGGACGCCAACCTTCTTGTCGCCCGCCGGACAGCACAGGTCTGCCATGCGCCGCTCGACGAGGTTTTCGAGGTTCCAGTAGTCGTTCGCGTCGATGATCGTCTGCAGCCGCTCCATCTCGGCGGCCGCCTTCGGGTCGTCAAGCTCGCAGCAGAGATCCTCGTAGCGCGTCACCATCGCCTGCGCGTCGGCAACGCCCTCCATCACCGTCTCCAGCACGGTTTTTTCGTCGTCCAGCACCGGCTCCTGCGGGAGGTAGCCGACCTTCGTGCCCTTCGCGACCTGCACCGTGCCCATGAGCTCGGTGTCGAGGCCCGCGAGGATCTTCAGGAGCGACGACTTGCCCGCGCCGTTGCCGCCGATGACGCCGATGTGCGCCCCGTAGAAGAAGGAGAGGTTGACGTCCTTCAGGATCGTCTTCGTGCCCTGCTGCTTCGTGACGTCGATGAGTGAGAACTGGTATTCGCCCGCCATGTCTTTTGCCTTTCTGCCTGAACGCCGTCTGTCAAGCCTGAACCGGCGTCACGCCCTTCTTGAGGATGACGTTGCCGTACTTGCGCGTCTCGCCCGTGAGGACGATCGCATACGCCTTCTTCGCGCGCTCGTAGAACGCATACCGCTCCATCTGCTCGATTGGGCCGTCGTACCGAAGCGCGGCACGATAGGCCTTCTCGACCTCCGGGTCGAGCGAGTCGCCCTTCACCGCCTCCATCATGACGACGGGCGTTGCATAGCTATCAAGCTCGAAGAGCGGAATGACGCCCGCCAGAAGCCTGTCCGCCGCCAAGCCGTCCGCCCGCAGCACGAGCGCACCCGCACGCCCGAAATAATGGGCCGGAAAGTGCGCATCCGAGAAGACGATTTCATCCCCATGGCCCATCTCGGCCAGCACCTTGAGAAGATCCGGCGAGACGACCGGAGAAATACCTTTCAGCATACCTGTTTCTTTCCTTTCCTTGTCTTTTTCGTTTTCTTCAGCAAATCCAATCTTCAGGCCCGCGCATCCGGCCAAGGCCACAGCAGACGCGCCGACCGCGAACGCGCGCCGCGTCACCGTCAGGCACTCGCCGTCAGAACCCATACTGCACACCGACCGCAAGCGAATAGATGACCTCGACATCCGTCTCGATTCCCAGCGTCGCGTTCGCGTCGGCACGAAGCGACCAGTGGTCATCGAGGTGGTAGAACGCGCCAAGGCCGAGCTGCGGGCCGACCTGTCCGACACCGTGGCCGCCGAGCCAGCCGCGCGCACCGACCGTGACGAACGGATCGAACGCCGAGTAGCCGAAAAGGTCGCCGTAGACCGACCACGCCTGCACATGCACGAGCGCGTCCATGCCCAGCCCCGCCGCGTTCTCCTGCCACGCGATGTCGCCTTCGACCGCCCAGAAATCCGAGAGATACGCGCCACCGCGCACCGCCGCGCCGACGAGGCGGCTGAGCCGCGAGCCGCCCTGCGGCAGCGTCAAGACGCCCGCCGCGCCAACGTAAGCCGAACCCGACTCGTCGCTCGCGTCGGGCGACGCGGCAACGGACACGAGGGACAGGAGGGTCACGAGGGACGCGAGAAAAACCGAGAACTTCCGCACTTCTTTCTTTTCCCTTCTTACTTCTTAATTTCTGATGACCCCGTCGCCCGTGATCTCGTACTTGTAGGTCGTCAGCTCCTCCAGCCCCATCGGGCCGCGTGCGTGCAGCTTGTCCGTCGAGATGCCGATTTCCGCGCCCATGCCGAACTCGCCGCCGTCCGTGAAGCGCGTCGAGACGTTGTGGTAGACGCACGCCGAATCGACGTCGCGCAAGAATTCCTGCGCCCGCGCCGCATCGTTCGTCACGATGCAGTCGGAGTGATGCGAGCCATAGCGGTTGATGTGGTCGATTGCCCCGCGCACGTCCTTCACGATGCCGACGTTCATTTCCAGCGCCAGGAATTCGCGCTCCCAGTCCTGTTCGCTTTCGTGTAGCGTCACGCCCTTGTCCGTCGCCCACGCCCGCACCATCGGCAGGAAGAGCGGCGCGAGCTTCTCGTGGACGAGCAGGCATTCCGCCGCGTTGCAGACGCCGGGCCGCTGCGTCTTCGCGTTGTCGAGAATCGCGAGCGCCATCGCGAGGTCGGCCTTGTCGTCCACATAGATGTGGCAGACGCCCTTGTAGTGCTTCAGCACGGGCACGAGCGCCGCCTCGCACATCGCGCGGATCAGCCGCTCGCCGCCGCGCGGAATGGCGACATCGACCAGCCCCACCGCCCGCACGAGCTCCGTGACCGCCGCATGGTCGAGGATGTCCACGAACTGCACGGCGTCGGAAAGGGGAATCTGGGACTCGAGAGACGAGAGGGACGGGAGGGACTGGAGGCCATCTT
Organism: uncultured Kiritimatiellota bacterium; assembly: GCA_934635385.1. GTDB lineage: Bacteria > Verrucomicrobiota > Kiritimatiellia > RFP12 > UBA1067 > UBA1067. The sequence goes on along the minus strand of CAKTZI010000001.1, from coordinate 183,345 downwards.
TGACCGCCTTGGCGAGGGCGGTGTTCGTCGCGAACGCCTCCTTGCCGCCGCGCAAGATGACCGCGTTGCCGGTCTTGAGGCACAGGGCCGCCGTGTCGACGAAGACGTTCGGACGGCTCTCGAAGACGACGGCCACGACGCCGAACGGTACGCGCACCTTCCGGATCGTGATGCCGCTCGGACGTTCCCGCGTCCAGATCGTCTCGCCGACGGGATCCGCCAGCCGCACGACGGCGCGCACGCCCTCGACCATCGCGGCGAACCGCGCGTCCGTCAGCGTGAGGCGATCGACGAGCGCGGACGCCAGTCCCGCCGTCTTCGCGCGCGCGACATCGGACGCATTCGCGACGCCAATCGCGGCACGATGCGCCTCCAGCGCGTCGGCGACCTTCAGCAGCGCGGCGTTCTTCTCGTCAGCCGTGAGCCGCACGAGCGCACCCGCCGCCGCACGCGCCCGCACGGCCAGTGCGTGAATGTAGCCCTTGACGTCTTCCGCCATTGTCGTGCCTCCCGCTTTACTTCCCACGCTTCCGCTGCGCCGCAAGCCGCCGCACGAGCAGAACCGCGAGGCAGACGAACGGCCAGGCCATCGGCTTGATCATCGGCGCGACGCCGGGGAAATGGGCGTGGCAGACGTGCGCCGTCACGAGCGAGACGACGACCACCACAAGGAAAACAATCGCTTCTTTCTTCATGGTTCGTATTGTACCACAATTCAGACGATGATACCACCGCCTCCGCGCACATTCGCCGTGAAGTCGAACGTCTTTCCCGTCACGGGATGAGTGAAGACAAGGCGGACGGAGCGGAGGTGCAGGCGGTCGGCCTTCTTCGCGCCGTACTTGACGTCGCCGACGACGGGATGCCCCGCTTCGCTGAAGTGGACGCGGATCTGGTTCTTGCGTCCCGACTTGAGCGCAACCTCGACAAGCGTCGTGTTCCGCTCGACCGCAAGCCGCGTCCATTCGGTGCGCGCGAGCTTGCCGAGCTTCGGGTCCCTGACGCTCGACACCTTCAGCGTCTTCGGATCGTCGCGCAGATACGACTCGAAGACGCCCTTCTCCTCGGACAGCACACCCTCGACGCGCGCGCGGTACGTCTTCTCGGTCAGCTCGTTCCAGCGGTCGCGAATCGCGTCCGCAAGGCGTTCGTCCTTCACGAACATCATGACGCCGCTCGTCTCACGGTCGAGCCGATGGACGAGCCAGACGCGCTTTGAGCTGCGCCGCTGGCCCTTGCGCACGTAGTCGTTCAGGTAGTTCTCGGCCGTCGTCTGGGCCTCGCGCGCGGCGCGCCCGACGAGCTTCGTGTGCGTCGTCAGCAACCCCGCCGGCTTGTCGATGACGATCAAGTCGCGGTCTTCGTAGAGAATCTCAAACGGCAGGAACTTCGACTTCATGTCGCCGTCCGCATCTTCTGCATCCGCTCGACGGCGAGGTGGATCTTTTCGAGCGAGGTCGCATACGACATGCGGACAAAGCCCGCGCCGCAGGAGCCGAACGCGCTGCCCGGCACGACGGCGACGCCATAATCGTTCAGAAGCTTCAGCGCGAAGTCCTCGTCCGAAAGCCCCGTCGCGCGGATGTCGGCGAAGATGTAGAACGCGCCTTGCGGCATCCGCGTCTTCAGGCCCATCGCGTTGAGCGCGGGCACGAGGTAGTCGCGGCGGCGGCGGTATTCGCGGCGCATCCGCGCGACCTCCTTGTCGCCATGATCCATCGCCTCGACGCCCGCCGCCTGCGAGAGCGTCGGGGCGGACATGATGCCGTACTGGTGAATCTTCATCATCGCGTCGATGACGTCGTTGGGGCCGCAGGCGTAGCCGAGCCGCCAGCCCGTCATCGCCCACGACTTCGAGAATCCGTTCAGGAGAATCACGCGGTCGCGGCTCTCGGGGAATGACGCAAAAGAGGGCATCTTCTCGACGTCCGCTTCCGCCTCCGCATAGTTCAGCTCCGAATAGACCTCGTCGGCCAGGATCAGCAGGTCGTGCTTCGCGGCGAACGCGAGAATCGCCCGCATGTCGTCCCGCGAGAGGACGGCCCCCGTCGGGTTGCACGGAAAGTTGAGGAGAATCGCCTTCGTCTTCGGCGTCACCTTCTTTTCCAGCGCCTCGACCGTCAGGCGAAAGTCGTCCTCGACGCGCGTCTCGACGCAGACCGGCACGGCGTGCGCGAGGCGGATCGTCGGCGCATACGAGACGAAGCACGGCTCGTGATAGAGGATCTCGTCGCCGGGCGAGCAGATCGCGCGGATCGCGAGGTCGATGGCCTCCGACACGCCGACCGTGACGAGGATCTCCCGCTTCCAGTCGAACGCCGCGTCGAAACGGCGCGCGAGGTAGCGCGCAATCGCCTGACGCAGTTCGGGCGTGCCGAGGTTCGAGGTGTAGTGCGTGCCGCCGTCCTCCAGGCACGTCACGGCCGCGCGCGCGATGTGCCAGGGCGTGTCGAAGTCCGGCTCGCCGACGCCGAGCGAAACGACGTCCTTGCGCTGGGCGACGATGTCAAAGAACTTGCGGATGCCGCTTTTCGGCAGGGCCGCGACGTGCGGCGCAACTCTCGTTCGTGCGTTCACTTGCGGTTCACGAGCTCCAATGTCTTCTGACGGATGTTTCGGAAATTGCACTTGTTCTCGTTCGCCTGCTTCACGTCATAGAGCGCGGCGACCTCCGCGAACGCATCCGCGAAAAGCCCCTGCTCCTTCAGGAGGCGCACCTTCTCCGCCGCGATGATGCCGTTGCGCAGTTCGAGGAAGCGCCACGACGGCTCGCCCTTCGGATAGCAGAGGAACGTGTCGCCCGCACGCCAGTCTCCGTACGTCGCGTCCTCCTCCGGGTCCTGCGGCCAGCTGTTCCATGCCCAGCGCAGGAAGCCGTCGAGGCCGAGGAACGCCGGCGACGCGCCGCACCAGAACGCCTCGCCGTCCTTCGAGGACATGAACGTGTTCGGAGATGTCGGCCAGCAGCAGACGTAGTGCGTCGTGACGAACCCTTTCGCACGGCGCGCAGACGCCTCGGCCAGGAATTCAGGCGTCACGCAATCCGAGGTGAGAACCTGCGAATAGACGTCGATCGTGATGCCCTTGAAGTCGCTCGGCTTGCGGTTGCCCGCCATCGAGAGGCGCATGCCCGGCGCGTGCTTCTGCACGAACCGCGCGACCTTCGCGACGTCTTCCGGCGCGCGCTCGTCCATCGCCATGATCGTGTGCGCGAACCAGCCCTTCGCCTTGACGTGCGCGGCGAACTTGTCGAGGAACGCGCCCCAGCGCTTCTCCAGCTCGGCCTCGTCGATTGTCTTGCCGAGCGTCCACGGGCAGAGCGAGTAGCACGAGATGTCCGGCCCCAGGCCGCAGTCGAGGCTGAACTGCACGTACTCGTCGAAGAGGCGGAAGTCGCCGTCCGCCACCAGCGAACGGTAGGCGTCGCGGCACTGGTGATCCCACGGCTGGTCGAGGATCGGGACGGTGATCGTCTTCTGCCCCGCCGTCGCGAGCAGTTCCCAGACGGGCTTCATCGCCGCGTAGTGCTTCTTCGAGAACGGCTTCGCCTTCGCGAGGCGCGCGACGGCCCACGGATGCTGCCAGAGGTCGAGGTAGTACTTCCACTCCCTCGCCGGCGGCAGCACGCGGTCAATGACCGTGACGCGCATCATGCCGCAGGCGTAGGCGCCCGGCTTCGCGTCCGCCGGCACGGCGATCTCAACCACGCGCGGGCCATCGCTGTCGTCGTCCTCCGTCCACTTGACGCGATCGTAGACCTCAAGCCGCTGCAGGCTCTCCGGCTCCGGCGCGTACTTGACGGACTTCAGGACGCCACGCCGAATCGTCAGCCCGTCCGGCGCATCGCCCAGTTCGCAGAAGTCCAGCACGCGCGCCGCGACCGTCTCGCCGCGCCACGCCGTCACCTCGAACGTCCGCGCGTCCGCCGTCGCCGCCGCGAGCGCCAACGCAATGCCCAGCAGTTTTCCCATGTTCGCTTCGTTCCTTCTTGATTCTCGATCTACAGGCCTTCGCCCCCCCGATGTCAAGGAAGCCCATAAGCCGTATAGTATAGCAGTTTCTGCTGAAGTCTGCAAAGTGACGCCGTTCACGGCCCTTGAGAAATGTCGCCGCCGATGTCATGTCAGGGCTTCAGTGCACCAATTGGACAGACGATGACGCCATCGCCCGGACGCTCGTAGGCGAACTCGCCTTGCGCCGTGACGACCATAAGGATATTCCGGAGATGGATGACCGCATCGCATTCCAGCCCGCTCTTGTCCTTGTAATGAGAGACCGAACCATCCAATGATTCCGCATACGTGCGCAAATCACGGGCAACCAGGGTCTCGAAGATGATGCCAAACGCCTTGAGGCCGCGAGGGCGCACAGTGTGCGGAGCCGCACCTTCTCGCCGAAGAGCCATGTCGCGGCGATGCTGTACTGCCAGGTCTCGAAGACCGAATCCCTCAACACCGTCTGCGACGTCGCGCGGGCGAACGAGCCCCTCTGGCGGTCGATGGACAGCTTCGACTGGGCGCGGCACCGCCGGGGAATCGAGCCGTCCTTCAGGTACCCGCTGTAGACCGTCGCCGCCGTGAGGTCGGCCACATCGCCGAAATCCTCGCAGAGGAGGCAGTCTGGAGCGCCGCCCTTGACCCAGTACGGGGCGACCTTATCTATAAGACACAGCCGCGCAAGAGTAAATTGCGTTTCCTGAAAAACTGATTGTGATTCTTGAAAAAAGCATTCGTCGATGCCCATGCCAAGACAACCACCGCATTTATATAAATGCGGTGGTTGGAGGCCGGCGGCTCCAGCGGTTGGCGAGCAGCGAGCCGGAGAAGTTCATCCAGATCGAGAACACGTTTGCCGGCAGCGCCGCGACCGCGCTCTTGAGGACATCCGTCGCGAGCGCACCCGCCATGCCGCCGTTCTGCATGCCGACCTCGATGGCGACCGTGCGCGCATCGCGCGCATCCAGCGGCAGGATCCGCCCCAGCAGACGCGTGAGCCAATAGCCGCAGAGATAGCCAACCGAGTTGTGCAGGGCCGCCGCAAGGACAATCAGCGCGCCCGCCTCCTTGAACGTGTCCCGGCTCGGCGCGGTCAGCGCAAGGATCGTAAAGCAGACGCCCGCCATCGAGACGACGGACAAGCACCTGTCTGCGGCGGCCTTGTGCGCGTCGAGCCACTTGCCGAAAACCCGGCGGAACGCGCCGCCGACCGCAATCGGAACGATGACGATCTCCAGAATGGACAGCATCATCGCCCCCGCGTCAATCGCGACGAAGCGTCCGGCCAGCAGCTTCATGAGGAACGGCGTCACGAGCGGCGACAGGAGAGTCGAGCAGCACGTCATCGTCACCGACAGCGCGACATTCGCCCGCGCGAGATAGGCGATCACGTTGGAGGCCGTCCCGCCCGCGACCGATCCGATCAGCACGCATCCCGCCGCAAGCTCGCCCGTGAACCCAAACGCAATCGCGAGCAGAAACCCGATAAGCGGCATGACCAGGAACTGCAGCACGATGCCGACGGCCACGCCCCACGGACATTTCGCGACGCGCAGGAAATCACCCGGCGTCAGCGTCGTCCCCATCCCGAACATGATCAGCTGAATCGCCGGCGCGACCAGCTTCGTCAGCCGTACGCCGCCCCACGTCGTGAACGCACCCGGAAACGAGAACGAAACCGCCGCACAGGCCAAAATGGCCAAGCCGAACGCATTCCGCCTCACAAAGCAGCCCAAGGCCATTTGGACACCCCCTTGCCGAATCACTTCCCTTCCTGCTTCCTTGTCAACGCCTTCGTCACGACATCGGCGCGGTAGAGGCTGTTCATCAGCAGAAGTTGTCCTTTCCCGATCTTGAACGCGAACGAGGCCGGATGCCCCGCGCAACCATCCGGGCCGCCCGTGAACGTCTGGATGCGCTCGGCTTCGGGATAGGCATCTTTCTCGAAAAACCAATGCTCCCACGGATGAATCGCCGGATACGGTTCGCGCACCGCGAAGACCGAGCCGACTTCCGTCGTGATGCGCGGACGTCCGCTTTTGAGATCATGGAAGCCGCGCGTATTCGCCGGCAGCGGAAGCCCGATCTGCGCCAGGAACGCCGCATTCGTCGGCGAGGTGACGAAGACGCCGCCACGCTTGATCCACGCGCGGATGACGGCCGTCTCTTTCGGACGGATGTCCGCGATGTCCGACGCAAACGCGAGGCGGCAGTGCTTCAGGCGGTCGAGCCACGCGCCGTTCAGCGGCTCGACCTTGAATCCGGCCTCGTACAGCTCCTGCAGCGGCGGCAGCGACGCCTTGCTGAAGTTGACGACGGCGACATCGCCGGGCTCAAGCGTCTTGGCGGCCAACGCGGGAAAGCGGCTCTTCTTCACCTCGGCAAACCACGCGGCAATCGCATCGTGGTTCTTCTCCCGCTTCACGCCGCCATGCTGCGTCTCGTAGATGTCGTAGTTGAAGAAGTGAACCCCCAGACCGCCGATCAGGGCGCCGCTCGCCAGGTTGCGCTCCCAGTGGTCAACCGTATCGCCGTAGACCGCCACGTCCTCGCCCGCGCACGAGCGGCCAGGGCGAAAGCGGCGCTGAAGATCGGCGAGCGCACACGTCTCGCGGCCGAACTCCACGACAACCTCGCGCAGAACCTGACGGTCGTCGCGTACCGGATCTCCGCCGCCCGGAACGCCTACGCGGCTGGACTGCCCGCGGCAAGCGACCATCTCGCGAGCGCGGAACGCATGCTGCAGTCCTGTCGCACGGACTTGCGCCGCTGTCTCTGGGACCTCCGAAACGACGTCCTGAACGAGCCGGACTTCGCCTCGGCGATCCGCCGGACGATCCGCCCGATTGCCGAGGGCGTGTCCGTGCGCGTCCGGTTTGCGGTCGCGCGCGCAAAGATGAACGATTAGACGGCACACGCCATTCTCTGCATTGTCCGCGAACTTGTCTTCAACGCCGTCACGCACGGCAAGGCGTCGGAAATTCGCGTGGCCGGTGCGCACGAGGCCGAGGCGATCCTGTTCTCCGTCACCGACAACGGCGTCGGCTTCGAGCCCGAACGGCGACCGACGGCGCAGGAGGGGCATTTCGGTCTCGACGGCGTCGCCGAGCGCATTCGCCGGCACGGCGGGAACCTGAAGATCGCGTCTCGCCCCGGACACGGCGCGCGCATCGTCGTCACCCTGCACAAGGAAGAGGTCTGGGAATGAAACGCATCCGCATACTCCTGGCCGACGACCATCGGCTGCTCCGCATGGGACTTGCCACGCTCATCTCCTTCCACCCCGACCTTGAAGTCGTCGGAGAGGCCGCAGACGGTGAGGAGGCCGTCCGGCGCGCACGGGAGCTTGAACCCGACGTCATCGTGATGGACCTGATGATGCCGCGCGTCAACGGAGCCGAGGCAACGCGGCAAATCAACAAGTCCCTGCCGAAGACGCGCATCCTGATCCTGACGACCTTCGGAACGTCCGCCGAACTCGCCAACGCGATGCGGGCCGGCGCCTGCGGCGCACTCGTGAAGGACACGGCGAACGACGCGCTCATCGAGGCGATCCGCGCCGTGGCGCGCGGAGAGGCGACCCTCTCGTCCGAAATCCGCAACGCGCTCGCGGAAATGGCCAACGTCCCGGCGCTCACGCCGCGGCAGCAGGAGATCCTGTCATTCGTCAAGCGCGGCCTGACGAACCAGGACATCTCCAAGGCGCTGTCAATCTCCGCCGACGCGGTCAAGCAGCATCTCGGCGCCATCTGCCGCAAGCTCGGCGCGGCGAACCGCACCGAAGCCGTCGCCCGCGCGATGAGCCTTCTCCGGCCTGAAGCCGAGCGCCTAACCGCCAGACGGCGTTCTTGAAGAGCGGCGCGCCGACTCGCGCGAACCGTAGCCCTCCGCAAGCTCCGCGACCTTCAGCGGCAGACTGCCGTCCGCCCGCTCGCGCGCCTCCTGCCACAGGTCGACCGAGACGTAATCCGCACCGAACAGGTCCTGAAGGGACGTCGCCTCCGAACACGCCATCTGGAATGCACTGCGTCTGCCGTCTCTTGGCGCTAACGGCAGAGCTCGTCCGCGAGCGCGGCGAGTTCGCCCCTCGACTGCTCGTTCAGGGCGGACTTGATGTGCACCACGTTCGCGCAGAACGTGATGTTCTTCGACTTCTCGAAGAGTCCCTTCATCACGCGCGCCGCCGTCGGCGCCCACGAGCCGTTCTCGATGAGGCCGACCGTGCGGTTCTGGTAGTTGCGCTCCGTCAGGTGCGTGATGAACGTGCGCATGAACGGGAAGATCTCGGCGTTGTACGTCGTCGTCGCGAGGACGAGCTTGCCGTAGCGGAACGCGTCCTCGACCGTCTCGAACAGCTCGTCGCGCGCGAGGTCGGCGACGACGACCTTCGGGCAGCCGCGCGCCTTCAGCATCGCGGCGAGCTCCTCGACCGCCGCTTTCGTGTGCCCGTAGACCGACGTGTAGGCGACCAGCACGCCCTCCGACTCGACAGCGTAGCTCGCCCACGTCGTGTACTGCTTCAGGGCGTGCGCGATCGCCTCCGGCGTGTCGAGGACGGGGCCGTGCAGCGGACAGATGACCCGGATGTCGAGCCCGCTCGCCTTCTTCAGCAGCGCCATCGTCTGGGCGCCGTACTTGCCGACAATGCCGATGTAGTAGCGGCGCGCCTCGCAGTCCCACCCTTCGGGGTCAACGACGTCGTTCGCGCCGAACTTGCCGAAGCCGTCCGCCGAGAAGAGAACCTTGTCCGCCGTGTCGTACGTGACGATCACCTCCGGCCAATGCACCATCGGCGCGGCGACGAACGCGAACGCGTGACGCCCCGTGGCGAGCGTGTCGCCCTCCTTCACGACGATCCGGCGGTCGGCCCAGTCCGTACCGAAGAAGTTCTTCATCATCGTGAACGCCGGCGCGGACGAGACGACCTTCGCGTCCGGGAACGCCGCCATGAACGCCGCGACGTTCGCCGAGTGGTCGGGCTCCATGTGCTGGACGACGAGGTAGTCCGGCTTTCGGTCGCCGAGGCGCGCCCGGATGTTGCCGAGCCATTCCTCGCCGAAATGCCGGTCAACCGTGTCGAAGACGGTGACCTTCTCGTCGAGGACGGCATACGAGTTGTAGGCCATGCCGTTCGGCACGGGATACTGGCCCTCGAACAGGTCGATCTGATGGTCGTTGACGCCGACGTACTGGATGTCTTCGGTAATCTTCATTGCGCTGTTTCTTTCCGTTTTGAAATTGGTGAGGACGTATTATATCAAAAACGCGCTTCCTCGTAGGCGACGTTGAGCTTTGTGTCGGCGGCCTCCAGCAGGTCGCGCAGCGCATCCTCCGACTGCTCGCCCTGGGCGAGCGCCAACAGGAAGGCCCGATAGGCCGTCGCCGCCGCCTGAAGCCCCTCGCCGCGTCCGCCGCCGAAAACCGGCAGCTCGTTGGCCTTGTCGAGCGCCGCGAGGCGGACGAGCGGATCGGTCTTCGCGCAGACAATCGCCTCACGGAACGCGAGCGCGTCAAAACGTCCGCAGAACGGACGGGCCAGCGTCCGGGGATAGAGCCGCAGACGGGACGCGAAGACGCGCGCCTCGATGCGGCTGAGCGTCCCCGGCTTGAACACGTGATAGAGCAGGCGGAAACCGTCCGCATCCGCGCCCTCCGCCCGATCCAGCCAGTCCGCGAGACGCCGCCGCGCGCCCGCGCGCCGATAGTCGGAATCCGTCAGGCGATAGGCCTCCCGCGCCTCCGCTGCCGACAGGTCTCGGCCTTCCGCCGTGCGGAAGTAGGCGCGGACGACTTCCGTGCGCAGGGCGTCCAGATCCGTCTGCGCGGGATTCGGCAGGAAGAGCCGCGTGACGACGTGTTCGCCGTTCGTCGCGACGCGCACGATGACGTCCGTGCAGTTCGTGCGCCTGTCGCCGAGGTGCAGGACGATGCCCGGCTGGGCGACGCGCACGAGCGGCCGTTGCGCGGCGCGCGCGAGGGCCGTCACGGTCTCGCCGGCGAAACGCGCGACGGGGGCCTGAAACTCGCGGCGCACGTCGACCGAGCAGTTCGCGTAGACCTTCACGAGACCTTCCGCCTGCGTCAGGACGGGCGACTTGAAGCGCTCGATCAGCTCCGCGCGCGAGAGTGCCAGCAGAAGGACTGTCGTCAGCAGGGCCATCGCCGTCAGCGCACCTTCAGGAGCAGGAGCAGCAGGGCCGGCATGACGACGAGCTGCAGCAGCACGAACCGCATCAGCACCTGCGCGTTCGACCACTTCAGGTTCTTCTTGCAGTGGTCGTGCAGCGGGAAGCGGATCTTGCGGATCAGGCTGTCCTCCCCGATGTCGAAGCCGACCCTCTTCGCGAGGCGCAGGAGGACGAGCTTTCCGAGCCCGCCGCCGCCGTTCACGAGCACGATCGGCGCGAGCGCGAGGACGATGAACGGGTTGCCCGTCATGAGCGAGGCCGTCGCGACGAGGATGCCGAGATAGCGGCTGCCCGCGTCGCCCATCAGGATCTTCGACGGCTCGGCGTTGTACCAGAGGTAGCCGCCGAACGCCCCCGCGACAATCATCACGACGATCGCCCAGCGCGCCGCCTCGGCGTAGACGGGGATGAGGAAGTAGTGCGCGACGGGACGGTAGCCGACGACCACGTAGAGGACGACCGCCAGCATGCCGAGCGCGATGAGCGTCAGCGTCCCGGCGAGTCCGTCCACGCCGTCCGAGCAGTTCGTCGCGTTCATCGTGAACCAGAGGACGAACGCCGCGACCGGCACATAGACCCAGGCGTGAATGAGCCAGACGCCGACGCCGTTCAGGGGGACAGGCCCCTTCACAAACGGCAGCCACGCGATCATCACGTGCGAGCCGCCGATGACCTCATGATGTCCGAGAAAGATGAAGACGGCGATCGCGACCGAGACGACCGCGTCGAGAAGCCCCTTCTTGAGCTCGCCCCACGGCACGCGCGCCTGGTCGTCGAGATAGCCGAAGAGCATCGCCCCGTAGAGCGCGAAGACGGCGGCGAGATCCCAGAACTTGAGCGGCGCGAAGAGGATGATGACCGGGAGCGCGATGAGCGACACCCAGAGCCCCGCCCCCGTCGGCTTGCCCTGACTGCACATGCCGCCGAGATCCTTCAGTTGGGCCTTGCCGCGGTCGCGCGGCAGACGGCTCCAGAGGCGCGGCAGGAGAATCCACGTCAGGAACGCCGCCGTGAACGCGCCGCCCGCCAGCAGGAGCGCATGGGACTGAAGGAGGCGGAACGGCCCCCAGAACGGCTGGAGAAAGCTCGACAGGTAGTAGATCATGGTGCGTCAGGTCCTCTGAACGGAATCGGCGGACACGGCTTACGGGGCCTTCTTGAGGGCGTCGGAAAGCGTCTGCTTGACCTCCGGCGAGTCCGGCAGGATCTTCAGCGCGCGGCGCGCGTAGTCCTCCGCCTCCTTGTAGCGGCGGAGCTTGCGGCAGATGATCGAGAGGTTGTTCAAGACCGCCGGCTCGTTGGGCCGCGCCTTGAGGCAGCGGCTCAGGTAGCGTTCGGCGTCGGCATAGCGGTTGCCCGTCAGCGAGCTCATGCCCATCGCGAAGTTCGCCTCGGCGTCGTCCTCGTTCGCGCGCAGGACGGCGGCGGCGTAGCGGCGCGCCTCCGCGAAGTTCGCACGCCGCAGGGCGATCTGCAGGCCTTCGCGCGGCGTCATCTGCAGAAACGTCCGCTGGCGCTCCTGCTCGATGACGGAGAGCATCTTCTTCAAGGCCGTGTTCGACTCGTCGAGGTCGTTCGCGAGTTCCGCGTCCTCGCGGATGCGCGCAAAGCGCGAGATCCGCCACGAGACAGCCGAGAACGAGCTCGCGAGCGCGGGCGACGGGTCGGCCGTCTCCGTCTTCGGCGCGAGCGCGAGGATGCGGTCGGCCAGGGCCTTCGACCGCGCGATGCCGGCCTGGGCCGCCGCCGCGTCCATCCCCTTCTCGCGCGCGACCATGCCGGACAGCGTCGGCAGCGGCTTGCGCTCGCGCTTCCAGAACTCAAAGCCGAGCTGGATCGCCGCCTCGTCCATGCCGCCGACCTTCTCGCCGGCCCAGATGCGCAGGAGCGACGGGATGCCCGTCTGCGCGTTGCGCCAGTCGTCCGTCTCCGGCGCGAACGGACGCGACCGCACCGCGCAGTCCCACGCGCGCGCGCCGGACATCATGTTGAGCGCGTAGAGGGTCTGTCCCCGGTCTTTCGCGCACAGCTCGACCGCCGCATCAAGATGGCCGTCCGTGAAGAGGTACTTCGCGCCGGCGCATTCCGCGACCGTCTCGCGCACCGCGTCATCGACGATGCGCTGCATCTCGGTCTCGACCGGCTTCGGCACCGTTCGGCACGCGAGGGCGACGACGACGACCGTCAGGCACGGCACGAGCCCGCGCAGGAGGACGCCCGGACGCCGCTCGCCCTCGCCGAGGTAGGTGCGCTGGCACTCGAAGGCGAACGCCGCGCCGAAGAGAGCGAACGCGACCATCGCGCAGAACGTGAAGAAGGCGAGCAGGAAGCCGCTCTGCACCAGCACGATGTCCTTCGTGAACGTCCAGAACCGCGCGGCGGGCAGCGCGCCGCACTGCATGACCGCGAGCATCCCGACGAGAAAGAGCAGGACGCCGAGGTTGAACGGCATCGGGCGGTCGTCGCGCGTGACCAGCGGGAAGACCTTCAGCGCGACGAGCAGCGGCAGCACGCCGAAGACGAGGCCCAGCACCCAGCCGACGACGCTCGCCGCGTCCGCGAAGACGCGCCAGTAGCCGCCCGCGTAGCGGAAGTAGACGTCGTTCGCGCCCCAGCCGTTGGCCGCGGCCCCGCCGAGCGAGACGAACTCCGCCGCGTTCAGGTACGCCGCAAGCGCAAGCGCGCCGAAGAAGAGGAAGAACATGCGCCACTTCGGCAGCTCGTCCGGCTCGGGCAGCTTTTCCGGCTTCAGGAAGAGGCCGTCGACGACGCCGTGCCAGACGAGGACGTACGCGCCGACGAAGAGGACGGGCAGCAGGAAGCCGAACGGCGTCTCCGCCGCAAGCAGGCCCATCAGCGCGACGAGCGGAAAGAGCCGCCAGCGTCCGCCGGCCACGAGCCAGCGCAGCGCGAGGTGGACGATGACGAGGACGGCCGCGAAGCGCAGCAGGGACGGCGAGAGGACGCGCGCGATGCGCGAGAGCGGGTCGCTCAGGCCGAAGAGCAGCGCCGCGACGAACGCGAAGAACGGCGCGATGCGGCCGCTCCAGACGGCATACGGCCGCCCCGTGCGGACGAGGAGCGCGAGCGTCTGGCGCACGATCAGGTAGACGAGCGCGACCGAGATGCCGCCGAGGGCCGCACCGGCGAAGGTGAGGACGCGAATCGCGCCGCTCACGCCGAACGCGGAGAAGAGGCCGACCGAGACGAACCGCCAGAAGCCGGGGAAGATCGTCTGCGGCGGGCGGATCTGCGCGGCGACGGCGGCCTCGTTCCACATCGCGGGGTCGAGGCCGGGGATGCCCCAGACGAGGATCGTCGCGGCGGCAATCACCCCCGCCAAGGTTGCGAGAACCAGGTTTTTCAGCCCGATGCCGCGCATGTCGTTCAGTCCGTCAACAGCTTCAACGTTTTCCATTCTTGTGCCTTGCCTGTCTTTTGCCTTGTTGAGAAAATTGAGGTTTGTATGATACTAAATCCACCACGCCGAATCAACTCACGCGCCTTCGTCCACACGCCACGTCAGACATCCGCGAGCGACAGCGTCTGCGCGAGGGCAATCCAGTCCTCGTTGGAGAGCTCTTCGGCCCGGTTCGTCGACTGGATCACGTTCTTGAAGACGCTGCCGAGCTGCTTGCGGCGATGCTCGAACGCGCGTTTCGTCAGCCGGTAGAAGACGCGCCGCCGCTCGTCCGAAAGGCCGCCGTTGCGGTCGTGGCGATCCAGCCGCACGACGCTCGACCCGATTTCCGGACGCGGCCAGAAGCAGCTCGCCGAGACCTTGCGGACAATCTTGACGTCGTAGTCGAGCTGCGCCCAGACGCCCGCGAGACCGCGCGTCTTCGACCCCTCCGGCGCCGCGAGGCGCTCGGCGACCTCCGTCTGCACGAGCACCGTCAGCGACGGAATCGCCCGCGTCTGCACAAGTTCCAGCAGGATGCGCGTCCCCGCCTGATAGGGCAGGTTGGAGATCATGTGAGAAAAAGGAAGAGGGGAAAAGGAAGAAGGAAGAAGTGAATCGCTTTTCTTTTGCTGCCGCGCGAGCCACGCCAGCGCGTCATCGGCGATGACGGTCAGGTTCGGCGGGTTGCCGAGCGACGCGGCGAGGCGTTCGGCTAGCACGGGGTCCTTCTCGATCGCCGTCACGCGGCAGCCGCGCTTCAGCATCTCCTCCGTCAGGACGCCCAGCCCCGGCCCGATCTCCATGACATGGGAAATAATCGAATGATCGAATGGTCGAATAATCGAAGGGTCTGCGGATCGAATGGCCGACTGCGCCGAGGAATCCACCCCTGATTCGATTATTCGACTATTCGACAATTCGATCATTTTGAGCCCTTCATCCACAATCGCTTTCAGCGCGTTCTGGTCGATGAGGAAGTTCTGTCCCAAAACCTTGTTCGGATGAAACCCGTTCTCGATGCACCAGGCCTTGACCTGGCTCGGACTCGTCAAGTTCATTTCGCAACCTCCAGTACGCGGTCGATGACGCTGATGTACTCCCACTTCGGATGATCCGCGCTGCCCGTCAGGCGGAATTCCAGCAGCAGCTTCGTGAACGGCCACGTCAGCGGATGCAGGATCTTTCCGACGAGCGAGTCCTGCTTCGTGAACTGCACACGCGCCGTGAAGTCGAGGCTGTCGCGCGCCGTGTCGAACTGGCCGTACATCTTGATCGAGAAGACCGTCCCCTCGATGTAGATGTTGTCGCTCTTGAGAATCCCGTTCTCGATCACGTAGTCGCACGAGCCCTGCGTCGAATCCGTGAACCACGAGACGCCGGGCACGCGCTCGGCGAGCAGGGCCACGAGACCCTTGAAGCCCTTGATCCGCATGAGCTGCCCGTTTCGGACGCTCAAGTGCCCCTTGCCGTTCAGCACCTCGTAGTTGTTCGTCATCGCGCGCGGGAAGCGGAATTCGAGCGCGCATTCCGAATCGCCGTAGACCTCCGCACCGACGTACTCGCCCTCGAAGCCTCCGATCTTCAGCAGGTCGGCGACGGGGAGCGCGCTCTTCGCGACGACGGACACGGTGTTGTAGCCGTTCGTGCCGTCCACCGTCACCGTGCCCGCCAGCGGCTCGTCCTTCGGCCCGACGCCGACGATCGGCCCGAAGACGTGGTGGTAGTTGAGCGAATCGCCGCGCGTGTAGACGAAGAGGTGCAGCTGGCCCTCGGCACACTTCATCGCCACGCCGTTGTACTTGCCGAGCGTCGGCTTGAGGTCGAGGTCGAGGTTGAAGTCGTTGTTGACGAGGTTCACCCGCCACGCGCAGAACGCCGGAATCTTCCCCGGAACCTCCGTAAAGGCATCGACATACGGCAGCGACACGGGGATGTCGAGCGCGACCAGCAGCGGACGGATCTGCTTCTGGAGGGCCGTGCCGCGCACCTCGCCGCGCACCTCCTGTCGGTCAAGATCGACCGTGCAGAAGCCGTCGATGAACATCGGCTCGTCCGCATCCCCGTCCGGCCAGTCGAGATGGGCGCGCGCGAACGAGACGCGCGATGCGGCGACCTCGACATCCGCCACGACCTTCGCGGGCGCGACGCCGAGGATGTCGGGGTTGACGAGCGTCAGCGCGAAGCGCGGCAGCACCGGCAGCGTCGCCTCGACGCGCGCGTTGCGCTCGTGGTTCTCCGGCGCGTAGTACGAGTCGGGGAGGCGCGGATAGCGCGCGCCCTCGACGAGGAGGTAACGGCCGAACACGTCGACGACAATCCGCTCCGCCGACGCCAGCGGCTCGCGCGGCGCAAGGCGATACCGCTCGAACAGGCGAAACCCCTCGACGACAATGCCGCGCCGAAAGCCGAACGCGAAGGAATCCACCCTTGCAAGAAGGTCAGACGGCACGACGCGCGCGGCGGCGGCCTCGACCCACGACGCGGGAACGGCCTGCTCGCGGAACAGGAGCGACCCGACAAAAACGCAAAAAACGATGAAGACAATCTCCACCGTTCTCAAGAGGATCTTCAGGAATTTCTTCATCGTCTCCCTCTAACCCTTTTCTTACCGCTGCCGTTGGCAGCCCCTAGGAGAGTCGAACTCCTCTTGCCTGGATGAGAACCAGATGTCCTAGCCGATAGACGAAGGGGCCAAGTTATGGTGCACCCGGTGGGAATCGAACCCACATGCTTTATGGGCACAAGAACCTGAATCTTGCGTGTCTGCCAATTCCACCACGGGTGCTTCGGATGTGTAGTATATCAAAAACGCCGCGCGCCTGTCAACGGGGTGCCTGCTGGAATTCGCGCCGACGGGCGGCGGGGGCCTTGCCCGTCAGCAGCTTGGAGATCCCGACGAGCGTGCAGGTGAAGATCAGCATGAGCGTCGAGAGCGCGAAGACGCTCGGCAGGTTGCGCGAGTGCTTCGTCATCGAGCTCACGTACGTCGGGAAGGTGTTCGTGCCCGCGCCGTTCACGAACGACGTGATGACGACGTCGTCGATCGACAGCGTGAACGCGAGCAGCCCGCCCGCGATGATGCCCGGCAGCAGGATCGGCAGCTCGACCTTGAAGAACGTGTACCACGGCCCCGCGCCGAGGTCATATGCCGCCTCGACGATGCGGTCGTCGAAGTCCTGCAGGCGCGCCAGCACCGTCATGACGACATACGAGACGCAGAACGTCACGTGCGCGATCAGGATCGTCCAGAACCCGCAGTCGACCTTCGCCGCGACGAAGAGCATCAGGAGCGAAATGCCGATCAGGATGTCCGGCATGACGAGCGGCGTGTAGACGAGCGCATGGTGGATCGTCTGGAGACGCCCCTTCCAGCGGTGCAGCGCGAGCGCGGCCGTCGTGCCGAGGACGCAGGAGACGAGCGTCGCCAGCCCCGCGATGGTGAGCGAGAGCCAGAAGCTCTGCAGGAGCGGCTTCACCGCGTAACTGCCGGAGAAGATCTGCTCGTACCACTTCGTCGTCAGGCCGAGGAAGTGGCCGCGCGCGTCGAGGAAGCTCATCGTCGTGCCGTTCGGGACGAACCCGTAGACGACGACCAGCACGATCGGCACGTAGAGGAACGCGAGCACGAAGCCGAGGACGGCGACGGAAAAGAGCGAGCGCTTCATCGGCCACCTCCCGAGACCATGAGCCGCGCCGTCTGCGCGTCGAGCCGCTTGCGGTCGCGCGCGTCCTGCCGTTTCTTCCACCACATCGCGAGCGCGAGCGGCACGAGGACCGAGACGGCCATCAGCGTCGCGAGCGCGCTCGCGTGCGGGATGTTGCGGTTCTGGATCGCGCGCATGAAGATCTTGTTGCCGATCAGCACGCAGTTCGTGCCGCCGAGCATCTGCGGGATCACGTACGAGCCGATCGCCGGGATGAACACCATCAGGATCGCCGAGACGACGCCCTGACGCACGCCGGGGATGAAGATCTTGCGGAAGGCGTAGAAGTTCTTCGCGCCGAGGTCGCGCGCCGCCTCCAGGAGCGCGAAGTCGAACTTCTCCGCCGCCGAGTAGATCGGCATGATCGCGAACGGCAGGAACGAGTAGACCGAGACGAGCACGACCGCCGCCTCGGAGTCGAGGATCGTCGAGCTCGCCGGATCGACATGACCGGCGGACGCGAAGCCGATCCAGACGAGGGCGTGCTGGAGGAATCCCGGCAGCCAGTCGAAGAGCCATTCGCGCGTCTGGAGCCAGACGAGGTAGCAGGCCTGCAGCCAGCCGTCGGGATGCAGCATCGTCTTCCACGCGAAGACGCGCACGACGAAGCTCGTCCAGAACGGCAGCATGATCGACCCGGCGACGATCGCGCGCCACTTCGTGTTCATGCGGGCGATCGCGTAGGCGCAGGGCAGCGCAAGGACGATCGACCAGACCGTGATCTCGAAGGAGATGCGCAGCGTGTTCCAGACGATCGCCGGATAGTCCGGGTCGACGAGCTCGCGCCACGTCGACATCGACCAGTCGCCGACGCCGCCGGAGGCGTCGTGTCCGTGGAACGTGAACGCGAGCACGATCACCGCCGGCACCGCGAAGAACAGCGCAAGCCACAGGAAGCTCGGCGCGGTCACGAGCCATTCGGCCTTCCGCGACCGCAGCGGATTGCCTTCTTTCGCCGCGCTCATGCCCCGACCCCCTTTCCGGCGTCAAGCGAGACGCGCAGCGAGCCGAGGCGCGCCGCCGTGTTGACGATCGAGGGGTCGCCGCCGGACGCCACCAGCGCATCCGACGCCGCACCGTGCAGCCAGACGGACGACGCGGCCGCAAGGAACGGATCGCCCTTCAGGTACGCCCAGCGCGCACCGATGACGCCCGCCAGGAGATCGCCCATGCCGCCGAGCGCCATGAACGGGTTGCCCGTCGCGTTCTCGTAGACGCGCGCACCGTCCGCCGAGACGACGAGCGTGTGCGCGCCTTTCAGGATCACCGTCGCGCCGTAGCGCTCGACGATCTCGCGCGCGGCCGCGCGGCGGTCGGCCGTGACCTTCGCGCGTTCCCAGCCGAGCAGCTTCGCGGCTTCGCCCTCGTGCGGCGTCAGGACGAGCTCCTGGCCCTTCGCGGGATCGTACCCATCCGTGCGCCCGTACCACGAGGCCAGGACGGCGAGCGCGTCCGCATCCAGCACGAACCGTCCGCGAGAGCCGGACAGCAGGCGCGAGACGATGACCTCCGCCGAGACGGAGACGCCAAGGCCCATGCCGATCACCGTCACGTCCGCCTTCGGCGGCACACAGGTCGCCACGAGCTTCGTGAACGTCGCCTCCGGCACGAGCGAGCCCGCCGCAATGCGCGAGGCGTCCGGCACGACGAGTTGCACGAGCCCCGCGCCCGCCGCACGGGCGCCGAGACCGGCGATCACCGGCGCGTGGATGTAATGACCCGAACCGCCGACGACGGAGACCGTGCCGACCGTGTACTTGTTCGCGTCCACCGGGCGTTTCGGAAACGCCCCCTGAAGCTCTTCGGGAAGATGCATGCGCGCATTATACCATTTATTTCTCCTGAAGCGGCGCGCGGCGAATAAGCCAGATTCTGTTCATCCCCTCGCGGGAACTCCGATCATTCATCTCAGCGATCTACCCGAGACCTCATGCGCCCTTTCGGACGCAGCCGCACGGGCCGTGCGTTCGGCCCCCTATTCGATCTTGCTCCGAGGAGGGTTTGCCCTGCGCGCGTCGTTTCAGCCGCGCCGGTGGTCTCTTGCACCGCCTTTTCACTATCACCCGTCCGAATGAAAGGTAGACGTCCGGGCTACCTGTTTTCTGTGGCACTTTCCATCGCGCGGGATTGCCCCGCGCCTTCCGTCCTTGACGAACGGATCCTCCGCCCTGTGGAGTCCGGACTTTCCTCTGCCTCGCGGCAGCGACCGGTCACACGCGCGTCGCTTCAGGAGAAACTGTCAAAGAGCGCCGCGCCCGTTCAGGCGCGGTAGAGAATGCGACCGCACATCGTGCAGGCGACAATCGACTGCGGACGGCCCAGTTCGCCGTTCTTCGCGTTCGCGTCGGCGAGCTGCCCGACGGACGGCGGCTGCACGAGGTGGCAGCCGTCGCAGACGCCGTCATGCGTCAGCGCGACCACGACCGGCCAGCGCTTCGTGCGCAGACGCTCGTAGTAGAGCAGGAACTTCGGGTCGCTGACGGCCTTCACCTTCTCGGCCCGCTCTTGCTGCGCCGCCTCGAACTCGGCCTTCACCGCCGCGATGCGCTCGTCGATCTCGGCGCAGAACGCATCCACGCCGCCCTTCTCGGCATCAAACTTCGCCTGCGCGCTGTCGATGCGCGCCTGCGCGCTCGGCAGGTCGTCCATCGCCGCCAGCTGGTTGTTCTCCGCCGCCTCGAGGTCGTGGTTCACGAGGTCGATCTGCAGCGAAAAGTCCTGATACTCCTTGTTGGTCTTCAGCCCGAGCTGGGTCGTCTTCAGCTCCTGGATCTTGCTCTTGAGGGCCTTCGCGTCCTCCTCGTAGCCCTTCACGCGCTCCTGCGCATACTCTTGATTCGCCTTCGCAGCCTGAAGGTCAGCCGAAACGCCGGACAGGCGCGCCGTTTCGAGCGCCTTGCGGCGGGGGAGATCCTTCAGCTCAAGTTCCAGTTCGCGGATGCGCCCATCCACTTCCTGCAGGTCAACCAACGCTTCGATGATTGTCATCTTCCAACCTTGTCTTTACATTGCTTCGGCTGGGGCAGGAGACGGGACTCGAACCCGCAACCCACAGAATCACAATCTGTTGATCTAACCAATTGATCTACTCCCGCCAACTGGAGCCAGGTAAGGGACTCGAACCCCCGACCTGCTCATTACGAATGAGCCGCACTACCAACTGTGCTAACCTGGCCTGTGATTGGTTGCGTAGTATATCAAAAAACCGTCCGCCGCGTCAATGGGGAAATTCACAGATGGGGAAATTCACGGACTGGATTCCCGGACGAAGACCTTGTAAAACCCCTTCTCGCGGCCCTTGGGGGCGCGAAGGGGCGCCGGCAGCGTTCCGTCCGCGTCGGCCTGAACCCAGGTCGCCGCATCCACCGTGAACGGCAGCGCGAGATCCGCCGCGTAGCCGAGGCCGTACCAGAGGCTCGGACGCACCCCCGTCGGACGCATCGTGACCGCCGCCGAGCCGTCCGGCATCGTGGCGGCGGACGTCGTGTCGAGAACGAGGCTGCCGACGTCCGGCAGCGCGAGGGCGTTGAGCGAGATCGCAATCGTGCCGTCCGCATAGCGGATCGTGTGGATCGCGTCGTTTACCGAGCGGACGTCTTCCGGGATGTCGCAGCCGTCGATGTGGATGGCGTTGTCGTCGAATGTACAGCCACTGTAGGCGAGCGTGCCGTCCCGCGCCATCCCGATGGCGCCGCCAAGGGCAATAAAAGTCGAGATGTCGGACTTCGCACGGTTCCCCGTGAACGTGCAGTCGACGAACGTGGCGGCGCTTCCGTCGTGGCCGAAGACCGCGCCGCCGCGCGCGGCACGGCAGTCGGCGAACGTCGACTCCCGCACGGCCAGCGTCGCGCGGTTGGTGCCGCTTCCGTTGCAGAGCGCCCCGCCGAAGCCGACCGGCTGCGCGTAGGACGGCCCGCCCGCGCACGCCCGGAACGTGCAGTTCGCGACCGTCAGCGCGCCAAGGTTCAGCACGGCCCCGCCATCGTAGCCCGTCACGAACGTCGCGCCCTCGGCCATCCCGACGCAGTTGACGAAAGTCAGGTTCTTCAGCGTCAGCGACGAGCCGGGGCGCACGGCGAACGCGCGATGCCGTCCGTCACCGTCGATCGTGATGTTCTGGTCGCCGCCGTCCACCACGATGTTTACGTCGTTCGTGGCCCCGTGGATGTCGAGATGCCCCGCCTCGGTCAGGCGGAACGTCTGTCCGCGCAGCCGCTCGTCGAAGGTGATCGTGTAGACGCCGCCCGTGCGGTTCACGCCCCAGAGGTCTTCCCGGTTGGCAATGCCGCTGACGATCTCGCGCAGCGTCAGCGCCCCGTCGTAGTCATCGCTCGCGTCCTCGATCTTAGTGACGACCGTGCCGTCTTCGGGCCGGTCATGCACATACCAGTAGGAGCCGCATTGGGAATTGCGGCAGCTGATGCTGAGGTCGCGCGGCGAAATGTCGTTCAGCAGCAGCGTCGTCGCCCGCGCCGCGTCGCCGCGAATCGCCGACTTGGCCCCGCCCCAGGCGGACGCGAGCGCGACGTTCGCCCAGTCCGCGTCGTGGTAGACCGCATAGCCGACGTCGCCGTCCGTGTCGGTCGTCCGCAGGTGGTCGTGGACGATGCCGTCCTTCACCGTCTGCCGGTAGCGCATGTCCCGTTCGCCGACCTCGAAGAAGGTGCGCTCTTCCTTGCCGAGGCGGACGTTGTAGTCAAGCCGCGCGACGATCTGCGTGTGCGCGACGCCGAACAGCGAGGCATAGACGTTCAGCGTCGCCACGCGCGCGCCGAACTGCACGTCGGGACACGCCAGCGTGTTGGGACGGTTGCCGACGAAGAAGCTGTTGACGAGATCGAGCCGCGTACTGCCGCCGCCCTGCACGTAGAGTCCGCCGCCGCCGTCGAAGTCCGCATTCGGGTTCTCCTGGCAGTTGGCGATGTTGGCCTCGAACGTGCAGTTGACGAGCGAGACGTGATCGGACGCGCCGCCGGAGTAGACGCCGCCGCCCGTCTGCCAGGCGGAATTCTTGAAGAAGGACGAGTTGACGACGAGCGTCGACGCGCCCGACCGGATCGCGCCCCCGTAGGCACCGTCGTTGGCCCAGAAGCTGCAGTTGTCGATGACGAGCTTCCGTCCGCCGCAGACCGCGCCACCGCCCCCGCTCTTGGCGGACGTCGCGTTGCCGTCGAACCGGCAGTTTTCGAGACGCACGAACTCCGTCTCGCCCGCGTGAATCGCGCCGCCGCTGCCGGAGGCCGCGTTGCCGATGAAGTTGCAGTTGCGGACGTCCAGTGTTCCGCCGCGCATCCAGATGGCGCCGCCGTCCTCCGCGCTCGTCCCGCCGCGCAGCGTGTAGCCGTCCAGCTCGACCGCATTCCCCGCACCGATGTCGAGGAGGCGGTCGCCGTTCTTCGCGCCGCTGACGACAATGCCGCAGGTCGCCCAACCGGGCCCGCGCAGCACGAGCGAATGATCCGTGAAGCGGTTCGCGCCCACGCGAATGACGCCCGCCGTGAGCGCGACCTCGACGGACGCCTGACCCGTGAGAAGGCTGTCCGCAAAGACGACCTTGCTCTTTGTCCCGTCCGGCGCCGTCAGGGTCGGCATCATCATCGCCCACGTGACGGCGGCGCGGAACGTGATGTTGGAGGAATAGGGGTCAAACGGCTCGTCGTCCAGCCGCGTGACGACGAGCGGATCGGGCGGAGGGTCCAGCTTCTCCCAGTTTGCGTAAAGGCGCAGGTTCGTGCCGTCGTCGCGCCAGATCGTGTCGAGCGGATCGCCCGTGTCCGTGTAGACCTGCTGCCCCGTGCCGTTCGCGCCCGTGAAGTAGCCGCGAAAGATAAAACCCATGCGATCGGGAATCGGCACCTCCGGCATTATTAGGTAGAGGTAGGCCGAGACGGTCGCCGAAGCCGCGCCCTGCGATTCGCCGCCGGCGAAGTCGAGGATGATTGTCCGCTTGAGGAACTCGTGCGTCTCGACGAAGCCCGGCTCCGGGTTTCCGCCCCAGACGTCCGCCTGCTCGGAGAGGTAGACTTTCCCGTCGCCGCCGGCCGCGCCGCCGACACCGCCCGTACCGCCCGTACCGCCGTAGATCTCTTTTTTATTGTAACTCCAGGCCGAACTGCGCGTTCCATCCCCGTCCGCACCAACCTCGCCGTCGTCGTAGAAGCCCTTGCCCCCGCTGCCACCCGTGCCGCCAGCGCCATCGCCATACGAATCCGTCTTGCTGCCGCGCAAAATGAGCGACCCGCCGCCGCCGCCGCCGCCGCCACCGCCGCCACCGCCGCCGCCGCCAATTTCCGCCGCCGCGCCACCGCCGCCGCCACCGCCGCCTCCGGCACTCGCGCCACCATACACGTTCCAGAGTCCCGAAACCTTGCTGCCGGAGTCCCTGTCGGCCGTCGAGCCGCCCAGCCCTCCCGACGCGGATGAGCCGCCCTCTGCCTCGACGATGATGGCGTCCAGCACATAGAGTGAACCCATCGTGCCGCCCGCCATGCCAGCCCCGCCCCCGGAACCATTGTAGCCGGCAAGGCCATCCTTATGTTCGGAGTTGGTATTGTCTATGTCCACTCTGCGAATGGCGCAGTCGCCGTTGCCGCCGCCCGTGCCGCCCACGCCGCCAATGCCCGCGCCGGCCCCACCACCACCGATTCCGCCGCGACCGCCATAGACCTTGCACCTGTCGTAGCCATCCCATATTTCCGTGGACGCGCCATCCTGCCGCGTGTCGTCCCACGTCTCGTCCGACACGCTCTCCGCCGCGTCGCCGCCTTGTGCCGCATCGCCGCCAAAGGCCTCGACCCGCCCCTTGCCCACGAGAATGAGCGTCGATGTCGCCGGGAGCGAAAGTCCCGGCGTTCCGGCGGTTGCGCCCACTGCCGGCGCGCCACGCAGGGTCAGCGTGACGTTTTCGGGCAGATAGATCGCGACCGTCGCACCGTCCGCGACGGAAAGGCCCGCCTGTCCGACGCCGCCCATCAGGCTTTTGGACGCATTCAGGTAATAGACGCCCTCGGCGAGCGTCGCGCCCTCGCCCACGGAGGAAAGGTCTGTCGCGGCGAAGAGACCCTGCGCCGCAACCGCCAGTGCGCCGCAGACGCACAGGCCTCGCACCAGGAGGCGAAAGTCTGGACGCCGACCGCGCACGACGGACTACGCGAGAGTGAGGATGCCGCTCAGTCCCGTGATGTCGAGGACTTCCTTCACGGCCGGCTGGATGCCGACGACCGTCATCGTGCCACCGCCGGCCATCATCTTCTTCTGGGCCGCGAGGAGGCAGCGAAGCCCCGCCGAACTCATGTAGGGCACGCCCGAAAGGTCGAGCGTCAGCGTCTCGCTGCCGGTCAGCTTGAGGCCGGCCTCCAGTTCGGGGGCCGTCGTCGTGTCCACGCGCCCGGTCACCGCAATGACCGTCTTCGCGTCCTCTGTCGTCTTCTTGATTTCCATTGTCTTCGCAGTCTTTCCGCGTCTTTCGCCAAGGGGTTGATAAGCGGATGGGTGAAATTATACCATAGCGTCACAGCCCACGCAAACGGCCACAGCTACGACTGCTATTTCCAGAATTACTTCGACAACGGCGTCAGGTTCTCAAAGTGCCATTCGCCGTTCTTGCGGGCACCTCGGCGCCTCAGCCCCGCTTTCTTCTTGAGTGCCGCGATAATCCGCTCGGCATGTCGCTTTTCGACCGCAAGGGCTACGGCAAGTTCGACCGCCGTCATTTTCGGGTTGCGCAACAGCATTTTGAGCGCCGTCGATTCCGTCTCGTTTAAACCGACATTTATACCGACATTTAAACCGACATCCACGTCGTCGGATCCGTCATCTGCGCCATTGTTGCGGCGGTGCATCTCTCCCATGTATTCGGCAATCCGAGTCCCGTATTCAGCTCCTATTCGCAAGAATCGGTTCCGCAGCTCGATCTCATGTCCATAAATCAAGACCTTGAAGAACTCTTCAAGCGGAAGCTGCGTCTTCTCGACGCCAAGTCGAGCATTCTCGTAGTTGGCGCGGACAAGCGCATTGCGAAAGTAATAGGACTTCTCCGCGAAGAGATCGTTCGTGACATCATAGCCCTTGGCGCGCAGATACTTGATGGCAAAGAGCCCTGCCGTGCGCGTATTTCCTTCGCGGAAGGGATGAATCTGCCAAATGCCGGAAATGAAGGCCGCGAAATGCTCGACGAACGCATCCTCCGAAAGCCCTTTGCTCCTGAACTTGCGCTCCCGTGCAAAGTCGTATTCGAGCGTATCCATGATCATGCACGACGGCGTGTATTGAACAGTGTCGCCATTAAGCACCCATTCGCGCTTGGTCAGTTCAACCGTGCGGACTTCCCCGGCGAATGAGAAGACCCCATCAAAGATCTGGCGATGCAGTCCGAGGTAATATGCGACCGAGAAGTTAAAAGTCGGCGACTCAATGATGCCAATCATTCGTGCGGCGACCTTGTCAGCCTCTTTGACGTCCTCCGGAATGTCATGCGCTTCCTTCGTCTCGTAATACTCGTCAACGAGCCGTCGCGCATCGTCCTGAGATATCTCGCCCTCGATATGCCGTCTGGCTGTCTTGAGAAGGTATCTCGACGGCTTCAGCCCATCGACATCCTGCAGTCCGATGGCCGTCGCCCAGGCGTAGGCCCGTTCGCGCCGCCCTGGCTCCGTCGCCTCGTAGTATCGGTCGAAATCACCGCTCATCGCCTGCTCGCCCTCATTGACAATGGAACATCCGCAATTCGCCCCTGCCGGCACACTCATCCCTCGAACGTCAGTCCCATCGTGAGGATGTTGCGGCCGTTTCGGCGCGCGTAGGTGACGGGCGACATCGTCTTCTTCACGATGAGGATGCCAAGCCCGCCGATCGCGCGCTCGGTCGCGTCCAGCGTCGTGTCGGGATCGCGCTGGCGCAGCGGGTCGAACGGCTTGCCGTCGTCACAGAAGACGAGGCGGACGGCATTCGGGAACTTCTGGTGCTCGACCTTCAGCGTCCAGTCCGTCGCGCCCGAATGGCGCACGATGTTCGCGAAGATCTCGTCCGCCGCGACCATGAGCGTCGCCTGCGCCTTCATCGGCACGTCGGCCAAGGCCGCCTCCAGGTCGGCCGTCGCCTGCGCAAGCCCCTCCATCGTCGGCGGATACGTGTGCTCGACCGACACCGGCACGCCCCGGTAGCGAAGCGCGAGCTGCGTGCAGTCGTCCGCCTGCTCGACCGCGCCGGCATACGCGGCGACGGACGCAAGCACGCCGTCGAGAAGATCCTTCTGGCTACTGGGCACCGCCTTCAGCAGATCCAGCAGCCGCGCCTCGCCGAAGAGCTCGCCGGACGCATTCGGCTGTTCGGTGATGCCGTCGGTGTAGAGGTAGATCGCGTCCCCCGGCGCGAGCTGGAGCTCGCCGCTGCGGTAGGGCACGCCCGCCATCGCGCCGAGAACGAGCCCCGGCGTGCCGCGCAGGTAGGCGACCGCGCCGCCACGACGGACGACAGGCGGGTTGTGCCCCGCGTTCACGTACGTGACGCGCCCCGTCTCGATGTCGAGCTGCCCGACCCACGCCGTCACGAACATGTTCGCCTCGTTCCCCTCGCACAGCGCGTCGTTCGTCTCCGCGACGACGTCCGCCAGCGGCTTGCCCGTCTGGGCCGCGCTCTTCAGGAGCGTCTTCGCGCGCATCATGAACATCGCCGCCGGCACGCCCTTTCCGCTCACGTCCGCGACGAGGAACGCAACCGTCTTCGGCCCCGTGAAGTAGAAGTCGTAGAAGTCGCCGCCCACCTCGCGCGCCGTCTTCATGCTCGCGTAGATGTCGAACGACGTCTCATCCGGGAACGGCGGAAAGACGTTCGGCAGGGCGGAGAGCTGGATGTCCGTCGCCATCTTGAGCTCGCGCTCGGTCTGCTCGCGGATCTGGCGCCGCACGAACGCGGAGACGACGAAGCCGACAAGCAGGGCGACGAACGCGAGCGCGACGGCATTCAGGACGGCCGTCGTCGAGATCAGCACGTTGCGCGTGACGGCGGCGGCCGACCGGGGAATCATCACGTAGACGGTGAAGCTGTCGACCTCGCGCGACCGCCAGTGGAAGTCGTCGCCCGGCCCCGTCCACTGCGTGCCCTCGCGGTTCGGGCGCGCGTAGTCGGAGAGGACGAGCCCGGACGGCGTCACGATCACGATGCCGCCCGTGCCGCCGACGTGCCAGTTGCGGGAGAGGCCGACGAGCGACGAGCGCGCGAGCGCGCGCAGCGAGGCCCCGTCGCAGCCGATCTCGACGAAGCCCCCCTCCGGCCGCCACACGCTGACGTACTTGCGCCAGGAGCCCTTCGCCGTGTTGGGCTGGAACGCCTGGCAGAACTCCGTCACCGGCTCGTTGATGAGGCACATCATCTCGGCGGCCTGTCCCTCCGCCGTCGCGAAGTCGAAGCCGATGTAGTCCGACTCGGACGCCTGCGTGATGACGCCCTTCGCGTCCGCGACGCAGATTTCGGTGACGCGCAGTTCGCGCGCCAGAGCCCGCAGGGAGAGGAGGTCCGTCTTCGCGCCGTCCGCCAGCCGCTCGCGCACCGCCATCGCCTGGCGGACGAGGCGCGCGTTGACGCGGGAGACGATCTCCGCCTGCACGTCCGCGAACGCGCGGTCGATGAGCTTGTCGGCCTCGCGCGCGGCGAGGTAGCCGTGGACGCCCCACGTCACCGCGAGCGAGACGGCGAACGCGAGGAGGATGCTCAGGGCGAGCTTGAGGTTCAGGCTGCGGCGTGCGGTCATTTCGTCTTCTCCTTCTCCGCCCGGATGACGGCATTGGCGGCGGCAAGGACGTCCGGCCGCCGCTTGTCGACGGCGACGCCGTAGCCTTCGCGCGTCTCAAGGGGCGAGGCGACGAGGCGTCCGCCCGACTGCGCCGCCCAGTTCCGCAGGGGCACGGCGTCGAAGAAGATCGCGTCGACGTCACCCCGCTTCAGCGCGGCGACGGCGTCGGTCGCGCGCGCGAAGCGCATCGGGTCGGCGCCGTGGTTGCAGAGGTAGAGGTCGCCCGTCGTGCCCGGCTCGGCCCCGACGCGGAAGGACGCGATCTGCGACATCTGCGGACGCGGGCCGTCCGCCCGGTAGAGGAAGCAGTTGCCGCTCGTCGCGTAGGGTTCGGAGAAGTCGACGTCCAGCCGGCGCGCCTCGGTGATGGTGATGGTCGCGATGGCGAAATCGGCCGTGCCGGCCTTCAGCCGGGGGATGAGGTCCTCGAAGTTCACGGCTTCGCAGACGAGCGTACGTCCCAGCTTCGCGGCGATCTTCCGCGCGAGATCGACGTCCGTCCCCTCGCACTGCCCCGCCGCGTTCGTGTGGGAGCACGGCGAGTCGGTCGGGTGCGTGAGGAAGACGAGCGGACGCGACGGGTCCGCCGCGCGCGGATCGATACGGGACGCCGCGCGGTCGCCGCACCCGGCAAGGGCCGTCAGCAGGCCGCCGCAGAGGACGCAGAGAAGACGATGCAGATTCACGTTCATGGCTTTTGCGGCTTTCATTTCGCAAGGTCGGCGAGGCTCGCGCGCAGCTTGAGCTTGGCGCGATGGATGCGCACCTTGACGAGGTTTTCGGTCACGCCCGTCTGGGCGGCGATCTCGCGGATGCTCAGTTCGGAAACGTGGAAGAGCGTGTACGCCTCGCGCAGGACTTCGGGCAGCGCGCCGAGCGCCGCGAGGATGCGCCGCCGCAGGAAGGCCCGGTCGCTCGGCAGCGTCTCGGGAGCCTGCACGGCCTGTTCGGGGACGACGGACGTCTCCTCGCCGTCCACGACCGCCGTCGTGAAGACCTCGAAGCGTCCGTGGCGGGCGCGGTCGTTGCGGATGTTGCGCGCGATCGTGTAGACGAGCCCGCTCACGGCCGCCTCGTCGTCGAGGAGCTGGTCGCGCATCTTCCAGAGCCGGGCGAACGTCTCCTGCACGATTTCGCAGGCGTCGGCATAATTCGCGCCGTTGCCCATGAAATAGTTCATGAGCTTCGGCGCAATGTCCCGGTAGTGCTGTTCGACTGTCTTCACGTCACTTCAGCGGCCACCGACAGCACGTCGCAGCCGCCTTCGCATTCTCACGGATTCTCCCGCTCGTACTTCTCGCGGATGCGCAGGAAGAGCCAACCCGTCACGGGAACCGTAAAGATGTAGAGGATGCCGAGCGAGCCGATCGCGAGCCAGAAGTTCGAGACGAGGAACGCGACGAGCAGCAGCAGCCCCGCGAGGACGAACGGCAGCCTTCGCCGGGAGACGTGCAGGTGCTTGAGCGAGATCGTCGGCAGGCGCGAGGCCATGAGCGAGCCGACGAACAGCAGCATGAAGACGCCCGTCCACGGGTTCTGCAAGACCGTCGCCAACGACGAGGACAGGCCCTTCGCGTCAAGCGCGAGCGACAGCACGGCGGGCGAAAGCAGCATCCAGCAGCCGCCCGGCGCCGGCACGCCCGTGAAGAAGTGCGTCCAGTACGGCGCGGTCTCCTGCTCCAGCATCGTGTTGAAGCGCGCGAGCCGGAAGCAGTCGCACATCGCGTAGTAGAGCGCGCAGCCCAGCACGATGCGGATGAACGGCCGCGCGACGACCGAGCCGTCCGCCAGCACGTGCTCCGGCCCGCCCGTCATCCAGAAGTACATGAACATCGCCGGCGCGACGCCGAAGTTCACGAAGTCCGCGAGCGAATCGAGTTCCGCGCCGAGCTTGGAGCTCGCGTTCAGGAGCCGCGCGATCCGCCCGTCCATCCCGTCGCAGATGCAGGCGACGAGCAGCGCCCACAGGGCCGGCAGGAACCGGCCCTCGGACGACAGCGAGATCGACGTGATGCCCGCGCACGCCGCGAGCGACGTCACGAGATTCGGGACGATCGCGCGCAGCGGTACGCGATCCTGCCGCGCCTCGCGCGGACGGCGGCGGCGACCTCTGAGGCGGAAGCGGCTCATTTCCTGTGGGCGACCGAAATGCGGATGCCGCCCTCGGCAGCCGGCGCGGGCTGCGGTTGCGGGGCCTGCTGCTGGGCCTTCGCCGCGTTCTTGCGCGGCGGCCCGATCAGGCAGAAGTGGATGCGCCCGTCGGTCTTCGGCGCCTGCTCGACCGAGCACTCGCCCTGGATCATCGACAGGACTTCGGCGATCTTGTCCTCGCCGATGTCGCGATGGGCGTTCTCGCGCCCGCGGAACTGGAGCGACAGGCGCACCTTGTTGCCGTCGGCGAGGAACTCGCGGATCTGCTTGAGCTTGTGCTGGATGTCGCCGACGTCGGTGCCGGGATGGAACTTGATCTCCTTCACCTGCGTCGCCTTCTGCGACTTGCGCTGCTGCTTCTCGCGGATGGACTGCTCGTACTTGAACTTGCCGTAGTCCATGATCTTGCAGACCGGCGGCTGGGCGTTCGGCGTGATCTCGACCAGGTCGAGCCCCCGGCTGTCGGCCAGCTTCTGCGCTTCGCGCGTCGCCATGACGCCGAGCATTTGACCCTGAGCATCAAGAACGCGAACCTGCGGTACGCGGATCTTGTAGTTGACACGAGTGAACTGTGCGATAACCCACCTCTTTTATTTGGTTGATAATGTGCGTATTCTACCACAATTCGATGACGGATGGCAAGTGCGCGGCAGGACACGGACGAACAGGACGCACCCGACCAGCGCGCAGAACGAGGTCGAGGCCGCAAGCCCGACGTGGCGCCAATCCGGCGGCAGCAGCGCGATCGCGAGGACGTTCAGCGCGGCGTTGAGGCAGACCGTCCGCACCGTCACGCGCAGCGGCGTCTTCATGTCCTTCTGCGCCTGGAAGAACGGGATGAGGCACTTCTGGATCGAGAAGAAGCAGAGGCCGAGCCCGTAGACGGACAGCGCGCGCGCGACGCGCACGGTCGCCGTCGCGTCGAAGGCGTGTCCCTCGTAGACGAGGCGCACGATGAGCGGCGCGCCGAAGAACGTGACGACGGACGCGGGCAGCATGACCGCCGTCATCTGGAGAACCGCCCGCTTCAGCGCCCGCCGCGCGCCGGCCTCGTCGCCCTTCGCGAAGTGCCCCGCGAACGTCGGCAGCAGCACCGTGCCGAACGCGACGCCGACCACGCCGAGCGGCAAGTCCATCAGGCGCTCGGCATAGCCGATGACGCCGGCCGCCCACGGCGCGGCCAGCTGGCCCAGGACCTGGTCGAGCAGGTAGTTGGCCTGGATGGCCCCCGCCCCGGCGGCGCCGATGAGCGTGTTCTTCCAGACGAGCCTGAACTTCGCGTCGCGGAACGCCGACAGCGGCGCGAGACGAAAGCCGTAGCCCCGCTTCCGCATGCAGCGGAAAAGGAACGCCATCTGCGCGGCGCCCCCCGCGAGAATCGCCCAGCAGACGACCGTGACGCGCGCGGCGAGCGAAAGGCCGGGACAGAAGCAGAGCGAACCCAACGCGGCGATCCAGACGACGTTCAGGAACGCCGGCATGAACGCGCCCTCGACGAAGCGGCCGAGCGCGTTGAGGACGCCCATGCCGAACGCCGCGCCGCAAATGAAGATCATGTAGGGGAAGAGGATGCGGACGAGCTTCAGCGTGAGGACGGCGCGCGGCGAAAGGGACACGACATCGGCCGCCGAAAGGCCGAGCGCGACCGTCAGGCCCAGCACCGTGAGGACGACGACCGCGCCGAGAATCAGGAGGACGAGCGTCATCACGGCGCGCGCGAGCCGCCGCGCCGACTCGACCTCGCCCGCCGCGACCTCGCCCTTGAAGACCGGCACGAACGCCGCCGTGAGCGCGCCCTCGCCGAAGAGCTTGCGCGCCATGTTCGGCAGCGCGAACGCGAGCGTGAACGCGCTCTGCTCGACGCCCGCGCCGATAAGCCGCGACTGCAGCATCTCGCGCACGAGCCCCAGGACGCGGCTGAACGCCGTCAGCCCGCCCACCGTGAACACGTTGCGAAGCGTCTTGCCGAATCCGAACTTCAATGCGCGGCTCCCGTCACAGACCGTCAGGCCCTTTCTCCCCGGCAGATCGCGACGCCCGCCGAGCAGCCGAGGCGCGTCGCGCCCGCCTCGACCATCGCCTCCGCCGTCGCGCGGTCGCGGATGCCGCCCGCCGCCTTGACGCCCATCTCCGGGCCGACGGCCTTCCGCATGAGCCGCACGTCCTCGACCGTCGCGCCGCCCGCGCCGAAGCCCGTCGACGTCTTCACGAAGTCGAAGCCGACCCGCTTCGCGATCTTGCAGCCGCGCACGATTTCCGCCTTCGTGAGGTTGCAGCATTCGAGGATCAGCTTCAGCGTGACGTCCGAGCGGAACGTGCGGCACGTGCGCCCCCACTGGAGCAGCTCCGCCTCGCACGTCGCCGGCGAATGCTTGAGCAGCCGCTGGTTGACGACAAGATCCAGCTCGTCCGCCCCCGCCTGAATCGCGTCCGCCGCCTCGAAGCACTTCGTGCGGTTCGTGTTTGCGCCGAGCGGAAAGCCGATCACGGTGCAGACCCGGACACCGCTGCCGTGCAGCCGCCGCGCGGCCGCCGTCACCTCGGCCGGGTTCACGCAGACCGAGGCGAAGCCGTAGCGCTTCGCCTCCGCGCAGAGGTTCGCGATCGCCGCCCTGTCGCCTGCGGGCTTCAGGAACGTGTGGTCAATGAGAGGTGCGAGTTTCATCTCCGTCGGCTTCTTTCCCTCAGTCGAACTTGAAGACCTGTCCCGGCACGGGGGCGACGGCGTTCGCCATCCCCTTCTCCTTCATGAGGTCGACCATCGCCGCGACCTTCTCCGGCTCGCCGTGCACGGCGAAGGCGTGGCGCACGTTGTCCTTCACCTCGTCCAGCCACTCCGCGAGCCCGCGGCGGTCGGCGTGGGCCGAGAGCGCGTTGATGACCTCGACCCGCGCCCTGAGCGGCACTTCCTCGCCGAGCAGCTTGATCGTCTCGCGCCGCTCGACGATGCGGCGGCCGAGCGTGTTCTCCGCCTGGAAGCCGCAGATGAGGATGATGTTGTCGGGGTCGCCCGCGCAGTTCTTGATGTGGTGGACGACGCGCCCGCCCTCGCACATGCCAGACGCCGCGATGATGACCATCGGGCCGGGCGCGCCGTTGAGGGCCATCGACTCCTCGGGCGTGCCGACGAACGTGAGGTTCGGGCAGGTGAGCGGGTCGCGTCCGGCGGCGATCATCTCGCGCGCCTCCTCGTTGTAGACCTCGCGGTGCGCGGCGTAGATGCGCGTCGCCTTCTGCGAGAGCGGCGAGTCGATGTAGACCTTCACCTCGCGCGGCAGCTTCCGCTTGTCCGCGAGCCGGTTGAGGTAGTAGATGATCTGCTGCGTGCGGCCGACCGAGAACGCGGGCACGAGCAGCTTCGCGTTGTGGCGGTCGATGTGCTTCAGGTACTGCTCCAGGCGGTACTCCACGTCGTCCGCCGACGGATGGAACCGGTCGGCGTACGTCGACTCGCAGAGGAGGATGTCCGCCCCCGCCGGATACTCGAAGTGGCGCAGGATCGGCTGGTTCGGCTGGCCGAGGTCGCCGGAGAAGAGCAGCCGGTGGCTGCGCCCGTGGTCGGCGCGGACGTCGAGCTGCACGAGCGCCGAGCCGAGGATGTGGCCCGCGTTGAAGAACTCCAGCGTCACGCCCCGGCAGATCTCGCGCGGCTCGTGCAGGTGCGTCGGCACGAAGAGCTGCATGAGCGCGTCGATGTCGCGCTCGTCGTAGAGCGGCTCGAAGAGGCGCTTGCCCTCGCGGCGGCGCTTCTTGTTGACGTATTCGAGGTCGCGCTTCTGCAGGAAGCACGAGTCGCGCAGCATGACGTCGCAGAGCTCCGTCGTCGACTGGCGCGCGAAGACGCGGCCGCGAAAGCCCTGGCGCACGAGCTGCGGCAGATTGCCCGAGTGGTCGATGTGCGCGTGCGAGAGAACGACGTAGTCGATCGTCTTCGGATCGACCGGGATGTTGCGGTTCTTCTCGAACGCCTCCTTGCGGTGGCCCTGGTAGAGCCCGCAGTCCAGCAGGATCCGCCTGCCGTTCGCCTCGACGAGATGCATCGAGCCCGTCGTCGTCTGTGCCGCACCGTAGAACGTGATCTTCATGTGTTCGCCTCCTTAGGCGGACATTATAGCATACTTTCGGCCGGCGCTGTCAGTAGCTGCCCTTCATCTTCAGCACGGCGACGGCGGTGCGGAAGACAATCCACAGGTCAAGCCAGGGCGACCAGTTGAAGATGTAGTGGACGTCCAGCGCCACGCGCTCGGCGTAGTCCGTGTCGCTGCGGCCGGACACCTGCCACAGGCCGGTGATGCCGGGCTTGACCGACGAGAAGATCTCGTAAGCCTTCCCGTAATGCGCGATTTCCGGCTCGACGATCGGACGCGGGCCGATGAGCGCCATGTCGCCCTTCACGACGTTGATGAGCTGCGGCAGCTCGTCGATCGAGGTCTTCCGCAGGAACCGCCCCAGCGGCGTCACGCGCGGATCGTCCTTGAGCTTGAAGTCCCGCGCGAACTCGGCCTTCAGCGCCGGGTCGGCGTCCAGCATCGACTGGAGCCGGCGGTCGGCGTCCGCATACATCGAGCGGAACTTCCAGACGTCGATCGGGCGGCCGTTCTTCCCCAGGCGCCGCGCCCTGTAGAAGACTGGGCCCTTGCTCGTCAGTTTGACGAGAACCGGCACCAGCGCGAACAGCGGCAGCGCGCAGACGGCAATCAGCAGCGAGAGCCCGCAGTCGACGGCGCGCTTCTCCCAGTTGAGCGCCTTCATCCGACGCTGGTTCACCATCTCCAGCCCGCCCAGCGTGCCGACGGAGACGGCCCGCGCCCCCGCGACCGGGAACGCCATTTCCGTCGGCAGATACTCGATGAAGGTGAACTGGCGCGTGAATTCCGGCAGCTGGGCGCGGAAGTAGCGGTCGTCCTTGTAGCAGCAGAAGAGGTGCTTGACGTCCGCCGCCCGCGCCGCCGTGACGATTGCTCGCAGCTCGTCGCGGCGAAAGCGGCGCACGAGGCGGATGCCGTAGTAGGCGTCGGCGGCAAAGATTCGCGCCACCTGCTCGGCCGCCGCGCCCTCGCCGACGAGGAAGGCCGGAATCTGCCCCAGGCCCAGCCGCTTCAGCCCCGCGCGCACGACGTTTCGGAAGTTCTGCGCCGTCGCAGCCGTCAAAAGCCCGCTGACGACCAGGACGACGCGCGAGACATCCGCCACGCGGTGGCTGAAGCCGAGGAACGCCAGGACGAAGACATGCGTGGCGAGCGCACAGAGGATCAGGCGGCGGAACTCGTCGACCGGCTCCTGCGGAAGGCTCGGGTAGGCGCCGCGCCCCTGATACAGGCGCGAGATCCAGTTGAGCCCGGTGAAGACGAAGACGATCGGCCAGATGCGCAGGTAGGCCCCCGCCTCGTAGTCGCCGAGCCCCAGAGCCCGGTAGACGTTGACCGACAGGAACCAGGCCAGCGAAATGCAGACGGCATCCGCCAGCCACAGCGCACAGACGCGCAGACGCCCGGCATTCATGCGAGGGCCCCGTCCTGCGAACAAATTCTCTTTTCGACCCTGCTCGGCATGGAACCCAAAACTCCCTCAGCGGCGGTTTTCCCGCCACGCACACAGCAAAACCTTGCTTCGGACACCATGTCCGAAGAACCCGCCGATTTCGCCAGCGATCTTCACCCCTGTTCAAGTTTTCTTCTAATTTCCCGTTTTGAGAATAGGCTGCGGAACTTTCTCAACCCCCTTGAAATCGGGATCGGACGCGAGGTGCGACGCTTCTAAGCGACTTCTAATCAGGCTCGCGCGTTTTGCTTTAAACACAGAGCGGCCTCCGGCCGGACGATGATCAGCCGGCGGCGAAAGTGTTCGTCTGACGTACGCCTATTGCCGATTATTTGGCCATCAGGCGCTCGGTCTCCGAAAAATGCGTAAAGGCGATGTCGCCCATTTTCCAGTCTTCACCGGAGTAGATGACCGAGCCTAGCTCCATCGTGTCTGACAGACGGCCAATGCGTTGCAAGTTGCTTGCCCATGTTTGGACAAATCGCAACCGTGGGTTTGGATTTGTCCAGCTTGCGTTGTTTTGGCCAAAAGACGACATGGGCGGGATGGCGCGCATCTTCAGGGGGATCTATGTACGATAGCATAAAGGCAATATATTGTTGCTAACTAGCCTATGGCATTGATAGCAACAATATATTATGGTAAAATACTACTCATGTCTGTTTCTCTCGATTCGATTTCTCTGACTTCGCCGGGCGATGCCCTTGCACTGTTGCGCACGTGGCTGCGCACCGAACGTCAGCGCGTCAGCTGGACACAGCGGGAACTTGCGCGGCGAAGCGGTGTGCCGGCGGCGTCCATTTCGCGCTTGGAACGGACGGGGCTTGCCTCGACGGACGCGCTCTTTCGGGTCGTCTTTGCCCTGCGGCAGCTGGAGGCTGTCGGCGATTTCCTGAAAGAGCGGCAGCGCCTCGCGTCCGTGCCGGTTTCGCTGGAAGCCCTGCCGCGCCGGAGAGCCGTGCAGCGTGTGCGCATGAAGAAGGAGGATCGGCCATGCGCCTGACGGTTTCCCTGCGGTTCTCGCCCACGTACCAGATCAAGGTCGGTACGCTTTTCGACTTGGGTCGTGACACGGCCTTTGAGTATGACCGAGGGTTCTTGGCGACGGGGCTGAACTTGGCGCCGTTTCGTCTGCCGCCCCGAAGCGGCGTCCTTGTCTACGACCGTTCGGGCAACATGGATACCTTCGGCGTGTTCGAGGATTCGCTCCCGGACGGCTGGGGGCGTCGCCTTGTCGATGCCGCCTATCGGCGACGTTACGGGCGTCTTCCGTCGGTGCTGGAACGCCTCGCCTGTGTCGGGACAAACGGCAGGGGCGCCTTGGTCTACGAGCCGGAAGAGCCGCTGGAGGCCGAGGCGGAATTCGCCGACCTTGCCGCGCTGGCGGAATCGGCCGAACGCTTTGCCGAGGGAAGGGCCGAGGATGTCCTGCCGGAAGTGCGGCGGGCGGGCGGCAGTTCGGGCGGTGCGCGTCCGAAGGTGTTCGTCGGGTTCAATCCGCAGACGGGCGACGTCTGCGCCGAGCGGGAAACCCTGCCGCCGGGCTTTGAGCACTGGATCGTGAAGTTCAACGCGCGCCAGGACGGAGAGGACGCGGGCGTCCGGGAATTCCGCTATTACGAAAAGGCGATTGCCGCCGGCGTCTTGATGATGCCGAGCCGACTGATCGAGACGAGGGCCGGTGCCTTCTTCGCCACGAAGCGGTTTGACCGCACGGACGTCGGCGGACGGCTTCATGTCGCTTCGGCGGCGGGGCTTCTCCATGCGGACTTCCGCACGCCGGGCGACGAGTATGCGCTCCTGTTCAAGCTGACGGATGCGCTGACGCACGACTATGCGGCAAAGGAAGAGCTGTTTCGCCGCGCCACGCTGAATGTCCTTGAGCACAATCGCGATGACCACCTGAAGAACTTCGCGTTCCTGATGGACGAGAAAGGCCGCTGGTCGCTGGCGCCGTTCTACGACTTCACCTACAGCGAGGGGCCGAACGGATGGCAGACGCTGTCGGTCGTGGGCGAGGGCGCCAACCCGACGCAAGCCGACCTTGACCGACTCGCGCGCGAGGTTGGACTGAAGCCTCTCTGCCCCAGTTGAGGACTTGCCCCGTCCCCCCAAAAAGGTCGGTGTCCATACGTGCCGATGACGCAGGAACCTATCTCGGCAGACCCTTCAGCAGAACGCGCAGTCGTCGGTCACGAACCAGGACATTCCACATCGTGCGGACAGTGTGCGGATGCCGCGCAATCAGCTTGTCCGCCATCCGCAGGCGAAGCCGGTTCAGCGCAACCCGCCAGTCGCCGAGCGGACGACCGACAAGCTGGATCAGTCGGTCCCGGCGGTGAAGCAGCCGGGAGACGCCAGAACGGCTCATCCCGGACCGGCGCACCTCTTCGCTGAGCAGAAAGGCCAGGTCATCGACTTCGCTTCCGCGCGCCAACAGGTCAAAATCGCAGAAGAACTGGAACTCATCGCCGACAAAGCCGAAGTTCCCCGCGTGCAGGTCTCCATGGATGACGACCTGTGGCGTATCTTCCGGATAGGCGTAATCCTCATGCTGCAACGACAAAAGGCTCGCAAGCAAGCCCTTCAGCAGGGGAAACTGGCGGGCATAGGCGCGGATTCTCGCCATCAGCGCATCGCCATCGACCTGTGCGCCGACCTCGGGGGCCGACTGCAAGGCGCGTACCAATCGGCGATAGGCCGTGCAAAACGCGGAAAACTGCGCATCGGTCATCCGCTCCAGGGAAACCGACGTGGACTCCCGCCAGACGTAACTGGTCACCCAGCCGCCACAGAAGGCAAATATTCCGCCCCTGATCGGCTGGGGCAGAATCGGATCCGGCTGGACCGCCGACAGGAAGCCAAGGGCCTTCGCGCTGTCGACCCGCGACCATTTCGTAAAGAAAACCGATCCGTCCGGCCGCATCGCCCGATAGGCCTTCGACACGCAATTGGACTGAATGCGCATCAGCCGAATGCTTGGCTCTCCCATCCGGATCTCAAGTTCGACGGCCAGGGCCGCCTCTTCTGGCCCTTCAGAACGCGGCACCGAACGCCTCCTTCACGGCTTCGGGATTGTACTTGACGCTCCAGTCCTCGGGGCGGACAGGTCGATACCGGCGTTCCCGCATGAATCGCACGAGGTTTCCTCTCCAGTCGTCAAATGACGTCCCCCCAACGCCCGCTTCCCTTGCCAGCGCCGCGACCTTGGCAGGATAGTCGGACGCAATCGTCCGTTTCTGGAACAGCGCATGATACACCAGCGTGTGGAACGCATGCTCCGCAGTCGGCACAAAAACCCCGCACGGCAATCTCCGCCGGGTCCGCAACACATCCCGCTCCCAGTCCTCGCAATAGTAATCGTCCCCGACATGGCGAAGATCCAGGTAGACCGGAACGCCCGACACGACAATCACGTAGTGCACGCGCCATGGCTTGCGAACGACCTTGCGCGCATGAAGCGTCCGCACGGTCTCGTCGAGGTCGTCAACAAGCAGGTCGATGTCGCCATGCATGGCCGGATCGAAGCGGTCCGGCAACATCTCGTAATTGCGGAGGACAACGTAATTCACGCGCTCGTCTAGCGCGAGGAACACGCGCGACAGGTCCCGCCAGCCGTCATTGCCGCGCACGGGAAGGCCTAGGGCATGCGCGAGCAATGTCCAGAGCGCCGGATGCCGAGGTTCCTTTCCGCGAAGCCGACGGAAGAGATTCCGAAACGACAGCTGCACGAAGAGGAACAGGGCCTTTCGCACGAAGCGATGCCTCAGGCGAACGCGATGTGTGAGAAAAGCGGTGGCGTCCATCAACTCGGCGAGCGCGGCATCACGCGCCGGGCCGCGCGGCAGCAGCTCGACGCATCTGGCAATGGCCAATCGGTCGCACCATCGGCCGGCATCCAGCCGATACCCGCCGCCGATGTTCGCCAAGACCTCTAGATTCCGGGACAGCCCCCCGGTCTCGCGTCCGCCGTCAAGATCGACCGCAAAGGAGAAGTCCGCCACGCGCACATGGCCATCGTTCCCAACCCACAGTTCGTCTGGCGTCAGGTTCCGGTGGCAGATGCCAAGTTCCATCAGGGCCTCTGCGATTTCCAGGAGCTCCTTCGCCATCCGTTCGGACTCCTCGGCGGACAGTCCGCGTCGAACGGCTTCCCGCAAGGTGCAGCCCGGCAACCACCTCCGTACGCCAACGCCAAAACGTTCGCCGTTCTCGTCAAGCCTGAAGAACAGCGGGCGAAAGCCGTTCTGCGGCAGACGCTCGCAGAACCGACGACCGAAATCGAAATCGGTGACCAATGTCTCCCGGCCAACCGTCAGGTAATGGACGGAGCAGGCGGTCTTGTCTGGGCCAACGGCCGAGAAGACCAGCTCCTTCAGATTCGACTCGGGAACGCGCAGGCGCTCACCCAGGAACGTCAAGCCCTTGACCGGGAACACCTTTTCGCAAAGGTTCGCGACCTGATTCGCGGCCTCCGCCGAAGGGGACGGCGCCTCGCAAATGGCCGTTCCCGGATCCGCCAATTGCTCCCAGCCGGGCGCGAACGCCACCACGCCCTCCGTGGACGAGTTCCGGAACCAATCGGCAACGCGCCGTCCGGTCAGCAGAAAGATGTCCCGCTCCGCCTCGGGCCGCGAATTCGTCGAATGCACGTTATGGCCTCCCGCCCATGCGCGATAGCGCTTCTTCATCGCGAACAGGCGGAGATTGACGCACTCCGTCCCCCGCGAGGTCTTTCGCCACCCGTAGCGCGGACGCGCGTCGCAGACGATCAGGACGCGGAACGCGCCGCCTCCGCAGCTCTCGACCTTTCCGGCCGCCAATGCCGCCTTGGCGCCGTAGAACCGGGCGTAGCCGTCGCGCGGATCGCAGGGCCAGGTCTCCGTAAAGCTGGCCACGACCCGGACATGGCGGCGAATGTCCGCGACGATCCGGTCCTCACAGGCACGTGCCCGCTCCCACAAAACGATCAGGTGCAGTTCCTTCATTTCGCATTCTCACTTGAAAGCGTCGTAGACCCGTTCGTCAACCGACTTCGGCAGAAGCGGGAGGAACGGCTTGAGCAGCCGATACCACCAGGGCCGCCCCGTGAGCTTCACCAGCGGAAGCTCCATCACCCGGAAAGCCGGGTCTTTCCGGCGGATCGCCAGCCAGACCATGAAGAAGCGCTCGGCCAGGAACGCCGGCGCGCGCGCCTTCGGCCCTTCCGACGGGCCGCTCCACGCCCACCGCCGCTCAAACGCCCGACAGGCGCCGAAGATCCACGCCATGAAGTCCTCGAACACCGCGCGGCGCATCACGAACTGAAGCTCCATCGCCAGCTGGCGCGAATGCAGCGCCTCGTCAATCGCCGGGGCGTCCGCCGGGTGAAGCTCCTGCAGCAGGGCCGCAAAGCGGTCGAAGTCCGCCAGGTTCTGCGGATGCGACTGCTGGTACTCCTGCCGGAACGTCGGGAAGCCGGAATCGCTCGCGCGGCGCATGACGAGATCCGCCTCGCCAATGCGTGCCAGCAGTTCCGCCTCCCGGTAGTGGCGGTCGAAGGAGCGGCGGAACCTGCGGTAGGTCATCCGGCGCGTGCGGCCGGTTGCCCCGTCCGTGAAATCCAGGAACCGCCGGTAATGGCTGAACCCCACGTGCGTCAGTTCCGGGTGCTTCGGCAGGTAGTTCCGCCAGACCCAGTACCAGGCCGTCATCTCGCCGTAGCGGAGGTTCTCGGCGGAGATGCTGTCGCCCGTGTCGTCCGTCCGCATGCCGAGGTCAAGCCCCGTGCGGGCGCGTCCCGCCTGAATGGGCTCGACGCAATCCGAGCGCCAGACGGGACGCCGGTCGAAGTAAACGCAGAAGATCTTAAGCATAGGTTTCCTTCAGGGCCTCCGCCAGGTGTCGCAGCGGCCTGTCGCGGCGCGCAATGTCAAAGGCGATGAACGGCGAATGCGACCGACGCGCCAGCCGGCGCGAAGCGATGCGAAGGCGCGCATGGTTGACCGCCACCAGCCACTCGTCCGCCGGCCAAGGGGACGCGCGCACGAGCGACAGGAAAAGGCCCGTCAGCCGCCGCCTTGCGCGAGCCGACAGCTCGCTGCGCCGGGCGCGTTCCGTAAAGGCATACGCCGCATCCTCGCAGGCCAGCCCCTTCCGGATCGCATCGAAGTCGAAGACCGCCGACAGCCGATCGCCGTCAAAGCCGTAGTTCTCCTCCTGCAGGTCCCCGTGGATGGTCACGAGCGAGCGGCCGCGATAAGACCGTTCCGTTTCGGGAAGCGACAGAAGCGGCCTGACGAGGCCCGCCAGGAGCGGATGACGCCGCGCGTAGTCCGCCACGAGGGCGTACTGGCGGTCAGGCGAATCCTCTTCGTTCGGAAGGACTTCGCCGCGATAGGCGTTCAGGGCGGCGGACAGTTCGCGGCATCCCGACAGGAACGACGCCATCTGGCGATCCGTCATGTCCTCGGCGTTCACGCGAACGGCGCGCTTCCATTCCAGGCACAGGACCGCATGGCCGTCAAAGTCGAGCGCCTCTGGAAGCCGCGGACTGGCCAGCAGCCCGCCCGCGCGCACGTTCGAGAGAAAGTCCAGCGTCTTCTCCGCCAGCCGCCGGTCTGAGAGCTTCACGAACAGCGGCTCGCCGGCGGACGTCACGCCCTTGAAGACGGGCCAGGCGCACGAGACGGCGATGGGCGTCAGCGTGAGCGACTGTACGCCGATCCGCTCTGCCAAGAATGCGGACAGGCGATCGATGTCCCTGCCGTCCAGTTCCCTCCGCTTCATCTTGCGCGCGTGTCTTCCCATGAATCTCATATCCGTCCTTCCGTTTCATTCGGGTGTTTCGGCGTTCTCTCGTTGCCATTGCTGTGCGGCGTCCGGCGTCGTGTACGGCTCGCCTGTCACGAACTCGTAGACTTCCCGCATCTCCCTCACGGCGTCAGGGTTCCGGTTCGCCTCGATGACGCGGACGGCGGCATCGACAACGGCCACGCTGTCCGAGAGGCCCTTGAGTTGCCCGGCCAGCATCGCGAGGCCGTCCGCGTCGCAGGCGCCTCGGATCTGGAACAGCGACTCGATGTAGTCGAGCTTCGCCTTGTCGCTGTCCATTTCGGCTAGAGACTGCTCGACGGCGTTCATCGCGGCCGACCGCGCGTCCTCGTCCGCGTCCGCGAGGAAGGGCGTCAGCGCGTCGAGCGCCTTCGCGCCGAACCACTGCAGCGCCTCGATCGCGCGTTGGCGGACTTCCGCGACGGGATGATCGACGAGCCGTTCGGCGAGCCGCTTGACCTCGGCCAGGTTCTCGTCGTCGAGCGCGGCCTGGATCGCATCGAGCCGCTTCTGGTCTTCCGCCGAGAGCTCGTCGTCCGCCGTCTCTGCCGCCGACGCGGCAGAGGACGCAGAACCCTGTGCCGTCGGCCGCGCCTCGGCGATGCGCGCGGGCCGCGCAGATTTCGCGCCCTCCTTCGAGGCGTCCCCGATCCGCCGTCCCAGCCGCGCCGCAGCATCGTCCGCCTTGCCCACGTCCGTGGACACGCCGCGTCCAAGCCAGAGAGCCGTCCCCGCCGCAAGCACCAAGACGCCCGCGCCAATCAGAATGTGTCTGTTCATGTCAGTTTGCCTCGACGTAGAGCGTGTCGCCCACCTTGACCGTCAGCGTCTTCGGACGCCCGTCCAGCTCGCCCGTCAGCTTCTCGCCGAACCAGAACGCCCCCATCGCCCACGGGACTTTGC
This sequence comes from uncultured Kiritimatiellota bacterium, assembly GCA_934635385.1. Taxonomy (GTDB): domain Bacteria; phylum Verrucomicrobiota; class Kiritimatiellia; order RFP12; family UBA1067; genus UBA1067. The sequence goes on along the minus strand of CAKTZI010000001.1, from coordinate 139,858 downwards.
CGCACGTCGGGCAGCCGTCGCCCCAGTCCGGCAGGAGGACGCCCCGGTAGTTCGCCGTGACCGTCTTGCCGGCCGTGTTGAGCACCTTGAAGCGTCCGCTGACGAGTCCCGTCTTCCGGTTGAGCGAGAGCGTCGCGCCGACGGCCCTCGCCGCGACGGGATCGAGCTTCACGGACGTTGCGGCAATCGTGACCGGAATCGCCTCCAGCGCACCTTCCGCGACAAGATCATGTCCGTTCGCCGCCGGATCGACCGTTTCCAGCAGGTCCTGCTTCGCGTCGATCCACGAGCCGACGACCGAGCCGTAGCGGACGTCCGAACAGGCTTCTGGCAGGGCTTCCGTGTGCGTCCAGCCCGGCCGGACGTCCGCATCGCCGGTCACGGCCTGGACGGCTCCGTCGGCCTGGATGCGCAGGACGGCCGAGAGGAAGTCCTTCGCCGTGCGAGAGCAGATCGGCAGCAACGCCGCGTCAACGCCGTCGGCCACGAGGACGGCCGAGCCGCTGAACGACTGTCCGTTCGGCAGGAAGCCCGCATAGCGCATCGTGCCCGTGCGCGCGGCGGATTCCGTCATCTGCAGCGTGACGACCGGTGCGCCGCTCGCCAGCGCCTCGCCTTCGGCGTCACCGAACGCCGCCGTGTAGCGGCCGACCCACGCCGCAGCCGGATTCTCCCGGCTCCACGCCGTCGCCGGCGTCACGACCGCCAGGTCGTCCGCGAAGTCCGGGTCGGCGAGTTCGGCCTCGACCGTGCCGTCCGGCTGCGCCGTCACGACGAGCGCGTAGGGCTTCCGCGAGACCGTCAGCCGGGCCGTGAACGCCCCCGTCGCGGCATCGTAGGCGGCCCAGCCCTTCGACGCGAGCGAGACGTTCCCGGACGCGCCGCGATACTTCGCCGTGCAGCGTCCCGTGGGCGCGATCGTCAGGCCCGTGACGAGGCCGACGAGCCGCTTGTCCGCTTCGTCGATGACCATCATGTCCGCGACTTTCCGCCGCGTCGCGACGGACGGGTTGGCGCCCGGCGCGGACGGATCGAGCGCCGCGACGTCCGTCACGGCGAACGACAGGCGGATCGTCAGCCCCGGCGCCTTCTGCCGTCCGGCGGTCTGCGAGATTTGGTAGACGGCTTCATAGGCCCCGCCTTTTGCCGTCGGCGTGCCGCTGACGACGAGCCGGTCGCCCACGAGCTTCACCGCCACGCCGGCGGGGACAGACCCCGAAAGCTTCGCGGCCCTGGCCTTGGCGCCGTCCGCGAGGTTCAGCACGGCGACCTCCTGCGAGACGGCGCAGTAGCGCGTCAGGCTCAGGGCGAGCGAGTCGGCGGCGAAGCGCGGCGCGTCCGCGCCCACGAGCTGGATCGTGAGTGTGCGGGCCGAGGAGTCGGCCTTGACGCCCGTGAGGGAATCGAACGAGACCGTCACCTTGCCGGACGGGCAGTCCGCGAGAAGGGGCAGGTCGAGTTCTGCCCACAGCACGCCCGACGCGCGCGAGGCCCAGGCGAACGTCGGCGGCGCGGCAAACGCGCCCGCCGTCGCCTGGAGCGTGCACGCGACGGCGCCGTCTGCGCCGCCGAGGCGCGACACGCCGATTCGGACGCGCGAGCCCTCCGGCGCGATGACCGTTCCCTTCTTGGCGAGCGCGGGCACGGCCTCGGCCAGCGCGACCTTCCCGACGTTGGCCCTGTCGTTGTCGAGAATCGTCAGCTCGAACGCCGCCGCGCCGAGCAGCAGGCGCAGCGTCTGCGTGCCGTCCGCGTTTCCGTCGTCAAGGACGTCAATCTCGATGTTCTTCGTCCCCGTCTCGCCGTCGGCCCAGGAGACCGTGTCCGTGACAAGGCGGTAGCGGTCGGCGAACGCCGTGGAGGCTGCATCGACCGTGACCGTGGCGTTCGTCGCGCCCGACGCGCCGCCCGTGCGGACGACCGGGACGAGGACGCGCAGCGTGCCGCCGGCCTTCTGCGCGTCCGCCTCGCTTGCGGTGTCGGACGCCTTCGCGAAGGCGATCGCGCCCGCGTCGTCCGTCGATGTCGCCGTCAGGTCGTAGGTGACGACCGAGTCGCCGTCCCGGTCCAGCGCGAACGCCGCGCTTGTCGAAAGGGCCTCAAGCTGGACGAAGTAGGCTGTCGCGGGATCGGACGCGATCTCCTGCGGCGGCAGGCTGACGCCCGTCGCGAGGTTGCCCGTCGCGGCCGCGACCTTCGTCGCCTTGCCGTCCGTCACCTGCCAGAGGTTGAGGCGCACGTCGTTCTCCTCCGCCGCAGACGCGACGGACGCAGAACCCTTGACGGTGAACGCCGTGCGCGTCCAGCGGTCGCGGCCCGTGAGCCGCCAGTAGTCCGAAAGGTCGATGGCGGAAATCGTCGAGACGCGCGCGCCGCCCCGGATGTCGAGCGCGCAGTCGTCCGTCGTGGCGGTCTGCCAGTCGCGGTTCAGCTCCTCCGTCGGGTCGTCCGCGAGCGCCAGGATCTCGTCCAGCCGCCGCACGTAGGCGGCCGCCGCGTGCGCGTCCGTCGGGCTGACCGCCGCGAACCTGTCGAAGCGGCCGATGACGCGGCCCGCCGCATTCTGGACGACGAACGTCGGCACGCCGAGACGTGCCTTGCCCGGAATGCAGAGGCCGCCGTTCGCCACGAGGTTCGACGCAAGGCCGACGTTGCGGGCGAAGACCTGCGCCGCCACATCCGGGTCTGCGCCCTTGCGCGAGAGGTAGCCCGCGCCGCTCTGCACGCGCACGTCCTCGGCGGCGATGTCCGTCCCGTTCGTCACGGCCTTGACGTAGCCGTCGCTGACAGTCCCCGGCTCGTAGGTCAGGAGGCAGGACTTGCCGGTCGAGCGCGGAATGTCGATCAGCGAACAGTAGACTCCCTTTTCCGCAAGCCATTCCTCGAAAGCGGGCGTCTCGACGAAGTAGCGGTCGGTCTTCACGCAGTCGGGACACCAGAGCGCGCCGCCGACGAGGTTCAGCGTGAACGTCCCGGCCGTCTGGGCGCACGCCTGCGCGAGATCGACGTCCATCGTCCATTCGCCCGGCTGGAGCGTCGCCGCGTCACGTTCGCCCAGCCACAGCGGGTTCTTGGGGGTCGGTTCGGAGTCGTTGACGATCCACACCGCCGACTCGTCCTGCACGGCTCCGTCTTCGCCCAGGAGGCGCAGCGCGACGGACGCGCCCGCCGTCAGGCCCGTCGGCAGCGCGACGCGCACGAGGGCGTCGGCCTGGCCGGCCGTCCAGGGGATGAGGTTCGTTGCCGCCGTCGCCGGGACGACGAGGCTGGTCGGGAGCGTGCGCGCGAGGCCGCTGGTGCGCCGGACGGGCACGGTGACGGACGTCGCCGACGGCAGGGCCTCCAGCCGGTCGGCGGGCGTCTCGCCCGCGACAAAGGCGGTCGTGGACGCATAGTCCGCGAAGAAGGCATCGAGGCACGCGAGCAGCTGGCCGACCGTGTCGTCCTTCGGCTCCTTGACCGGCATGTAGCCCTTCCAGCAGCTGAACGTCTGCTTGTCGGGCTCGTGGCCGGGCCAGTAGAACGCGACGCGCGGGATGATGCTGCCCTTCGTGAAGTCCAGGGCGGCGGCGAGGTCTTCCGAGACGAGCGACTGGTACTTCTTCGGGTTGCTCAGGTAGCCGGCGATGTTGTTCTTTGACGGCCCCTTGACCGAGCAGTAGACGAACTCGCCATGCGCGCGCTTCCAGTCGAGAAAGCGCGCGTCCTCCGCGAGCGCGGCGTCCACCGTCTGGCACGAGCCGCAGTCTTTCGCGCCGACGAGCAGGAGAAGGGGCGTCTGGTTCGCGTCCGCATAAGCCCGGCTGGCCGTGAACGAGTCGTTCCAGATGCCCGGCGTGACCGAGGCGGCCGCCTCGTCGGCGCGGGCCGAAAGGCCGCTTGCCACGGCAAGCGCGAGAAGGGCGTGTGCCGCAATCTTGGGGAGGGACGGGCCTTGTCCCGTCCGCAGTTGCGAAGTTTTTCCAATTGCTTCAGTGTTCATGGCTTTCATGGTTCTCCTTGTTTTTCGGTTGACGCTGTTTTCTTTTCATCTGCAGGGCCTTGAGATACGCGCCGGACAGGCCCTTGGCCTCCGGCACGACGATGTCGCGCGAATAGGCGCGCAGCATGATGAGCAAGTCGCGCGAGAAGCCTTCCACGCCCGTCGGGAAGGTCACCGGGTTCTCCGCCACGAGTTCGCGCACGGCCGACGCCCCCATTTCCCGTCTCGCCTTTTCCTGAAGGGCCATGGCGAGGTCGTCCCGCGTCTCGTAGGGATACTTCAGCATGCGGTGGAAGACGATGCGCTGGAGGATGCGCCAATCCTCGTCATGCTCGTCGTTCGGCGGCTCGATCCGCGCGAGCTTGAAAATCGACAGCCCCTCTTCGGAGTCGAGAGGTTCGGAGACTTCGCCGGGCTTCAGCTTTGCGACCGCCGCCCAGACGCCCGGCTTGTCGGACGCGAAGTCGGATTCGGTCTTTTCCTCGATGAAGCCGTTCTCGTCGCTGTTCGCGTCCTGCGAGTAGGCGCGGACGAGCCGCGTGAAGTCCTCTCCGCCCCGTGCTCGGCGCACGACGTCCTGCGCGGTCGCCCGGATGGTTCGGTTCGTCTGGTCGGCCAATTCGGCCAGTCGGACGACATTTGACCAGGCCGCGTCAATCTCGCTGTCCGACACGCGGAACTTCGGCGCGAATTCCCTTGACAGGAATGACTCGACCACGGCGGTTTTCCGCGCCAGATGATCAATCACCTGATAATCTTCGGACGAGACGAGGTTCGTGAGGGACGCGAACTTTCCCTTCTGCCGGAAGGCACTCTGCGAATAGCGGTCGCGCACGCGGTTTAAGACCGCGTCGTCACAATCGAAGGCGCGTCCGGCGGCGCTGCCCCTGACCAGCATGTAGTTGACGGCGTTCTGGAGACTGGCCACGCGGGCGCGCCGTGCGGCCCGATCCCTGAACGGATCGTCCGGCGTCTTTCCCTTTCGGGTTAGCCCGGCACACGCAAGGCGCACACTGGCCGCCACGTCGCGATCCCAATCGGACTGGCGGTAGGCCTGCCCGGCACAGGCGGCAATCGCCCGGTCTTCAGTCGCCGTGCCGCCGCCCCGTGCGGACGCGCCAACGGCTGCGGGCGAACGGCGTTCGCCACAGCCACAAATGACAAGAAGCCCCGCACAGGCGAAAGCGGCGGGAACGAGATGAATCGACGTGAGGTTTCCCATGGCGGACAGGGTAGGCTCGCTTGATGTCCGAGCAAGACGTTCGTTGAAAGACGAAACCGCCAAGAAAGCGACTTTCTTGGCGGTTCCTGTTGCGAATCGCAATCGATTGTTCGAGGCGATTAGAGGATGACGTTGAGCTTGGCAGGAATGACCTTGCTGAGCTTCGTGACCGAGCGCGACTTGACGGAGAACGTGCCAACTGCCGGAGCGGCATCAAGCGAGGTTCCCTCCGTGCAGTCCACATCGACCGTGCAGACGCCATCCATCGGGAAGGTCACGTAATCGGCCGTCGGATCGACCCCGTTCAGCGCGGCGAGAGCCGCCACGTCAATCGTACCGGCGATCGAGCCAGAGACCGAGACCTTCGCCGGAGTCTTGAGCGTGTACGTATACGAACCGTCCTCAAGCTTCGTCGCCTTGTACTTCGCCGCCGTGTAGGAGCCGAAGCCAGCGCCCGTCAGCGTGATTTCGCCGTAGGTGTCGTTCGCAAGACCGAAGGAGGCCGCGACCTTCTTGTTGGTCTTGCCGAAGCGGTTCGCCTGGAAGGTCATGCCGCTCTCGTCTGCCGTGATGAGATCCGTGTACTCGACCGCATTGGTCAGGACGGGGAGAAGCGCAATGGCCTTCTTACCCGAACCGAGCCAGTAGTAGCCGTACTCGAACGGGGCTTCGCAGTCGCAGGACGCGAAGATGCCGTTGATCTTGACCGTGCCCTGTTCGAACAGATGGCAGACTTCGCCCTCTTCCGTCGGGCAAATCACGCAGCCCTTGGTCTTCGTGGAGTCGTAGATGGTCGGGATCAGCGTCTTGACCGTGATGGCGACGTTGTACATCGAGCCAACGCCCTCACCCGCGATCTCGTCATCCGCCGTCGGGTACGCTGCGAACGCACCGCCGACCATCGCCGCCGTGGCGGCTGCAATCATGAGTTTCTTCATGTTGTTTTTGTTTCCTGTTTTGCTGATTCTCTCGGCTCGGCGGATTTCCGCCTTGCCAAGACCGGAGCTGCCCGGTTGACCCGTTCATGCCGGCGGTGTCCTGCCGTCCCACCTTGTTAGACCCGCGTGAACACGGTCGACACACATGTCATGCCATTCGGCCGCAGCCCGAAGGTTTGAGTTTCGCTTCGCGCCGCAACTGGCCCTCTCCCGCTTCAAGAGTCAACTTTCATTCTGCCCGGGATACCCTAGGCCCGGACACCATGTCCGAATCCCCTCTCACGTTCAAAGACGGCGCGAATTATACTAAATCGGACGGCGATTGGTCAAGGGGGTGCCGAAAGTTTTTCTGGGCGATAGGAGAAAGAACGCGACGGGGCGCACGAAAACATCAAACCCAAAGCGGTGAATTCGCCCAATCGCCTGACACGCCAACTAATTCAAGGAGATCAAAACACGGTGGGCGAGGGGCTACGGACATCAACTCGCACACTCTTATCCGCCACTCGTCCCGATCAAAGCAAGGCGAATTGATGTTTCTTGCCAAGCGGTAGCAAAGCAACACTTGATAGGCAAAGGCTCGCGTATCAGAAATGGCCGGCGCAAGGCCACGCCATTCCTTCAATGGCTGGAACTTGTAGAACTTGCGGTCATACAAACGGGCGTGATGTGCGCAGAAGTTCCTCAAAACGGAAAGATGCTGGAGATAACTACCAAGAATGTCCCACCGGATTCCGTACGACAGCGAGACAGCCTTGGCCTCCGCATCGCAAAGGTTGTTGTAGAGGCTCGCAAGCGTACCGAACGTCATCACTTCGACAACTGCCCATATCGGGACCTCCCCTTGGCAATACTCGCGGCGAAAATGCATAACGCATTTCTCTGTCGAACGCGCAATCTCCCTGTCAATCTTCTCAAGCGAAACCGCATGGGCATTGGCGTCCTTGAAATTCTTGGCATCGCGATAGCCCAACGCACCATGAAGTTCCGAAAGAGAATAGGCGAAGCGAGCGCGGAAATCCAATTCGATCACTTCAAGTGCCTCAAAGAGCAGATCCCGAAGCTTGGCATCAAATCGACAGACCTCCACAATGTCCTCAAAAGAGGCTTGCGGCAAAAAGTGCTCACGATCTTTGGTAAACGGTAAGGCATATCCGGTGAAACGATAATAGTTGACGCTGCCAAGGATTCGTTCGGACACCGCTTCGTCGCCCAAGGAAAGCCCCCTTGCTTTCAGCAGGGCGACCTGATTCGCATGAGTGGCGAATTTCTTTGTGTAATGGCGCATGGAACAATAAAAAGCGAGCCGCCGAAAATGCGCATCATGCCTTGCGGCAGAGAGGCGGGGCGGCAGAGATGGAGACATTATAGCATAATCCTTGAGTCCCCATCAATGGCCTCTGCAAGCGCAAGCCCAAAACCGCAATCTTAGCGAACTGAGAACCTCCAACAAAAGCGCCCCGCGAGGAGTTGAGAATATGCTTTGGCAATGAGTGATTCCGGCTTTTGCCTTAAGCGGCCGAGACCCGCAGGTGATGGGCGAGGAGCGGATCGACGAGTCGATAGATGCCGTCGAGGCTGTCGATGCGCGAATCGTCCGCCAGGCGCCGCACGGCCGTGTTCACGGTCGAAGGCGACGGCAGGAAATGCCGCGCGCGGTAGTCTTCGGAGAACTGGGCCACGGGCTCCTGCGCGATGGCGCGGGCAACCAGGCGCTGCGATTCCGGAAGCGACTGGAAGACGTTCTCGAAAAGTTCGCGCTCGGCCTCGTACATGAGATCAAATCCCGTCTGCACGTCGGAACTTGTGACATCCTTCCCCGACCGCTCGCTGACCATGCGGAAAACCCACGAGCCCAGCGCCTGAAGGTAGTACGGCACGTTGCCCGCCTTTTCGACCATGGCGGACGCCAGCTCGGCGGAGAGCCGCATCTTGACCGCCCTGAATTTCTCCACGAGAAAGGCCGCACTCTCGTCTGGCGGCGGCAGGGACAGGGAGAAGGTCTGCGCGCTGCGGTAAAACGGCCTCGCCGGCAACAGGAACATGCGCTTCATCAGATGGCACTTCGACCCCAGAAACACATAGCTGATGTCGGTGTGCGCTTCGATGACGCTGCGCATGATCTGCTCGAACTTCGCGCCAAGCCCCAGCGAAGCGACCTCCTGAAACTCGTCGAGGACCACAACCATCTGACGTCCCTTCGGACAAAGCGCCTGCGGCAACGCCAAGACTTCGTGCAGCTCCTGCGCCCCCATCTTTCGCGACGCGAACTGAAAGGACAGTTCGGGCGAGCCGCTTTCGTCAAAGCCCAGGACGGGGCGCAGCCGCTTGAAGAGCTCCGCGATATGCCGCAGGGCCGAAGCCCTTGGTGCGGCAACGCGATAGACGGCACGGGAATAGGAAAGGACAAAGTCATTGAGAGAGGCGACATCCATCAAGTTCAGGCAGACGCAAAGGACGTCTTGCGACTGCAGATGCTCAACGACCTCCGCCATGAGAGACGATTTCCCGTAGCGACGGGGGCCGTAGAGGACAACGTTGTTGCCGCCATCGATCACGTTCAGGATGGACTTCTTGATTTCAATGCGGTCGTAGAACGCCCCGCCCGTGACTTTCGAGCCGTATCTGAATGGGTTTTTCATGCGGACATTATACCATATTCTTCTTGTTCAGATTTGAATAATTCAATTCTGAATAAGGCGCAGCATGAGATTTCAAGTATACTATTCGCGCATGAACACGTTTACTGGCTCATTGCAGCGAAAAGGACGCCGCTACTACCTCGTGCTGACGGTGCACGGACGACAGAAATGGATTTCCCTGAAGACGGACAGCCTCTGCGTCGCGCGCCGCCGGGCCGCACAGGTCGCGCCGCAGGACGCGGCAGACGAAACGGCTTGGCTCGCCCAGCTTGTCCGCCTCGGCGACGCGGCGCGCCAACGCCTCGACACGCGGAAGACACGCGTCCCCGTCCCGTGGCGGAAACTGTGGACGGCCTTCCGTTCCCGCGCTACCGTGCCGATCTCCGCCGCGAGCGCGGCGAGCTACCGCCGTTGGCTGGCAGTCCTCGCCGAGGCCGCGCCGCCGCACCGCCTGCCGGTTTCCCTCACGACGGAGGACGCGCGGCGCATTGTGGCCGACCTACGCGCGCGCTACGTCTCCACGCCGCGCCTCGTCGTGTTCTACCGCCGTGTCTGGCGCGCGCTGGGCTGGGACGAGACCATCTGGTCGCTCGGCTCCGGTGGCGCGCGGACACGTGGCGAGAGCCTTGAACACGAATTCTACCGCCGTCTCGAAACGGACGAGGTGCGCCGCGTGATCCGCCATTTCCGCACACGGTGCGGCGATTCGCTGGCACAGGCGTATGCCGACATGGTTCTCCTGGGCTACTGCACGGGACTTCGGCTCTCTGACGTCGCCGAACTGGAGAGGGACGAAATCACGTCCGACGGCCGCTTTCTGGCGCTTCAGCCCAACAAGACGCGTCACGGCAAGCGGCGGGTTCTCCGCATTCCGCTGATCGGCTGTGCCCAGGCGTGCATTCGGCGACGGCTCGCGGCGGTAGACGGCGGCGACGCGCCGTTCCTGTTCCCCGCGCAAGCGCGGCGCTGTCCGACCAAGGCAGTCTGCCGCGCGTTTCGGGCTTGTGGCGTCCACAAGCGCGGCAGCGGACGCGCGAGCTTCCATTCCCTGCGGGCGACGTTCATTTCGCTGATGGACGAGGCCGGTGTGCCGCCGCACGTCACGGACGCGATCACGGGGCACGCGGGCGGCGGCATGCACGCGCGCTACACGCAGCCGTCGGACGTTGCGCTCGCCGAAGCCGTCACGCGCGCGATTCCGCCTTTGTAGTCTGCGTTGGCGATGCCTCACGCGGCCGAGACGCGCAAGTGATGGGCGAGGAGCGGGTCGACGAGGCGATAGGCGCCGTATCTTCCTGTTCAAGGCTGAACAGCTCAGACTTGAATAAGTCACTGCATTTCACCCGTTCAGACGAACACTTTCGCCGCCGGCTGAAGGAGATAACGGCCAAGAAACGGATCGGACAGACGATAGAGCTTCCGTTCGCGCCTGTCCTCGACAACCCCTGCCTCGACCAGCTCCCGCAGGGCCGTGTGAAGCGTCGAGGAAACGGGCAGGGAATGCCGACGGCGGTAGCCTTCGTCAAAGACGGCCGTCGGTTCGGCCGCCAATGCACAGGCCAGCGCATACCTGGCACCGGAAAAGCTGCCGATGCGCACGTCGTACAGTTCCGCATTGCGCGCAACGATTTCGTCAATGGCGCGCGAAACGTCCGCCGCCGTGACGGACGTTCGCCCCTCCTGCGTGACCCGCTCGAATACGCCGGACGCAAGTTCCTGAAGATGGTAGGGCACGTTTTGCGATTCCGAAAGGATCGCGCGCGCTTCCGAATCCGCGATTTCAAGGCCCGCGTCCCGAAATCGTGAAAGAAGGAATTCAAGGCTTTCCGCTTCCGGCGGCTTCTCCAGCGGCATCGGACAGGCCGAATTGTAGAACGGCCGCGCGGCATCGCCGAACATACGTTTCATCAAGAGCGTCTTCGAGCCGAGGAAGACGTAGCGCACGTTCCGGTGCCCCTGAATGCAGCTTCTGAAGATCTTCTCCAGAGGAAATTCTTTCGAAATCTCGGCAACCTCCTGAAATTCGTCAAACGCGACGACAAACGGGATGTCGCCGAGATCGTGGGCAATCCGTTCGGGCAGGTTGAGGACATCGGCAATCGACTCCGTCATCAAGCTGAGATTGACGTCCGCATGGAACTTGAACTTGACCACGCCCGCGAGGTCAATCGAGATCGTCGGATTCCAGATCGCCAGGTAGCGCATGAAAGTCTGCGAGAGGTCCCCCTGTCCCTTCAGTGCGGCATAAACGGCATTCGCATAGTCTTGGCAGAACATCTCGACCGTGGGCGTCTTCGTCAAGTCGAAGCAGAGGCTCCGAATGCCGTCGGACAACGCCAATTCGCGCAGGACTTTCTGCACCAAAGAGGTCTTGCCGTATCGGCGCGGCGCGAACAGTACGACATTCGACGACCCATCGACCATCTTCCGATGCAGAAAGCGGGCGTCGTCCTGTCGGTCGTAGAACTGATAGCCATCGACTTCCTTGCCGAACTTGAATGGATTGAGCGATTTCATGGACGATATGTTATCAAAACTTGCGGCATTCGGTCAATAGCGGATTCGGAATTTCCCGTAACGGAACTTTCCGTTGCGAATCTGATTAGAAGTCGCTTAGAAGCGTCGTGCCTCGTGCCGAAGCCCGCTTTCAAGGGGCTTGAGAAAGTTCCGCAGCCTATTCTCAAAACGGGAAATTAGAAGAAAATTAGAACGGGGGCGAAGATCGCTGACGAAATCGGCGGGTTCTTCGGACATGGTGTCCGAAGCAAGGGCTCTTGCGTTGCCGTCGTCCAAATGAAGCCGCCGAAAGTCTCAGTCCTCGTCCCCGTCTACCGGACGAACCCCGCGTTCCTGCGCGAGGCGATTCGGTCTGTCCTGACGCAGACGTACACCGACTTCGAGCTCGTCATGCTCGACGACTGCCCGGACGATCCGCGCGAGTCGGTCGTCCGCGAGTTCTCCGACGCGCGCATTCGCTACGCGCGCAATGCGCGCAACCTCGGCATCACGCCTTCCCGCAACCGCCTCATCGACATGGCGCGGGGCGACTACCTCGCGGTCTTCGACCACGACGACGTCTCGCACCCGACGCGCCTCGAAAAGGAAGTCGCCTATCTCGACGCCCATCCGGAATGCGGGGTCGTGTCGAGCTGGACGCGCGTAATCCCGTCGGGCGAGCTCATGCGCCGCGCGGCGGACGACAGGGCGATTCGCCTCGGCCTCATGGGCGGATGCTGCGTCTCGCATTCCGCCGCGATGATCCGCGCGTCCGTCCTGAAGGAGACGGGAATCCGCTACGAAGAGGCGTTCTCGCCGGCGGAGGACTACGCCCTCTTCCTGAAGCTCGTCCCCCATGTGCGCTTCCACAACATTCCCGAAACCCTGCTCGACTACCGTTGGCATGGGGACAACACGTCTGCGGCGCAGTCGTCGAAGATGGCCGTTGCGGCCGACCTCGCCCGCCGCTGGGCCGCGCGCAACCTCCCGGAACTTCACGACGAGTTTCTCGTCCGCGCGCCGCTCGTGAGCCGCGTCAGGCTGTTCGGCATTCCGGGGCTTCTCAAGGTCGTGCACACGCCCAGCCTGACGAAAGTCTATTTCCTCGGCTTCCTTCCCCTGATCGTCATCCGGCGGAAGCGTCGCCTGTGACCGCCCCTATCATCCCCGGACGATGAAGAGAGGAAGACGAAGCCGTGGCTGAAATTTCGATTGTCATCCCCTGCTACAATTGCGAGACGTCTGTCGCGAAATGCCTCGATTCAGTTCAAGCGCAAACATTTGAAGATTGGGAGGCCCTTGTCGTCAACGACGGATCTTCGGACAACAGCGCCGAGATCTTGAGGCGGTTTGCATCAGGAGACCCGCGCATAAAGGTCATGACGCAGGGAAACGAGGGACAGGCGATTGCGCGCAATCGAGCGCTTGCGCAAGCTTCGGGAACATATGTCTGCTTCCTGGATGCCGATGACTTCTACGACGAGACCTTCTTGGCAGATCTGCACGCAGAAGCCGAACGGAGCGGCGCGGACATTGTCATGACGACAACAAGGCGCGTCAAGGCAAATGAGGTCGTGCAGACTCATTTCGACCGCGCAGTCCTGACCAGGTTTTCCGACAAGATCAGAGTCCTGCCTCACGGCGGCGTCTGGGACAAGATCTATAAAGTTGACCTTATCCGAAAACATCAGATAACATTCCCTGCGCATCTTTATTATGAGGACAACTTGTTCCTCGTCAAGGTCCTATTTCACTCCGGCAAGTTTTCGGTCATCAATGGCGCAGGGTATAACTATGTCTCAAACCCGAACAGCACGCTTCACAATCCGACATTAGAGGACAAGCGCACAAAAGACGGGATTGCGATCTTCGAGATGATCATGGACTTTGCGTCCGGGCAATCATGCCCTGAAGAGGCCCGGAAGGCCCTCAGCGATTTCTGCGTGAAGAACTTCCTGGATGTCAAAAGCATGCCAGAGGAGGACTTCCGTCGGGTGAAGGCCCTTCTGTATCCGACGCCTTTTCTGGAGAAGCGGCTCAAGAAACGCGCCCGACGGGTTTTCAAACGCAAAGTCCTCAGGTTTTTCGGATTGCGCGGAATCTAGAGTTCCTCAGGAAAGTGAGCTGAATGAAAACGAGCGTTGCAAAGCTGTTGACCTTTTTCATCCCGAACAAAGACAGGCGTCATCATGTCCGTGACTTTCTCATTCATTTCAGCGTAAGGGATTTCCGTAGCCTGCGGCGATTCCTGAAGACTGAAACGAGGGAAAACAGCGTCTTGCTCATTGAGACCAATACGTCACACGGCGAGGTCATAGCCGGGTACCTGAAATATTTCCAAGACATGGGCTATCACGTTGACATTCTGGTCAACCCTGTAATCGTGAAGGAAAATCCGTTTTGTCGACTCGACCTTTCGCGCGTTTCCGTTTTCTCCTCTGACTTCCCTTTGCTCGGCCGGTTCTTCGCCTCCCGTAAGTTCCTCTCGTACAAGCACGTCTTTCTGATGACGTCTGCCGCCTATTTCTATTGGATCGGCGACAGACAGGGCTCCGTCTTGGCCTGCTATCCGAAACTGCGGGAACATCCGTCGCTGTTTGTCGTCGAGCATGACCTGAACGATATCGAACGGTTTGGCGAGCAGTCGCTCTTGAGCAGGAAACACCTGATCGCACTGGGCCGTTTCCCCCACACGCAAGCGGTCTTCGCCTCACCATTCCTGTTCGGCGATGTCCGAACTGCGAACGGGGATGCGCGAGACGGCAAAACGGTATTCATTTGTGTTGGAGGAATACAGCAGGCGCGAAAAAACCATCAGAAGCTGATTTCGGCAATCAAGGAAGTCGCTGCCGTGAGACAGGATTTCAAAGTCGTCATTGTCGGCAAGGGCGAACTGGAGAACCTGCCGGAGGGAGTCAGATCCTGCTGCGAGATCACGGGGCGACTGGACTTCCCTGAGATGTTTGAGAAACTGGAAAAGGCCGATTTTCTTCTGCCATTGCTTGACACCGACGAGCCCGCGCACAATCGCTACATTACAACAGGCGTCACCGGCTCGGCCCAGCTGATCTATGCGTTCGGGAAAATTCCTGTCGTGCATCCGAAATTTGCGCCGTTCTACGGCTTCGATGATTGCAACGCGATCATTTCCGAGAGTCTCGTCCAAGGGATGCTTGCGGCTGTTGCGCTTGGCCGGCAAGAGCGAAGGGCCAAGCGGTTGGCGCTTGCGCAATTGGCGGAGCGGTTGAAGAAGGAAAGCGCAGCCAATTTCAAGGAGATTCTTGCTCGATGAAGATTCCCGTCGTCTTTGCCTTTGATGACAATTATGCGCTTCCGGCCAGCATCGCCATTGCCTCTCTCCTGGAACACAAGAGATCCGAGACGGAATACGACATCATTGTCCTGCATGAAAGGCTGAACAAGAAGACGATTTCAGGAATGGGGCTTGTGTGCCCCAGCATCAGATGGATAAGAGTTGACGCGAGCGGCTTGAGGGACGCGCCTCGCGGATGGAGCGGCATCGAAACGTATTACCGCTTGCTCATGGCGGACTTGCTGCCAGAATACGAGAAAGTCATCTGGTCGGATGTTGACGTCCTGTTCAGGTGCGACTTGGCGGAACTGTTTTCCATGGACATGAACGGCCATGAATGGGCGGGCATACCGGCTGAACGGCAGAACGAGCGAAACGGGTTGCATACCCATTTCGAGAACAATTCAAAACCCTACATCTACATGCCGGGGCTGATGATTGCCAATCTGAAGCTCTGGCGTGAGGAAAAACTGAAGGACAAGTTCTTTGCGATTATACGGGAATACGGCAGCCGCTTGCAGATGTTTGACCTGGACATCCTGAACTTGGCGGCAAACGCCATTCGGGCGATACCATTTGACTATTGCGTATTGGAAAACATCTGCCTGAAAGACGACATCACGAAGGCCAAGGAATATCCGTGGCTCTCAAATACCTACTCGAACGAAACGCTTCTGGCGGCGAAGAGGAATCCGAAAATCATGCACTTTGCCGGAGGAGGCAACAGAAAAATCTGGCTGCGAGCGCCCGAAGAAATCCCTGATTGGTATTGGAATTACATTCGGCAATCGCCCTTCTTTGAAAAGGAATACTATTACCCGACATTTTCCGTCAGGCTGAAGAAAGTACTGTATGCGCTCGCCGCGTGGTTGTGCCCGATCAAAAGGTGGCGCAGATGGATCAAAGGGGAGAAGAGAAAATTGTCATGCAGATAAGGTTCATACGCGAGAACAAGGGGGATGAAGAGGTATGAAGCGGTGAATATTCCTTTCTACTACTGTGACATACCTAATTTCGGCGATGCGCTGAATCCCGTTATCTTTGAAAAACTGGCAGGAATAAAAATCAGGCTTGCACCAGTTGACTATGCGCTGATTATGGGAATCGGTTCTCTGGGGGAGAACCTCCTTATGGACAACATACCCCCCCCCCCCCCAGGGGTTCACCCATCGGACTGTTTTCGACCGGCATTGGCTTTACGGAGAGCCAGAAAAAGGTTCAGGCTCTGTCTAAAATACTGATTGCGTCGCCTACACGTCCTGCGCCTGGCGCGGGCGGAGTAGGCGAAAATAGTGTATAATATGCGATATGGCTTCAGGAAAGACAACGCGAACCGTACCCGACATTCGAGAAGGGGAACTGCTCTCGCTCGTTCGGTTTGGAGAGGACACGACGCTGGAACTCAAGCGCGTGACCTTTCAGGGTCGTCGTATTGTCGGGCCTGACCGGCGCGACATCGCCGACGAAATCTCCGCAATGGCAAACACTGCGTCGGGACGAATCGTTTTCGGCGTTGACGACAAGACCCGCTCGCTGTTGCCGCTGACGATTCCGCAATTGGATTTGCTGGAAACGTGGATAGGCGAAATCTGCGCCGACTTGATTGACCCTCCGTTGTCTTGTCTCATTCGCAAAGTGCCAGTTTCCGACAGTCAAGGGGTCATCGTTCTGGACGTGCCAAGGAGCGTCTTCGTACACAAGGGAGCGCACGGCTATTTCACTCGGATTGGCAGTTCCAAGCGCGAACTCGCGCCCGATGCGTTGGCGCGGCTGTTCCAACAGAAGAGCCAAACGCGCATCGTCTGCTTCGACGAGCAGGTCGTGGCGGACGCGGACGAAGCCGACCTTCAGCCGACGCTTTATCGGGCCTTTCGCTCGGCGTTGTCGTCCCCGGACGATCGGGAGTTCCTGCGAAAGATGCATTTTCTGGCTCACGACGACCAAGGTCGCCTAAAGCCGACTGTCGGCGGACTGCTGATGGCAAGCGAACGGCCAGACCGCTTTCTGCCGAGCGCTTTCATCCAGGCCGTCGCCTATCGCGGCGTCGCGCGGACGGCAGATGAACAGCTGGATGCAAGGGACATCTTCGGACCGCTGAACGTCCAGGTCGCCGAAGCCATACGATTCGTCAATCGCAACATGCGCGTGTTTGCGGTCAAGCGTCCCGGTCGGGTGGACATTCCACAGTTTTCGTTGGCGGCCGTCTTCGAGGCCGTTGTCAACGCCGTGGCGCACCGCGACTATTCAATCTCCGGCTCGAAGATTCGTTTGCACATGTTCGCGGATCGACTGGAGCTGTTTTCGCCGGGCGCACTTCCCAATGCCCTGACGTTGGACGAGATGTCCGAGCGTCAGTTTTCCAGGAACGAATTGCTCTGCTCCGCGCTCTCACGATGCAATATGACGGAAAACATTCAGGGCGTTTCACGGATGACGTTGATGGATCGTCGCGGTGAGGGCGTGCCGATTATCCTTGAAGAGGGGAGTCGAGTTGCGGATTGCCCTCCCCAATATGAAGTCCTCGACAATGCCGAAGTCAAGTTGACGCTCTTTTCCGCGTCGGACAATACTCGACAAGAACACGACAGGAGTGGCGGAGTAAATGACGCAAATGACGGAGTAAGAGGCAAGAATGGCGGAGTAAATGACGCGAATGGCGGAGTAAATGGCGGTGTAAAGAACGAAGGTGGCGGAGTAAACGCGCTCTTGCACATCATCAAGGTGAATCCGGGACGTCGTGTTCCTGAACTCGCCCAGTTGATTGGCGTCAGCCGCCGGACAATCGAACGGCATTTGAAAAGCCGTCTTGCGGAGCTCGTCGAATTCCGAGGACCGCCCAAGACAGGCGGGTATTACGTGAAATGAGGCTTGCAGACGATATGACGCCCTCGCCCTTCATCCTCGAATCCCCGAAAGGGGTTTGGCGGGCGGACTGTCGCCTACACGTCTTGGCGAATCGGTCTGTGACGGATTTGATATAATATTCGCATGAAATCGGAGCAGATACCCTACGGCGTCAAGGACTTCAAGCGCATTCGCCTGGAGAACCGTTACTATGTCGACAAGACTTCGTTCATCCGCAAGATGGAGGAACGCGCGGATTTCCTCTTCTTCGTGCGGCCGCGCCGGTTCGGGAAGTCGCTCCTCTGCGAGACGCTGCGCTGCTACTACGACGTCGCGGAGAAGGGGAACTTCGACCGGCTCTTCGGCGGGCTCGACATCGGGAGGGATCCGACGGCAAACGCGAGCCGGTACTTCGTCCTCTCCTTCGACTTCTCCTTTGTCGGCCGGTGCGAGGGAACGAACTGGAGCGAGAAGTTCGCCCGTTATCTCGACCTTTCGCTCGAATCCTTCATCCGCGCGCATGCGGACGTGCTGGCGAAAGACCCCGACGGAAGGGGCATGCTGGAGAAGGTCGGCGCGGACGCGAAGTACGACGCGATTGTCTCGGCGGCGAGACGCCTGGGCCTCGGCGTCTACGTGATCGTCGACGAGTACGACAACTTCACGAACGAGATCGTCTCGACGGCGGGGAAGGTCCCCTACAAGGAGATCACGCACGGCACGGGCTTCTACCGGGGCTGGTTCAAGAAGTTCAAGGGCACGTGCGACCGCATCTTCATGACGGGCGTCTCGCCCGTGACGATGGACGACCTGACGAGCGGCTTCAACATCGCGACGAACATCACGCAGGAGGAGGAGTTCAACGCGATGGTCGGCTTCACGGCGGACGAGACGCGGCGGCTCTTCGAGGACTTCCGGGGGACGGGGAAGTTCGCGGACGACGCCGAGCGCCACCTCAGGACCGTCAAGGCGTGGTACGACAGCTACTGCTTCTCGCGGCCGTGCGCGGGGAAGGAGACGCTCTACAACTGCGACATGGCGCTCTACTACCTCGGCAAGCTCGTGGCCTCTGGGCGCCCGCCGGAGAACCTGGTCGACGCGAACATCCGCAGCGACTGGAACAAGCTCCGCGCGATCCTCGCCGCGCAGCGGCACGCCGAGACGTACGAGGGCGTGCTGCCGCTCACGGAGGAGCTGGCGGACAGGGGCGAGGTCTCGTTCCCGCTCGTCGAGAGCTTCCCGATCGAGGGGATCCTCAAGGAGGAGAACTTCAAGTCGCTCTACTACTACTACGGCATCGTCACGATGTCGCGGGTCTGGCGCGGCAACCTGCAGTTCCGCATCCCGAACGAGTGCGTGCGGCGGCAGATCTTCGACTACATGCGCGAAGAGTACGCGAAGCGCCCGAACGCGGTGGACACGTCGGAGTTCACGGCGAAGTTCGACGCCTTCGCGTGGGACGGCGAGTGGCGCGACTTCCTCACCTACCTCGCGGAGAAGTACCGCGACAACGGCTCGCCGCGCGACGGGCTCCACGGCGAGGCGCGGATCAACGGCTACCTGCGGGCGTACCTGACGATGAAGAGCGCGTTCATGGTGAAGCCGGAGCTGTCGCACCCGTGCGGCTACTCGGACTACGCGCTGTTCCCGGACCGGACGCTCCCCGAGGGGTGCGTGCCGGAGCAGAGCTATCTCATCGAGATGAAGCACTCCAAGGCGGACGCATCGGACGCGGAGGTCGCGGCGAAGCACGCGGAGGCGCTGGCGCAGCTGAAGGCGTACGCGGCGGACCCGAACCTCCCCGCGCTCGCGGGCGGCACGCCCGTCCACTTCATCTGCTACGAGTTCCGGGGCCGAGACCTTGTGCGCCTCGAAGAGGTGAAGCCGTGAAACGGCGCAATGGCGAATGCGTTGGCATGGCCTAATGCGCTCATGGCGGCGGCCGTGGCGCGCCGCGACTATTCAATCTCCGGCTCGAAGATTCGTTTGGGGCCGCAAAAGTGTCGGCCGCAAAAGTGTCAGACCCCAATGGTAGGGTTTGAGTGGTAGGGTTGCAGAACCTGTCCCCCCCTAGAACTCGATGCGACATTTCACGCGCCTGTCGGCGGATGCTTCGCAACCTGATTGACGGGCACCGGGATATCCTCTCCAAGATCGCCAATGTCGATGAGCTCATTGCGCTACCGAACGCCGGCGTCAAGTATGACGCGGTTGTTCCGCTCCTGAAGCACCTCGGCTATGGCCTCTACGTCATCGTCGACGAATACGACAACTTCACGAACGAGATCGTCTCGACGGCGGGGAAGGTCCCCTACAAGGAGATCACGCACAGCACGGGCTTCTACCGGGGCTGGTTCAAGCAGTTCAAGGCGACGTGCGACCGCATCTTCATGACGGGCGTCTCGCCCGTGACGATGGACGACCTGACGAGCGGCTTCAACATCGCGACGAACATCTCGCTGGAGGAGGAGTTCCATGCGATGGTCGGCTTCACGGCGGACGAGACGCAGCAGCTCTTTGTGGATTTCCAGGGCGTTGGCAAATATGCGGGTGACGCCGCGCCGCACCTCAGCACGGTCAAGGCCTGGTATGACAGCTACTGCTTTTCGGAAGCGTGCGTCGGGAAGGAGTCTCTCTACAACTGCGACATGGCGCTCTACTACCTCGGGAAGCTCGTCGCGACAGGGGCGCCGCCGCGCAACCTCATCGACGGCAACATCCGCAGCGACTGGAACAAGCTGAACATGATCCTTGCCGCGCAGCGCCACGCCGAGACGTTCGACGGCGTCCTGCCGCTGACGGAAGAGCTGGCGGACGCGGGCGAGACGACGTTTTCGCTCGTCGAGTCGTTTCCGATCGAGTCGGTCTGCGACGAGAAGAACTTCAAGTCGCTCTACTACTATTACGGCATCGTCACGATGGGGCGCATCGACTTCAACGAGACGTTCTACCGCGTCCCGAACGAGTGCGTCCGCCGCCAGATCTTCGAGTACATGCGCGGCGTCTACGGGAAAGACGCCGACCCGGTTGACCTGGCGGAGTTCTCCCGCCTCTTCCGTGGCCTCGCGCGCGACGGCGAGTGGCGCCCGTTTTTCGCCTACCTCGCCGAGAAGTATCGCGTTTCGGGTTCCGTCCGCGACGGCATCGGCGGCGAAGCGCGCATCAACGGCTACATTCGCGCCTACCTGACGATGAACGGCAGCTACATGGTTCGTCCCGAGTTCGCGCATCCGTGCGGCTTCTCCGACTACGTGCTTTTCCCCGACCGGAATGCGGGGCCGGCGACGCCGAACCACAGTTACGTCGTCGAGCTGAAGCACGTGAAGGCGGACGCCACGGACGCCGAGGTCGCGGCGAAGCACGAGGAGGCCCTGGCGCAGCTGAAGGCGTACGCGGCGGACCCGAACCTCGCCTCGCTTGCCGCCGGCACCCCGGTGCATTTTCTCTGCTACGAGTTCCGGGGGCGCGACCTCGTGCGACTGGAGGAAGTGGAGGCGTAAAATATTTGGGGACGGGGCAAGACCTCAATCATCCTTGACCGAACACCCATCCAGCGTCTTTTCCGCGAACGTGAAGAGCGTCAGCTTCACGCCCGTCGGCCTCAGAATTTCGCGGACAACCTTCATCCACTCGTCCGTGACCTGGCAGGCGACCACGACGGCATCGGCGTTGAGCGCGTTGACGACCTCCGGCGCGTCGTTGATCGTGCCGCAGACGCGGATGCCGCCGATGTAGCGGCCCTTCAGGTAGACGTTGTCGTCGAGGATGCCGACGATCATGCGGTCGTTCGCCGCCGTCGTCCGCACGAGCTCGCGGCGGAACGCCCGGTAGCGCAGCCCCGCGCCGTAGACGAGGACGCGCGAGACGTCCTTGCGGTTGCGGAGGCGCGAGCAGTCGATCGCGTAGAAGAGGTCGCGCACGAGACTGCGGAAGACGCGCAGGGCGAGCAGCGCGAGGAAGGAGGCCCCCGCGTAGGCGAGCGTCATCGCCTTCAGCTGGAAGATCGAGATGGACGGCCAGTAGTAGACGAAGACCGAGCCGGCGACCGAGCCGAACGCGCACGCGAGGAAGAGCCGCAGGTAGTTCGAGCCGAGCGCACGCGACCAGACCGTGCGGTAGGTCCGGAAGAAGACGAGGAACGCGAACGTCGAGACGACGCGGACGGGCAGGTTCGCGCGGATCGCGTGAAGGTCGATCGGCATCCGCAGCGCCCATGCGCAGAGGAAGAAGACGGCCACGAGGGCGAAGACGTCGAAGAAGACGTAGAACGGCACGGCGAGGACGGCGAACCGCTTGCGCGACGGGCGGTCGCGCGTGTGCGCGACGGCGTTCAGGAGGCTTCCCGCGTCGAAGAGCTCGATCTTCGCGTCCTTGAAGATGACGACCGAGGCGACCGCCAGCGCGGCGAGCCAGAACCCGGCCGCGTGCGATTCGAGCGACATCGCGACGAGTCCCGTCACGACGAGGGACGCGGCGAAGGCGTAGAGGATCCACGCCGCCTTGCGCTGGTTGAGGCCGACCGACCGCAGGATGCGGTGGTGCAGGTGATCCGCGTCCGCCGTCATGACCTCGCCCGCCTTCGCGTCCACGCCCTGCATCCGCCGCGCGAGCAGGTGCCGCACCGAGCGGCGCAGGATCGCGAGCGCCGTGTCGAAGATCGGCACGCCCATCGCGAGGAGCGGCACGCCGACCGAGACGAGAAACGAGTTCGGCACCTGCGAGGCGAGCGGCAGCGTCGAGACCGTGAAGCCGAGGAACATCGAGCCCGCGTCGCCGAGGAAGACGGACGCCGGATTGTAGTTGTAGCGCAGGAAGCCGACGAGCCCGCCCGCAAGCGCGAAGTAGAAGAGCGTCGCCTGCGGGTTGCGCGAGAAGAAGAGCGAGCCGGCCATGCCGACGACCGCGATGAGCGCCAGTCCCGACGCGAGGCCGTCGAGGCCGTCGATGAGGTTGAACGCGTTGACCGCGCCGACGATCCAGAAGACGGTGAGCATGCAGTCGACGCCCGCCGGCAGGGCCGGCCAGAGGATGCGAAAGCCCAGCCCCGCCCACGCCCAGACGAGAACGGCGACGACGATCTGCCCCAGGAGCTTCGCCTTCGGCGGCAGGGAGAAGCGGTCGTCCGCGAACCCGACGAGCGAGATCGCGACCGCAAGCGCCGAAAGCGCGTAGGCCTGCGAGTCGGCGAGCCCCTGAATCCACGGCCGCCCCGTGACGAGGTGGAACGCGAGATAGGGCGCGAACACGCCGAAGACGAGCGCGACGCCGCCGCCGCGCGGAATCGGCACCTTGTTGATGCGGCGCGGATCGGGCTTGTCGACCATGCCGAGGCGGCGGTTCAGCTCCCGCACGACCGGCGTCGCGAGCAGCGTCACGACGAGCGGCGCGAAGAACGCCGCAAGGTACGGCAGCGCGTCCTCGATCACTTCACGACCTCCCGCAGGTGCGCGAGGAACGCCGCGAGCGACGCGTCGTCCGCCCGCGAGCCGTTCACCGTCACCATCGCCCAGCGGTCGATGCGCGCGCGGAAGCTCCGGTCGAGGACGTCGCAGAGGATGCGCCGGACGTGCGACGACGTGCGGAAGCCGTCCTGGTTGAAGAACGTGTAGGCGAAGCCGAGCGGCGGCAGGCCGCCGCGCGCGAGCGTGACGGCATGCCAGTCGACGCCGGCGGCGTCGAGGTTGCGCGGGTTCATCATCTGGAAGCCCTGCGTCGGCAGGCAGAGCTCGGGACGGTGGATGGAGCTCTTCGACTTGCCGCCGATCACGAGCGAGACCTGAAACCACGTGCCGTCCGCCGCCGTGTAGAGCCGCTTGTCGAACTGCGTGTCGGCCGGCAGCGTCTCGCGCTCGGCCTCCGTCGGCTCCAGCGGTTCGGACGTGTAGCCGGGGATCTCCGCGAGCCGGGCGGTCGGTGCTTCGCAGAGGACGGGATCGACGCCCATGCCCTGCCACGCCATCACGGCAACGACGAGCAGCGTCGCGAGAACCGGGATCACGACCGCGCGCATCGCTCGGCTCCTTTCGTGATGAGACCGCCGCAGGCGACCATGAGGAAGAGTGCGGACAGGAAGACGACATACCCCGAATAGTCGTGGTAGAAGCCCGTCGCGAAGTCGGGCGAACACGTCGCCGCAACGCCGACGATGGTGAAAATGCGCAGGACGTTCCCCAGAATCGCAAGCGGAATCGACAGCGCGAACAGGAGCCCCCGCCTGAGCCACGTCGGCTGCGTGAAGTAGGCGTAGCCCGCCGTGAGCGCCATCATCGCGAAGAGCGAGCGCATGCCGCTGCACGGCGCGGCGACGTCAATCGCGAACGAGCCGGTCGAGGACGCGAGCATCGTGCCCTGCCGCAGGATGTCCACGCCCAGCCCGTGCAGGGTCTCATAGGCGACCGACACCGCGAACAGCCGCAGGTGGATCGTGATGACGTCGAGGAACGAGTGAAGCGGAATGCAGAAGAGGAGGAAGAGAAACGGGAACAGCGTCCGCTTCGCCGTCTTCGTGCCGAAGATCGCGAGCGTCAGCGAGACGAGCAGGCCGACGAAGCCGACGATCTCGAAGCGCACCTGCAGGCCGCGCGCGCCGATGTAGCCCACGAGAAGCGACGGCACGGCGAGAACCAACCCCCAGACGGACGGCGCGCCGAACGAGGCGACGATCGCCGCGCGCTCGCGCCACAGGACGTAGAGCGAGAAGAGCGGCACGTACCAGCCGTAGGAGAGGTCTTCCTCCACGCTGAGGAAGACGCCCGGCGCATGGCTCGTCAGCAGCAGGCGATAGCCCCACAGCATCGCCAGGAACGATGCCGCGAAGAGCGCAAGCCGAAACTGGAAGCCTTTCGCATTCATCAGTTGAGTGTGAATTATACCATATTTACAGGAGGTCTAGCGGCGTCTTGCGACGCGACCCCGGCAAGTCGGCGACGAAGCGCGGCAGGGCGAGGCCGCCAATATGCTCGGCGCAGTAAGCCTCGATCGCCTTCGCCTTTGCGAGCGGTACGCCGAAGCGTTCGACCAGCCCCTCGACCGGATCGCACTGGAAGACGTAATAGGGACGAATCCGCGCGGCGGACAGCGCCCGCAGGAGCGCGAGCATCTTCTGCGGCGTGTCGTTGACGCCGCGCAGCAGCACCGTCTGGGAGGACACGGGAACGCCGCGCGTCACGAGTTTCGCCGCCGGAGCCGCCGCCACACGGGCTTCCGCTGCCGTGTTGATGTGCACGTTCGCCCAGACCTTGCCCGACCGCACGAGGCGCCGCGCGAGGCGGTCGGTCACGCGCGCGGGATGCGCGACGGGCGCGCGCGTGCAGATGCGGACGACTTCGACCTGCGGCAACGCGGCAAAGGCGTCGACAAAGCGCATCACCGCGTCGTCAGAGAGCGTCAGCACGTCCCCGCCCGACAGGAGCACGTCGCGCACCTTCGGATGCCGCGTCACGTAGTCGACGCACCGCCGCAGGTCGTCGTCGGACGAGACGACGGGCGACTTGCCGAGAATGTACTTGCGCGTGCAGTGGGGACAGGCCCCGAAGCAGCGATCTGTCGTCATCACGAGCACGCGGTCGGGAAACCGCTGCTTCAGTCCCGGAGGCAGCCCCTTCTTCGGGGTCAATTCGCCAAAAGGGTCTCGGCTCATTGCGGCGGACATCCTTTTCAGCGCGCGTAGGGCGGCGGCGAGACGCGGGCGTTGAAGTCGTCCTGCGTCCAGCGGCGGAAGTCCTCTTCGGCGAGCGCGAGCTGGTATTCGCGGTAGCCCTCCTTCCAGATCATCCACGCGATGAGCAACGTGATGAAGCCGAAGGAGCCGCCGTTGAAGACCGCCCAGAGGCCCTTGAGGCCGAGGAGAACCGCGAAGCCGCGCCCGACCCACATCGCGACGAGCGTCGCCTTCGCGCGCGTCAGGAAGAGCCGCATCACCGAGCGGAAGATGCGTCCGCCGTCCATCGGGAAGCCCGGCAGCAGGTTGAAGCCGCCGAGCATGACGTTGATCCAGAAGGCGTAGGACAGCACGAACCCCAGCCAGCGGTTGCCTAGGTGGAAGCCGAAGAAATCGAGGAACAGCGCCGCCAGCGCGAGCGCAAAGCTCATGAGCGGCCCCGCGAGCGCCGTCAGGAACTCCTGCGACGCCTTGCGCGGCAGGGAGATCATCGACGCGCACCCGCCGAGCAGCGAGAGCGTGATGTCGGTCGTGCGGTAGCCGAACGCGCGCGCCGTGAGCGCATGGGCGAGCTCGTGGGCCGTCACGGAGATCGCAAGGACGAGCGCCATCGAGAGGCCGTAGCTGAACGAGCCGAAGTCCAGCACGAACAGCACGAGCAGCACGATGAACGACGTGCTGATGTAGATCGGTATGTCGAAAAGGTCACAGAGACGATAGCGAGAACTGAACATATCGGACATTATAGCATATTTTACCGATGCCTTGTTCTATTGGCTCTGATGCGTATTTGAAGTGGTGGCGCAGCCACCGAGTTTTCATTGATTGTTCTCTTTTCTATACATAACTAAACCGCCCCTTAACGACGGCATTTGATATATTATCAAAAAAAGGCCGTCGTGTGTAGTAGAGAAATGTCGCAATCTTGCATGGCTGGAATCCCTCCGATTTCAACTTTCACAGGCTCCGCAGTTGCTGCACCCGTTACAGGTGAGGCGCGAGCCGCAAGTGGCGCAGGTTTCGCGGAACTCACCCGTCCGCAAAGCAATCGGTTCGTCAAAAAGAGACCCTTCCGCAGGGCGAAGTTTGTACTGCGGAATCCTGCCCTGGAAGCTCAAGCCAGAAAGGTACGCCTGTCGGCTCTGCACCCGCTTGTCGGGTATGCGGTACTCCTTTCCGTCCTTGACGAACACCGTGCCGGTCTCGATGAAGTCAAACGTGACGTTGTGCCGGCGGCATTGGTCGCTCAGTCCCTTCGCCCATACGTAATGGCAAGGCCGCGCCCCGTCGTAGTTCTCCCCGCCGCAGAGGACTTGCTCGAACTGCCCGGTGGCGAGGTAGCGTTCGGCATCGACCGGACCGATGAGCGGTGCCGCCATGAAGCCCTTGTGCTTGGCGGGGACGTCGAGAAGAACGGACAGCCGCTCGTCTGCCCGCGTCTGGTTCTCGGTCGTGACCTGAAGCATGACGTTCTCGTACCCGTCGCCCCAATCGGACGGCAGATGGCCAAGGATGCGCCCAGCCCTCTTGGTGAGGATGCGGAACGCGACATCGGGGCGCTTTCGGATCACCGCCCATGCCTCGTCGCGCCAGGCGTCCGCCTCCTCAACGAAGAAATCCGTGGATAGCCCGACCAGCAGCTCCATGCCGGGGGCGACCTTGAAGCGTCCGTCACGCCCACGCTTCAACGGCATGTCGAAGTTGGCGTTGCGGGACACCTTCGAGGTGTCGATGCCGCGCATACGGTCGAGGAAGTACATGTAGCAATGCTGGCATCCCTCGCTAACCTTATGGCAGCCATGCCACGGATTCCAGATGATCATCTGACCTACATCCGATCCAGCAGCCGGCGGAGCTGCTCCTTGAGCCGCTCCACCTCATCCCAGTCCTTCTGCTCCTCGGCGTAGGCGATCAAGCCCTCAAGCCGATGAATCTGCTCGATGTTGCTGTCTCTCTGCGGCATCGCCATTGGTTCACCTCATGTTTCTACTCCACCTGTCCCGTTCGCAGAACTTCTCCAGCCGCCTCTCAATGGCGATTTCGCAATCGGTCATCATTCTCATGTCTTCCATAAGTTCTGCCTTGCTCCTTGCCTTTATTAAACATCTGGTTTCATTTATTCTTCTTCATCTTCACCGGCAGCTTCGACGTACTGCCAGACTTATTCGGCGTGGGCTTTCTCGGATCGGTTGAATAACGTTTAACACGGCTTCCTTCTCCACATTCAATCCAGACATCACGTCCCTTTGTGTCCTTCAGATGGAACATACGTTCACCACAAACATCCGCACAACCAGCCCTGAATAAGCGGGGGATCTCGATATCATAATCTTCTGCCCACTCAAACCAGTTTGCACCACGCGCATTAAGTCTATAATTGAAAAACAACATGGGAACGCCAGCACTCCATAACTCAAATGGAACGCCAATTCTTCTAATAACACCATAAACACTATTCGATTCAGATTGACAACCTAACAGCTTGTCCTCTATCTGTCTGATACAAAAGGCTTGTTCAGGTTCTCCAAGATATTCTATTCTACGGATAGACCTTACTATGTTTGTATTCTGTCCCCATTCCATCCATTCATGCAAACTGCCATCTTCTATACCCCGGATTCTTCCAAAGGCGCAAAAACCGCCAGCCTTGTCATCCGGAAGAGACACTTTTATTTCAGTATGTGGATAATTGAATGTCGTTTCAATCAATATGTTTGTCTCATGTCCCACTCCATAGGGCACGACCCAGTCTTTCGCAAACAAATCAAAAGGAATCGGCTTACCATAGTCAGGCACAAACATCATAATGTCGGTATCAATGCATGGCGATAACTTTTGTTTGCGTCTCAGTCGTATTTCTTGAACCTTTGTCACAGGCACATAACGATCCCCATAGCTTTCTTGGAATTTCGTAAGCGGGATATATGGTTTCTTGTAGTATTCTCCACTGATCAATTCCGGGGCCTCATCACATTTCACCCATGTGAAGAAGTCCATGTTTCCATCTTCGTCAGACGT
Source organism: uncultured Kiritimatiellota bacterium (assembly GCA_934635385.1). GTDB lineage: Bacteria > Verrucomicrobiota > Kiritimatiellia > RFP12 > UBA1067 > UBA1067. Next base: position 111,743 of record CAKTZI010000001.1, on the reverse strand, counting down.
CTGTACGTTGCCGGATGGCAGACGCAACCGCACACCGACACAAGGCAAACCTTTATCATCAACCCAATGAAGTTTTACCCGACGCCAAGTGCGAAGATAAAAGTCCATTGGCAGACATGCTACATCAAAAGCTGGTGAAATCACCACCCAATCGACGGTATCATAAACAGGCCGTATAATCCAATAGAAAATCGGCCCCACAACAGTTGGAAGGGTCAGGAATCCTGCCGACACACAATCCATCGGTTCGCCCCAATATGAGCCAGCTCGTCCCCAGCGTTTACCCGCCTCGCGTGTTGACAAGAAATATTCACCTGTTCGAGGTGCCAGACATCCGTTGAGAATTACAGCAATAAACATTACCGCAACAAATCTACCAAGGAGTTTTTTTGACAAGACTTTCATGATTCCTTATACGCTCTGCGAATTGCCTTTCAAAACAGTCAGGGCTGATTAAAGCTGGCCCGAACGGGGCAAAGGTTGTGTTCCATGTCCCATTCAAGATTCCTGTCGTTAGGTGTCAAGTTCAGATAGTAGGTAAAGGACACGCCCGTCGGGATGAGACAATATCTATATGTGAAACGAAAGTCTCCGTAGATTTTACCGTAGAGCGCAGAAACGATTTCTCCTCGCTCATTTCTTACAGTGCGAATGCGAAATGAATGACAAGCATTTTTGTCAATATTTGTGTCATCTTGCATTGTCTTTGTCTGCCCAAACCAGATGTTGAATTTACCTCGATAGCCACCTTCGGGAGCCGTGCGTACCTTGAGGACTGCGCCTGCCGGAGGTGTGACTTTGACGATGCCATTATCATTGCCTACAAACTCCACTTGAATGGTGTCTCGAAATACTGGATCAGGTATTCCACTTGGTCCCATGCCCATGCCAAAGTCTTCACGTGGCAACAGTTTGAACTCAATGTCTGCTTGTTCGCCTTTTCCAAACGGCGGCATCCAATCACCATTCACAAGGTCATAGGCAAACTTCCTGTCTGACGCAGTAGTCAAGTCTTGTTTACGCTTCGGACGAGCCTCTTTAACAAACAAAGGAATTTTCCTTCCAATCCTCTGCAATGTAATCGTTTGGACATCATCATAGGGAAGCCATTTTTTAGAGACCAACTCAGTCATGTTTGTAAATCGCACTTGCAAATACGGTAAAGGGTAATAACCATTTCTGTCAACAACAAAGTATTCGACTTTATCGTCGTAAGCCGTTCCGCAGAAATGAACTTCGCCGTTTTTATCGGTATTATTTGTCACGACGGTATAGCCCATGTCTCCAAAGATGTTCTTGGAGGAAGGCAGGATACAGGCAACCGGCACTCCCTCAATTCCTTCCCCCGTCTCCTCCTCTACGATACGAGCCGCAATAGCGGCTTTCGCCGAGATCGCAATGGGACTTGGTGGAATCGGAACTGCAAATGCACTACCGATCACAACTACAGACAATATTGAAAAGATGATTGCTTTCATTTTTACTCCTCGTTGTTTGACACTTCAATGATGTGCTCAAAAATTGAATATACGTAATAATAGGCTACATTCTTTATGTCGGAATGCAACCAGTCACCATTGAGAAATCGCGGACTACCATTCTGCCTATGAGCCACCATGTCGTAGTTTGCGATTTCCGCTCTTTCATGTAGAGGATTCGCTCCAGTTGCAAGCGACTCGGCCGGAATTGCATCTCCAAGCATTCTGGCGCGAAGAACATCATCAGTCCGCCAGTCAAAGCCGTTCCTGTGCAATGAAGAATCGGCAAAAGGCGTGAAGAGAGGTCGGATCACACTATCTGAGTATCCCCTGAACCGAACACCTATAAAGCCTTTCAAAGGCAGATAATAGTCTGGGCGAATCGCGAAATAGGGATTGATGCCCCATCCTCCCTCGCAAGCAACATGGACATTCTCGATGTGAAGACCATTGATTCCCTTCCAAACAGAGACTCCTTTGAAGATTTCCTGTTTCGCCCACGCGCCGCCAAGACCAAAGTTTCGAGGGTTCTTCAACACATCTTCTGACTGCGAATAGAAGTTTATTGCATCCTGTATTCCGGAAAAACGCCCCTTCCACGAGAGAGTGCGCCTGAAATCGCCCTCTTCAAATTGCCCGCCCCAACGTGATGCCCAAAGCCCATTGCTGACGGAAGTCCAGGCCTTGTCGATCATCTGCGGGGCGTATGCCTGCCTGTCATACGCCTCCATAGGCACGGCAGCATTGATCATGCAATACTTAACGTAGTTAAGACCGTGATCGACGGCTGCGGACGAGACAAGCATGTTGCCGAGCGAATGCGCCAGCATGACTTTCGCACCGGGCAGGGCCGCGCACTGCGAGACGAGCGCCGGAGCGGAGCGGAACGCATGCTCGACGTTCTTGTAGTAATCTGGCGACACCTTGTCATAGAAAGGAATCTCAAATTGCGAATAGTCGCCAAACCAGTCCACCGCCGTGAACATCGACTGCGAACCGCTCTGCCGAAGCCGTTTGAACATCTCCGCCGCCCAGCCGCGTGCGTCCTCCTTGCTGACGTTATAGCCATGAACGAAGATGTAGTTCTTTCCGTCGCATTCCGAATCCGGGAGGTTTGACGGAGCGCCGAGTCGTGACGAAATGTAGTTGGTCACGCCAAGAACATGTCTAAGATCAAGCCAGCGATACATTGCTTCGACGGACGAGAGGCTCAACGGCAGACGGAGTTCGCAGAGGGGTGTCGAATCGGAGGAGTAAGGCTTCTCGTAGATGCGGAGGATGATGGGCGAGACGGAACTTATGGAGCTGCCGCCGGCTGGGCTGCGACCTTCGATGAGGATGACGCCCTTGTTCCTTTCACCCTTCATCATGTTGATGACGTTTGGCGGTATTTCAAATTCCTTTTCCGTCAACCTCACCGTATCGGCTGCCACAAGGTTTGCCGTGAGCGAACTGCCGCAGCTCCCCACGCTGGTCTTTAGGAAGTTGGCTACCGTGTCCTTGGTGAGCGACGTCCATACGAGGTTTACCGTGCCATCCTCCTGCGCGAGGGTGAGCGTGCAGCTTTTTCCAAGTTGCTCAGCTATCTTGTTCAAGGCCGCGCCCATGTCGATCCACACCGGCGTGAAGTCCAGCACGTCGCATTTGCCGTCGACATGGTTGTTCGCGCAGTCTGGCGTGGAGCTCGCCGCAGGAATGTCGCCCTGCGACTCGTTCGTGTTGCCTTCGTCGTCATCATCGTTGTACCAGTGGCGGAGCTGCTTGCCCCTGTATGCCTTCGACTTGTCGGAATTGTCGATTCCATCCGTCCTGTTGTAGTCCGCCCAGATGCCGCCATCGAGGACAAGTATCTTTGCGATCTTCCCTTCGCCGGCGAACGAGCTGCTGGTATAGTCCTCGCAGATCAAGCCCGCCGGATCGTTCGTCACGCATCCGCAGCAGGACGGGACGCTCCACGAAAGAAGATAGTCGTAGTCGGGGCTGCCGTCCTCCATGTTCGTGCCGGCGTGGTAGAGGCGGATTTCATAAGTCCATCCCTTTGTGAGCATCGCGGTCTTCGTCTCGCATTCGCCGTAGTTCTCGTTCAGCCAAGACTTCGTCGGCGGCGTCTCGCCAGGACCCGATTCCGACACGGGTTCGAGGACAAGCCTGTACTTCTCCGAATGGCTGCCGCTCGGATCGCCGAAGGTGAAGCTCACGGGAACTCGGCTCGCGGGAATGCCGCCATCGTTCGGGTCGGTCGGGTCGCTCCCGTTCTCGATCTCGTCCTTGTCCGTCACGCCGTCGTTGTCGGTGTCATCGGATCGGGGGTTCGTACCCCATTCGCACTCCTGGCCATTCGTCAGCCCGTCGTTGTCTCGGTCGTAGCCGTAGTCATTCGTAGGATCGTTGTCGGTGGCGTTGTCCACGAGAGGATTGAAACTGTACGTATGCTCCCACCCGTCGTTCATGCCGTCACCGTCGGTGTCCGGCTGGGACGGGTCCGTGCCGATCAGACGTTCTTCTTCGTCGGTCAGTCCGTCCCCGTCGGAGTCTTCCTTGGATGGATCGGTACCTGTACCGGCCACGCGCACGATGCTGTACTGCGGATTGATGAAAACAGGCTGGAAGCTGAATTCGTTACGCGACTTCCTGACGAGGTTCTGGACCCCGGCCTTTGCGTAAACAAGATTCGGGCTATCGGCCGACACATCCACGTAAGAGAATTCAGACGAACGAAACACCCCGTTCGTGAACGCGAGGACGGTCTGAACGGACACCGTGTTGGTTCCAGAATCGAGAAGCTTCAGCCCCTCGTACTGGATCGCGATGAACGACTCCACCCCGCTCGTGCGGCGAAGGACGCTTACGGACGATACGGAGTTTGACAGTTCCGGTTCCACCCAGCAGGGCGCAAGCAGGAGCGCGGCATCGGATAGGTAGTACGACGAGAGCGAGTATGGGCCGTACTCGATTAGCCATTCCTCGTAGTGGCGGTCTGTGTTGAAGAACATGACACCATTGCCCTGGACAATGAGATACACGATGCCCTCGCGCCCTATAGACAGACCGCCGTTGGTCAGGTCGTAGTATGCGTAGTTGATACCGTCATATTCGTCGGTGTCCGTTGCCGCGACCGCCGTCCACCCGTTCGTTGTCGATGCCCACTCGGACGCGGACGTCGCGTATTTCGTGAATCCCAGTTCCTCGCCGTCGGGGATTCCGTCGCCGTCCGTGTCGGGATTGCGAGGATGTGTGCCGAGCTGATACTCCTCGGCGTTCGTCAGTCCGTCGCCGTCGGGATCGCCGGATGCGCCATAGATGCCGGAGTTCGAGGTTGCATTGAGATTGTGCGCGGTCTCCCATCCGTCCGGGAGGCCGTCGTTGTCCGTGTCGGCGTTCGTCGCCGAGGTGCTGCCGTAGCGTTCCGCGTAGTCATCCAACCCGTCGCCGTCCGTGTCGGCGAGGATCGGGGAAGTCCCGTAGTTGACCTCGACGTTGTCGTTCAGTCCGTCTCCGTCCGTGTCATTTTTCGTCGGATCTGTTCCAAGCTGGTATTCGCGCAGATTCGTGAGGCCGTCCGTGTCGGCGTGGTGGGAAGCATCGTTCTGGTGCGGATTGAGCCCGTATTTCACCTCCCAGCCGTCGGGCATTCCATCGTTATCGCTGTCCGCATCGAGTGGATCGGTCCCCGCGTCGATCTCGTCCCCGTCCAGCAGCCCGTCTCCGTCGCAGTCGGGACTCCAGGGGCTTGTCCCCTCGGTGAACTCGTCACCGTCCGCAAGGCCATCCCCGTCCGTGTCGGCCCGCTTGGGATCGGTTCCAGTCCCAAGGCGGTAGCCAAGCGAAAGTGGAACCGAGAAGCCGGAAATGTCATTGTATGCGTAGATCAGTCGCTGGCTGCGGGAATGGTTGCGGAAGTCAAGCCGCCCCCGGTTGATCACGCCCAGAGTCGGCGTCGCGTAGAAGTATTCGTTTGTGACGAGCTCCTGGTAGTTGACGCGGATCGGGAAGTTCGTGTCTCCGCCAATGACGATCTGGAAAGTCAGACAAGCGTTGGTGCCGCCGGAGTGATAGAGGCCGACGTTTTCGTACTGTATGACCGTGCATCCGTTCGACGGGCATTCGGCGAGACAAACATTCGATCCGAGGTGCGACCGCAGGACGAGATCGTCCCAGAAACCTGCGACGATGATGTCATCCGCCTCCGGAGCGATGTCGGCAGGATCAGGATTCCAGCCGGAAGAGCTGTCGAGGGTGAGAACTCCGTTCGTCGGGACGAGATGGATGCGTCCATTCAGATCGACGATGGCGCGGTCGTATGTCCTCCCGCCGATTGCCACGGGGGCGCAGAGGTTCGTCGAGGCAAGGCCGTCGTAGCGGTCATACTGATCGAGACACTCCATGAGAACCGTTCCGCCTGGGACGTCGAGCCATTCCGTCTCGCGGACGGCGAGATAGTCCACCTCGTCTCTGTCCGGGATTCCGTCATCATCCGTGTCGGCCGACGCCGGATCGGTCCCCATCAAGACCTCTTCCGGGTCTGTAAAGCCGTCGCCATCCGTATCCCAAAGGAGCGGCGACGAGCCTATATTAAGCTCTTGCCCGTCAAGAAGTCCGTCGCCATCCGTATCGGTGACGAACGGATCGGAACCGGCGGTCACCTCGTCGCCATCGGTCGCACCGTCGCCATCCGTGTCCTTCAGAAGCGGATTCGTGCCGACCGTCTGCTCCGCCAGATCGTTCAGTCCATCTCCGTCCGTGTCGGCAAGAATCGGCGACGTGCCGGCAGTCACCTCCGCCGCGTCCCCGATGCCGTCGCCGTCCGAGTCGGTGACGAGCGGATCGCTTCCGTACACTTCCGCCTCCAGTCCGTCACCAAGTCCATCGCCGTCCGTGTCCACGACGAGCGGGTTCGTGCCAAGCGCGACCTCTTCACCGTCCGAAAGCCCGTCTGCGTCCGAATCCGGGTCGATGGGGTTTGTCCCTCTCACGACCTCGTCATGGTCATCAAGTCCGTCCTCGTCCGTATCAACCAGTTCGGGATCGGTTCCGTACAGCATCTCCTCGGCATCATTCAGGCCGTCGCCGTCCGTATCGACAGGGTTCTCGACGCGGAAGTCGAAGACGGACACGACGCCCGGTGGCGGGGTCACGGTCACGCGGCAGTCGCCGCAGAACGCCCCTGCGAGAACATTTGTAGAGAGATCCGTTCCGGTCGCCGACACGAGGTCGTATGCGAAACGGAACCGCCCACCGGGCGTCAGCTCGACCTGAAAGGAAATCGGCTTCTCCGGCGAGCGGTTGAGCAAGACCTTCTGCCAAGTCAGGAGCAGGGTGTTGGAGGGCGTCGACGAGGCCCAGAAACGGCTCTCCAGCCCCTCCGCAAGGTTCCAGTTGAGCAGTGGCACGATGCCCAGACGGGCGCGCAGGGGGGCGAGGAGGGTGGAATCCGCCGGGATGTCGTTGCGTGGGTCGAACAACTCGCGCAGGACGCGCTCGTTCGCGTTCGTTGCCGGCTTGGAATCCGCATGAAGGAGAAGCGCACCCGCAGAAGACACGGTGAGCCGACGGACGGCGGATGTGCCGAACGGGAACGCCCATGTGAGATCGTTCGTGATGCAGAACCAGTCACGCGCCGCCCCGCGCCGCAGCCACCTTTCGCACACGACGGCGTTCGTCGGCATCGAAAAGTCGTGGACGGCGTTCGTAGTCACGGACTCGATCACGAATTCGCCGACTGCGACGGTCGTCTCGTTAGTCCCCGGCGCGCCGTCGCCACCCGTGTCAGGCTCGATGGAGGCGGTGCCGTCGCCCAGCTGCTGAAGCTGCTGCATTCCGGGATTAAACCCCTGCGGCGAAGGCGGGTTCAGGTTGGGTTTGGTCCCTGCCCAGGCGACGAGGGCGGCGATTGCGATTGCCGCAAGAACGCCGTGCAGGCTCTTGAACATCCCGCGAAATTGCCTAAAAAGGTAGATGTCATGTTCATGCAGCCAGATGACGCCATACGCCCACAAGGCCGCCGGCAGAGCGCAGAGGCACACCGTCTGGACGATCCGTCCGAATGACTCGTGAAGCGATGCGATGTCGGCCATGCGTCACCTGATGCCGAAGAAGAAGCCGGACGAGGCTGTCTTCGCCGAGAACCGCTCGCCGCCGCGCACGTTTTCGCCTCTCCCCGTGAGACGCACCATGTTCCAGCCCACGGAGTGAAGCCACGCCGGCTTGGCGGCGGCAAGGCCGGGGAAGACCGCCGCGCCGCTGTCGGCGAAGGCGACGTTGACGATCCGCCCGCTTGAGCGCATCTCGCAGACGCAGGAGAAGACGTGCGCTCCGGCGGTCGATGCTTCCGTGAAGCGTTCGCCCGTCGCATTGTCGGCGATGAACAGTTCTCCGCAATCCCATCCCGCAAGAACGGCGACCTCGCCGTCTGACAGTTCTCCATTCCCGTCCGCGTCTGTGCCAAACGCCATCTCGACGTTGTTGGACGCCGTGCCGGCGAACTCAAGATCGAACCTGAACTCGCGCAGTCCCTGTTCCCATGCCGCAAACGCCACATTCGTCACGGTCTCCGTGTCGGCGTTCGCGACCGGCGGCAGCACAGGGCGAACCGCAGGGAGCGCATACGCCGGCCATTCGATTGCCGACCACGCAAGCACCGCAAATAACAATACTAAACTTCTCATAAACTCCTTCTTGTCTTTCCTGCTCCGCTTCTCCATCTGACTGTACCGCTGGGTTGGCGGCTTCATTCCCGCCTTCGCCCGTTGCTGCTTCTGCATCGCAGCCAGTCTTCTTGTCTTAACAAGTCCCATCGGCAAAACATCCTTAATGGTTCAGAATGGAATATTCAACCATTAGACCTACGAAATATGAACTCGCCCAAGGATAGGATCGTGCGTCCGAGAACTGAGCTCCGTTATCGACATAGCTCTTGCCTGGTCTAACGCCAGAAAACTCCACATCCAAAATCCGCGTCGCTTCGCCTGCCATGTGTACACGTATGCGACGAATCGCGCTGTCAACCTTACCAGCCGACTTGATGTGGTCTGCCCTCACGGGAAAACGCAGATAACTATCCTTTGCGAATGCCGCATATTGTTTGTCTTCCACATTGACATCAAGGGTCATGGCATCCGTAACTGCACCGGCTTTGTCATCCGTGTAGTACAAGCCTTTTTGAGGTATGACCTGCTTCTCTTTGAGAAGCCAGCCGGATGTCTCTGCATTGATATCAAGTTTGTCAACAAGCGATGACAGGAAGATGCGCAATCCATCAACTCTGTTGGGCAACAAAGCGAACGCCCCGATGTTTTGTTCTCGTATCAGCGAATCATAAGTATAAACCGGCACGATATCTGTCTTGGCCGTGTCCGCCGGGTAAAGGATATACGCCCCCACAACTTCACGATTGACGCTTTCGGATAAATTCGCCGCCCCGTCATTCTTTCGCCACAATATCGCATCACGATATCTGTGCATCTGATCAAGGGCATCTCTTGGGGCGGCATCCTTTCTGCCTGTCCAACTACTGTTCTCGATCCTGTATTTGGCATCGAAAAGATATGTGTAAACATGGGCCTTGTCCTGCAAGCGAACTACTATATCTGGACGCTGCTGGAACGGTGCGGCAAAGACATCATTCTTGGATGCCGGACCGTAGGATTGCTGGAACGCCACCTGGGCGATTACTCCGCTTCCATTCCCGTAGGAGTACGCAATCGGCGCATCGCCAGGAACATTCTCCTCAACGGTAGCCGCCTCGACGGCTCTCTTCGCATCAACGGTACTGAGAGGTGTTGGCGATATGCCGAACTTATCCCTCATTATGCCATCCATCAACTCCTTGACCGTAATGAAGCACCAGAATTCGTATAGCGCAGACAGCTTTGCAAAACCGACTGAAGGATTCCGTCTCGCAGAAAGGGATATGTCCGAAGAAAACAGGCTGTTCATCAGCGTCCAGACAACGCGAATGTCCGAATAGCCAGGCCGCATCTGCATGACCAGACTATTTACAGTCATGGCATGTCCGTCTTCAACCGATGCAAACTTTGAGTCTCGCTGATAGCGCCTAAATCGGTCTATCCGCTTTTTCAGCCCATCCTTGAATACATCTGAATAATCCTTGTCTCCGGAGAACTCCTTTTGGGCGATCTGAAGATACGCAGTTAGTTTCTGCAACGTGTACTTTACAAAGCGGTTTTCTTTTGTGTCGAATGTCATTTCGCGGATGGTATCGACAAACCGGTGTCTCTCCAGTTTCTCCGCGTCACCCATGAACCGAGCATACTCCCGAACCATCGTTGGCGTCCATTTCTTAATCTGATCGACACGATGATAGTATGTCGAGGACACCATTCGTCTGTTGGGTTCATGCAGGATTCGCCGCAACGCACGCTCATAGACATCCAGGACCTTGTCAAAATAGACCACCCAGTTCTTCAAATCGTCCGGCGTTGCCTTCTCGTCGAGCTTCTTCACTTCATGAAGCGTTTTCGCCTTGCTGGAAAAAATGAGCGACCTATCCCAACTTTCAACAGCGCGGAGAATTTCCCTGTAATCGTTCATGACATCCATCTTCGTGGATGCCACAGTAAACTCAAGCCATATAGAACGCTCTACCGAATCGACCTTGAAGACGATTTCAATTCTGAACCTTCCCGGCTCGTTGACAAAGGAGAATTGCCCGCGAATCGAGCGCCCACGGCGGTTGAAACTGTCCGTGAACTCCGTGAGATAGTGTTTTACCCGTATGGATGCTTCGTCAAGCCCTTGCAATCCTTCGTCAAAGTCAATGTCGAAGAAGTATGTCAACTGCTCAAAAATGACCGGCAACTTTACGATGGACGATTCCGCACCGATGTCCGATTCTACATGAATTGTCCGCCATTCGGTTGCATCCTCTGATTCATAGCCGATTGCGATTCTTCCCGCATCGCTGCACGTGTATCTTACAAGGTGCTCTGCTCCGTGGAATCGATTGTCATAGTCCGCCACCTTGGCGGCCACGTCTTGGTTTGACGCGACCGTCAGCCTTGCCAATTTCGGTATCGTATAGACTATGACATCCATCTGGGAAGCTTGCCTTATGGGTAGAACGAGAGATAGCCGCCGTTCCGGCCTGCCGCTTTCTCCATCCGATCAAGGGCTTGCGCGCTCAATTCGTGGCCGGTCAGTTTGCCAAAGAACTCCTTGAGGCTGTTGATCAAGTCAACAAGTTCATCTCTGTTTCCGACAAGCCTTGGAAGAACCTTCATGAGAATGAGATGGTCGAGCGCGAATCCTTCATAATCGACTCCGGGCTTTTCCGCCATCAGCAACTTGACGGCGTCCCTGTACTGGACGCATTCGCGCGCAAAGCGATGCGCTATCGCAAGAGGCGTCTGATGGAGCCTGTCTTTGAGATCAGACAGCATGTCTATGAATGGTGACTTCAGGTTCTCCGGCTTGAACTCACAGCGATTGATGAACGCCTCGATCTGTTTCTCTTCAAGAAGAACTCCCTCGGCGACCACATTCCCATCGTTGTCCTTTTCGTCAAACAGGGCGAGCTTGCTCGGCTTTTGTAGGTCGGCATAGTTTACCTCGTCCATCTCCAAGGTCATGGCGCGATCCACGACTTTGCGCGAGAAGCCACTTGTCGAATCGTCCATGTTGACCGTTCCGACGACAAAGAGATTCTTCGGGATGTACAGGCCGATTCTTTCTATCAGCTCCTTTCGGGGCGACGGAACGACATATCCAGTCGGGTCAAGGTTGCTGATGTCCCCATCGAAATCGCCTGGGTTGATGATTGGATCTGTTATGAACTCCTCATCTTCTTCACGGGCGGTTTCGCTCGCGCTCAGAAACTCGGCAAAATAGTGTTCGACCGGCGCGAGGTTCATTTCGTCAAGACAGACGAAGAAAGGCGTGTTGGGGAATGCGTGCGCCTTCAGGATGAAGCGCACGAAGTCCGTTGACACATACTTGTGCGAAGACGAAATTGCGCTTTTATACCCCAACAAGTCCGTTGAGTCGTGCCAATTGGGCTTGACCTGAACCATGCAGAAGTTTTCGATGGGCTTCTTCTTTTCCGTATCGGGTTGCAACTGCGTATTGAGGCAAGTCATGTAGGCGAGCTTGCGCACCATGCGGCTCTTGCCGGTGCCGGACGCGCCCGTCAGGATGGCGAACGGCTTGGTCAGAAGAGCGGCTATGAGCCGATTCATCATGTCATTAGGATTGTCCGAAAGAACATCCGCCCATGTCTTCTTCCCGGCCTTCTTCTTCGTTTGATTCGGTTCTGTCAGTTTCATTTTCATCACCTCGCTTTTTATAGACTGTTTGTTCTCGGTCACAAACCAGAGAAAAGCATTCACGGTCAGATAGTCGGCGGCCGCACCGTCGTTCGCGCTGCGCCCTATGCCCATTTCCCTCATTCGGACGAGAATGAGCTGCTGCTTGGCCTTGCATTCTTCGTAGGCGGATACCGTGGGAGTCCCGTCCCCCGGCGAATCCGACAAACCAAGGATAGACAGACCTTCCGACATCATACGCGACCACGTGGCAAATTCGTCCGGGTGCGTCATCATCATGAAGTAGAGGGAGACCGCCGGGCCGACGCCGTTGACTCCGAGCTTGTTCGCCGGATCGATGTACCACGACGCGGAATGCGGAGCCATGCGTTCCTCGCGGATGAACTTGCCGACCGTCTGCTTCTCGGCGTCCGTGAACTTGGAGAACGCGACCCGCTGGCGCGATGTGAACACGAATCGGACAAAGTGCGGATAGTCGAATCCTGCGGCAACAATTTTCGTCTCGTCGATTTCCGAGAACGTCTTTCTTGCGTCATCCATCCACGCGTCGAACGAAGGCCAAATATCGGCCTTGCTCTTGTCGCGCTGTCTGGCAAAGAGCTTTAGGGCCGTATCGAGAAGATCAGACGGCTTGCCATCGTCATTATGGGGATTCCTTGCCGCAATGCTCATTATGAATGCCAGCGGATCCATCAATCCGGAATATTCACCAGGATATTTTTCCGCCATGAAAACCATGACATTATTTATGGCATTGACGCATTCTTCATAGTTGAAAGTCGTTTCGCCAGAATATACCTTTGCGAACACATCTATGAAAGCGGCAATTTCATCATCGAAAGTTTGGCCGCTTTTCTTCAACTGCAGCAAGTCTGCAATCCTTCTCTTGAAGTCAACCGTGAAGGACTTAAGGGTTCCGCCTTGTTCCCCCAACCCGCCGCAGAAGACACAATCTTTAGGTCGCAGAATGGCGATGCCGTCTTGTGGCATATCGGCATCAAGCCACATGGATTGCAACCAGAAATTCTTTCTGCACAATGGCGGCAGATCCTTATCTGAAGCCTTCTTTACACCACAGGTTTCTGGAAGCATGAGAAATGCAGCGATGGCTTTGCTGGGGGCGACATTTCTTCCGACGCTCAACTTCATGTTGTTATCGCCGGCTGCTCTTGGCTTTATCTCATACTTTGTGGAATTATCGTCCAAGGGCACTGCCTTATTTCCATCTCCGACAAACTGAAATACGGCAGTGCGACCATTTAAGGCACTTGATGGCTGAAGGATTCCAGATGCGTCGGAGAATTTGCCTCCCAAGAACGACTGCCCGCCTCCTGTGTTTGCATTGTAATTGAAGTGGAAGTCAGCGCCCTTACCCAGATAGGTTCTGTAATCCTCAATCTCTGAAAAATACAACATGGAGTTCCGTCCTTTCCCTACTTGTGTTTGGAATTCCATTGTTTTATGCAGTTCGCCACATAGCGCGCAAGCGCCGGCGGAACGGCATTGCCAATTGCAAGTTCGACATCAGTCTTCGCCCCAGGGAAGGCAAAGCTCTCCGGGAAGGTCTGCAAGTACCCGCGTTCTCGCGTAGTCAATGCCCTCACTCCATCCTTGATCTCAGCCTTGTCCGCAGGATGCTTCTTGTAATTGTCAGGGATCGGCCTGTTTATGCCCCTGACAGTCGATGCCGGTTCGTCAATGGAAAACACAGCCCTACGGTTGTAACTCCGTGGGTGCATATAGTAGAACTGCGTGTGAAGCGAATCGCCGAGGTAGTCGCGGACGGTCATCTGTTTTGCGGACAGGCCGTTTTGCAAGATAGAATCCAAGAATCCGTCTTCCGCATTCAGCCGCCCGACAAGGAAGAACCGCTGGCGCTTTTGCGGAACGCCACAGCGACTGGCATCAAGCACCATTGATGACAGTCCGTATCCCGCGTCAGAAAGAATCTTCTTCATCTGTGGCAACGTCCTGAAACGCTCGATGTTGTACACGTTCTCGAATATCACCCAAGTGGGCTTCACGGATGTGACAATCTCGGCAAATCGTATGGTCAGATTAGCCCGCTTGCCAAGAGTCCGTTTCCCCGCTATCGAATAATCCTGACAAGGCGGACCGCCGGCGATCAAGTCAGGCTTCAGTCGCTTGACGGCAGCACTCGCCTCTTCATTGCTTAGATCGGCTTTGAAGATTGGATGCTTGAAGTTCTCGCGGTAGATTGCGATTGCCGGATCCCAGTTGTCGAACGCGCCGACAACATTGAATCCCGCCTGCCCAAGGCCGAGCGACATTCCACCACAACCGGAGAACAGATCAACGACGCGCATTGCAAGTCTCCTTTCGCTTGGCCTTGATGTACCTCATCAATGCAGCACCTACGTACTTCGCCAAGTTCACCGGAACGGCATTGCCTATCATCGTCTGCAAATCCGTCTTGCTGCCGTCGAACTTGAAGGACTCCGGGAAGGTCTGTATGTAGCTTCTCTCTTTTGGAGTGAGACACCTTGCCATGTGCAATGGCGCAGAGTCGTTGGCGTTGCCCTTATACCCGCTTGGAATAGGGCGATCAACGGCACGGATTGTCATGGACGGCTCATATATGCTAAAGACGCCACGCCGCGTATAATTCGTCGGGACACGGAAGTAGTATTCCGTCCCCAACTTGTCTCCAAGATAATCGTGTATGCTCATCGGCTTGTCAGCCAACGCCTTGTCCAGTTCTTCGCCAAGAAACTCATCCTTCTCACCCAGCGCACCAACGACAAACATACGCTTCCGCGTCTGTGGAACGCCGCAGTATGCAGCATCGAGGATTCGTTGCGTCAACCCATACCCGGCGTTCTTGAAATTGAGGATGACTTTCTTGAATGCCTGCGACCGCCTAATGTTGGCGACATTCTCCATCACAAAATACCTTGGACGGATAGCGGCAACGATCTCCGAATAATGCACGGACAGGATCGCCCGTCCGAGACTTTCGTCTTGGTGTCCCGCCGTCGAGAAGTCCTGGCATGGCGGCCCACCCACAATCAGTTCCGGTTTGAACTGCGCTATCTTTGCAACTGCCTCGTCGACATTCGAGAGGTCTTGCTGAAGGACAGGATGCTTGAAATTGGCAGCATACACACGCATTGCGGGTTCCCAAAGCTCAAAGCCTGCCTTCACGTCGTACCCGGCTTTCTCGAAGCCGAGAGACATTCCGCCGCATCCGCAGAACAGATCCACGCATCGCAACTTAGGAGTGGCGGAGCGTTTTCCCTTACTCTGCTGTTTAGAGGACTCTGCTGTCTGCTTCTTCATTCGCACTCCTTTGCAAATCGTTTGAACAGCACCATCTGTTCTGCTGTTGGTGTGTATTCAGGGTGCTCAAACCCCTCGTCGGTTGCCACACAGAAATCCACCCTGACTATTTCCCGCGTCTCGGGGTCGGCAATGATTGTCCAGCGGGGTTCAGGATCTCCCGGTTTCTCATCTGGCGAGACCTTAATCGAGACAAGCACATTGAGTTCTTTGCCATCCTCGACATACGATGACTCCACCTCCAAATCGGTGAACTTCATGGCTTCGGCATATTCACGAACGTTGGGTTCGGAACCAGCCGCACCAGACACAGAACTCGTCTTATCCTGTTCCATATCAGCTGCGTCCTTCCTGCCCGCTTTCAGACTCGTTTGGCACATGGTCAACGATGTCGCCGATGTTGCATTGCAGCGATTCGCAGATACGATCAAGGATACCTACGCCGACGGGTTCGCCTTTCGACATCTTCGCAAACGTCGCGGGCGAAACGCCAGTAGCCTCGCGCAGGTCTGCGCGAGTCATGTCACGGTCAATCAATAGTTTCCACAGTTTCTTGTAGCACAATGCCATGTCGCCTCTACTCCCTTCTTTGGGGAACGGCGGATATTATAGCATTTATGCCCCGAAAACACAATGCCCCTGTGAAAAAAGATTTCACAATTGCATATCATTCATATTCAATAAGATTCTCCAACTCGGCAACTATATAACACTACTTTTACGGGCTGACATCAACCGGTTGCTTCGCATACTCTACTGCTGTTCCGGCTTCAGAAACTCCCTCAGATGTGCGCCACCCTCTCCTTTTTTAAGAGTCGCATTACGTAGCCAGCCGTATTCTCGCGTACCGTACCCGTCATCCATGATGACTGCTGCGTCAAGATAGTGTGGCCAAGTCTCATCCGTAAATGACGATACAACTCCACGTCCGACAAGAAACGATGCGACATTGATGTCGTGTGTGACAGCAATCAGCAGAGCCTTGCCCTCTACATTCAGATCGAGAAGCCGTCGTTCCATTTCGTCTGTAGCCTGTGCGAGTGGGCGATAGCCTTTCTGTTCACCACTTAGGTAGTATTCGTTGAGCCGATCAAGATACCGCCCCTCCGCAATCAGATCCATGCGCTCATCAAGAGAGCCGAAGAACGGCGTGTCGCATCCAAGAAGCCTATGTACACGGGCTTGGGGCACTTCGACACAATCTGGACGTATCCCTGCGATAATCCCACAGGCAGTCTCAATCGTTCGGAATGTTTCGCATGCAAACACGGCGACATCTTCATCAGAAACAAACTCTGAAAGCGCCTGTCCGAAACGTAAAGCATCCAACCTGCCCTTACTGGTTATCGGAAGCCGTGCGCCGAACGTTGTGTCGGACGGATCAAGCGGCGGACGTTCCGCATGCCTGACAAGGAGAGTGACTTGCATGCCATCCCCAATTGCGTCCTTGATCTTGTCGAGCGTGAGTTCCCCGACAACTTTCCTCTCAACTGAGGTGGTTCGACATTCCTCGCGCGCAAACATCAGTTCCGAAAAGTAAGCTGATTTCAGATATGCCGTCTGGCAAGCGAGGCGCGTGAATGCTACATCATGAGCCTTCAAGGTTGCAAAGCAGCCAACCTCCATTTTCAACAGTTCATCCCATATGCGTTCCGCCTCTGCTCTTGCCATATCGCTTTGCACAAGCATCCCCACCCTGAATTCGGGGTTCTCCATGCAGCCCGTGATAAAGCGCTCGGCGTAATCAAAGCGTTTGGGCATCATCTTGGAGATGTACTTGCGGCACTTTTCAGCTTCATCACGCGTGAAGCGAGCGAACCTCCGCAACAGAAGCACGACCTGCTCCTGATACACGACTATTCCTCTCGTCTCGGCAAGAACCTCCTGCGAGAGAGGATGACTCCAGATGGCGGAATCGGATTCATGTGTTACATCTGCATATTGCGAGAGTTCTTTCTCTCGCCACGGACGGCTCATCGCATGGAAAGCAACAAGTTCGTTGAAAGTCAATGGAGATATCCGTTTCAGCCACTTCTTCGCAAATGGCGAATCAAAACCGCGCACTCCAGATATATCGCCAGTCCTAATCAGCCTGAGCATGTTCCATGAATCATACGGCATAGAATCGAGATCGGGCGCATGGCCGCGAGTCTCTTGAATTAGGCTTAATGTGCGCGAGATGACATCCAACTGCGGAAGATGCGTCAAGCCGATGCTCCTCTCGCCAACAGTCCAGCAGTCCGGCGCGAGGCGATGTGTTTTCCGCTCACGGATGACATCTCTGAACCGCTCCTTGAGATAAGCAAGAGCCGCATCAAATCCGATCTTGTCCATGTCGATGAGAATCAGAGTACAGGATGGATGCGTGTTGGCATTGAGAAATCTCTCAAAAAGGAGATTCTGAATTCCTATGGGATTTATGTTTGTGACGCCGAGGGCATACGCCACGACACTCGCCCCCACCGCGCCTCGTCCGGGACCTATTCGTCCCCCCGCTTTTCTTGCGGCATCTACCATCTCCGCAGCCATTACGAAGTAATCGGCCCAGCCAAAGCGTTCAATCGCGGCAATTTCATAGTCGATATTCGTCTGCGGGACAAGAAGTTTTCCATCTGCACCGCCCCATCTTTTCCCAACTCCCGCAGCAACGAGGCTGCGCAATTTCTCAATGTGAAGATCCATCATTTACACTACCTTTCTTTAGTGATTCAATCAGCTTGAAGAACACCCCTGCACAGGCGTAGGCATCGTCAAGGGCATCGTGGCTGTTTATGCCTTCTACACCAAGCGTCTCGACAAGGTTGCCGAGCGTGTAGCAGTCAAGATCGGGCATCGCGAGCCGCGCAAGCGCAAGGGTGTCGCAGGTTTCGATAGCAGCGCCGTCATGCTCAATGCCGTAATGGACACAGGCATTGTTGAGCATCCTCATGTCAAAGCGCAGGTTGTGCGCGACAAGAAGCACATCCCCGCCGAGAAAAGCCAAGAAACGATCAAGCCCGATGGCTGGCGGGATGCCATT
This sequence comes from uncultured Kiritimatiellota bacterium, assembly GCA_934635385.1. GTDB lineage: Bacteria > Verrucomicrobiota > Kiritimatiellia > RFP12 > UBA1067 > UBA1067. Next base: position 93,666 of record CAKTZI010000001.1, on the reverse strand, counting down.
TTGTCGCAGAAAGTCGAGCGAAAGCCCGTGTGCCTGTTCTGCATACGGATTCATGGGACAAGTCGGCGTAAGGTATTCTGCCATGTTCCGACACTCTCTACCATGCTCATACTCCACGGCGGCGATCTGACATATTTCATCGTCATTCGTCATGCCGGTCGTCTCCGTGTCGAACACGACGATCCGGCCATGTGCCGCATAGCGATGAATCAATGGCAAGTTTTCCGGCTTAATTCTCATGCCTTCACATTCTTCTTTCTTGCGCCAAAAAGTCCGTTAAACCATCCGCGCAGATTCGAGTATTCCTTGTCTTTATGCCAAACGAGCATCTTCTCAAGTTTCGGATAGACCTTGCTTGCGCGATGCAACGTTTGAGTGCGAAAGAATGTCTGCCACAGGAGATTGTTCCCGAATGGATCCCTGATCTTTCGCATGCATCCCGAACTCATTGATTCAAGAAGATGCATGAAAGCGTATCCGTCACCATCAATCTGCCAAGGCGTCGTGTGGCCCTCAATGAGTATCTCCCCGTCCGAACACATCCTTGAAATCATCTCATTCATCGACAAAACACGCTGACACTCGTCAAAAGTTTCGTACAGGAATTTCAGGATATTCCATCTGTGCCCAAAAGCCAGACCAAGAAGCAACGACCGTCTGATCTTGCACACTTTGGCGGCATGAAGTTCTCTCTTGGCCTTGAATCGGTCTATGAAACAAGGTGCGCATACCAGACTTGCAGTTTGCATAGGAAAGCGGCAAAACGGGCGTTTTTCCTTGGAATCGTCGTGTTGACTAAAGTCACACGGCGGAGATACTTCGCGGGCTGAATCGCCCTCAAAAGGCCACGCGGCACGGGAGTTGCCACACACGACAGAGAACTCGGCAAGGGCAGAATCAGCCCGACAATTGGGCTTTATACGCGAATCTATGAAAAAGAAAAAAACGGAGTTCTCTCCGAGTTAGATTGGCATTGGTGGCCAAGGCCGGGATCGAACCGGCGACACACGGATTTTCAGTCCGTTGCTCTACCAACTGAGCTACCTAGCCACAGAAGTCATCAAGGTCTGAAATGGTAGGGGCGCAGGGATTCGAACCCTGGACCCAGTGATTAAGAGTCACTTGCTCTACCAGCTGAGCTACGCCCCCATCTCACCTTGGCTTTCACTGGAGCGAGGAACGGGACTCGAACCCGCGACAACCACCTTGGCAAGGTGGCACTCTACCAACTGAGTTATCCTCGCATCGCGAAAACAGTGCGTAGTATATCAAAAACTCTGGGCACTGCGCAAGGGGGTATTTGAGTTTTTCTAAATTATTGTCGCTCTTGTCGATCGTTCTCTCACAGGGTCAGGTTCAGGCTCGCGAACTTCGCGAGGACGGCACGCGACTCCTCGTCCGTCAGCGGTGCATAGGGCGCGCGGCAAGAGCCGCAGTCGATGCCGACGACTTTCATGAGAACCTTGCAGCGGCTCCAGTTGTCCGCAAGTCCGTCGAGGACGAGATCGACGAGGCGATTCACCTCCAGCTGCCAGCGCGCCGCCGCACGGAAGTCATTCGCCGCGCAGAGGTCGCAGATCTTCGTGAAGTGTCCCGGAATGATGTTGTAGTTGAGGCCGATGCCGCCGGCGAAGACGTCGCCCATCGCGAGCGCGGAAATCAGCAGCTCGTCACAGCCGTTGAACCAGATCGTCTCCTTGTCGAGCATCCGCGTCAGCCGCTCACAAGCGTAGAAGTTTGAGCCCGTGTACTTGATGCCCCGGACGTTCGGGAGGTCGAAGAGCCGCACGTCGCGTTCCGGCACGAGCGTGGCGTTGAAGGCGTAGACGAGGAACGGCAAGTCCGTCGCCTCGCTGATCGCCCTGTAGTGGCGCAGGGTCGAGGGGAAGCTCTGGCCGAAGTAGACGGGGGCGACGGACGAGATCCAGTCCACGCCGACCTTCGCGGCGGCCTTCGCGAGCGCGACCGCGTCCTCCGTGCGGACGCATCCGACCTGCGCGATCAGCTTCGCACGTCCCTTCGCCGCCCGCACCGCGCGGTCGTAGACGTAGACGCGCTCCTCCGGCGTGAGCAGCATGCCCTCGCCCGTCGAGCCCGTCAGGTAGAAGCCCTTGAGGCCGTGCGCGAGGCCGCGTTCGATCATCGCGTCGATTGCCTCGCCGTTGACGCGCCCCTGCGCGTCGAACGGCGTGAACAGCGCGGCATGCGCCCCGGCCATGCCCGCGAAACACCTGTCTTCAAAATGCGTCTTCATGTCTTTGTTTCCGTTTTCTCCGTAGACCGCGTGAGGGAACTGACGACGGGCGCAACGACGAGACACGCGGCCATGCCGAACGCGCCGTAGAGAAGGAGGTGCGGCTTGCCCGCGAACGACAGCTGGTCGAGCGCGAGGCAGACGGCGTAGTTCGCGACCAATCCCGCCGTCGCGCCCGCCGCGTTGACGCGCCGGCAGAAGATGCCCATGAAGAAGAGACAGCCGAGGCCGCCGGTCAGCACGCCGAGAAACCGCTGGAACTGGTCGTAGATCGAATAGACCTCGCCGTTCGCCAAGACGAGCGCGAAGCCGCCGCCCAACAGGCCGACGACGACCGTCGAGACCTTGCCGCAGACGAGCAGCGGACGCTGCTCGCACGGGACAAGAGAGACGCCCGGCAAGGCCGAATCAGGCGAAGACGACACGCGACGGGGCGAAATTAGCCTCTTGTAAAAATCGGTCGTGAACGCGCTCGCCGCCGCGTTGAGGTTCGCGGACAGCGTGCTCATCGTCGCCGCCGCGACGGCCGCGAGGATGACGCCCGAAACGCCGGTCGGCAGGTCGTTGCCGATGAAGAGCGGAAAGACCGCGTCGTTCTGCGCCATCGTGACGTCCAGCAGCTGCGGATGCGAACGGTAGAACGTCCAGAGCGCGACGCCAAGCGTGAAGAAGACGATGCAGTTCGCGAACGAGAGGACGCCGTTGAACAGGATCGACTTCGCCGCGCCCTTCTCGTCCGGCGTCGTCATGTACCGCTGCACGACGCACTGGTCGCTCGTGTAGCTCGCGAGGTTCGCGACGAGTCCGCCGACGAGCGTGACCCAGAAGACGGGCTTCGTCCAGTCGAGCGCGAAGTCGAAGACGCGGAACTTGCCCGCCGCCGTACCGAGGGAGAGGAAGCCGCGCCAACCGCCGTCCGTGCCGCAGACGAGGAAGACGTAGATGGCGGCCGTGCCGAGAATCAGGATCACCGACTGCACGAAGTCGCTCCAGATGACGGCCTCCACGCCGCCGAGCGTGCAGTAGAGGATCGTGACGAGCGTGACGGCGACGATGGCGACGTTCACGTCAAGGCCGATGACTGCCGAGAGCGCGACCGACGGCAGGTACGTGACGATGGCCGTGCGCGCGATCATGAAGAGGATGAACGCGGCGGACGCGAAGAGGCGGCACGGCAGGTTGAACCGCACCTCCAGGTACTCGTAGGCGCTCGTCAGGTTCAGCTTGCGGAAGAACGGCAGATACCACTTCACGACGACCGGCGCGAGCGCCAGCACGCCGAAGCAGATGCCGAAGTAGCGGCAGTCCGAGACGTAGGTGAGCGCGGGAATCGAGAGGAAGGTGATGGACGAGAACATCGTCGCGTAGATCGAGAGCGAGACGACCCACCACGGGAGGCGTCCGCCGCCCTTGAAGTAGTCGTCGGCGCTGCGGTTGCGGCGCATGAACCAGAACCCCATGAACGCCATCGCGGCGAAGTAGAGGATGACGATCGCGTAGTTCGTCCAATGCCACGTCCGCGTGCGCACGAACGTCGCGAAAAAGCAGTCGGGCGTGCGGATGCCGGCGGCGACTTCGCCCGTCGCCGAGAGGATGCGCCCGTCGGACAGACGCAGAAGCCCCTGACCGAGCTTGGGCGCACCGGGCACCGTGCCGTAGTCGAACATCCGATCCGTCACCGTGTGGTAGCAGCTGACCGCGTTCGTGAACGGGAAGCCGCCGAAAAAGAGGATGTGCTGGTCGCCGACCGCGAGCGGCACCGAACCGGGATTCCGCAGCGGCAGCTCGACGCGCCGCCAGCCCGGCTCGTCCACGGGCGCGATGACGCGCGACCACACCGCGCCGCCATCCCCGAAGACAAACAGGGCGGTGCGCTGGAACGGCACGTTCTGCACGACGGCCTGTGGCGCTTTCACGGCGCGCGGCAGACGCTCCAGCTCTTGCCAACGCGCCGCCGCGTCGTCCGTCTCCAGTCGCCAGACGCGATCGCCCGCAATCGCGAACGCCGTCGCCCCATGCACGGCGACGCCCGGCGCCTTCGCCGCGACCGGCAGATCCGGCAGCGGCCGCACCGTCGCGCGCGCGCCGTCCCACGTCAGCAGGAACGCCCGCGCCGTTGGCGCGCCGCTCCGCATTCCGCCGACGCAGACGACGCCAGCCGGCACGGTCGCCGAGCCGCCTTCACCGCACGGCGCATCGAGCGACCCGACGCGCCGCCAGCCCGTTTCCGGCGCGGACGGGTCGAGAGCGTAGATTTCGTCGTAGAAGCGTTTTGTGCCGCCCACCGCAAGCGGCTTGTCGGGAAAGTTGCTGCCGCCCGCGAGCAGAACCTGTCCCTGCGACAGGCCGACGTAGGGCTTCAGCACGCCGAGCCCCGGCAGGGACGGCGCGGCATGCCACTGAAGCTCCGTCTTCGCCACAGCCGTCCCGACGCAGAGCGCGACGGCCAGTCCTGTCAAAAGGCGTTTCATCGTCGGCTAGCGCAGGATGATCGCGAGACCCGGATTCTGCACCTCCACCTCGACCGGTTCGCCGACGGTGGCGCGCTCGCCGTCGGACACGCGCAACGCGAACGCATAGCGTCCCTTCGCCTTGACCGTCACCGTCGTCTCGGCGGCGGAGGGGTCGGCGAAGACGACTTGCGCCGGATCGCCCCGCACGACCCGCCACTCGTAGGCGAGCGTCGCCGTGCCGTTCCCGTCGTCCGCCGCCGTTGCCGCGAGAGCCGACGCCCGCTTCTTCACCAGCGTGGGCGCGGACACCGCCTTGGCGACGACGGGCGCGGCGTTTGCGGACACGTCGGGGTGCGCGTGGAGAAAGGCGATCTCCGCTTCCGTCAGCTTGCGGCTGTAGAAGCGGATCTCGTCCACCGCACCCGGAAAGTGCCGCGAATAGCGGACGTTCGTCGTCGTGTTCGACGCGCAGTGGATGGTGTTGTTTGCGCCGCCGATCTCCGATTGCGTGTTGAGCAGCGTGACGACCTGTCCGTTCCAGCGTCCGCCGCAGGGCTGTCCGCTGAAGTTGACCGCCGCGCCCTTGTCATCCGTATAGGTCGGATAGTTCCCGCAGTTGCGGCGCGCCGTGTTCTCCGTCAGCTTCTCGCCGTTGAGATAGAACGACGACTGGGACGTGTCATGGCGGTTGACGAGCGCCACGACGTGCGACCACTTTCCGCACAGGGACTTCATGTCCGTGCCGGACGGGAGATCGTAGTTGAGCCAGGCCTGATAGCCGAGGATGCCCGTCTGCTGGATGCAGAAGCCCGGCAGAACGTCCGTCGCCGTGCTCGGCGACCACCACTGCCCGTAGCAGACGCTGAGCGTCAACGGCAGATGCACCAAGACGCCGGCGAACCAGTCATCCGGGTAGTCTGCCTCCGGACGAATCCATGCCGAGATCGTCAGCCACTCGTTCGCGGGTTCGTAGCCGTTGCCGTAGGCACCCGCCGTCTCGCCCGACGTGACAGCCGTGGCGAGCGTACCGCCGAACGGCACGTTCGCGCGGGAACAGAACGCACTCCCCGTCACGCCGTTCGTAAGCCCTACCAACGACCAGTCCGTCGCCTCCATGCCGACCGTCCCCGAAACTTCCTCGCGACGCGCAAGGCCGTTCGCCGTCCAGTGACGAATCAGTCCGTCGGCCAGCGACGCGCGCACGGTCGCCTCCGCTGCGACGGCCGCAGCGTCCACGGACGGGACTTCGCTCACCGTCCCCGCCGCGTCGTCGCGCGTGATCGTCACGGTGTCGGACTGCGCCGCGTCATACGCCGTCGTCGTCAGGCGAAAGACGTAAGTTCCCTCGACCGGCAGCGTGACCTCCGTCACCGGATTGTCCGGCCGAAGGAACTCGACCGCCGCGCCGCCGTCCGGCGCCGAGACGAGCGACCACGCGACCGTCCCCGCATAGCCGTACGCGCCGGGCGTGCCGCGATCCGTCCCCACCGTGCCCTTCAGCACGGCGCGCGCACCCGAAACGGTCTCGTCCACGCCCGCGTCCACCGCCGCCGCGCCGCGATACAGCATCCGCACCTCGTCCGCGTTCATCGCCCCCGCGTAGAGGCGGAAGTCGCTCACGTCGCCCTCGAAGACGCGCGTGCCGCGCGTCGTGGAATAATTTCCGAGAATCAGCGTCGTCTTCGCGGCGAGCGTCCCGCCGGCGACTTCGGGGCTCGTGTTGACGAGTTCGCCGTTGACGTAGTAGTCGTGAACCTGCTTGAACGCATTCGCCACGGTGTCCGTTGACGTGCGGACATTGCGCACGACCCAGGCGATATGCTGCCAGTCGCCCTTGCACGCCAGCCCGTCGCGGGCAAACGTGCGAATGGCGCTGTCGCCCGGCATCGTGTACTGGTTCTGGAGCGACGACAAGACCCACGTGTAGTAGGACGTGAAGTTGCCCCACGTGATGAGCCGGGGATAGTTCGCCGTCTCGCCTTCGATGCGCACGATGGACGTGTTCGTGGAGACGTTGACCCACGCCGCCATCGTGAAGTCCTCGACCTTGAACGGAACGGCGGCGAACGCACACGTCCGCGCCGTGCCCTGAAAATGGATGGCCCGATCGTCACCCTGCAGGCCGGACGCAACCGACGTCTCGGCGGAGCACGTCATCACCTGTCCGTTCGCGACGCCCCACGGCGACTGATCCGGCGTCGTGAAGTTCCCGTCGCCGTCCGGCTCGGAGAATTCCTGAAACGGATACCACGCGACGAGGCGAAAGCGGTTCGCCGTGTCCTTGCAGCGGTCATACTCCGCGCGCACCTGATCCGCGCTCAGGAACTGGTCGAAGACCTTGAACTCGTCCAGTGCGCCGCGACACGGACGCGGCCCGTCCTTCGCGCTGTTGCCCAGCGTCACCGTCGAGGAGGGGTAGGCATTCGTCGTCGCGCCGCCGTCCTGCGCGAACCAGAGTTCGCCGTTCACGTAGAAGCGCAGGTTGAAGGTGTCGAGGTGATTCGAGCCTTCCAGCGGCCGCGAGTCCGTGATCTCGATCGCGTAGGCGAGATGCGTCCACTTCTCCGGGTAGACCTGCGGATACTTTCCGTAAGAGACGTAGAAGCCGCTGAGGGCGCCGCCATCTCCGTAGTAGGCGACAAGATCGCAGTTCCCGATGCCGAGCGCGTGGTCGTTCGCGTCCGCCCAGCTGTTGTTGAAGCGCAGGTTGAACTTGCTGAGATTCGCGATCAGCGTCGGCATCAGGCAATGCTTGTCTGCGGTCACGCTCTTCTCCTCGAAGTTGGGGCCGGGCTGATGGCTGCGCTTGTACCAGAACGAGATCGTCCGCTTCGGCAGCGACGGCACGGCGAACTGCGCGAACGTCGCCGTGTCGCCTTCGAGCCACAGCGCCGAACCCGCCGCCGCGTCGTTCGTCAGCGCACAGCCCGCACCGACCGTGAGGTCGCGCCCGTGCCCCGACAGGTCGGCGACGATCCCGTCCCGGATCTCGTCAAACGCGAAGTAGGCGATGGGGTCAGGCAGGGAGGCCCGCGCCGTCAGCCCAACCGCCACGCACGCGCACAGGAGAATCTGCTTCGTCTTGTTCATCGTTGCGCCTCCGATTCGATCGGTTTGTCTGGGTCAGCGGGTCACGCGCCACTTCGTCGCCATGAGGCACGGCATCTCGCGCGGCGTCCGACGCTGGTAGTAGACCGTCAACAGGTCGCCGGACGGCAGGATGCACGTCGCGGGATAGCCGAGGTCGCCGCTGAAGGACGGGTTGAGCACGATCTCGTTCGCGCCGTCCCACGTCACGCCGCCGTCGTCCGAAATGCAGGCGAACTCGCCGTAGCCCGGCACCGCGAAGCGACGTCCGTAGACGCAGACGAGCTTGCCGTCCGCGAGCTCGATCACGTGCGGCGGCAGGCCGAACATCGGCGTCTTCTCCATCGGCGTCCACGTGCGCCCGCCGTCCGTCGAACGCGAGGCGCGCAGGCAGTTGTCCGGGCCGTGGTAGCGCATGAGCGCCACCAGGTCGCCGTTCGCGCGCTCGACAACGTGCGGCTCGCAGAAGATGTGCGGCTCGCCCGTGTTCTCGCCGTTGCGGTCGGGGATGTCGGCGCAGAGCATCTGCCACGAGCGGCCGCGGTCGTCCGAGCGCGAGACGCGGATCGTCGCGCGGCCGTTCACGTGCGTGCGCCCGATCTCCAGCAGGCCGCCGTCCCTCAGGAGGATCGGCCCGTGCGGCGTCTGCGTGTAGTTCGCGTCCATCCGCTCCGGCTTGCTCCACGTCCGGCCGTTGTCGCGCGAGCGGATCAGGTAGTCGCCGATGGCCGCCTGCGGCAGCGTGCGGTCGATCTTCTCCAGGTGGCGCCGCCAGTCGGGATGCTTCTTCAGGACGTTCGGCGCCGTCCAGCAGGAGGACGTAAAGTAGGTCACGAGGATCTCGCCGTCCGGCATCTGCACGATGCCCGCATCGCGGTCGTCCATCAGGCCGTTCGCGATCGTCTGCGGCGCGCTCCACGTCTCGCCGCCGTCCGTCGAGCGCACCATCTGCACCTTGCCATAGGGATCGACGTGCGCGTCGCGGTCGCCGGAGAACACGGCCATGATGTCGCCGCTCTTCAGGCGCACCACCGACGGCCAGCCGATGTAGCGGTTCGTCTCGACGCAGATCGGACGCGCCCATATGATTTCGGCACGCGCCTGAACCTTCGGCGGGGCCTTGGGGACGTCAGCCTGTCCGGCCGGACACAGCCCGACCGCCACGGCGCCCAACAACAGGTGTCTCATCACATGCTTCATCTTCTGGATTCCTTTCGCTTGTGTTGCGTTGACCTTGCTTGCGTTCCCGACTCCGGTCCGGAACGGACGTATTGTAGCATATCCGCGCGGCGAACCTGTTCAGGAATCTCCAAAAAAGATTTCCGAACAACAGCCGACGGCCTTTTGGTATAATTCCGCACATGATTCCCGACACCATCGTCTACCAGGACCGACCCGGACGGCGCGTCCTCGACCTGCGCAAGGACGGCCTCGACTGCATCCCCGTCCTCGGCCTGAGCGACTTCCACATGATCCAGCCGGGGACGGACTTCCACGTCCACCCCGAAGGCGTGGAGATCAACCTCTGCGTTCGCGGCAACCTCGCTTTCGAGACGGCGGAGCAGACCTACCCGTTCCTGCCCGGCAGCATCTTCGTCTCGACGCCCGCGCAGCCGCACCGCATGCGCCACAACCCGAAGGGACTTCTCCTCTACCGCATCCTGTTCCGTCCGCCGAAGCCCGGTCGACGCATCCTCGGCCTCACGGCCCGCGAGAGCGAATGGCTCGGACGCTCCCTGACGCACCTGCCCAAGCGGCTCTTCAAGTCAACGCGCCGCGTGCGGACGGCGTTCGAGACGCTGTTCGCGGCCTACGACGAGAAGACGATCGCCGCCGCGCGGCGCACGAAGATGAAGGCGGCCGCGCTCGAACTGCTGGTCGCGGTCGTCGAGGCGGCGCGGATGCTGCCGCCCAAGGCGCCGGAACGGTTCGTCCGCCTCGCCCGCCGGATGTCCGAGCATCCCGGCGAGGACTACCGCCTGCCGACGCTCGCCAAGGAACTGGGACTCTCGCTCTCGTCCTTCTCCGAGACGTTCAAGCGCACGACGGGCCTGCCGCCGCACGCCTATCTCGTCTCGTGCCGCGTCCGCCGCGCGCAGGAACTGCTCGCGAACCGTCGCGCATCCCTCAAGGCGATCTCCGACTCGCTCGGCTTCGCCTCGACGCAGCACTTCGCCACGACGTTCAAGGGCCTTACCGGCCTTCCGCCGTCGCGCTTTGCGAAGCGACCGGCGCGAAAGACGCCGAAACAGAACCTTCTCTAGCGCGTCTCGTCCAGCGGCGCGGGACGCCGCTCGCGGAAGAGGAGCGACGGATTCGCCTTCAGCTCGCGGGACAGGTCCCGGAGCGTCATCACGGACTCCGACAGGTTCTCCACCGTCTTCTCGGCATCGCCCTGGCACGACTCCATCAGCGTCTGGACGGACAGCATCGTCCGCGACAGCGCCTCGACGGACACGTTGACGTTGCTCCAGACGGAGCCAAGATCCATCGTGTTGATCTGGTTCATGACGCGCGTCGCCGCGTCGGAGAAATTGTCCAGGAACGAGATCTTCTGCGGCACGAACGGATGCTTCGGCGTCCACGCGAACTTCTCCACAGGGGACGAGACGCCTCGGGTGAGGTTGCATTCGATGCGCGAGAGCCCCGTGATGCCGCTCGCCGTGACCGAGGCCCGAAGGCCCCGCTCCTTCACAAGGTAGTCGATGGCGTCCTTCGCCGTAATGCCCTCGTCCTCGAAATAGCCGAGCTTCCGGGGATTCAGCGCCATCAGGATGTAGATGCGCAGGTTGTCCGCGCCTTTCGCCTCATACTTGTTGCCGACGAAGTCGATCTCGCGCACCTCGCCGATCTTCACGCCCCGGAAGTTGACGGTGCTGCCGACGGACAGGCCGCTCACCTCGCGGTCGGAGTAGGTCTCGACGAAGATCTCGTTCCGGTGTCCGCGCAGACCGCCGAGGTAGACGAGCGTGACGACCGTCGCCACGGTCGCGGCGAGAATCGCAAAGCCGATCCGGGCGTAACTCGCATGATTGTCATTGGCCATGTCCTTCTCCTTTGAATCTCCGATTACGGTCACGTTCAGTCGCCGACTTCCAGGCTGGGGCGGACGTCGAGCGCCATCGCGTCATCCACGTGGTTGCGGCGGTAGTAGGCGAGACCGGCGATCATCGCGCCGTTGTCGCCCGTGTATTTCGGCTTCGCCATCAGGAGCGGCACGCCCGCCTCGCCGCAGACTTCCGTCAGCACGGCGCGGACACGCGAGTTGAGCGAGACGCCGCCGCCCAGCACGAGCGCGTTGTACCGCTTGCGCCGCAGCGCGGCGCGCGTCCGGTCCGCCACGGCCTGCACGATCGCCTCCTGGTACGAGGCGACGACACGCGAGAGTTCGGGTTCCGCCGTGGCCTCCGGGTGCTGCTGCACGTAGCGGAGCAGCGCCGTCTTGAGGCCGGAGAACGAGACGCACAGCTCCGCCGGCAACCCGGCGAGCGCCGTCACGCCGTCGCGCGGACGCCCCTTGGGGAAGGGGATGAGAGAATCGGCGAATGATCGAATGGCCGAATGATCGAATAGCTGCTCGGCGATCCGTTCGCGGTACGCCTGCGACAGGCGATCGATCTTGAGGCCACCCGGATAGCCGAGGCCGAGCAGCTTGGCCGCCTTGTCGAACGCCTCGCCCGCCGCGTCGTCCAGCGTCTCGCCGATGACCTCGTAGCGCCCGTAGGCGGGCATGTCGACCCACAGCGTGTTGCCGCCCGACAGGACCAGGCCCAGCGTCGGGCCGAGGTCGCGCGGATCCGGGTTCGCGGCGGTCGCGTCCGTCGGCGCGTCCCAGAGAAACGGCGTGTGCAGGTGGGCTTCGAGGTGATTGATGCCGATGAGCGGCACGTCGAGGGCCTTCGCGAGGCCCTTCGCGGCGTTGAGACCGACAATGAGCGCCGGCGCGAGGCCGGGGCCGTACGTCACGGCGACGGCATCGACCGACTGGCCTTTCAGCGCGTCGCCGACGATCTGCGAGATTTTCTCGACGTGCGCACGCGAGGCGATTTCGGGCACGACGCCCCCGTAGGGCTGATGCAGGGGGATCTGCGTGTAGACGACGTTCGAGAGGACTTCACGCCCGTCCCGCACGACCGCCGCCGCCGTCTCGTCGCAGCTCGTCTCTATTCCGAGGATGTTCATTTGGATTCTACCGTTGACGAGAGCGAATTATACCATAAACCCCTAGGGCCGGAAAGGCGGATAAGGCAAAAGGCTTGATGAACTCTTTTTTTCGGCACTTTCAAGCCATTCATGCCGAGCAGAACCAGAGTTCGCGAGATCAGTCACAGCGCAGGCCACACGCCGCACAGACGGACACAAGTTCCGTCTCGGCGCTGCCGCCCTGAACAGGACTCGGCTCCTTGCACGAGCATTTTCCGGGGATGACGACTTCGCCGTCGGGAATCTTCAGCAGCTTCTCCTGAACAGCCATCTTGGCCTTCACATAATCATGTGTGGTCATGTCCGAATCGGCATTCTGAAACAACTGAACTTCCTTGACTCGATCCCAGATAACGATGTCATCAGGGTCGCTCTTGCTCGGACGCCGACACTTTCCACAATGAAGACAAAGGACATACGCATACCCCGGAACAGGTTTCTCTGACCAAGCAAACTCTTCTCCCGCTCCGACAATGACGGATTTGTAATCCCTGTCGCACGAACACCACCCCTTCACGCCAATGATGCGCTCTGCTGAATTGCCGCTCTTCTTGGCCACGCCCCTGTTTGTGGGCGGAACATCGTTCGTTTTCGTAGAATCATCCCGATCCGTCTTTTTGAGATCAGCTAGTCGTTTTGCAGAATAGGAAGTTAAAGGGGCTGGATCCGTAGGCGAGACCATCTTTCCAAGAAAGGGAACAGCCCCCTGACTTGATTCCCGTTTAACCTGAGGATTAACTGCGTATGATTCATCCGCAACAAGCGCAAGCGCTGCGGCAATGCACGAAAGCCAAATCCTTTTCATTACCGCCCTCCTTTCGGATCAAGGATTTCGCGCAGGGTCTTGAACGCATTGCCGGTGTCGGGAACGACAACGGGGTCGTTGGTACTCGTCTTCGGCGTGGCGAACTCGATCTTTTCGGCCTTTCCGTCGGTGATGGCAATCCGTCCCTGTGAGTTCTTCCAATAAATCGACACGCCGTCGGCGACCGTCTTGCGAACGAAATCGTCCGTCGCGCCCGAATCCTTATAACGTTCCAACAAAGCATCAGCAAGTGCCAATTGCTTCTTGAAGAGTTCACTCCGTTCGGCTCGCGTGTCGTCCACGTCTCTCTGTTCGTTGAGCGCCTTGCGGTCTTGCGCCTTCAACGCACGACCTTCGTCCGTCAGCTGCAGCACAACGGCAAATGTCTGCCCGTCAAACAGTTTCGCCTCACGGCGCTCAAATGGCAGATAATAGGGCGGATAGGAAACCTCGATTCGATGGATGCCTGGCGTGACCTTGACTTCCGCAGGGAGCGTTCCATGCGAAACGCCGTCAATCTGCACGTCCGCGCCAAGGACATTGCATCCGAAGAAGACCTTGCCGGACGCAACTTCCGGCGCGGCGATTCCCGCCGTCTCGGCTTTCTTGAGAAACTGTTTCGACACTTTGGCGACAGCACCATGCAAAAGATCCTCAAACAAGACCGGATTGTCCTCATTCAGTCGCTCGATGCTGTAGTTCTTGCTGTACGCACTGTTCATGACACCGCAGACCGTATCGCCCATCCCCGCCTTGGCGAGATTGAGCGAAAGGCGAACCTTCAGCCTGTTGGCGACGACAGGGATGCCGATCGATTCGCCGACGAACTCCTGAATCGTCGCCGTCATGATGAAGTCGCAATCAAGCTTCTGCGCCATCGCACGAGGCGAGTCGGCCGCCGCCCCATCGCCAAGTGCCGTCTTTGGATTCACCAAAGTGAAGCGGTCGCCCGACAAGGACGCTTCCAATGTAGCCGCAACGGAATTGAGCGGCAAGGTCTCCATGTTCGTGCACCGATTGTTGACAACCAGGAGACACCGCGCCGGGTCAGCCAGACAAGACAGTGAAAGGAGCGAGAAAACCGCCACCTCGAGTACATTCTTCATAGCCCGATCTCCTCTCACTTGATCGCCGTCTTCTTGCCTTCCCACACGACCTTGCCGGTCTTGAGGCTGTGCAAGGCCAGGTGAACGCGGCAGGTCTTGCGCCTCTCGCAGTCGGCAAGAAGGCGGATGTCGCCCACGATGACGAAATCAGGCGAACCATGCTGCTTCAGCGCGCTCATCAGTTCGCCGTCCTCGACCGGCGACTTGTCGCTCGCCAGGATGCGCTGGGCAAGTGCCATGCTCAACTCATCATCCTTGACATCAAACAGATTGGAGTTGAAGAGTTCGATGCGAAGCGTGTCTGGAATTGCCCGAAGCAAATCGCCGTAGGATTGCGAAGCCGCGCCGTCCGACTTATTCGTCACCGAACCGACGATGACGATCGGCAGTCCGCCTTTCTCCGTCTGTGCGGTCTCATAGTTTTCCTTGAATCGCGAATGGACGAGCATCGCCTTGACAAGCGAACCGAACATCGCATCAAAGTCCGACATCGTGAAATCAACATCTTTGGAGATGGCGTTATCGGGCCGCAGCTTCTCTCGCGGACTCTTGGGTTCCTTACGTCCAAGATCAAGAGTATCGCAACTCTCCTTTGCAGTAGCGTTTGAAACCACAGGCGCCGAGCGCGGAGCCGGATGCCAACCAATCGCTTTCTCGGCCAACAGCTTCGCACATTGATCGGCGGCCGAATACATCAAATCACCAAGATACTCAAGCCGATTGGCACGGTCTTGCGAAATCGTGTATTGCCGACTTTTCACCTTGATGGTCTCGCCACAAACCGCCGCGCCTGTCGATGCATCAGCAAGACTGAAAGCGAGGCGGATGACATACTGATGCAAGACAGGAGGGCTTCCGATTGTCGTATCAAGGAAGTCAATGACGGATGCGGTGATTACCCCTTCTGCCTCCAACCCCTGCGCGAGCTCAATGGCAGACATCTTCGGCAACTTCTCACCGGCAACCGTCCTGTTCTCGTTTTCCCCAACCGCATTATACGGATTGATGACCTGAAACCCCTTTCCGGCCAAACGTGCGGTCAGCGCATCCGTTAGGGCCATCATGGGAACGCCGACACCGGGCGCACAGTGGTTCTGCACGATGAGCGCCACCTTATGCGCCGGCGAACGCCTCGATTCCGCCGCAGCGACCGTGTGCGCCGCAGCCATCGCCCCAACCGCGAGCAAGACAACGATTCTCCTCATTTCTGCGCTCCCCTTTACCAGCCGACAAGCGACCGTTTGCTGACCTTCCTGATTTCCTTTGAACCGACCCAATCGCTCCTTTTCGTCCGCTTGCTGATGAGCCGCGCCGACATCTTGTAGTAGACGTCATGGACGCGGCCATCGCCCTCCCTGAACTCGTTCAGCGTCGCATGGAGAATGTAGTCTGCGCCCCGGGCATTCTTGAGCGGTTCAGACGACTCGTCCGCGACAATCGCCCCGTCTCGCTCTTCCGCCCAGTCACTGACGATCAGGCGATCCGCCCGGCGGTCCACGAAATCAAAGCGGCCGGACTTCTGCAGGCGCTCCATGATCGTCTCAAGCATGACCTCCTTCAACTTGTCCGTCGCGGCGTGCTGATAGGTCAGGTTCTCGAAACGGACAACGACAATCGGCGTCTTGCCGGGAGCAAACGATCGCCTGATCCGCTCCGCAAGAAGGGCGTCGCCCAGAAGGTCATCCGCCAGCGCATTCGCGCACTGCTGGAAATCATAGGTCGTGAAATCAACCGTACGTCCGCGAACCTCTCCCGGGTCGCGGTAAGGGGACTCACTTGTGGTCGAACAGCCGACAATGGCAGGCACAACAATCAAGGCAAAGGCAGTTTTGGCAATATTCATGTCTCACTCCCCTTTTGTGATGCGACGGGCGCGAACCCGGAAGCCGACAGCCTTTTGCGAAGGCGCCGTGGCGGACAGCGTGCGACTTTCGCCGCCATGGATGACAAGTTGATCCCACGAGCGGGCCTCCGGCAGAATGGGCGATCCATCCGCATCCAGAAACACGAATCGGTACTGGAACGGGAAATCGTCATCGTCCGCATTGCGGACATCCACCTCAGCCACGGAAAGACCTGACGATGCACGGCGAATCCGTGTTCGCTCAACGCCCAGCGTCTCCGCGAAGTCATTGTCATCCACGCGAAACCGCATGCTCTCGCCCCTGCCTTCGAATAGCGAGACTTCCCAGCCCCCCGTGCCGGTCGCACATCCAGTCACCAGCAAGACGCCAAGCGTCGCCAACATCATGACCTGTTTCATTATTTTCCTTTCCTTTACTTTTCCAGATTCGCCGCAAAGCATTTGAGGCGCCCAGCCACCGCCATGCAATGGACAACCGTCTTCACGCCCGGCTTCACGTCCACCACCAGATTCTGCCTCATGCCAGATGCATACAGCGCAATCTCATGGCGACCGCTTTTGAGCGCTGTCCGCGACACCTGAACACGACGTGGCAGAAGCGTCCAACTCCGCAAGTCAGGGCGTTCGCCGCAGAGGTACGCGATTTCGGCAACCGGGCAGGTGACCAGTCCGCCGAGCAGCAGAATGCACTCGTAAAACGGGTTTACGGTAATCGTCCCATTGAAGAACCTGTTGAGGCCGATGAGGCTGGTGGACACGCCGGACGAGAGCGCCTTGCGGGCGACAATGCCCTCCAGCCGCTCGTCATGGGCCTTGACGGCGAGCGACGCGATGTCACAGAGCATCGTCGTCGCGGAGAGACAGCGCCTTCCCTCGAACAGGAGAAGCGGGCCGCCGTCCTGATAGGGCAGGCAGTCGGCAAGCCCGTAGCGCGGCAGCGTCATGCGCAGGTCCGGCGCATACTCGCCCATGTCCACGACGGCATGGTCAACCCGCTTCCTCGGCACAAACCCTTCCTCGAAGAACACGATGATTTCGCCTTCGCCATTGGCCGCAGCCTGCCCTTGGCATGCGACGACGCCCTTGTCGACCGCATCGTTTGAAACCCCAAGCCTCTTTATCTTCTCATAGTAAGACCGCGCCTCGCGAACATCGCCTTTCATCTCCCGGTGAAGCGCCATGAGGAAAAGCGCATAGGCGTTGTCGCACGAACTGTTCGCGGCTGGCTTAAAGTCAGATGGCGTCGCGACAAGCCCACTTGACCGCATGTTGACGGACAGGCGCATCTGCCCAGAGCTGGTTCCAGCCGTCTTGCCGCCCTTCTTCAATCGCTCCGCCGCATACCGCTCGGACAGTTCGTGGATGCGTTCAAGATGTCGCATGTCAACCCCAAATCCGTCAACGTCACCGAGTGCAAGGCAATTGTGCGCATTCAGCACATGCAGCATCATGCGCTCGAACGGCAGCGCCGGATAGTCCATGGCCAGATCATTGCCGGAGGCGACCGACAGCGTGCCGTCGGCCGCATCCCCCAAGCTGAACAGCGCCTTGTCCTCCAGCCTGTCGCTGAACGAGATCGCTTCGCCATACAAGGCCGCTGATTCACGGTAGTTTCCGTTCAGCTGTGCCAGACGACCGCTTTCCTGTAGCGCGAGAAGCCCGTTCCCCCCTGTCTTTGAATAGACGTCGTACGCCGTCGGCCTCCCCGCCGCAAGAGCCCGCTTGATCTCGGCCGTCCGATCGGAATACACCATGCATCCCGCCACCATTCCGGCAAGCAGCATGAACGGGAAACGTGCAATCCGTGCGCCCTTCATTTCGCACCTCCTTTCTCAAGAAGCCGAGACACGATTTTCTCGCGCCGATGCTGATTGACAGCCCTCATAATCAATGCCGCGATGACATCCCCATCAACCTTGGGCTCGAAAACCAGATCACGGATGCAGTCAATGCCGTTCGCCTTGCCTGACAGATTCGACACTAGCGAATCCTTGCCTGAACGCATGAAGCAGAATGTCTTGGGCCAATCAGACTTGCCGGGAATCGGGATAAAGCCGACCGGCAGCAGCCAGGTCTCCCATGTTTCGCTCATGCGGGACGCCGATCCCGTCGCACGCCATGATTCCGCAGAATCGGTCACCGTCACCCAATAGATGGTTTCCTGTTCGGCTCCATCCGGCACAATCAGGTTTGTCAGGAATGAATGGACGATCGGATCACCCTGATAGCACATGCGCCAAGCCACCCTAACAGTAAGGGGACGTGCCGACCGAGAATCGGAAAAGACCGTCGGATAGTTCCTGTAAAGCGACTCGCGCACGGCCTTCAGCATCGTCTGCGTATCCTCCTCGTGCCGAGACGCGAACTTCACCTGATCAACATCTGCCTTGACGTTTGGCTTGGTCAGCGTCAAGCCATCAAGGCGATACCTGATCGCCAGCCCCTTGTCGGGCAACACGGTATCGGGCCGCACCGAAGCGACATGACGCGAGCTTGAAAAACAGCCCGCGACCATGAGCGCAGTCGCAAAAATTCCTATGGTCTTCATCAGTTCTTCTCCTTGTCATGCGCAGCAACACGATCAGAAGAAGAAAGCCTCTCCCTGTACTTCACGAGAGGCTGTGAGAAATGCCCAGAACGAAACACAGAAGAGAGGAAGCGCCATGCGCTCCCTGCACAGTGCCGCCGTTCATGAAACTTCTCACATTTCTCGTGACGATCGCTTTGCAGTTGCAAATTGATTTTAGGCGTCCGGGGGTTGGAATCTGCGTCGGCTCACACGAAGTAGCTTGACGGCTCGAAACGCTTCCCGAACTATGTCTTGCCTTCTCCAGAGTCGGCGGATTGCCCGCCTCTTCCTTCAAGAGCAGTTGTAGTATATCATATTTTGCCCGTTTGCGGGCGATGGTGCCTGCCGCTAGATTTCCGCGTAAGGCCGAAAAGGCTCAACGGTGGCCGTATGCGGCGCGAGAAACTTCTCGAGCCAGATCATGTCGTACCACTGCCCGAACTTGTAGGCGCACTGGCTGAACGTGCCGACAAGCCGATAGCCGAGACGTTCGTGAAACCGGCGGCTCGACTCGTCAAGACGGTCGTTTTCGGGACGCGGCGCCGCCAGACAGGCATAAAGATTGCAGACGTTCTGTTGCCGCAGACAAGCCTCCAGCTGTTCGTAAAGTGCGCGTCCGATGCCGCGTCCGTGCAGGCCGCGCATGACGTAGATCGACGTCTCGACAGACCAGTCGTAGGCCGCGCGCCCCTTGAACGCCGACGCATAGGCATAGCCGCACGGACACCCTGCCGCATCTTCGGACACGAGATACGGATAGCGCGCCGTGATCTGCGCAATCCGCTTGCCGAACGCCTCGGCGGACGGCGCCTCGTATTCAAACGTGATCGCCGTCTCTTCCACGTAGGGACGGTAAATCTCCGCAAGCGCCACCGCGTCTGCCTTCTGGACTGGTCGAATATTCATCACTACTCAAAACCTCCTCGTTGAGAATTTTCGCATTGAATTCTCATTTCAACAGCGCAGAAAGATTTCGTGCGGCTTCAAAGGGATCCGAGACCTTCGAGAATGCGGAGACGAGGGCGAGGCCGTCCACCCCCGCCGCACGGACAGCCTCTGCGTTCTCGAGCGTCAGGCCGCCGATGGCCACAAGCGGCAGCGCGGGGACGTCTGACGAACGGACGGCCTGGACGAGGGCGCGCAACCCGTCCACCCCCAGCGCGGGTGCCGCGTCGGCTTTCGTCTTGCGCGCATCGAAAACAGGCCCAAGGCCGAGGCAATTCACCACCGCACGTCGTGTCGCGGACGACAGGAACGCGCGGATGTCCGCACACGATGTAATCGAGAAGCCGATTTCACAGGACGGGCCGACGATTGTGCGCACGGCTTCGGGCGGCAAGTCGCTTTGCCCGACATGAACGCCCTCGGCGCGGACGGCCTGCGCGAGTTCCGCATCGTTGTTGACGACAATCGGCGTCTTGAACGGACGTAGCGCATCTTGTAGGCGGCGGATGCGTTCGTACTGAACCGCGCGCGGACTTTCCGTGTCGCGATACTGCACACAGGTAACGCCGCCCTCGACGGACGCCCGCACGTTTTCCAGCCAGTCGCCCGCATAGCGACTCGGATCGTCCGTCACCAGATAAAGTCGATAGTCAATCATCACGTGCGCCTTCCCTCAGGACAGCGGCAGAGTCTGCGCAAGTTCCGACAGCGCGTCAATCAGCGCAATCTGAAACGAACCGGGGGCTTGGGCCTTCGCGAAAGCGCGCTCGCCCGCACGCTTCATCAGCTTGGATGCCTGAACCGCCGCGTCCACGGGGGACAGGCCCCTCCCCAGCATCGCCGCGCAAACGGCACCCTGCGCACACCCCGTCGCCGTGACCTGCTGCAGAATCGCGGCACCACCCGTAATCTCGATCGGCTCCGGGTCGTCGCCCCAGATTCGATCCACTTCACCCGTCGAAAGGATGGGGACAGACCCCTTCAAATTGGGGACAGACCCCGCCAAAAACTCGATTTCTGCGTGATTTCCGCGAATAAGCGTCGGTTTTCGCTGAATAAGCTCCAACACGAGCTGTCGCCGGTACGACAGGAACTGCACCCCCACCGGGTCGAGCACCCAGGGGACAGACCCCATCGCCCCTGTGGGGACAGACCCCGCGTTCGAGGGGACAGACCCCGCCGAACCCGTGGGGACAGACCCCGTGGCGACGGCGACAGACGCCCGCATGACCTCCGCCTGGGACGGCGTCAGCGTGCCGACGTTGACGAGAATCGCATCCGCCACCGCCGCCAGTTCCGCCGCTTCCGACGGCTCCTCGATCATCGCCGGTTTCGCGCCGATCGCCAACAGCACGTTGGCCGTGAAGTTCGCCGCCACCGTATTGGTGAGGCACAGGACAAAGGGATCGGATTTCATTTTACCTCTCTTTCGTTTCCTTTTTTACACTTTCAAGCCGTTCAAGCCCGATTCGCGATCTGAAACGCGCGGGAGTATATCAAACCTCACGCCTGAATGTCAACCGCAGAGGTAGAGTTTAGACAGGTCAGACGCCGCGCGCGGCGCGCACCGTCGCCCAGGCGGCGTTGATGCGGCCCATGCGCTCGGTCGCCTTGCCGATCAGCTCTTCGGGCAGCCCCTGTGCGCGCAGCGCGTCGGGATGGTTCTTCTTCGCGAGCGCACGATATTTCCTCTTCAGCTCCTCCGGCGAATCGGACGGCTTCGCGCCGAGGATGGCGTAGGCCTCCCGCAGCTCGTCCTGCGGCGCGGACGTGCGGCGGCTGCCTGCGCCGAGCCGCTGCTGGGCGAAGAACGCATACCAGTCCGCGCGAATCCGCAGGGCACGGGGAATCCGCTGGAGAATCGCGCGCTCGGTCTCGCTCACCGCGCCGTCGGCGCACGCGATGTCCCAAAGAATCTCGTAGAAGAGCTCGCGCACCTCGACGGAATCGACGGCGGCGGCGAACTCGTCCGCATACTGGTAGATCGTGTGCGCGTCGTCCTTCGCCTTGCGGAAAACGTTAATCGCGTAGTCGCGGGCGAGGGACGTGAAGCCGAGGCGCGCGAAAGCCTGCTCGACGCCGGCGATCTCGTCGCGCGAGATCCGGCCGTCCGCCTTCGCCATCTTCGCGAGCATCGCGGCCGCCGAGGCGCAGAAGATCATCGACCGCCGACGGGCGGAAAGCTCGCGGTAGGGGCGATACGACGCAGATGTCCGACGCGGCGCCCTGCCCCCGCCGCGCAGTTCCTTCTCGACCTGATGGCCGAACGCCGCGCCGAGAAGCGCGCCAAGGGGGCCTCCGAAGAGTCCCCCAAGACAGCCGCCGATTGCCATGCCTTTCCAGCTCATGGCCGCTATTATATCAAATCCTACCGGCAGAGGAGCGCGATGCCGGACAGGATCAGGATGAGCGCAAGCCCCTTCCGCCGCAGGTTCGTCTCGTGGAAGAAGAGCGCGCCCAAGACAAACGTGATCGCCACCGAGAAGCGGCGCATGAGCGAGCAGACGGAAATCGGCACGTCCGGGAGGGACAGGCCCTGGAAGTAAAGCCAGTCCGCACACATCAGCAGCACGCCCACGAGCGGAATCGTCCACCGCCACGCGAAGGGATGCGGCGACAGCGACGCGCGGAAGAGCCGCGCCCCCACGAGACACACGGCATAGACGGGGATGAGTCCGCACTGGAAGACGAGCTGCGTCGCCTCGACCGGCGCGCGGGCGACCTGGAAGACGTACTTGTCGAAGAGCGCCGAGAGCGCCGAGAAGCACATGCCGGCGATCGCGCACCAGACGGCGCGGTTGCGGAGGAAGTCGATGCCCTCGTGACGCCCCGCCCAGGAGAAGACCCAGTAGCCGAGGAAGACGCACAGCATCCCCACCGCCTGCACGGCGGTCGGCACCTCGCCGTAGAGGAACAGCGCCGCGAGAAAGACGAGCGCGGGCGCGGAGGCCCGAATCGGCGTCGCGACCGTGATCGGCAGCGTCCGCAGGCCGCAGAAGGTGAAGATCCACGAGACGGAGACGACGACCGACTTCGCGAGGCCGAGGCCGAGCACCCGCGCATCCACCGCCGCGACGGTCGCGCCGAACCGCCCCGACGCGGCGAGTCCGACGAGGAACGCCGCGCACCCGAAGCTCGTCGAACACAGCAAGACCGGCAGCACCGCGTTCTCGCGGACACTCGCCTTCTTCGCGAGGTCGTACAGCGCGAGGAAGCACGCGCTCAGCAAAATCCAGATCGTCCAGTTCATTCAGAACCCTTTCCTTTCTCCTTTAGACCTTTGGGCCGAATATGATACCATTTTCTCGGCGCTCATTTTTGATATAATGTCCGCGTCACAATGAAATACGCCATCCTTTCAGACATCCACGCGAACGCTGAAGCGCTTGACCGCGCACTCGCCGACGCCGCGCGACGCGGCGCGGCGCGCATCATCTGCCTCGGCGACGTCGTGGGCTACGGCCCGCTGCCGTCCGAGACCGTTGCGCGCCTGCGCGCAAGCGCCGCCGTCGTTCTCGCGGGCAACCACGACGACGCGGTTTCCGGACGCGGCTCGGCAGAGGCGTTCAACGGCCTCGCCGCCGATGCCGTCACGCGCCACCGCGAAATCCTGTCGTCCGCCGACCTCGCGTGGCTGAGATCCCTTCCCTACGTCTGTGGCCTCGACGGCGCAATCGCCGCGCACGGCGACTTCGTCGATCCGCCGAAGTTCTACTACGTGGACGACGCCGAGGGCGCCGCCGCGAACTTCGCGGCCACGGATGCCCAGCTGATGTTCGTCGGACACACGCACATCCCTGCGCTTGCCGTCGTCGGCGACAGCGGCACCGTGCATCTCGCAGGTCCGCAGGACTTCACGCTGGAGCCGAACAAGCGCTACATCGTCAACCCCGGCTCCGTCGGCTATCCGCGCGAGGCAAATGGCACCTGCCACTCGTCCTACGTCCTCTACGACTCCGCCGCGCGGACAGTCGAATTTCGCTTTCTGCCGTTTTCCGTCGCGTCCGTCATGGCGCGCGGCAAGGCCGGCGGCCGTCGACGCCGGGCCCTCCTCGCCGCCGTTGCGCTGGGCGCGGCGGCCCTCGCCGCCCTTCTGGCCTTCGTCTCGAAGCCGACCGCGCGCACCGTGACGAAAACCGTGACCGAGACAAGGGTCGTCGAAGTGGAGAGAGCCGAAGACCCCGCCCTTCTGCTCGCCCGCAAGGAGCTGACGCTCAAGCCCGACGACCGCAAGGTGCGCGCCAACCTGCGACTCGCCGCCGGGCCAGCCGAGCTGACGATCGAATTCCGCGATCCGAACGGCCACGCCGTCGGTGCGCCTTTCCACCGGACAATCAAGGAGTCGTACCGGCAGGCGCACAAGATTCCCGAAGGCGCGTGCGCGGCGATCTTCACCGTCCGAAAGACGGCGGCGACGGACACGCCTCGCCTCGCCGCGTTCGCCCCGGCCGCCGCCCCGCGCTAGTCGGCCTCGCGCAGCGCCGAGAGGATCGCCTCCGGCGTGATGGGCTGGCCCTTCGCGCGCAGGACGACGAGGCGCGTGATGAGCGCCGACTCGAAGTCCGAGAGGCACACGCCGTCCTTGCGGTCCTGCAGGATGCGCAGGAGGTCGTTCGCCGTCAGCTTGTACTTCGTCTCCCTGCGCGGCACGAAGAGATCCGTGAACCACAGCGCGAGAACCGTCAGCGGCGTCAGGGCCTTCGCCATGACCTCGTAGGCGCCCGCGAGCCGCAGGATGCGCCGGAGCGGACGCGCCGCGCAGAGGAGCTTCGGCATGAACTCGGACGTGTAGAGCACCGTGAACGCCGCGAGGAAGCTCCAGACCGCGCGCCCCGTCGCGTTCTCGCCGAAGAGCCGCACCGACAGCGCCGCCGTCGCCGCCGAGTAGGTGACGTTCGCGAGATTGTTGCCGATGAGGATCGTCGTCGTCGTGCGCCCCATGTCCTGCAGCGCGCGCTGCACCTTCTTCGCCTTGCGCCCGCCCGCGTGCGCGAGATGCAGGATGCGCTCGCGGCTCACCGAGAGGAAGCCCGTCTCCGCGCCCGAGCAGAACGCCGACCCCGCCAGCGCGAGCAAGGCGACCACGATCAGCAGAAAGACCGTCATGCGTCGTCCTCCTCCGTCCGCTCGACGGCCTCGTCGGTCTCCGCGAGAATCGCCGCGTCGTCGTCCTCCGTCTCGCGCGAGAGGACTTCGAGCCGCACGAGCGTGACGCGGCGGTGGCGGCGCTTGAGGACGGTCGCGCGGCAGCCGTCCGCCTCGATCTCCTGTCCGACGTGCGGGATGCGCTCGGCATGGAACTGCACCCAGCCGGAGAGGCGGTCGGCGTCCTCCGCCTCCAGCTCGACGTCGAGCGCGCGGTTGATCTCGTCCAGCGACGCGCGCGCGTCGATCTCCCAGACGTTCGGCCCCCTCTTCACGATCTGCGGCTCCTCGTTCGCGGACGTGCCGAAGACGCCGGGGCCGACGATCAGCTCCAGGATGTCGTTCGGCGTGATGATGCCGGCCGTGCCGCCGTACTCGTCCAGCACGACCGCGAGCGGCTTGCCGCTCTTCGCGAAGGTGACGAGCAGGTCGTCGAGCGTGACGGTCTCCGGCACGAAGAGCGCGTCCTCGACCGCGCCCGTCTCGCGCACGAGCACGCCCTCGATCGCGTCGGGCGTCCTTCTGTAGACGGGCAGGTAGTGGTGCTTCGCCGTGCGGGCGAACGCCGCGCGCGCCGCCTCGTCGCCGCGCGTCAGGTCGAAGCCCTCGATGTCCACGCGCGGCGTCATCTCGTCGTTCGCCGAGAGTTCGGACAGCCGCAGCACGCCCTCGACCATCTCGGAATCCTTCGCGGACACCTCGCCGCGCTCGACGGCGGACTCCAAAACGGAGATCAGCTCCTCGTCCGACAGGGCGCGGCGTTCGCGTTCGAGCGCCGGGCCGAACGCGCGCGAGGTGAAGCGCAGGACGACGTTGAACGGCGTGAGCACCCGCCGCCAGAACCCCAGCAGCACGGCGTAGGGCGGCGCAAGCGGTTCGGCGAACTTGAGCGCGAGACGCTTCGGCGTGATCTCGCCGAAGACGAGCAGGACGACCGTCATCGCCGGGACGGCGAGCCACGCCGAGCCGGGAATCCACCGCGCGAAGAGGCGGTAGCCGAGCGTCGCGATCGCGAAGTTGACGAACGTGTTGCCGACGAGCAGCGTGGAGAAGAGGATCGCCTTGTCGGCGAGCGCGCCGGAGATCAGGCGGTCGGCTTTCGCGCTCCGCGCCTTGATCCGCGCGCGCTGCGCGCCCGTCAGGGAGAACAGGACGGTCTCGGCGCTCGAGAAGAACGCCGAGAGAGCCAGAAGAATGACGAGAACGAGAATCATTGAAGAATCTTCTTCGCCGCCGCGAGGGCGCGGCCACGATGCGAAATCGCGTTCTTCTCGTCCGCCGACAGCTCGGCGAACGACTTCGCGCAGCCGTCCGGCACGAAGAGCGGATCGTAGCCGAACCCGGCCGCGCCCGACGGCTGCTCGGCGATCGTGCCGAAGCACTTGCCCTCGACCGTGCGCTCCGTGCCGTCCGGCGCGACAAGCGCGAGGGCGCACGTGAAGTTCGCGCGGCGGTCGGCGACGCCCGCAAGGTTCTTCAGCAGCAGCGCGTTGTTCGCCGGCGTGTTCGACGGCTCGCCCGCATAGCGCGCGCTGCGGACGCCCGGCGCACCGCCGAGCGCGGCGACCTCCAGCCCCGAATCGTCCGCCAGGCACCAGTCGCCGCGATGGCGCGCGGCAATCGCGCGCACCTTGATAAGGGCATTGCCGACGAAATCGGGCGCGTTCTCCTCGACGCCCGCCGGATCGTCCGCAAGGATTTCGCAGTCTGGCAGGATGGCCGCGATCTCGCGGATCTTGTGCGCGTTGTGCGTCGCAACAAACAGCTTCTTCTTCATGGGGATGTCCTCCGTGTCATTTCCAGAACGCCCGGTCGCCCGTGCGCTTATAGAGGGTGATGGTGAATTCCTTCAGCGGCTTCTTCTCCCAGTCGCGCTTGTACTGGAAACGGATCTTCGACGGCCCGTCGTAGCCGCGATGAACGCGGATCTGGACTTCGGCCTTTCCGGGCACACCCACGCGCCCGTCGTCCGACACGCCGGCGACGTGCCGGATCGAGACGTCCACGTCCGCATCGTCGCACGTCGCGCGCCATGCGTAGCCCGTCGTCATGTTTTCCTCGAGGTCGAAGAGGAAGCGGTCGCCGCTTTCGGCGTGCAGCACCTGGTTCCGTTCCGGCACGACCGCATAGCGCCGCTCGACGGCGCAGCCCGCTAGCAGCGCGAAGAGGGAAAGGCCCGCCATCATCCGGCCGAGGGCGCCTGTCACCCGATTCATGTGAACGCCCTCCTCAAATGCAGTAGTCGAGCGCCTGGGCGGCGTTCGGTTCGCGACGCAGGATCGACGCGAGCGTGACCTTCGCCAGCGTCGTCGCGAACGCGGCGTTGACGTCCGCCCACACGCGCCGCGCGAGGCACGTCGCCTGGCGCGGACACGGCGGCGCGTCCGGCGCGAGGCAGTCGAGAATGGCCAGCGGACCCTGCACGGCCTCCACCACGTCCAGCAGGCGGATGTCGTCCGGGCTCATCGCGAGCTGGAAGCCGCCGACGTTGCCGCGCACGCTGCGCAGCATCCCCCTCTCGCGGAGCGTCACGACGATGCGCGAGAGGAATTTCTCGGAAATCTGCTGCGCCTTGGCGATCGCCGCGCCCGTGCGGGGCGTCGCCGCCGACGCGTGCACCGCCACGTCCAGCAGGATCCGCAGCGCATAGCGCGCCTTGGCGGACACCTTCAGCGCCTTTTGCGAACATGACGCGGACGAACTCTTGGCTTTCTCTGACATACAGGCGTTCCTTTGCAAGCGCACGGCCGCACCGCGCTCAACCGATCCGCACGCGCCGACCCTCAATCGCGTAGCTTCCCTTCGCGAGGATGTTCAGCGCCTCCGGGTACGCGAGATGCTCCTGGACCTGGATGCGCGCGTGCAGCGTCTCGGGCGTGTCGTCCTCCAGGACCGGCACGGCCTTCTGCACGAGAATCGGCCCAGAATCCGTGCCCGCATCGACGAAGTGCACCGTCACGCCCGCGACCTTGCAGCCGTAGTCCAGCGCCTGCGTCCAGCTGTGGACACCGGGGAACGCCGGCAGCAGCGCGGGGTGGATGTTGAGGACGCGGTTCGGGAACGCCGCGAGCAGCTTGGGCTTCACGATGCGCATGAACCCCGCGAGGACGACCGTATCGACGCCCGCGCCCTTCAGCAGCTCAATGCAGCGGTCTTCGGCCGGGCCTTCGAGCTTTGTCTTCCACGGGGCGCAGTCGAGATGCTGGCAGGGGATGCCGTGCCGCCGCGCGCGGTCGAGGATCTTCGCGTCCGGCACGTCCGCCAGGGCGATCCTGATTTCCGCATCGAGCGTTCCCGCGTCGATCGCGTCGACGATGGACTGCATATTCGAGCCGGCCCCCGAGCCGAGCACACCGAGATGGAGTTTCTTCATGCCCGTATTATAGCAAATTGCGCGCCACCGAGGGCATTAGGCCGAAACCACCGCGCGACTGGGCTTCAGCGTTTCGGTCAAGTCGACCGTCTGGACCTTCAGGGCCTTCTTCATCGCCGCCGCGACGGCCCGGACGCCCCAAACCTCCGTCTCGTAGTGTCCGAGGCAGTCCATCGGCAGGCCGCAGTTCTCCGCCGCGATGACCTCGCCCCAGTCCGCCTCGCCCGTGACGAAGCGGCCGCAGCCGAGCCGCTTCGCCTCCTCGGCGAACGCGCCCGCGCCGCCGGAGCAGACGCCGACCGTGCGGCCCTTCGCCTCGCCGATCAGCCCGATGAGGTGACCGTGATACGAAAATGCCGGGCGCACCTTCTTCAGTCCAAGCCGCTTCGCGAGCTGGGCGTTGTTGCCGAGCGTCGGGTGCGCGTCAAGCGGCAGGTGGCAGGCATAGACCGCGAGGTTCGCGTCGAGCGCGGCCTTGACGACGTTGTAGACGCCGCCCGCGATCCGCTTGATGCCGCCGCCCCACGAGATGCCGTGATGGACGACGAGGAGCTGTGCGCCCGCGTCCGCCGCCGCGCGGACGGCCCGCACACTCGCGTCCACGGCAAAGGCGACGCGGCGGATCTCCGCCTCGCGCGGCGACGCCGCCGTGCGCGCGATCTGCACGCCATTGTTCGACACGTCGTCAAACGCCGCGACATCCAGTGTCGCATCCAGCCAGTCGATGATTTTCTCGAACATCATGGTCTCTCCTTACTCAGCTCGTTGAAGCTTGCATCGGTATTATACCATCTTGCTCACAGCGCGTCTCTGCGTCCGCAGGAGACTTCTCTGGCCTCAGCATGAAAAGACGATCCGCTCACTGGGCGACAGTACCTCTCATTTTGTCGCTTGCCGACGTGCGGCGCGCTTCGAGGCAACGGCACTCCCGCCTCCGGTCGGGCGACTTGGGCGTCCTGCACAAGAAGGCCTGCGGCGCTGAACGCGGAGGAAACAGAGTCCGGGAGACGCGGAGACGAGAGCCGCAGAAAGTCAGGCCGACATCGGCCTGACTTCAGGTTTTGTGAATCACGTGAAGTTCTCCGCGTCTCCGACTCTCCGCTATCTCCGTGTTCAGCGAAAGCAATCTTTCTACCCCGTCGCCCGTGGCCCGGATCGACGGGGCGGGCGACTGTCGGGCGACGGGACAAATGCGATCCGCCCGCAGCGAGCTGTTCGCCCAGTGATCGGTTCGCCTTTTCATGCGGAAGCCCTCGGCCGACTTCCGTCCGGGGCCGCAGAAGCGGCCTGATCAGAACGAGACGACGGCGCCGACGGCCCAGTACCAGCCGCTCATGTCGACGGAGGCGCGCGCGCCGTCCCCGAAGTCGAAGTCGGTCTTGCCGCCCAGCCGCCAGTCTACGTTCGCGTAAAGCCCCAGGCTCTCCGTGAAGAGGTACGTCGCCTGTACGCCGACGATCCCCTGCGCGGCGAACTTCGTCTCGCTCGCCGCCGCGCCGTCCGACCCGGCGTCCGCCACGTCGGTCACGTCATGGACGTACGGCGGGATGTCGACGGTCGTCCGCTGATGCCACGCCCAGTCCTGACGCCCCGCGCACTTCGCGTTCAGCCAGTCGAACGCCGCGCCGAGGCGCACGCCGAGCGACAGCGCGTCCGTGGCCCTCCATTCCGGCACGAGAAGCAGACGGAACTCGCCGTAGCCGAGGTCGAGCGAGCTGCGGCTCGACTCGCGGTAGTCGAAGTCGATGACCGTCGATCCGTCTGTGGAGACGTCGCGCGTCGTCTGCGTCCGTGTCGAGCCGAAGCCGTCGGACGCCTTCTGGCGCGGGCAGAACGTGCCGCCGATCCCCGCCCAGAGGCTGAAGCGGTCGTTCTGCCAGACGCTGTACTGCACGTCGAGATCCGCGCCGTAGGCCTCCACGCGGTCGGAGCCCATGCCGAGGACGGACGCCTTCATGTCGCCGCGCCCGAAGCCTCCGACCGTGAGCCGCCAGCTCCGCGCCGTTCCCTGCTCGTCCTCCGCCGCGAGCGCCGCGCCGAGTCCCGTTGCCGCGACTGCGGCGATGATGAGTTTCCTCATTGTTCCTCTTCTCCTTCTTGTTTGGTGGTTGTTTCTGCCTTGACCTTGATGAACGTGCACGAGCCGAGCGCGACCGTGAGGTCGGCCTCGCCCCGTGTCGCGTCCCGCAGGTACGGCGTCAGGTCGAACGCCGTGCCCGAAAGGTACCGCATCTTCCGCGAGAGGTCGCGCGTGCCGTAGACGTGGACGCAGCCCGTCGCGAGCGGCGCGCGGATCGAATTGCCCTCGCCCGGCGTCACCTTGATGCGCACGCGCCCCGTCTGCGGCGCGAACGCGACGATGCGCAGCGTCGGCGTCGCGTAGGTCGCCGTCGCGGACGTGCCCAGGACGTCGAGCTGCGGCGCGATGCCGAGGTCGGCGGCGACGGACACGAGGCTCTCCTCGCCTTTCACCGTCACGGTCGTCACGTCCGGGTGCGCGGCGAGCGCGTCCGCGAGCAACGCCTTGACCTGCGCGCGCGTCGCCGACGGGAGCGTCCCCGATTCTGCGACGATCTCGACCGAGCCTTCGACCGTCACGTCGGCGAAATAGGTCGTGACACCGCCGACGGTCTCGGCGCGCACCGTCGCGTCCGGCGCGTCCGCGAGCGCGAACGACAGCCCCTTCGTCGGTGTCGCGAGAAGTTGGTACGTCCCCGTCTGCCAGCCGCCGGACGGCGCGTCGACGGGGACAGGCCCCGCCGCCGTGACCGCGCCCGACACGCGCACGGGCGAGCCGTCCGCGTCGGCGACAAGCCCGTCGCCCGCGCCGAGCGCGAGCGAGCCGAGCGCCGTCTGCGGCGCGACGCGGAACGCCGCCTCCAGCCGCGCGGCGGCGGCGTCCGCCGCGAGCGACCGCACCATGCCGTTCACGACCGTCAGCGGATCCGCCGCCGAGAGGTCCGTGACGCCGTCCTTCGCGCCGAGCTGGACGTCCAGCAGCGTGACGTCCGAGAAGAGCCCCGCCGTGCCGTCGCGAATTGAGAATCTTATGCGGAAAATCTCGCCGCCCTTCGTTTCCTGCGCAAAACGTCCGAGAATCACGCAAATCTGGCCATTTTCCGTATCGACGCAGGACATCTCCTTCGGGTCGGCCGCCGTGCCCGCCTCGACGCCGAGGCAGACGGCGACCGTCGGGTCGTAGCCGACCGTCACGACCGCCGCGCCGACGCCCGCGAGGCTGTCGACCGCGACCGGCACCGAGACCGTCGCCCCCGGATTCGCGACGCGCGTCCCGGCCGAGACCGTCCGGGCTGCCGCCGCCGACGGCGCCAGGGCCGTCCAGACGCCCACAAGAAGAATTCCGCACTGTGTTCTCATTTTCATTTCCCCTCCTCATTCGCCGCCGCGACATACTGGGCCAGCAGCGCGACGTCGTTCGCGTCGACCTTGCCGTCGCAGTTGACGTCCGCCGCCTTCAAGGCCTTGTCCGTCAGCTTGTACTTCTCCATCGCGGCGATGGCCGTCTTGTTGCCCGTCGCGAGGACGTTCAGGTAGGCGATGTACTTGTTCAGCAAGTCGAGGTCGTCGGCCGTGTAGCGTCCGTCACCGTCGATGTCGCCGGGGTCGTACCTGCCGACCTCGCGCACGATCAGGACGGACGACGTGACCGGCAGTTCCGTCTTCAGCACGCCCTGCAGCCCGTTCGCGCCGATCGCCGAGGCGGCGGTCACCCGCACCTGCGCGCTCTCCCGCAGACCCGCAATCCGCGCGGCCGTGAAGCGGAGGTGGTAGCGGTTGTCCGTGCCGGACGCGGCGAACGTCAGGCGGCGTCTGTCTGCGGCCGGCGTCTCGACCGTCGCGGCCTCCGACGTCCCGTCAAACGACATCTTCGCGGCGTCCCACGCGACCGTCAGCGCGATTTCGGCAAGGTCGCCGGCGGACTCCGCGCCGACGTTGACGACGAACGGCTTCCCGCTCTCCGCCCGGACGTCCAGCGCGGACAGCGCGAACGTCGGCGCGACGGGCGGGTTGGCGTCCGTGAGCCGCACCGTGCCGCCCGCACACGTCACGTGGGCGGACAGGCCGTCTGTGCAGGTCGCCGCGCCGTCCGAAAGCGAGATCGCCGTCTCCGTGACCGAATGCTGGTCCCTGGCGTAGAACGTCAGCGTGAACGTCTGCGGCACCATTCCCTCCGCCGTCACCGTGCCGTTGTTCCACGTCGCGCCGACGCACCCCCGATATTCAAGCACCGATGCGTCATACCCAACGGACACCGAGAGCCGCGTCAGCGTCTTCGTGCTCGTAACCGTGACGGGCACCGAAAAGCTCTGAAGCGTCTGCGCATGCGCGTCACCCGCCCGAACCGAGACGTTGGCCGGCACGAGCGGATGCGCATCATGCACGAGGATCGTCGCGACGACCGGCACGGACGGCGCAACCGTGAACCCGTGCGCGTCCGTCACCGTCGCCGCCACGAGCCGCACCTGCGCCATCGTCACGTCATGCTGGTCGCGCGCCACGAACGTCAGCGCGAAGTCGCCGCCCGCGTTCGTGAGCGTCGCCGTGCCGCCGGACGGGGCGCGCACGGCGGACGCGCCCGCAAGACCCTTCAGTTCCAGCACCGCGTCGTCCCATTCGACCGTAAACGTGCCCTGCGTGAGCGCCGTGTCGCTCGTCACCCGGAACGGCACGGTGACCTCCTCCAGCGTGTCGACCTTCCGGTCTTCGGTCGTGACCGAGACGCGCGCCGGCACCCACGGATGCGCGTTCTTGATGAGAACCGTGCCTGCCGCGTCAGGCGCACCGACGACGAAGCCGTGGCAGTCGACGGCGGCGATGCCCGTCAGGCTCACCCGCGCCGCGAAGTTCGTCGCCGCCGACGCCGGGTCCTTCGCGTAGAATTTCAGCGCGAAGTCGCCACCCGTCGTCGCGATCGTCGCCGTGCCGTCGGACGGGGCGCGCACGGCGGTCGCGCCCACAAAACCCCGGAGGTCAAGCTGCGTCTCGTCCCACGTCACCGTCGCCGTGAAGTTCGTGAGCGTTTCCGTCGCCGTGACCGTGACGAGCAGCTCGAACTCGGTCTCGCTGTCGACCGCCGCGTCCGCCACATGGACGGCGACGAGCGCCGGCACGAGCGGGTCGGAATCGGAGATCTCGACCTTGGCGGACTGCGGCAGGTCGAGCGCAACCGCCCGTCCGTCGAGGGCCTTCACCGTCGCGGCCGTGAGCGTGACCGTCGTCTCGGTGACGTCGTGGACGGGCAGGATCGCGAAGTCCAGCAGGAGGAACCGTCCCGCGCCCGTCGCGATCTCGCCGCCCTGCGAGGCGAAGCGCCACGTGCCGGCGGACGGCACGGAGGCCGTCCCGCCCCCGGCCAGCCCTGCCGTGAGGCCCGTCGTGCGGATGCCGCGCGGCGCCAGCACCGCCGGGTCGTAGGCGAACGTCAGCGACAGCCCCTCGGCGGAAATCCCCATCGAGTTGTTCATCGAGACGATCACCGTCACGTTCGACCCCGTGAAGCCGCTCGCGTCGTTGAGCCACACGCTCGGACGGAACTGCACGTACACGGCGTCCGTCGGCAGGGACTCGCTCGTCGTGGGCGTCGAGTTGCCGCTCGTGTAGAACCGGCTCACGCTCGTCACGCGGTAGTAGTAGTCGCGAACCGTCTCCGGCACGTCGCGGTAGCGTGGCAGCGGCCACTGCGCCTCGATGCGGTCGTAGGCGTTCGTGTCCGCGCCCCGGTAAACGCCGTAGCCGCGCACACGCGAGTTGCCGTTCGGGTCCCACGTCAGCACGACCGAGTCGACGCCCGCCGTCGCCCGCACGTTCGTCGGGCGCCCCACGCGCGGATCGACGAGCAGCATGAGCTTGCCGTCCGCCGTGCCGCACACGCAGTCGAGGTCGCCGTCGCCGTCCCAGTCCACGAGCGTGATCGTGAGGCCGGGCGCGAAGCCCGCGTGCGAGCCGCCCCAGACCTTGTGCTGGAGGGCAAAGGCGCCGTCGCCCAGCCCCCTGTAGAACCAGATGCGCCCTTCCGCGTCGCTCACGAGCAAATCGACGATGCCGTCCCGGTCGACGTCGCCGAACGCGCAGCTCACCGCGTCCGTCGGCGGCACGTCGAGCGTCAGGCCGTCCAGCGCCGCGAGCGAACCCTGCGCGAGGTCGAGGCCGTTCGTCGAGACGGAGTCGTCGCGCGTGAACATCGGGTTGCCGGACGTGCCGCCATTCAGGTAGACCGCGTAGCCGCCATCGTAGAGGATGACGAGGTCGAAGAGCCCGTCGCCGTTCACGTCCGCGACAATCGGGCGCGCGTTCGGACCGAACGTCCGGCTCGTCGCGCCGTTCTCCGCGAACGGCGAGGTGAACAGCTCCTCGAACGCCTCGCCGACGACCGCGCCCGTCGCCGGGTCGAACGGCTGGAGGTTCGCCTCCAGCGTGTCCGAATCGGCGTAGGCGACAGGCCCCTCGACCGCACTGTCCGGCATCAGCGGATTCGTTCCGTTCGCCAGTTCCTCGGCGAAGGTGTAGCCGTCGCCATCCGTGTCCGAATCCATCGGAACGTCCGTGCGCCCATACCAATAATAGGACAGGCGCTCGGCCTCGTTCGCGAACACCTTGGCGACGAGTTCCTGCGCGTTCATCGACATCTGCAGGGACAGCACCTCGATGGCGCGCCCCCAGGCGTCGCGCTGCTCGACGCCGTTCAGCACCCAGCAGGCGAACGTCGAGGTGTCCGGCGAATAGGTCGCCGCCGCGACGAACGTCCCGAACGGCGCGTAGTCGTGGATCGTCTCGAACAGGGAGCCCTCCGGGTCGGACTTGATCGTGTAGGGCTGAAGGTTGTAGGGGTTGTACTGGAGCAGATCGCCGTCGGCATAGGCGACGGGGCCGTCGACCGCACTGTCCGGCATCAGAGGGTTCGTCCCGTTCGCCAGCTCCTCGGCGAAGGTATAGCCGTCACCGTCCGTGTCCGAGTCCATCGCAATGTCCGTGCGTCCGTACCAGTAGAGCTTCATGCGCGTCGTGTAGTCGCTCTCGGTGTGGGCGACCAGTTCCACGGCGGTGGTTGGCATCATCAGCTCCACACGGTCTACGGCACGGCCCCACGCATCCCGCACGGGCACGCCGTTCAGCACCCAGTAGGCGAACGCGCTCGATGCGGGCGAACAGGTGGGCGTACCCACGTACGTTCCCGGACGCAGCCACTCCTCGCTCGCCGCGAACAGTTCGGACGGCTCCGAACGCACGACCGCCGACGCATACCCGCTCGGATTGTAGAGGAGCAAGCCGCCGTCGCCGTACGCGAGGGGGCCGGCGACGTCGTTCTCCGGCATGAGCGGGTTCGTCCCGTTCGCGATCTCCTCCGCGAAGGTGAAGCCGTCGCCGTCCGTGTCGCTCGCGGCGTCCTGCGCGAGGTCGCCATACCAGTAGAGCTCGGAACCGTCGGGGATTCCGTCGCCGTCCTTGTCCTGCGCGGCGGACACGTAGTGCGCCGTCAGCGTGACGTCCTGGTAGAGCGTGAAGCGCGCGGCGTCCAGCGCGCGTCCGAAAGCGTCGCGCACGACGAGGGGGTCGGACTCGGAACTCGACCAGTGCGTGAAAATGTAGCCGCTCTTCGTGGGCGCGGGGATGGTCGTATAGCCGCACCCCGTCTCCAGTGTCGCCTCGGCGACGGTCGATGCCGTCCCGCCCGCCGAGATCTGGTACGTGACGTGCACGACATCGGCCCAAGCCGACGCGGCGCACAAGGAGAGTAGAATTACGCTTATTCGTTTCATGTCAAGCGGCCTTTCTCAGAGAGGTCAAACACAGAGCGGTCTGCGGCCGGGCGACGAGAGGCGACAGGGAGTCTCGCTTCGCGTACGCCTGTCGGCTTCGTCGCCCTCTCCATGCTTATGATTTCATAACGCAAAGAACGCCAAGAGAAACGCAAAGAGCGCAACAGCCTTGGCAGCCTTTGCGGCCTTTGCGTCAAGATTCTTTGCGGCCTTTGCGTTAAAACCTTTACGTGAGAAGACATTTGCCGGATTGCACCGGTCGCAAGAAAAGTTCGCACGTGGCGCGAAGCACTCCTCACGCGCCCCTCCCATTGCCCCGCGCCAGCGGCTCTGTGTTTCAAACTCTTCCCGACCATCTTCTCCGTGCCTCCGTCTCTCCATGTGAGGCATTCCATCGCCGCCCTTGCCGTCACCGAATGATTTCTGTATAATACACGCACATCACACAACGAGAAAGGTGCTTTCACTATGGCAAACATGACAATTTCCGTAAACGACAACATCAAGCGTGACTTCACGCGCTTCTGCGACGACGTGGGGCTCACGGCCTCAGCCGTCCTCAACGTCTGCATGGTGACGATCTCGCGCGAACGCCGCATCCCATTCGCCATCCAGGCCCCGTCCCGCGCCGCCGACGACATCGCCGCCCTGGAATCCGACATCAAGATTTCGCGGCGTGAGTTCGCCGAAGGCAAGGGCATTCCGAACGATGTCGTCTTTGATCGGCTCCATAAAGAACTCATTGCCAGAAAGGCCAAGAAGGAGGCCTTGTGACGACCGCAGGGGCATCGCCCTCCCCCTACCGCATTGTCTACGAGATTGTCGGCAGCGAATGCCGTATTCTTTCGATTCGACATGGACGTATGCTCGTCGCGCTCAGCGACACCTACTGGAACTAACGACGCACACTCCGTGCCTCCGTCTCTCCGTGTGAGACAACACACCTCGGAGCCGGACGAAGCGCGATTGCCAAAGCCAGCCGTATTGACTGCGTAAGACATCTTTGGTACACTATTCGCATCTTTGCTGACAAAAGGAGAACAATCAATGAGCGCGACAGCAACCATCACCTTCCGAACTGACCCCGAACTCAAGGCCGACGTCGAGGAAATCCTTGAGGACATCGGCATGAACCTCTCGACGGCCTTCAACTGCTTCATGAACAAGGTGCGCGACGTCGGCGGCATTCCCTTCGCCCTGTCCCGCAAGAGCAAACGCCGACGGCTTCTCAATGCATACGACGAGGCGAAACGTGAAGTCGAGGCGCCCGGCGCCGAGTTCTGCGACGATCCTGCCAAACTCCACGACTTCCTCTTCGCATGAAATACCGCATCTTTCAAACGACTCGCTTCCGCAAAAGCCTGAAGAAGATGCTCGCGCGCGGAAAGGACGGAGCCAAACTTGAGGCGGTGGTCGCCAAGCTCGCCAACGGCGACCCCCTTCCGCCCCAAAACAAGGATCATGCGCTTTCCGGCGATCTCGCCGGACTCCGCGACTGCCACATCGAGAACGACTGGGTGCTGCTGTATTTCTACCACGATTCGGGCGAGCTCGTCCTCACGCTCACCGACACCGGCACTCATTCCGACTTGTTCTGACACAGCCTTCGCCACAAAACACACGGGAGCGCGCAACTCTTTCTCCGTGCCTCCGTTCCTCCGTGTGAGCCAACACACCTCGAAGCCGGACGGAGCGCGGTTGAGAAAGCCTGACAGCTGATTCCCTTCCACTGCCTCGCGATGAATGACCTCGCCGCCGCTCCCCGCCCGTTCTGTCGCTGATTGCCTCATGCCGTGTTCGTCGTTTACTCCGCCAGGGTCCTTGCAAGGCGGAACCCCAAATAGGTGTTGCCGCTTCCGCTGCTGTCGAGGTAGCGGCAGTTGCTATCAGGTGTGTATCCATAGCGGCAAAACGAGGTGGCACTAGAGTAATCGCCGAGCCTCAAATAGGCACGAATTGCACGGGCAGACCCCGACTTCGCACCGACATAGTCAACTGCCGGATCACTGTTGCACCCGTTATAGTAATCGAGACACCACTGCCCAAC
The DNA here is from genome assembly GCA_934635385.1 of uncultured Kiritimatiellota bacterium. Taxonomy (GTDB): domain Bacteria; phylum Verrucomicrobiota; class Kiritimatiellia; order RFP12; family UBA1067; genus UBA1067. Next base: position 56,037 of record CAKTZI010000001.1, on the reverse strand, counting down.
ATTTCCATGCATATCGTAGACCCCCCAAAAGTTCGGCACATACAAGCCAATATTCACAGAGCTAATTGACCATACATGCCCCAACAACCGCAAGTCGTTATCATTTCCTCCGCCGTTTCCATATTTTGAATCAGTTCCTGCACGACACGCATACTCCCATTGCGCTTCGGTTGGCAAGTCAAAGTTAAGCCCTGTCTTGGACTGAATTTTTCCAACAAATGTATTTGAATCAACCGTTCTTACAGTTGGCCACCGATGAACCGTTGCATCCCCTCGGATGGCATTCCATGAAACCTCCACAGGACGCAGGGAACCCTGATGTTCACTCGGCGTCGGGTTTACCCCCATCACCTGCTGATACTGTTTTTGCGAAATCGGAAAGACACCCATATAGAACGGTTTCGTCAAAGTCACTTCTTTCCCCTTAAGAGAAGTTGCGCCTCCTGGGGTATCAAAGGACGAGGGACCGGGAAAAGCTGCCCCCATAATATACTTCCCCGCCTCACAACGACGGAGCAGGATCTTCGTGGTCTTGTATTCAGTACCCCACCCATTCACCGGTTCTGTATCAAGGTAAGTGATTGGATAACTTGCCGCATCAGATCCATTCGAGACATCGATGACACAATACGCCTTCTCGCCAACATAAAGATTCGTTGGCTTGGTATTCGTCTGGATAATGCAGTTTTGAGTTCCTGTATTCCACCAAAGATCCTTACGTGTCGCTTTGCGCACGTAATCCATCAAGTTACCGCCGATCAAAGGCTCATAGCCAATCTTGGCATAAAGCCATTTGAGGATATCCATTCGCTCTCCCGAAATGTTTGTACGGTCAACCCAACGCGTACCACCCACACAAGCGACACCTGAAGCACGTACATACCCATTATCATTCACCAACTGACTGTCTCCATCGGCATAGTACCACAAAAGCGCGTTGAAGATGTCTTCATCCGTCTGCGAGCCATAGCCAATCGTCATGGCCGGATTCTGCGCCGTTGCCGGAATCGTCTGCAACTTAAGCGGCAACTGCGCCTGTTCAGAACACAGAACCTCAAACTTAACTTTCGCGAGATCCGTCTTCCAGTCCGCCGCGACCTTCCATGCGAGTTTGTGCGGCACATTCGCCGCAATGCCGTCGCCGATGTTGCACGCCGTCTCGTTGCCGTCGGGGTCTTTGACGAACGTCGTTGCGCGCACGACCTTCCAAAAACTCCGTTCGCCATCCTCGAACGCCACCGCCCGCACGTTCACCGTGTCGGACGACGAATAGACGCGATACTCGACATCCATCACTGTCGGATCGGAGGCTCGCATCTGAGCGGAATTGATTACAACGACAGGCTTGTTCGCCTCAAGCTTCAGCGAAGTAGACACCTCCCCCGTCTTGAACCGATCAATTTCGCCAAAGAACTTATTCCATGTTGATTCAGTCGCCACCTTCCACAAGATACCGTACTGTGAGTCGCTCTGGCAACCACCTTCACCGCCGTTGTTTGCCACACGCAAGTCAATCTTGTACCAATCCGTCGCCGTGGGTGTGTACGAGCCCGTGCGCTCTTGGCATTCGTTGCCTTTCGTGAGAACCCACGTCGCGCCAATCTTTACCGTCACGAAGTCATCGTAGCGACCCTTGAAGTCGTAACGAACGCCTTTCTCCATGTACATATAGGCCCCATACGCGGCGGTCGTTTTTTCGGGAAGACACGAACTGGTGTACATTTTATCCGGTACAAAAACCCGCGACTTCGCATTTGCAAAAACATCACTCGTCGTGTCACACGCCGAGCCTGTGAATACCGCTTTGACAAATCCCGGACAGCCCCCTGGATCTGCGGCAAAGGCAACCTGACGAGTTGCCATAAGAACTACACCACAAATGCCTACAACGGCGTGAACAATATCAGTTTTCATTTCTATAATCTCCTAAATCTTTTTTGCCCTAACAGCCCAGTTTTAAAATAAGATCACGCCCCGCTTGGGTCAACCGAACAGAACTCGGATCCTCTTCATTTAATTCAAGCAAACTGTGCCTGTACGCAAGGACAATGCTAACAATACAAAATACTCCCGAAGCGTAGCAAGTATCTCTCGCCATAAAATCACACCATTCACAATCAGAGGTTGAAGCCCAAACATAGTACAACAGCCGAAGCTCTTCTTCCATAAGAAAGTATCCCAGCTGTTGAGCTTTTTGAATTTTGCACGATCTAGACATAGGCGGCTCTATACTTGCTCAAAATACAACCACTTCACGAGCATCTCTTTCACACATCAATACCATAATACTCTGCAAATTCTTGCATCCTTGCAAAAGACAGAAAATTCATCTTCTACCTTTCATATACGCATCAAACTCTTCCCAAGAAATCGAGTACCTGTTCTTGGCCTTTTGCGAACCAGAATGCCACACGAGTGAACCTTTTTGGACTTTTAACTTCCCGAATTGTTTTCGCCCTTCTTTAGAAATATCTGTTAACGTATGCGTCATTGCACCATTCGTACCATTCGCTTTATTTGTCAATTGCCTTGACATATACACTCCTTCTTTTTTCTCCCACGCCGCCTTTAACAAGGCGCGGCCGCTCTCGGCGCAGGAAAAATAGAACGGCGCACCCTCAAGATTCCTATCTCGCCGGAGGCACCGCTAAGAGCCTATGCTGAAACATGAATAGAGAGTGCGTCGTGTGTGAATGACACACGCACGCACAGCTCGTATTTCACTTCAGCAATAGAAATTAGCGGTTTCCGGCGAAGTTACTTTACGTACTGTTGCGTACGCTGCCCGCCGTCGCGCCTTGCGGCGTTTCGGCGGACAGGCCGGATCCTTTTGGGATTCCCGGCCCCTTGGCTCGACTGTCCTTTGCTGCGACAGCCTCTTCCAAGGTTCTGCCCTCGGTTCCGGCACGGCAGGTTGCCCTGCCGCGCAAGAACTTCAGGCCGGTGGCTGACGTCAGGTGCCCGTCAGCCGTTGTCAAAGATCAATCGCGATTTGTCCGCGCATTGGGCGAAGCACCACACGCCCAACGAAATCAGCGCGAATTATACCACTTTCCGCCAAACGCCGTCAAACCGGCAAGGCGCGTCACCGCTCGTTCGCCCGTCACGCGACCGCCAATGCGGCCGCGAGGAGGACGAGGACGAACGCCAAGAGTCGCCGCCCTGTCGAGGCGGAGCCGACGGATGGCACGGCGTCGGGCAGACCCCGGTCGCGGCGCAGGATCCGGTAGACGCCGCGCAAGGCGAGCGGGAGGCGGCCAGGCGGCGTCGCGAGGAGCGCCGCGATGATGAGGAGCGCGAGCACCCCGACGATCCGCCCAAGCTGCAGCGCGATCATCAGCCGGCGGCCCCGGAGACGGAGCCGATAATCTTCACCATCGGCAGGAACATCGCGATGACGACCGTGCCGACGACGACCGCGAGAATGATGATGAGCGCCGGCTCGATCGCCGCCGTCATGCCCGCGACGGCGTTGTCGACCTCGTCGTCATACGTGTTCGCGATGCGCGTGAGCATGTCGGCCAGCGCGCCCGTCTCCTCGCCAACCTCGACCATCGAGACGACCATCGGCGGGAACACCTTGCACTGCGAGAGCGGCTGGGTCATCGACTCGCCCTCCTTCACGGCGTCGTGCACGTTCTGAATCGCCTGCGTGAGGATGCGGTTGCCCGTCGTGTCGCGCGTGATCGTGAGCGACTGCAGGATCGGAACGCCCGACGACAGCAGCGTACCGAGCGTACGCGTGAACTTCGAGACGGCCGAACGCTGGGCGAGCGTACCCGTGACCGGCATCTTGAGCTTGAGCGCGTCAAGGAAGTACGCGCCCTTCTCCGTCTTGCCGATCACCTTGTAGATGACGACGAGCGCGACGACGGCGAGCGCAATCTGCAGGCCGTTGTGCTGCATGAACTCGGAGGCGTTGATCACGAACTCCGTAATTGCCGGCAGGGACGCGCCGCCGAGCATGTCGTTGAAGACCTGCTGGAACTTCGGGATGACCGCGACGAGCAGGAACCAGGTGATGCCGACGGCGGCGACGAGGACGACGCACGGGTAGATCATCGCGCCCTTCACCTTGTTCTTGATCTTCTCCGACTTCTCCGCGAATTCCGCGAGACGTCCGAGGACGACTTCAAGCACGCCGCCCGCTTCGCCGGCCTTCACCATGTTGACGTAGAGCTTGTCGAAGATCTTCGGATACGCCGTCAGCGCCTCGGAGAACGTGCCGCCCGCCGAGATGTTCTCGGAGATGCCGTTCAGCGCCTCGACCATCTGCGGATCCTTCATCTGCCGCTTCAGGACCTCCAGCCCGCGCATGAGCGGAAGCCCCGCGTTCACGAGCGTCGCCAGCTGGCGCGTGAACTGCGTGAGAACCTTCGTCTTGATGCGTCCGCGCAGGAAGCTCGGCAGCTTGATGTTGATCTGAAGGTCTTTCTTGAGCCCCGTCTTCTTTGCGGGCGCCTTCGCGGGCTTCGCGCCCTTCTTGGGCGCCGCCGCCGAACCCGCCGCGCTCTTCACCTCGCCGAGCGCCATCGGCTGAAGCCCCTGTGCGCGCACGGCCGCAATGGCCGCGTTGCGGTCGCCCGCCTCAACCGTTCCGCGCCGTTCCGCGCCGGACGAATCCTTCGCAATGTACTGAAATGTCGCCATGTTTTTTCTCCAGATCAGAGTGTTCTTCGGGACAGGCCCGACAAGGCCCAACCCAACTTGTCGCGTATTATACTAAAAAACCGCGAGAAGGTCACTTGGGCTGGGGGGACGACGATATCTTCCACGCGCCGCCTCTAAGTCTTTTTACCGTGCCGCCGTCTTGCCGGGATAGAGGTCGTAGGCAACCTTGTATTTCTCCGGCGTCAGGTCGGGCATGATCACGTTCGCACCGGCCGCAAGCCCCTGCTCACGCCCGCGCCCCGGCGCAAGGGCATCCAGCGCCGTCGCCGCGACCATGTTGGCGCGCGGCAGACGCTTGCGCACTTCGGCGATCATCCACAGCGCCAGCCGAAGCCGCGCCTCCCGGCTCGCCGCGTCCGGCACCGCCCCCGCGCCCATCGGCGTCGCCGGATGCTCAATGAACGGCCCCATGCCGACCATGTCGAGGTTCATCTCGACGAAGAAGTCGATGTCCTTCAGCAGCTCCTCTTTCGTCTGTCCGGGCAGACCGATCATCACGCCGGAGCCCGTCACGTAGCCCAGCCGCTTCAGCGTGCGTAGACAATCGACGCGGCGGTCGAAGGAGCAGTCCGCCGGATGAATCTGCGCATAGCGTGTACGGTTCGACGTCTCGATGCGGAGAAGATAGCGCAACACGCGCCCGTCAGCCGCCTCTTTCCAGCGACGGTAGACCGCCTCAGTCTGCTCGCCAAGCGAGAGCGTCACCTCCAGCGGACGCGCCGCGCCCGCCGCCCGTTCGACTTCGGGAAGCCGCCGCAGGACGCTCTCGTAGAAAGCGGTATTCGCCTCCGACTCCAGCTCGCCCGCCTGGAGCGCAATGGCCGGATAGCCGCGCCGCAGGGCCTCGGCGGCGCAGGCCAGCACCTCGTCCACCGTCATGTGATAGCGCGACACGCGCGCATTCCCCCTGCGGATGCCGCAGTAGAGGCAGTTCTTCGCGCACTGGTTCGAGACTTCAATGAGTCCGCGCGGCAGGATCTTCTTTTCGTTCACGGGACGACATTATAGCAGATTCGGCGCTCCAGGTGCGCAATGACCTCGGTTGTACGTGAGCGAGCTGAAGACGATGTTGCAGATGTGGTCGCGGACACGCGCGGCCCAGACGGCGTCCGACACGCCTTTCGGACGAAACGCCGCGCGCCACGAGCGGTCGGCGAGCGCGTAGACGCTGACCTGCGCCCAGATGGACGACAGCCAGAGATCCTGCTCCGCCTCGTCCGCCGTCGCCATCGCGACGAGCCGCCGCAGCGACTCGTAGACGGGCTTGCCGAACGCCGTCGTGAATTCGGCGTGGAACGCGGTCGGGCGCGTCACCTCATGCCGGAACAGGGCCGCGCAGCGCTTCTGCTCCCTTTTCGTCGGCAGCGTCATGAAGAGGAAGTCATCCACCCACGTCCGAACAGCCGCCCGCCAGCTCGCGGCGTCCGTCACGCCGTCCGCCAGCGCGGCGAGCGGTGCGCCGAGGTCGCCGAAGAGGCGCTGCGCCGTCAAGCGGTAGAGCGCCGCCTTCGAGCCGAAGTAGCGGTTCGCCAGCGCCGCGTTGACGCCCGCCTTGGCGCAGATCGTCCGCACCGACGCCAGCTCGTAGCCCTTGTCCGCGAACTCGTCCGCCGCCGCTTCGAGAATCGCCTCGCGCGTCGCCGCGCCATCCGCGCGTACGCGCCGCTTACGCGAGACCTTCATTGTACCACGCCTCCAGCCGGCGGTTGAAGTCGAGGCGCGGCAGCTCCGCCGCCCACGCCCGCACGCGATCCGTCATGTCCTCGAACCGCATCCGCACCGGGCGGCGCGGACGGAACGGCGCGACGAACAGCCACAGCAGGACCGAACGGACGAGCATCGGGCCGAACGACGGCGAGGCCGTGCGTCCCTTCCGGCTCCAGATCGACCCCCAGAGCCCCGTCGTGCGCACGGCGATGACACGCGCGTTCGGCGGCAGCGCCCGGCAGACGTTGTAGGCGAGCTGGCGCGAGCCGATCTCCTCGCGCGGCTCCGTCCAGATGTGGCCCGACGGATAGAAGATGATGTCGTCGCCCTTCGCGAGCGCGTCCGTCACGACATCCTGGAGGCCGCGCGCGATCTTCGCGCCCGCCGCGCTGCGGTGCCTGCGCAGGTCCGGCACCCTCACGCAGCCGAGCGTCTTCAGCACCTTCGCGGAAACGCCGCCGCGATCCAGGAACAGCTCGTCCGCCAGCGGCTTCACGGGCAGACGCCACAGCTCCGCGCCGACGAGCATCGGGTCGACCATCGCCGGATGGTTCGGCAGGAAGAGTAGCGGCGCGTCTGTCGGAAGCGACTCCAGCCCCTCGGCGGACACCGCATAGCGGCGCGCGAACACCCACTTGCCGACGCGGCAGAGAACCGTGCGGTAGCTAAAGACGAAGGCGAGCGGCACGACCGCCAGCACGGCCGCGAGCAGCAGGAGGAACGCGCGCGGCCCGAACAGCGCGTTCACGGCGATGTAGCAGAGCGAGGACAGCATCATGAAGAGGAAGGACACCTGGTTGAAGTAGGCGAGCATCGTGTTGAGGCGCGGCCCCTTCACGACCTTCTGGATCTCCGCGTCGAACGGCAGCTTGAAGAAGCCGAGATCAAATGCGAGGACGGCCAGCGTCGCCGCGAAGGGGACAGGCCCCAACGGCACGAAGAAGAGCACCGCCAACAGCGCGGCGGCGACGAGGCCAAAAAGTGGCGTCGCCGCAAGCAGGAAGCGGCGCCGGTCGACGAAGCCCGCGACGACCTGTCCGGCCACGATGCCGACCGCCGCCGCGCAGAGCATCGCGCCCGTCCGCGTCGAGTCGAGGCCCATCACCTGCTTGCCGTAGACGAGGAGGCCCATCTGGAGCATGGCCGCCGCCCACCAGAAGACCGACAGCGTGACGATCACGGCGTTGAGCCCCGGATAGCGCCGCGCCAAGCGGTACGCGCGCGACAGGTAGCGCACGGGGTTGATCGCGTGAATCGCCCGGTTCGGCTCCTCGTCCGCACGGATCGTGTAGCTCAGCACGAGCCCGACGGCGGCAAAGCCGACGAGGCAGGCGGCCTGAACCCACGCGGGCGCGCAGTCCGCCGCGAACGACTCGGCGATCGTGCCGGCGAGGACGGCGGCGAACGTCACGCCCTCCATGCCGCCCATGCCGACGGAAATGCGCGACGCGCCGCCGACGTCGCGGACGAGCGCGTACTTCGCGGGCGAGTAGAGCGAGCTCTGAAGCCCCATCAGAAGCACTGCCGCGACGACGAGCGCGGCGGACTCCAGCGCGAACCCGGCGACGGCGAGCGCGACGATCGGTAGCTCGGCCCACTTCGCGAGGCGAAAGATCCGCACCTTCGGGAACAGCGCGGTCAGGCGGTCCGCGAGCGGCGAGCAGACGACGTACGGCACGACGAGCGCAGCGGCGACCGTCCCCATGAAGACGGACTGCAGCCGCTCGTCCGCGAGCCAGCCGATGACGGTGAAGCTCGCCAATGTCTTCAGGAAGTTGTCGTTGACGACCCCGAAGAAGTTTGTCGCAAACAGCGGAACGAATGATCTTTTCATCGTGCGATTCTCCTATTTATCGTAATCACGCGATTACTTTATCATATTTTGCCCCCGCCTGTCAATGGGGCCTGCCCCCCCGGCCCTTGCGTTGACGTCACAGGGCGTAGCGGCGGCCAAGCAGCGGATACTTCGCGCCGGCCGCCGGGTTGTACGGCAGGAACTCGACGGGCGACGGCTGCGCCCATGCGCGGAACGCCGCGCGGTCGTCCTCCGTGTCGTTCACGCCCGGAATGCAGGGGACGCGAAAGACGTGACGGACGCCCGACGCCTTGAGCCAGCCGACGTTCTCCCGCACGACGCCCAGATCGCCGCCGCACCACTTCGCAAAGGCCGCCGCATCGTGCAGCTTCAAGTCCTGATAGACGAAATCGAGCCGCGAGACGACGCGGCGGTAGGTCGCGGGCGGGCAGTAGCCGCTCGTCTCCAGCGCCAGCCCCACGCCCGCCGCGTCCGGTCGCGCCCGCAGCGCATCGATCAGCGCGAGCAGGAAGTCCGCCTGCGCCAGCGGCTCGCCGCCGGAGAAGGTGACGCCGCCGCCGGACTGCACCATGATGTCGGCGTTCTTCAGCAGCTCCGCCGCGAGCGCGTCGGGCGTCCAGTCTGCGCCGCAGGCGACCGCCGTGCCGTCGCGGCGCGCCAGCGTCTCCTGCGCGAAGGACTGTCCCTCCGGGTTGTGGCACCACGCGCACCGCAGGGGACAGCCCTTGAAGAAGACGGTCGTGCGGACGCCCGGCCCGTCCTGCAGGGTGAACTCGCGGATCTCGAAGACGCGCCCCGTCATGAGGCGGCCAGCTCGACGCGGCGGATGATCTGGTCCTGATACTCGCGGTCGAGCTCGACGAAGTAGCCCGACCAGCCCCACACGCGCACGATCAGGTGACGATGCCGCTCGGGATGCGCCTGCGCGTCCAGCAGCGTCTCGCGGTTGATCGTGTTGATCTGCATCTGGTGGCCGCCGCGCGCGACGAAGAACTTCACGAACTGCGCGACCTTCTCCACGCCGTCCGCCTGCGCAAAGGCCGAGTCATGGATCTCCAGCGTGAGCGGCCCGCCGTTGCAGACCGGCACGAGATCCGGCTCCGTGAACGAGCGGACGACCGAGACTGGCCCTTTCACGGGCGCATCGAGCGACGGCGCGTAGTTGGCCGATAGCGGCTGCCCCTTCAGGCGTCCGTCGGCGCTCGCGGGGACTTCACGCGCATGCCAGATGTAGTACATGGCCGAGCCTGTGCCCGGACGGAAGACGCCGCCCCGGTCGTTTCGCCGGCCGTCGAAAACGCGCCCCCAGAAGGCGAGGAGCCGCTTCGCGATCTCGTCGACGCGCGGATCGGCGTTCCCCATCTTCGGCGCCGCCTGCGCCGCCGCGCGGACGTCGGGACGTCCCGCGAAGTCGGTGTCGAGCAGCGTCACGAGCTCGGACAGCGTCACGAGCCTCTGCTCGAAGACGAGCGCCCGCACGGACGCGAGCGAATCGACGGCGACGGCGATGCCCGTGCCGTGGATGCCGAAGTTGTTGTATTTCGCGCCCCGGCAGATGTCGCGCGCCCGGTCGATGCAGCCGACCGAGAGAACGGAGACGAACGGCCCAGGCAGGATCTCGACGTGACGGTACTTCGCGACGAGCGCATCCGCCCGGCGCCGGATCTCGTCGAAGAACGCACGTTCGACGGCTTCGTAGGTCGCCGCGCCCGAAGCCGTCCGCAACGCCGCGTCCAGGCAGCCGACAAACGACACGGCGTCGATGTTGTTGATGTCCATGCCGCAGCCGGGAATCAGGAACTCCCAGCAGGCGGCGACGGAATAGTCGCGCGCGTCTTCGAGGTCGTAGCCCCAGCGCACGAGCGCGGGAATGACGACGTCGTCGTTCGCGTACTGCGGGAAGCCAAGCCCCTTCGCCGTCAGTTCCGTGCCGGCCTTGTAGACGTCGAGCGGGGTCGTCCTGTCGACGCGCAGGTTGATCTTCGGATCGACGAGCTTCAGCTCGCCGCACGCCTTCAGGCAGAGGCGCGAGAGCGCATTGAACGCGGGCTTCCCCTCGCGCGTCACGCCGCCCAGCATGACGGACTGCCCGTTGTCGCCCTGCTGGACGCCGATGTAGAGGTCGCTGTCGCGGTTGCAGGCGATGAAGAACTCCTCCATCCACTCCAGCGCCTCGTCGTCCGTGAGACGCCCCTCCCGAATGTCGGCGTCGTAGTAGGGGAAGAGATACTGGTCGATGCGGCCGAGACCGCAGTGGTACTCGCCTTCGCACCACAGCGCGTAGTGCAGGACGCGCAAGACCTGCAACGCCTCCGGGAACGTCTTCGCGCCCGTGTGGACGGCGGAGAGAAGAGAGGTTTGGGAGGTTTGGAGGTAGCGGTCGACGAGACCGAGGACGGCCTTGACGGACAGGATCGCGTTCAAGAGGAAGCTGACGCCCTCGTCGTCTTGCTCGGCACGGGCGCGCGACAGGCGCGTCGTCAGCTCGGCGAGACGCGCATCGAGGCCGTCACGGATCGTCGGCGCAAAGTCCGCCGTCAGGTTGAAGACGACGCCCTTCTCGCCGAAAGCCGTGCCCGCCGCACGACGCGCGTCCATTTCCGCGTCCGAATGGAGGTCGGGAATCTGCCGCACCGTCCGCAGGAAGTGCAGCCGCTCGCCCTCCATGAACGCGGGACGTTCGGCGGCGAGCATCGCCTCCAGGCCCATCCGCGCGCGAGTCTCGTCGTCGATCTTCTCGGCGATGAACCTGTCGAGCAGCGGCTTCCAGTCGACGTCGCGGCGGAACTTCGCCTGCTCCTTGTCAAAAGTCCGATCCAGCAGTGATTTGATTCGTTCTGTCATTTGTTTTAACCTCTTGCCTTGTCAAGAATTTAACTCCGATCCGTAGGGCTCTCGCTACCGCTCCGCAGAATAGGTCGCCGAAAGGCAGCCAATTCCCCCAAAACGGCCTGGGAAACGATTGTTTGGGGACTGGCTTCTGCGAAGCCTGCACGAGTCTGCGGAGCGGTAGCGAGAGCAACAATCATCGGAGTTTAACCTATCTCCCAATCCCCAGCCGCGCTTCGATGTCCTCGATCGTGCCGCCCTTCGTCTCGGGCATGAAGAAGACCGCCCAGACGAGCTGGAGCGCCATCATGAAGGCGAAGAACGCGAACGCCCACGTCCCCGCGCGTTCCGCCACCACGGGGAAGGCCCAGGAGATGACGGTGCACATGAACCAGTGGGTGAAGCAGCCGAGGGCCTGTCCCTTCGCGCGCACGACGTTCGGAAAGACCTCCGAGATGTAGACCCAGATGACGGCGCCCGACGAGACGGCGAAGAACGCGATGAAGCCGAGGATGCCCGCGACGGCGATCGCCGCGTTCGGCTGCGGCCGGGCGAGCTGCCACGCGACGAGCGCGTGCATCGCGATCATCAGCGCCGAGCCGCCGATGATCAGCGCGCGCCGTCCGAAGCGGTCGATCAGGAGGAACGCCAGCATCGTGAACGTCAGGTTCACGCAGCCGACGCCGATCGTGCCGACGAGCGCGGCGTTCGCCGAGCCCTCGCCGAAGATCAGCTGGAAGATGCGCGGCGCGTAGTAGTTGATCGCGTTGATGCCCGAGACCTGGTTGAAGAACGCGATCAGGAACGCGAGCAGGATCGGCTTGAAGTAGCGCCGCTGGAAGAGCGGCACGTCGCCGCCGCCGACCGCCGCCGCGAGCGACGCGCGGATCTCGTCCAGCGTCCGTGCGACCTCCGGGTAGCCGATGCGCTCCAGCACGCTACGCGCCGCATCCGCACGTCCCGCACGCACAAGCCAGCGCGGCGATTCGGGGATCGTGCCGAGAAGCCCCATGAACAGGAAGATCGGCAGGCACTCGGCGCCCAGCATCACGCGCCAGACGATCTTCGGGTCGACGTCCGGCAGAAAGCGCGCGATCAGGTAGTTCGAGACATACGAGATCAGGATGCCGAAGACGATGTTGAACTGGTTCATCGCCACCAGCCGTCCGCGGTACTTGCCCGGCGAGACCTCGACGAGATAGAGCGGCACGACGACGGAGACGCCGCCGATCGCGAGGCCGCCGATGAAGCGGAACCAGCCGAGGAGGTGCGGCCCCCACGTCTTGTCGAACGGCGTGAACGCACAGCCGACGGCCGAGACCAGGAAGAGCGTACCCATCAGCCACAGCGTCGGCTTGCGTCCCCAGCGGTCGGAGGGTCGCCCCGCCGTGAAGACGCCGATGACCGTGCCGATCAGCGCACCCGAAATGATGAACCCATGCCAGAACGGCGTGAGCGCGAACTCGTCCTGAATCGCCTTCTCCGCGCCGGAGATGACGCCGGAGTCGAAGCCGAAGAGGAAGCCGCCGAGCGCGGCGACCACGACAATGTAGAAAAGAGACCTGTTCATGCCTTTCGCCCTTCAATCAGAATTCGACCGTGACCGGGACATCCGCCGAGACGTCGCCGGTAAGCGTGACGGCGAGCACGCGGCCGTCCGACTCCAGCGCCGACGTGACCTGCGCGCCGGTTGCCGAGACCTTCCGCACGGCGAAACCCGCCGGCAGGGCGACGCGCAGCGTCAGCGGAAAGCCGCCGACCGTGCGGACGGTCGCCGTCAGCGTCCGGCCCGCCCACCGCTCGTCCTTCAGCTCGACGCCGCCCTGCGTCAGGTGGCGGTCGGTCGTGAGAACCTGCGGCCGCCCCCGGTCGGGACGCAGCGAGACGAGCCGCACGCTGCGCGCCGGCACGGACAGCTCCAGCCGCCCCGTCCGTGCGCCGAGGAACGTGCCGCCCCAGAACTCCCAGCCGAGGAAGCGGCGATCCGCCGGTTCGCCCAGCTCGTCCCAGTCCACGCCCACGCGCGCCTCGGCATCGCCCCAGTTGAAGAGCGCGACGACGTGCCAGTCGCCGAACGGACGCGCCACGTGGAGATCCCAGACGGGAAGGTGCCCGAACTGCGGATAAAGCTTCGCGGGACGCGTGTCGCAGACCGGCAGCGCCTGCTGGATGAGCCGCACGCGGTCGGGCGCCAGCTCGGCCAGCTTGTCGCCGGCGAACGTCTGCTGGCCGGGCAGCGCGACGACTGTCGCCTCGACCTGCGCCTGTTCGCGCGCCAGCGCCCCCTGGCTCACGAGCATGCAGTCGGGATCGCTCCAGAAGACGATGCCGTGCGCGAAGATCTGGTTCACCGTGCACCGGGCCTGCAGCAGGATGTTCGCCCACTTCACCGGCTCGTTCGGATGCACGATGTCGGCGCCCGTGCGGCTCGCGTCGGCGTAGGCCGCCTCCGCCCCGGTGAAATGGCCCTGGCACGCGAGGAAGATCCGGTCGTCGCCGATGCCCTTGCGGAACGCCGCGACCGTGCGCGCGAACGGATTCGGACAACTCGGATCGCGGAAGCGGGCGCGGACGTCAGGCCGCTCGTACAGGTGCGCGCAGTAGCCCGGCCCGCGTCCGGACATGCCGTCGATCTTGAAGAACTCGTAGCCCCAGTCATGCGAGGCCGTGTCGAAGATCCGCGTCAGGTGGCCGAGCGCCTCCGGCACCGTCGGGTCGAGCGTGAACTTGCCGTTCCACGACCGGATCGGGCGTCCCTCCGCGTCATGCAGGAACCAGTCCTTGTGCGCACGGTAGAACGCCTCGTTGCCCGTGCCGTAGGGCGCCATCCACAGCCCCGGCCTGAAGCCGAGCTTGCGGATCTCGTCCGCGAGCCACTTCATGCCCTCCGGGAACTGCCGCGCGTAGGTCTCGAGATTCATGTTGTGGAACTTCGACACCGGCAGACGGTCGGAGTTGTCCTGCCACGACTCGATGTTCCAGATCTCCATGCCGAACGGCCTGAACCACTTCGCGGCGAATCGCGCCTCGTCGAGGTTCTCCTTCGAGCCGGCCTGGTCGAAGTAAGTGTTCCAGCTCAGCCACCCGGTCGGCGCGTGCGGCGCGCGCCTCCGGTCGAGCGGACGGTAGTACGGCACCCAGCGGTTGCGGTAGTAGTCGCGCACGACGGCAAACGACAGCGCGTTGCGCGTCGGGTCGGCAATCGACAGCGTTGCAGCGAACCGCCACGCGCCATCCGCCGTCGCCGACAGCCGCCCGGACGAAAACGTCAGCGCCTCGTCCGCCGCCGGCGAAAACAGCGCGTCGTCGTCACGCGAGACCGCCGCGCCGCTCTTCACCGACAGGACGCGGTCATTCGCCTTGGGCGCGAGCCGACAGGGAATCGCGTCGCCGCGCGCCGTCACGTCGGCCTCGAAGCGCAGTTCGCCGTCATAGGCGAAGGCCGTGCGGTGATAGACGAGCAGCGAGACGCGGTCGCCGTCCGGCTGAAAGGCGATGTAGCCATGGACGTTGTCCGCCGGATCGACCAGCGCGAGCCGCCCCGTCACGCCGTCCCGCGCGTCCGTGACGCGCCAGGCCGCCGTCTGCGCCGGATCGGCCGCCACGCCCGCACCCGTCACCTGTGCGGGACCCGTGAACGCGAGCCGCCCCGCGACGCGCGCCCCGCTCGCCGCGTGGGCCAGCGTCAGCCGCGCCTCTGCCGCCGCAAAGTCCACCGACCAGGCGCCAACCTTGAGCGACGTGTCCGCCGACGCCCCGCCGCACGCGGCGCAAACCGCCGCCAGTCCAAGTGCCATTCGCGTCAGATGACGCGCCTTTTTCGCATTCGCTGTCCAATCGTTCGTTTCCATGCCCCACAGTATACCATAAAACGCCCCCCTTTGACACAAATGACATATCCACTTTTTTCAATCGAAGAAATGAGGCTGACAGCCTATCCTTGCGACGCAAACACTGTATCACTCTTACAGCATCACTCGCGCCTGACGCTTTGGAGAAACGGGCCAGCGGGAAGGCCGACGCCGTTGACCAGCGCGCCGAACGCGCCGCTGTCGAAGAGATAGCGGATACGCGTCGGTTCGGGGACGCCCTCCGCCGTCACGCGCAGAACGCCGTCCGGAAACGCGAACAGCGGGGCTTTCGGATTCTCGGCGAGCCGCGCCGGACGCCAGACGCCGTCAACCCCGGACAGTTCGACGTTCAGGTCGAACCGCCCCGTAAGGTTGTAGAGCGCCAGTCCCTCGCCATGCGCGAAGCGGACGCTGACGACCGCACCCTTCGCCATGGCGGAGACGGGGGTCGGATAGTCGCACGCCAAGTCTTTCCAGCCATAGTCGTTGCGGAGCGCAAAGGCCGCGAGCCGCTTCGCCACCGCCGCCTTTTCGTAGGGATGGATCTCGTCCGGGTTGCCGAGGTCGGCCGTGACGACCATTTCGGCGTCCGGCTCCGCGTGCGCGAACGCCGCCTGCTGGCGGCGCACGTCGAAATACCCGGGGCCGCCGTGCCGCCACGGGGCGACCTGGCAGAAGTAGAGCTTCAGGCCCGCGTCGCCGAATACCTGCCGCATGCCGTCGAAATAGGCCTGCATCTTCCGTGCGTAACGCGTGCCGTCGCGGCGGTCGCTTTCACCCTGATACCACACGATGCCGCGCAGCGCATACGGCGCAAGCGGCGCGACGAGCGCGTTGTGAATCGCCGTCGGGCGTCCCGCCAGCGCTTTGCCGTCCGCCTCGTCCGCCGCAGGGACGTTCGAAAGGACATCCGCGAGATCCGGCTTCCCTACCAGCCCTTCGCGCGGCGTCCACGGCGCAATGGCCGTGCCGCCCCAGGCCGCGACGAGAATGCCGACCGGCACGTCGAGCGCGGCGTACAGCTCCAGGGCATAGTAGACGCCCACGGCGGAAATGCCATGCCGCCGGAGCATCTTTGGCGAGAGGCGCTCCCACTGGCGACGCCCCGACGTCCGCGCCAACGGCCGCGCCGCCGCCGTGTAGGTCGAGGCGTTCAGGTAGCGGACAAGCGGACGGTCGGTCATCTGCGCCGTCAGGGCGCCGTCGCGGTCGCGGACGCGCGCCGCGCCACTGCAAAGCGAGAACTCCATGTTGCTCTGCCCGGAGCAGAGCCAAACTTCGCCGACGACAACATCGGAGATTGAAAACTCGGAAGGTTTGGGAAGTTTGGAAGGTTTGGAAGGTTCGGACGGTTCGGGCGGGTGGGCCGTGACGGTCAACGTGCGGGGTTCCTTGGAGGACGTCAGCGGATCCAGCGTCACGCGCCAGGCGCCGTCCGCACCCACGCGCGCCGTCTTCGACTGTCCGGCGAACGTCACCGTCACGCGGACACCGGGATCCGCCCACCCCCAGACCGGAACGGGCTTCTCGCACTGGAGAACGGCCCCGTTTGCGAACGGGCTGCCGAGTTCCAGCCGCGCGGCCGCCGCCGACAGGGCGCACGTTGCGACAAGAAGAGACGAAACGCAAACTGGGATGTTCATGCGCATCTCCCGATCAGCGGATGATGACGGCGAGGCCGCGCGCACGCTTGAGGCGGATGGCCGTCGGCGTGCAGACGAGACACCAGCCGTCGGGCACGCCCGCGATCTCGAAGCGCGGCGACGGATAGCGGATCGCCGTCGCCGACACGAGGGACAGGGGCCTCAGGCGAAGCGCCGCCTCCGTCAGGACGTCGGTTTCGGTCAGTACGAGCCGCGTCACGCCCGTCAGGTCCAGCGTGCCGTCAATCGCCGTCGTCTCGCGGTCGATGAACTTCCGCGCCGACAGCGCGAACGTGCCCGACAGCACGAGGTCGCCGCCAACCACCTTTCCGCCCGCACCGCCGACGCCCGCGAAGGACGCCGCGAAGCCGTTGAGGTCGAGCGTCGCGCCCGACTGGAGCACGAGCGCCGTGCCGACGGGAATCGCGTCCGCGACGCCCTGCACGAGCGTTCCTTCCTCAACCGTCGTCGCGCCCGTCCAGGCATTGGCGGCCATCAGCTTCAGCGTGCCCGCGCCGCGCTTGACGAGACCGCCGCCCGAGACGTCGCCGAGCGCGCAGGCAATCGTCTCGACCTCCGTGCATCCGCCGCCCGTGAAGACGGCCGTCGCCTCCGTGTAGCCCCAGCCGGGCGAGGTGACCACGACGTTCGTGACCGCGCCCGTGTCGGCATCTAGCAGCGCGACGGCCGTCGCGCCCTGTCCGTCGCCGACAATCTCCACAAACGGCGCACCAAGATAGTCCGTCCGCGCCGGACACGGTATGTTCGTCACGCCGTTCCCCGCACCCGGCGCCAGCAGCGGCGCGTGGACGTTCGCGACATCCGCCGCGCGATCAACTCGGAAAACCGCCCCTTTCGGATAGACCGTGACGCGCGTCGGCAGGTATTCCGGATCAAACAGGTCATCTTGCAGACGCCGTCGGAAGACGCCGCCGTTGAAGTTGACGAAGAAGTCGTTGTTGTAAAGTTCCGTCACGTACGAGCCGTTGGGAAGATTCGCCGTCTCGCCCTTGTGGACGTTGTTCGCGTAGAGCGTACCGCCGTCGATCAAGTTGAGGTACGACGCGAGGTTTGAGTGGCGGCCGCCCCAGAAGTTGCGCGTCTCCGTCTGCGCCGTGCCCGCAATCGTCCAGTTGGCGAAGCTCGCGAACGTGTCCTGAAAGCCCGTGAAGCGCGTCTCGCCGAGCTGAATGTCCAGGGTTGTGCAGACGAGCGTGCCGCCCGCCTGGTAGACGACGCCCGTGCCGCCCTGTCCGAGCGAGATCGAGTAGCCGCCCACACGGCACGTCCCACCATCCTGTCGGAAAATGCCGAGGCCGCCGCGCCCGCCAATGCCAAACGGGTACGACGTTTCCAGCGAGCCCCGCAACAGCTCATAGGAACCGTAGCCGCGATTGTCCGAAAGCGTGACGGACGCCTTTCCGCACGCGACGACCGAACCGCCGCGCTGGCGGACGACGCCGGCGGCGACTTTTCCGTCCGTCATCTGCGAAGCCTCGCTCGCGGAAACGGCCCCGCAAACGAACCCGTTCGTCACACAGGCGCCGTCGGCAATCTCGACGACGCCGACGCGCCCCGGCGTACAGCCGACACGAAGGGCCTGCGCATCCTGCGCACCGCCCTGAAGAACGCCGCGCGCATCGGGCGCGAACGACAGCCGGGCGACCGGCGAGACGCCGACATCCGAACCGACGGACACGTCACTTGCCTTTCCGTCGGCGTCGCGGAACGAGAAGAGGCCACCGCGCAGAGTGAGCGTCCCCTGCCGCAGGGCAAGCGAACCGAACACCGTTGGCGTCCTCGCATCGTCCGAGCCCGTGAACGCGATGTCGCCGCCCGTCGCACGGAGATCGCCGACGGCAGCGGCGGGCGCGTCCAGGTCGAACGTCTCGCCGTCCGGGACGTCCAGTACGCACAGGCTGCCGATGGCACTCGACAGGTACTGGTTCACGTGCGCCAGCGTCCAGCCATCCGGCGAACCCGCCGTCCGGCAGCGAAGCCGCAGCCGTGCGGTCGACGACAGCGACGGCAATGTGACCACATCGTTGACAAGCGGCAGCGCGCCGTCCGCGCCCGCGTAGAGGACGCCACC
The DNA here is from genome assembly GCA_934635385.1 of uncultured Kiritimatiellota bacterium. Classification (GTDB taxonomy): domain Bacteria; phylum Verrucomicrobiota; class Kiritimatiellia; order RFP12; family UBA1067; genus UBA1067. The sequence goes on along the minus strand of CAKTZI010000001.1, from coordinate 37,428 downwards.
ATTGCTGACGGTCACCGCGCCCGTGAAGTCGTTGTCGCCCGACAGGAAGCGCACCGTGCCCGGCATCTTCAGCTCAATGTTCCCCGCGCCGGACACCTTGCCCGCGAACGTCATCTGCCAAGCGGGGTTCTTCTGATAATTGAACTTGACCGTCACGCCTTCGTCGATGACGACCGGACCCGCCAGCACATTGAGCGCTTCCGACGTGCCGTCGCCGGGATGGATGCTGAAGCTGCCGCTGGTCGGCTCGGCGAAACGGATGCGCCACGGACAGGGTTTCGGCCAGCCGTAAAGCGAAAGGACGCCCGTCGCCATGACGCGAATCTCGTGCACGTCTTCAGACTCCGGGAACGTACCGTTGTCCCGCACGTCAAGCCAGCTGCGGAGAATGATGTCGCCCGGATTCTCGACATCCGTGAACCGCCAGTAGGCCGAGGCCGCAACCGTCAGCTCGTGGCCGCCCATGTCGAGCGTGGAGTGCGCCCGAACGCTGCCCCAGCTCTTGTCGCCGCCGATGGTCGCGTCGTCCGCGAGAACCAGCTTGTCGAAGAGGAAGTTCTGCCCCTGTCCCGTCACGACGACCGCGCCCGCCCCGTCGCGTCCCGTGCCGGCAATCGTGACCGTGCGCCCCGACAGGCTCACGTCGTTGGCATTCGGCGTATCGACGATCAGCGTCGCCCCGTCCTCGATGACCGTTGCCGCACCCGACCGTCCGAGGCCCGTCGCCGCACGAATGCGAATCGCGCCACCCGCCTTGACCGTGATCGTGCCCGCAAAGGAATCGAGGTCTTCCATCGTGAGGACGCCCGCGCCCGACACGACGAGTTCGGTTTCGCCGCCGTCGTTCAGTGCTGCGCGTTCGTCTGCGGTGAGCGTGCGGTCTGCCTCGACCGTGAGGGTCAGCGCCGTCACACGCCCGACCCAAAGTCCAGCTGCCAAGGCCATCATCAGATGCTGTTTCATGACTTGTGTTTCCTTTCGTTGTGTTGTGTTTGAAGGCACACGGAGTTACGGAGCCACGGAGATTTTTTTGGCCTCATTCCTCCGTGTCTCCGCACCTCCGTGTGCGATTCTGAAAGCCCTCACACGCCCCCCAGAATGGCGAGGCGGGCAGCCCTTCGCGGTTGTAGAGGTTGGCCTTGCCGAGCGGCACGGCCTCGTAGGCATACCGCACGGCCACGGGCTGCGGAACGGCGGGGGCGGAAGCGACCACGGTCTCGCCGTCGATGCGCGCCTCGGCCGGATGCCACACGCCGTCCGCCCCCGCGACGACAAAGCCCTTCAGCGTACGCACGAGGCGCGGCGGAACGCCCGGCGCGTCCGGGTCTTTCTCCGCCGCCACGAGGCCGCCGCCGACCGAGTCGAAGAAGACGCGCAGGGACGCACCCTCGCGGCAGACGTCGCGGAAGAGCGGCCCCGACACGACGAGCCCCTTTCGCCCGTAGACGTCCCGAAGCGCCCACCGCGCGAACCGTTCGCCGACATCGAGCTTGTTTCGAAAATGGATGTCTTTCTCATTGCCGAGGTCGAACGTGACGACAAGCCCCGAACGCGACAGCTTGCGAGACATCTCGAACTGTACGTCGCGCATCTTCTCGAAGCCCTGCCTCGGCGCGTCGAGTGCCGTGCTGACCTTCGTCCAGTTCGGATCGCGCCACGACGAGAGCTGGGCGATGTAGAACGGCAGGTCGCGTCCCCACCGCGTCCGCCACAGGTCGACCAGCGCCGTCAGCTTCTCGCGATAGCGCACGGCGCCCCAGTTCGCCTCGCCCTGCTGCCAGAGCGCGCCGACGAACGGCAGCTTCGACAGCGGACGCACCATGCCCAGATCCTGTCCGCCGTCCGCGAGGAACGGATCGATCGAGCAGCCGCCCCAGCTGACGTCCACGATCCCGATCGGAATGCCCGTCTCGCGGTTGACCGCCCGCGCGAAGAAGTAGCCGGTCGCCGTCACGGGCGCCAGCGCCGCCTTCCCGACGCACCGACGCCACGGCGAACAGGCGACGTCCGCGACGACGTTCGTCGCGCGCACCTTCTCGACCCGCAGGTGCCGCACGTTCGGGAAATCCGCCGACGCGGCGAACGCCGCCTCTTCGCCGATGACATGCGCCGCGAACGGCCACTCCATGTTGCTCTGCCCCGCGCAGAGCCAAAGGTCGCCGACAACAACGTCCTCGAAAACGATTCCGTCATCCTCGCCGACGACCGTGAGCCGCGCGCCCTCGGCGGACGCCGGCTGGGCGGGCAGCGTCACTGACCACGTGCCGTCGGCCGCGACGACGGCCTCGGCGCGCGTCCCCCGGAAGCGAACGAGCAGACGGTCGCCGGGCGTGCCGCGTCCCCAGACGGGAATCGGACGGCCGCGCGGCAGAACCATGTGGCTCGTGAAGACGTTCGCGGGACGGATCTCGCGAAAGTGCACGTCGGCGACGTTCGCAAGCCGCACGCGGTCGGACGCCCGCCCCGACGCGGGGCGGATGTCGTTGTGGCGCAGCGTGAGATCCGTGCAGCCGAGCACGTCGATGCCGAGCTCCGCGTTCTCGATGCGGTTCGAGACGAAGGAGAGGTTTCGGTGCGAATCGGCCAGCAGGCTACCGCCCTTCTTCCCCGGCGTGCCGCCGACCCAGATCGCCGTGCCGCGTCCGGCGCGGACGATGCGGTTGTTGCGCACCGTCACGTTCTTGCCGCAGCTCGCCTCCAGCCAGATGTAGCTCATCGAGATCTTGATCGCGAGATCGAACGGCGCCTCGATGAGGTTGTCCTCGACGATGCCGTCCGAGGCCTGAACGATGACGCCGCGCGCACGGGCGCGTCCGAAGCGGTTGCCGCGCACGACGAACCCGTTGCTCGTGCGGCTGTTCGAGCAGACGATCGCGCCGCGTTCGAGCGCGAGCGGACGGTCGAACGTGATGCGGCGGCCGAGGTTCGCCGTCTTGGGAATGCCGGGCCACATCCGCTGCGCAAGGAGGAAACCCATCTCCTCTTTCATCGTGCCCGCGTCAGGGGCGACCGCCGTCACCGTCGCGTCCGGCAGGCACCGCCCGTCCCACGTCATCACCTGCACGGTGTCGCCGGGGAAGATCTTCAGCGCGAGGGCGCTGCCGACGACGCGGCACGTGCGCCCTTCGCTCTCGGTCACGACGGCGTACCAGCCGCTCACGTTGATGCAGTCGTCGCAGTGGTAGCGCGCCGTGCAGTCGATCACGCGGAAGCCCCGGACGGAGCCACGGCAGTTGAAGGCGTCGTGGTTGCCGCTGCGGAGACGGCGAATGCCGCGCGCCTCGAGATCCGTCTCGGGCGGACGCCGGTCGAGGACGCACCGCAGGTAGGTGTTGGCGTCGCCGCCGATGTCCATGAAGCCGACGCCGTGCGGCGTCGCGTAGACCGTCACGTCCTCCAGGCGGCAGTTCACGCAGTCCTCCAGCCAGGTCGCCGCGCCGGCCACGGGCCGCGTGACGTCCTTCACGCTCCAGACGGCGATGTCGCCGACGTCGCCGCGCCGATCCGTCCCGCCCGTGATGCGGTACGTGTCCGCCCCCGTCTTCGCGATCTGCACGTTGTCGCGAAACCGCATCGGGTTCTTGAGCTCCAGCGTCTCGCGGTCATACGCCTGCAGCGGCCACGTGTTCCCCTCGCCGCCCGTGCCGCCCGCGTCGTCCGGGCACGGGTAGCCCGGCACGATCCGCACGTCCCAGCTGCCCTCGGCATCGACCTTCTCGATCACCGCCTGCGTGAACGGCAGCGTCTCGTAGTCGATCGTCACGTTCCGGATCGTCACGTTCGTGCAGGCCGAGAGGTTCAGCATCCGGGAACGCACCTTGCCGACCAGCTCGCCGCCCTGAAAGTCGATCGTCACGTCCTTCACGCCCTTCAGCGCGAGGTAGGCCGTGCGGTTCGTCGGCAGGTCGATGAAATGACGGCCTTTCGGCACGCGGATCTCCTTCTCGCCGCGCGCCAAAGCCGCTTCGACAAAGGCAATCGGATCAACAGCCGCCGAGACGCCGACGCCGGACAGCGCCAGCAGGATGCCCAGGCAGATTTTCGCTTTCACGTTCATGCATTCAACCTTTCGTGACCTTCAATGCGGGGGATTATAACATATCGCCCCTTCGGCACACAAGACAAGAAGCGCACGATTACGCCATCAGTTTGCGAACGATTCCGCCAAAATTTGCTATACTGTCCGCATGACGACAGAAGCATCCTCCCGCCCCAAGCGCGTTCTCCTCGCGATCTCGACCGTCGGCGCCGACGGCCGTGGCCGCATGGCCGGCATCTACCGCTGGCTGGGCGAAGGCCACGACTGGGAGGAGGTCATCCTCCGCACGCGCGCCGACTTCACCGCCCGCGTCGTCCAGCGCGAAATCGACGCCGGACTGGACGGCGCCATCGTCAGCATCCCCTACGGACACGACGCCGAAGACCTGCTTGTCCGCGCCGCCATTCCCCTCGCCGTCATGTCATCGACGCTGGACGGCGCGATTCCGCGCACGCGTCCGAAGACCGTGCGGTCGTTCATCGACAACGAGGCCATCGGACGCGAGGCGGGGCTGCATTTCCGCACGCTCGGACGATTCGCCGTCTACGCCTACGTGCATGACGCCCGCCGCAGCCGCTGGTCGGACGACCGGCTCGCCGGATTCGCCGCCGTCCACCCCGGCTGCCGCGCGTTCTTCTGTCCGCGCGAAAGCGACGACACGATCGACCGGCTCCGGCGCGACGAGCTGTCGGCCTTCCTCCTCGCGCTGCCGCATCCGGCGGCCCTCTTCGCCGCCAACGACATCATCGCCGAGCAGGTTCTCGCGACGTGCCGCGCGCTCGCCCTGCGCGTGCCGCACGACATCGCCGTGCTCGGCGTCGACAACGACGCCGTCACGTGCGCGACGGCCCGCCCGTCGCTCTCCAGCATCGAGCCCGACTTCAACGAGTCCGGCTATCGCGCCGCCGCCATGCTCGACGCGCTCATGCATGGACGCAAGCCTCGCCGCTGGAGGCGTCCGCCGGGCGTCGCGCAGGTCGTGTCACGCGACTCGACGGCGCATCTCGCGCCCGCCGCCAAGCTCGTCAAGGACGCGCAGGACTACATCGCGGCGCACGCCCTCACCGGCATTTCCGCCGCCGACGTCATCGAGCGCCTGCACGTCTCGCGGTCGCTCGCGAACCTCCGCTTCCGCGAACTGACCGGACAGTCAATCGGACAGCGCATCCTCGACGTGCGGCTGGCGGAATGCCGACGGCTGCTCAAAGCCACGAACTGGCCGCTCGGACGCATCGCGCAGGCGGTCGGCTTCAACAGCCCGGACGCGCTCCGCAACCTCTACCGCGCTCGCTACGGACACGGCCCGACAAGCGGACGGGCGTAGCCGAAGCCGTTCGCGACACGGCACGGCGGCGGAATGGTATAATGTGCGGACAAGGCGCGGCAGATTCAAACCCGCCGAAAGACAAAGAGAAGCGAGGAGGTTCACAATGCTGTTTGAACTCGACAAGACGACATGCGTCCGTTGTGGCGCGTGTGTGCGCGACTGCTCGTTCGGCGCACTGAAGATGGGCGCAGACGGATACCCTTTCATCAAGGACGAGAAGCGGTGCATGCGCTGCCAGCACTGCTTCGCCGTCTGCCCGAAGGGCGCCATCACCTTCGACGGCTACCGCGCCGAGAACTCGGTCGCGACGGCGGGGCTGCCGCTTCCCTCGGCGGAGGCGGTCAAGAACTGGCTGCAGGTTCGCCGCTCCGTCCGGCATTTCCGGGACGCTGACGTCGATCCGGCGACGCTCGACCGCATCCTCCGCGTCCTCGGCAACGTGCCGACCGGCTGCAACGCCCGCGCGCTCACGTTCACCTGCTATCCGACGCGGGCCTCGACGGACGCCTTTCGGCAGCGGTTCATCCACGCCCTTGAGGCGCATCGCGACGGCACGAAGCTTCTGCCGCGCTGGCTGGCGGTCCCGGCGATCAAGCTGCGGCGGGGCAAGTCGGACATCTTCTTCCGGGGGGCGCCAGGTCTGCTGATCATCACTTCCGACGAGACGGACAAGGCCGTGACGACGCCTCGCGAAGACCTTGCGGCGGCCTGCACCTACTTCGAGATGCTGGCCAACGCGCACGGCCTCGCCACCTGCTGGTGCGGATTCCTCCAGATGGTGCAGAAGGTCGTCACCGAACTGCTTGAGAAGACGTCGGGCATCCGGCGGACGACGCCGTTCTGCGCCATGCTCTTCGGTCTCCCGGCAGTCACGTACCCGCGCGGCGTCCAGCGTGCGGACTACGCAAAGATCGTCTACGCCTGACGGCGGGCCTTTTCACGTAATCGCCTTCACGGCCTTTTCGTCGAAGAACGCCTCGGTGCAGCAGTCGGTGTCGAACATCGTGCAATAGGGGCCGCCGGACGTCAGCACGGGCGCCGCGCCCTTCAGCCGCGCAAGGACACGGGACTGCTTCGGCTCGACCTTGCGGATCGCCCGCTCGAACGCCGCCGTCGAGGTGCAGACCCAGCTGCGGACGCGCGAGAGGACGTCCCCCGGACGCACGAACTTGTCCAGATGATGCCACAGGTTGCCGTTGTACTCGAACGCATGCGGCTTCTTGTAGGTCGTCAGGAACTTCTCGTCCCCGTCGTCGTACACCGGCCAAGCGTACAGTTGCTCGATCACGATGCCCTGCCGCGCGAGACGCGCAAGCATGAACGCAAAGCGAACGTCATCCTTGATGCTCCAGTTCCGACGCCGAGGGTCATCCTTGTGATAAAACCGATAACCGATCTCGCCTTTGATCTGTTCGATCCGCGTCGGAATCCACCACGAGCGGTAGCGTTCGGCAAAATCGATGGGACGCCAGTCCCGCCAGAAGAAGTCCTCGGCGTCAATCCGGTCGCCGTCGGCATCCAGCAGAAACTTGACCTCCTCCGAAAGTTTTCCGTCCGGGAGGACATACGGCGGATTGGACGCGTCCTTCATGACGCACACATAGGACGGACGCGCTTCTGCGTGGGTGCAAATCGTCGGGTAGCTGTGTTCGCGCAGCCATTTGGCGGGGTTCTTGCCCAACGGCGTCTGCTCGCCCCGTTGGCGACGGTAGCACCGGATCTCACCATCGTCCAAGTCATACTGCTTCAGATAGGCTTGCGTCGCGCGCAGCGTCAGCTTCTCGCCCTGTTCGCCACGGACGTACTGCAGAATGGAATCCGGCTCGCTCGCCGAACGGTTAAAGAGATAGAACGAATCCCGAAAGCCGTAGGGAAAGGCGTACATCCCGTAGCGGCAGGGCGGCAGGTGGTCGCTCTCGACCGTGTTCCAGGTCGGGTGATCGTACGCCTTGAGCACCCCATAGCGAATGAATTTCATTCAATCGGCCTCCATTGGTAGTTGAGCGGCGGCACGTCAACCGGCAGACAGGTCGGCGTCCGACCGCCGAGGCCATGCTTTTCCTCGTCGAGGATGAAATAGTAGAGCTTCGCCGCATCGTCGTCGCCCCCGACTTCCGCCGCGTGCGCGAGGAGTTCCTTCGCTCGCTTCAGGTCGCGCGGCGTGCCTTTGCCGCAGTAGAGCCACATGCCGACAATCTTCTCCACTTCGGGATCGTGATAGTCCTCACCCAAAGCCTCCTGATACCAGTGAAACGCCGCCTCAAGGTCGCCACGCCGCTCGTATTCCCCGGCGATGGCCAGCCAGTCTGTCGGAAAGACACCATCGCTGCCCTGAACGCCAATGATGTACCAACGGAAAGCCTCGTCCTCGTCCTTCGCCGTGCCTACGCCGTAGTGGTAGCAGCACGCGATGTCGCTCGCGAGACGGTACGGCAACCCATCATTGGGATCTTTGGCCTCGTGCAACAGGCGCGCCAACCCGCCCGCCTCGTCCTTCGGAACGCCAAACGCCCCGTGCAGCATCCAACGCGCGTAGTCCAAGCGGGCCTGATACCAGCCGTCGGCACGGCGCACCCAGTCCACGCCCGCCGCCACATCCTGAGGGACATATGAGCCTTTTCGCAACCAATCCCCCCATTCGTACATCTGTTCGGGGTCGCCCGTCTCGGCAAGTTCACGTTGACGTTCGACCAGACGATGCGTCCAGTAGTCCACGCGCTCCATGTCACGGGCAAGGCCAAGTCGACCACTACGATAGCGAAGACGCAGTTTGAGCATCGCACCGACATCGCCGGCCTCTGCGCGCGCGATGTCGCCTTCCCAGTCCGCAATCCACCGTTGATGGCTCTCCTGCCAGCGCCTGTAAAACTCTTCCGCCGACGACTCGTCCTGTTCATCTTCTTCCATCATCACTCCTCAACCTCATGCTGTGCGAACTCCTTTCATGTCATCCGCCTCAATAAAAACGAAGAATGCCGGAGCCTGATAGTTGCTTCCGATCTCCTCTTCGTATTGAGGGCCACCAAGTCCGCTCATAAGCCCTCGCCGATGAATGACCTGATAAGATTGATACCGCTTCGGACTGGCCTTTCGCAATGCCGTGGCAAACGTCAGAACAGATGTCTTGATCCACGTCTGCTCGGTCGGTTCCGGCACTTCCGGCGATCCGTTCCAGACGGCGACTGTCCTGTCGAGGATGTCGCCGGGTGAGACTTCATCAATCAGCTGATGCCAAAGGCGGGCTTCATATTCAAAAAGCTGTGGACGCACCAAGACCCGCATGTACGGATCTTTGTCATCTGGATAGATCAGCTTGCGCAAATCTCCGAGTTGCTCTACATACCAGGCGGCGATACCAGGGCACGGCTTTTCGGCTTTTGCCTTATCGAGTAGGGCGTTGAATTCCGACTGCGTCAACTTGCGCCCGTCTGGGCCCAGCAAATATTCGGTGTTGCTGCCCGGCTCCGAGACTGGACGTGCTTTGATCCAATCGGCATCAACGAAACCGTAGGGGACGGCAAACATCCCCTTCTTTCGCGGCGGCACAAGATACCAGTCCGCATGCGGCTCAATCGCCTTCAGTTCTCCGAAATGAACGAATTTCATTTAACGCCGTCCTGTTCTCTTCATGTGGCCATGACGGTTAGGCCTCCGATTCTTCAAATTCGCCATCCCCTTTAGGCCATCGTGCGCAACCGTTCTGACAGCAAATCAAGTTGCCATCAACACTTAACATTGCGCATCATCCCGTCACATGAGTTCGGGATGACGCGCAACACGTTTTATGATCGTCAATCCATGCCGACCGTTCCCGAACAGCCCATGCCGCAGCCAAAACAGCCACATGCTGAATTGGTCAGCACAGCCGTCGCCTCAAAGCCATCGACCAACGCCAGGGCTTCTGCCAGAATCTTCTTCGTAACCTTCATCGCATCTCACCTCCTTTCCTGTTCCGAAATTTCCGAAACAAAGCCTTTGAACAAGCCTAAACACTGGGACAGCCCTTTGCAGCTTGAGCTTTTCTTCGTCCATCAGAGGCCTTCGCTTGCTCAAAGCCGTGAAATAGAGGATCTGGAAACGGCTAATAACTTTCGTTTCGGCCAAATACATTCCACAGGCTCTCAAGTCTCTCGCTGTCACATCTCCTCGATTCTGTAAATTGTTTCCGATGCAAGTCGGGCACAGATACAACAGCTTACAGGAGGAACACGGCTCGTGTTCTTGTGCGATGGGACGTTCAAAGTCATGTCGCTGATACAGGTCAAAATCGAAGTCGCCATTCACGATTCGCGTGAACATGTGGCAGGGAAATTCCTTGCCGTCGTAATCATAAGCGCTCATATGTGTTCCCGCCCCACAAAAGCGAACAGGCTTCACATCCAAGGCGTTAAAGAGCTTCAGCAAATGGCGGCAAGGCGTCATGTCCGGATGCGACAGGTAAAACTTGGCGATCTTCGTCAGCTCTCGTTGATACACCCGTGGCGAGTCACCATACCAATTCTCCTCTGTGGCCGGCCGTGCATCAACCACATACCCACGTCGAATCAAATGCAAGTATCCTTTCGCGAAGGTCTTGACAGTCTCACGCGAGAGCGTCATCTTAAAAGGCTGATTCGGGAAACATTCGTGAACGAACTCCAACGGCAATTGGCTTTCATTCGCGCCACGGTTCTGCATTTGCATTTCCGCGTCTCCATCAACACTCATGCAAATGCTGAGCCGACTCTTGTTTTTCCGAATCCAGTCTTTACGCCGTTCCGTCAGCAACGTCCCGTTTGTCGTGATGAGTATCTCGACAGGAAACGGAACCTTTTGCCTCCAGACCCATTCGCACAATTCCTTGACAAGCTCAAATCGGACAAAGGGTTCGCCCCCGAACAAGTCCAGTTTGAGCGAATCAAGACGCGCATCTTCAGATACGCGCTCCAATTCCCCGCGAACAATCCGCTTGGCCATCGCCAAACTCATCTGCTTCTTCGCCGCACTGGACTTGCACTTCTCAAAACAATAGACGCAGTTCAGGTTGCATGAATAACTCAGCATCAATGTGCAAATCTTTTTCATCAAGCATATCCCTTCAACGCATCAATCCAATGTACAGGGGTTCGACATCCTTTCACCACCTGTGCGGGGGCGACATGGCCGGGACTGTGATGACATTCAACGGCTGTCTCGGCGGCGGAGCATAGACTGCCGGGACAATCACGAGTTCAAGGCCGTCATACATTTGCGGCTGAGTCACAACCAACGTCGGCGCGGGAGCCGTTGGCGTCACGACCACGGGTGTGGAGACGGCAACAGGCGTCTGCGCATTCACGACGACAGGCTGCGGCTTGTTGATCATACGGTCAACGAGTCCGATCGTCGCGCCGACGGCATGCAGGATGCCGCCGACCTTATCGGGCTTGTCGCGGCCACGATCAGCCGGACGATGCTCACGCGGCGGCGGTGGCGGCCGGTCAAATGTCCGCCCACGCCGTGGCGGCGGTTGGGCAAACGCCTGTGCGGCGCAAGCGAAAATGAGAATGATCAGCGGAATTGTTTTCATGCGTTCTCCTTTCGTGGATCTGTAAAATTCAATGCCGAACTGTAAATGGCCTGCTCTTCAACACAATTCTTCCATGCCTTTCCAAGGTCTTGCGCCTTCAGCATCGACGTGATGTCATTTGGATTCTGGTTCAGAACCGCCTCCTTGTAGGCCGCCAGTTTCTCCTGAACAACATCTGGGCTACAGGCTTCGTATCGCGCGTCCAGTTCCTTTTCCGGAACAGAGTCCGCCAAGTAACGGCACAACTTCTGGTTCCCCTCTCCTGTGTAAATGTCATTTGAGATCTTTGCCGACTCCAATTTCGCCGCCTTGTCAAACTCTTCCGGCGTCTTTGCGTCTATGGATCGGATCGGCTGTTCCGACTCGATGTTGACCTGATCTCCTGGTTCAAGTTCCATCATGCGTTTTCCTTTCAGCGGCCTCCCCGCATTGAGTTCATGTAGACTTCATACCAATTTCTATTCTTTGCGTCAGAGGCTTCTTCATTTTCCTGCTCTTCAGCATTCTCTGCCTGTTCGACGGGACGAATCGGCGGCTTAACCTCCATGTTTGTTTCCCCACTTTCCTTCAACTGTTCGGACTCCTCTTCAACCTTCTCTGATGCCTCTTCATGTGAGGTCATCCGTTCTGTCGGATGAGAGTGTTCCGCCAGCCACGACGAAAGCCCAGACCTCAAACCATCGTTTGAATTTGAACGAATCTCGGCATCTGAAACGCCGTATTCTCTCTTGTCGACTTCCGTCATTTCCTTCGCGCCACGCTCCGCGCCAGATTCAACCCCGCTATCGGGCGGTTTGGGTTTAAAGGACGAATCTCCTTCGGCATCATCATCTGGATTAGAATCTTCATCCGTCTCTTCGGGATCTGCTTCCGTCACGACTTCATCGCCTGCGAGATCATCTACCTCTTCCGCTGGTTCGGTCTCATCTGGCTTCGCTTCGCCCGAATCGTCCAGATCCGCATCCTGCCGTTCAGCGGCCTCGTCATAGATTTCCCGCAGATAGACCGCGTTCCCGAAATTCTCCTTGGCGTTCGCAATCGCCTCCGCGCGTTCCTCATCCGACCATTCCGAATGCTCGCCAAAAACCGCATCGCGATACTTGTCTTGTGCGGCATCAACATCCCCAAATTCGTCGCGCCTTTCCTTGATCTCATCTGGCGACAATTTGTCCGCCACGTCATCAACTTTTTCCTGATCGCCCTCTTCCCCACTTTTGATGCTGTCGATGATCTTCTCACGTTCGGCTTCGCAAAGCTTGTCGAACTCTTCGGGCGACTTGGCATCTTCGGGCGACGGCGTTTCCGTCACTTCGGGAGACTCCGGCTCTTCCACCTTGTCAATGTTGCTCATGGTTCCTTTTCTCCGATTCGACGTCTCGCTGCCTCCAGCACGGCCTTTTGAACCGTCAGCTGTTCTAACTGCGCCTTCTGTTCCAACAAACTTTCCCGATTGCCGCCCGAAAGCACATCGTGACAGCCTCGACGAGCGGACAGGATCTTCCATTCCAAGTCCTTCAGCGCAAAAGCCAACTGCTCCGCATCGTATTGGTCACAAAGCCCATCAACCTTCTTCTGCAGGATCGGATTGCATTCGACGCTTCGCGCAACCGTCATTTCATAGTTCGCGTACGTCCAATTGAAGTCCGCGAACGTCTCGACGTTCGAGACCTCCAGCTCACGAACCTCCTGCGTCGTGCGCGGCAGTTCATTCTCGCCGAAGTTGCAAAGCATCGCCATCAGGCAATCTCCTCCCAGACAGCTTGTGCGGCCATGAAAAGATCCCACACGAACAGCACGAACATGACAGCACGATGCATCGGAAACCGCTTCCCGAAATAAAGGCCATACGTGACCAAGGGGAAGAGGTAAACCGGCACCGTCCACAGGGACAGTCCGTAGATGAACCACGCGAGGAAGGCGGCGAACGCCGTGCCGACCGCCATCGTCTTCAGGAAGATGTCGGAATAGTTCACCAAGACCTTGCACGTCACCGTGCGCGGCGGAAGCGAACCGTCTACCGGCGCAAGCGTAAACGACTTGTCGCCTGCCGAGGCGTACAGGATCCGATGCACCTTCGCCTTGTCGTCCCACGGCTCGATCTTGAGCCCGTCAACGGACACCCGAGACTCCCACAGCGGTTCGGACGGCCCCTCCAGCCACGCCTGAAGCGTGAACTCATCATCAGGGAAACACTCGAAATGCGCATCGCCATTCTTGTCGTATTTGATTGCAAACGGCGGATGCCCCTTCTTGGGCGCACTCTTGATTTCATAATGCAGCGACGTCGCCACATCAAAAGCTGCGAATCGGACTGTCTTGGATGCGCATCGTCCATTGGCATACGAAACTTCGATATCAAAACAGCCGGGCTTCTCTGCCTCCAGGCTGATCTTGTTCCCTTGTGACGAAACCCTCAACCCTTCGGGCGCCTTGATCTGAAAATCGTCTGCATCCTTCGGAATAATCCTCAAGTCATACTTGTTCGAGGCGCGAACCGTCAGAGAAAATTCCTCGTGCGTCTTCACGCGATACGCATTCTCGCCTGTTGCCTCGGCTGTTGTCTTTAGGTCAAAATCGGTTGTCAGCCCATGATTCAGGACAACGACCTGATGCTCGTGCCGCCCGACGGAAACCTGTTCGCAACGACCATCTTCACACGACATGAAGACACATTCTGTCCGCCATTCGGAAGGCCAAGCCTTTTCGCGCGTGGAGACGTTATGCGAAACACGCACGGGCGTCAGACTGTTCGTGCGAAGCAACAGTTCCGTCTCGCAGTCGGAAATCTCGGTGACCGTCGGAAGATACCCTTCGACGGACACGCACGGCAAGCCGCCCGCGCGTCGACTGGCGTGATGGACGCAAATCCGAAGTTCATCATCGACCACGACCTCCTTCGGACTCTCCACAACCGTAAACGGAAAGACACGCCCCAAGCGCAGCCATTCGACACTTGTTGACGCGCGCGGTGTCTCCGCACAAAGCCGAGCAAAGGCCGGGGCCAGCAACTGGCTCTCCACGTAGGCGCAGATGGTCGTAAGAAGCGAATCCGGATGGCTGAAGCACCAACAATACGGCAGGTCCTCAAAGATTCGCGGCAACTGCCTCTCGGGCGTTGAGAAATCGCCCCCCAAGGGATTCAGAACATCGTCCATCGGAAAGTTCGGATCCCACACGAAGACCAGCCCCTGACCAGGAGACATATCGGCCTTTGCGTCCGGCGTCACCAGCAAGATCTTCAGGTCTGCGCTTTCTTCCGAACCGAGCCCCGCCACCTGAAACGTCAGGTCAAATACGCCGTGTCCATCGATTCGACGTTTCAAGTCGTCTACGAGAAACTTTGTTCCCTTGAAATCGGATTCGACCAAGATCTTCAACGGCATCGGGCGAATCTCCGCGCCGTTTTCAACCGTCCGCTTGAACGCCTCTATCCGTTCCGCCAACGGCGTCTCGTCGATGATGAGCGGCATGCGGCCGGCAACCGGCTTGCACATGCAATACCTGATTTTCTTCCAGTCGTTCATGAAGCGGAAGATCGCCGTAAAGAAACGACGGGCGAATTCGCTTCCGTGGACATACAGGACTTTCTCTTCACCCGCCTTGTCCGTTTCCAAATACCGAAACTCATGATCCCAAGTTTCCACATAATTCTGCGCAAGCAGAGGCTGGGCCATCTTCTCGATCCAGAAGTCGGCATCGACATCCGTCGCGGCGCACACGTCGTCCTTGAAGAGACGCGCCCGCAGATTCGGCTGAAGCGCATACTCATTGACAAAAAGATGATATCTGGTTTGGATTTTCATCATTTCACTCCGATCTGCATCAGCCGGTCGACAGGCTTCTCACGGTTCACGCCTTTGATAAAGGCCAGCTTGTCATCCGCCGTCCCGCCCGTCTGCACAATTCCGACATCCTCCATCGCCCGTCGCACACAAGCCGCCATCTTCTTGAAGTCATTCTCATGGCGTTCGAGAATCGGCTGCGGAACATAGGCCCTGAGGATACGGACAAACGCCTCGCGGTTGCGTTCGCGCGGCGTGTCCGACAAACTCAGGAACAGCCGCCAGCATTCACCGCAACCGAGCAACGCAACGGCCAACAGGCCATGGCCGATTCGATTGGCCGTCATGCGCGCACACGCGCTCAAGCCATAAGTCCGCTCATAATAACCGAACAGCGCATGCAGTTCCTTGGCGCGCGCCGGCATCGGCCAAGGTTTTGGGACTTTTTTCTTCTCCAGATCCGCCATGCGAGCCGCGCCCACAAATTCTCCGTAATGCCCCACGACCGCCTTGTCAATGCGACTTTCGATGTCCTCCAAAGTCGGAAGTTGCCTGAACCATTCGTCTGTGTAGCTTGTCTGGCCGGGCTTGTAATACAGCGCACGGTCATAGCCAAGTGCCCCGACCGCCAGCGCCAGACGCGCCCGCAGTTCACGGTTGAAATTCGCGTCCGTCCACTCTTCCTCGCCACGTGTTTCATCGCTGCTCTTGGCAACCTTCGTCAAAACGGCCGAGATCCACGTGTTCTGCATCACGACCGCCATGCCGGGCGAGAGTCGCGACAGCTCGCGCGTCTGAAACTCGTCAAGTCCCATCGCGTTGGCAATCGCCTCGCAGTCGTGCTGTTCGGGCAGACGCATGACAATCTTCGTGTTGGTATTCTTGATTGCCGAGATGTCAACGGCTGTCGGCGACTGGTCGACGATCATGAAGCCTTCGCCATACGTGCGCATCTCGGCGATCGCATTGGCGATCATCTCGACCGACTTCTTGACGAGCGTTGAACCGCCCGCCCCCATGTCAGCCGAGTTCCGCAACAGATTATGGGCCTCCTCGATTACCGTGACGTGCTGAATGCTCTTGTTCGTGCCTTGCGTATGCGTCTGGCGGTGTTCCGAGAGTTGCATGACGAGAACGCCCATGATCAGCGTCTTCGTCTCTTCCGAGCCCAGTCGGCTCAAATCGACAATTGTCCGCGCATCGAACAGAACTTCTGCCGCAATTTCCTCCTCGCTGCAGAACACCTGTCGTAGCACGCCGGCCGTCAAAGATTCGACACGTGTCACCAAGGCGCCCGTGTAGTTGCCCTTGGCCTCGGCCGAATAGCCGGAGTTCTGGATGATTCGCTCCAGTTCGGACACGAGCGTCGAAAACGTTGGGTACTGAGGCACACTCGCCGCCCCGTCCGGCGTACCGATGTAATAGGAATTCGGCAAATCCCATCCGACCTTCTGATAGGCCGCCTCCACGCTTTTCTTCAGGATTGCCGGCATGGCCGCCGTCAGTTCCCAGCACGCACTGAAGATGCCGAGCAGCCGGTCGATATGCTCCAGCACGTGAATGCCGGTGGGAAACTTGAACGGATTGACATGCAGAAGCGTCTCGCAGAGCGGGTGCGTGGTGAAGATCGAAATGCCCGGCGTGTTCTTGAAGGCCTTCTTGTATTCGCCTTTCGCCGGTTCGACAATCAGGAAGTTCACCTCTTTCTCGATGCACCGCTGGATGAGCAGTTCGGTCGTGTTGGACTTTCCAGATCCCGTCGATCCCGTAATAAAGCAATGCCGCGTAAAGTCATTGAGATCGAGCTCGACCGGCAACTCCTCGTGATACATATGGCACACGCGACCGAAGGGAACGACTTTATCGCCGTTCGCACCACGTCCGCTCTTTGTCGCCACTGACCGCTCGAACGCAGCCACCTTGTCCACGGCAAGCCCCGGAACCGACTTCTGCGGCAACGGCAAGAAGAACGGCAAATCGTCGCCACTGACGAAATTTGTCGGCAGCACCTTGCGAAAGATTCCCCGGTCGTTGACAAACGTCGGGTGAACGCCGCTCAGCACGGCGTTCAGCAGATTCTGCTGACGCGGCCTATCCGTCGGCGGCCAACAGATCGTATGGCTGCGCTCCCCCACGGATTCGTCACCCAACACGAGGCCCTTGAACGCATTCGCGGCAAACAGCGACACGCTCTCCTTGCTTGAAATGAAATAGGCCGCGCATTCCCACAGCCCGAACGTCTCGGCGTCCGAAAGCTTCTTCAGCGTCTCGTCCAAGCGCGACAGAAGATCGACGATGCTCTTGTTCTGGGCTTCGACCGCATACGTCACGGACGAGCCGCTTGTCCGCGTGGTCGAGGATCCGGTCGTGTCGCCGGTCGAGCGTCCCTTGGTGATGGAAATGCCCGTCGAGGTCGAAAACCCGAACGTGTCCGAACTGCCGTATGAACTTGACGAGCCAGATGACCATCCGTCGCCCGAATGCGACGAGCTGGTCGAATGGCTCTCGTTCGTCGAGGAGCTGCTGCTACGGCTCGTCGTCAGGCTCATCGAGTTCGACTCGGAAAGCGTAATCGACTTGCTGACGCTCTCGCCAATGGCCTCGCTCTCGTTCTCTCCAAACGTCAGGTTGACTTTCTGGAACAGCGTCAGCTGCGAATGCAGGTTCTCCAGTTCACGTTTGCGCCGCTCGATCATCGGACGGTCAACCGGCGTTGCCAGCAGCACCGCCGTGTAGCTCTGAACGCGCATGACGTCAACGAACTGCTCCAGTCCCTGCGAGACGGTTTCCTCGTCCGTGTTCTTCTTGACCGACGGCTGGGCCGTGACGCCCACGATGTAGGGTGCCGAGACTTTCGCGTGTGCGCGAATCTGCTCGATGTCCTCGTTTGACAAGGCCTGCGAATGCTGACTGCCCAGAAAGATGCCGTCAAACGAATGGTGGAAAATCTCGCGCAAGCTGTCCTTGTCCTCATAGCGCAATGGCGTTACCCCGACATACAGCGAGAACTCAAACCGCCTGTCAATGACATTGACGCACCTGTTCTGCAGAATGTAAAAGACAGACGGATGGTGCTTGAGACCGGACAGCCCAAGGAAAAACGCCTTGAGCTTGTCCGCCGGATTCTCGTCCGCACCATAGACGAGACGGGAAATCCTGTAAAGGGAGATCCGGTCGATGCCTTCAAGAACGCCTTTCGACAAGCGGCGATCCACGAACGGCACGATCTCGTCGTTGGCGCATGACGACAAATACGTGCGGTTCGTCGCGTCGTCCGCCGCCTCCAAGAGCTTGACGATGTTCTCGCTTCGATTCGCGATCAGCGCCCGTTTCTGCGGAAGCGCGGTTTCGCCAAAACGTTCGGGATTGGCATACGCCGACGCAATTTCGCCACCGTTTTCTGAACTGTAGACTCGGCTCATGGGCATTATCCCTTTTTCAATCCGCCACAATCACGTCATCGGACGAGGAAGCGGTCGAGACGTCTTGCGGCTCCGTCTCTTCTGTCGCACACTCGGATGTCGCCTCTTGCGTCTGCCGACTCTGGGACACCCCATCTGAAAACGCCCGTCCCAACGCCCAGACATGTAAGCCAATCATCAGCAACGACCCAAACGCCAACAGGAGGAGAAGCGAAAAGAGAATGCCGAGGACGCCGCCGAAAAGGCCAAGGGCAATGTCCTCCACTGAATTCTTGTTGAGCGCACTGCCCAGCATGCCAAAGCTCTGGCGAATGCAAGGGCCGTAAACACGGCGGCGCAGCTCCGCATTTGCGAGAAGGAACGGCGTCACCACCAAGCCCACGGTCACGGAGGCGGAAAGGAGTCCGTCAAGCCCCTTGGTTGCGCCGCACAGGATAATGACATCGCCGACAAGGCACGCGGTCGTCAAGCCAAAAAGAGACCAATAGCCGTCTTCTCCGCCCTTGACCTTGTAGAGGTAGGACAGGACTAGAAAGTGGACGGCGACCAGTCCCGCCGCGACATTCATCGGCATCACGTTCTCGCCGAGAAGAACATTTGCCGCAAAAAGCCCTGCGACAGGCAAGGCCACGGAAAGAATAAACGGCCAGTAGGCCAGCACCTTGGCCACGTTCCCATGAGACGGCATCTTCATCATTTGTTGCTCCTTGGTTATTTCGTCTGTCGCGGCATTTGTATTGTCAGGGGACGTGTCTGCCGACCGCCCGTCTGAATCTGCGCTTTGGGCTGATACCTAATGACGCTCGGTTTCTTCTGCTCGACCGTCTGCGTCTCGACGCCGCGCATGAACGTCACGCCTTTCTGCGCACGATATTGCATCTCGCGCCCCACGTCTGAACTGCGCAACTTCAGGAGATTGAGCCACCGATCCCAGAACGCGCCAATCTTCGCAATCGCACTCGCCTGTTCGGACACGGCGGCGCTTCGCATCGACTCAATCGGGAAGGACGTGTAGTAATGAAGATTCGACGTCAGGGCCTGGCATTCGTCCGAGATTTTCCGCACGTCGTCAAGCGCGGACGACAAGCGGCTCACATACGCCTGCAACTGTTCGTCATTCTGGCCTTTCCACGATTCGCCCTCGACGGTCTTCGCCCGTTCAAACAGCTCGTCGCGACACGCCTTGTCGCGTTCACGCAACGACGTGCAGTCCGCCGTCGCGTCCGCAATCGCCCGGTTCCATGCCTCCGCCGGGATCTCGCCTTGTAGGAACGGGGACGGCGAAGACTGTTGCGGTTCCTCCTGTGCCTTGCTGCTCTGTTGGGCTTGTGCCTCGCGGCTCCAGAAGGGCACACCCAAACGGACACGGGATGAACGAGAAGAAGAACGTACAAACGGCGAAGTCGAAGACGTGGCCTGAGACGGCACGTCAGCACGAATGATGACAGCATCGCGATACCGCGCTTTCAGGGCTTTTTCGCCGAAGAACGTAACGTCTGTCGGAAGGTTCACGGCCGCGTCATCTGCCACCTCGGCATCACCCCTGTGCAGCGTCGCCGTAAATGTGACGCCACGATGACCGGGAAATCCCGGACAAATTGGCGGGAACGGATCATACGCACGAACGGTCACAATCTCCGGCAATCCCGCACGCGGAGGATTTACGCCCTCGACCGCGTAGAATGGCGCATCCCAGCGAACGTAGCCCCGGAACCGATAAATGCGCGAATGCCAATGCGTCTCGCGCTCTTCAATGCACGAGATGAAGCGAAAGCCGCCACCCTCCGCCAGTTCCGGATACTTGGCCTGAATGAGTGCCGCGACTTCATCCCGATGGTCACATCCCGTCAGGACTGCGACCATCAGGACAACCGCCCCAAGCGACCAGCTGCGGACAAAGCCCATCACTCAACCCCGTGGAACAGCGCTTCCGGTGTCAAGGTCGTATACGCCAACGTACCGGCTTTCTTGTAGCGGAGCATAAGCGAGTGCCTTGCTTGATTATGGCTCGGCGCATAAATCACAATCTCAATATTGGCAGGGCCAGGCAGTTGCACGTTCTTCGCCCGCGACCCTGTACGGTCAGTCATCTCAAACACCTGTACCCCATTGATAAATACAAAAACTTTAGATTCCGACCATCTCAGATTTGACGTGCAATTGAACGTATAAATTCCCGGCGCACTCACATTCAAGATTCCACTCCACCGACAGGTAATGTCGGACGTCGATCTAACAGCAGGGTCGGCATCTCCATTTTGCGTAGTGAACTTTGGGCCCTTGTCGACCATCGCGGCGATTTCAGCTTCGGACATGTCCTTGCCGGCCCACACCATCAGAACGGCGCCGGGCTCGACCTTCAGCTCTGTCGCCGCCGGCGCCGCAGCCGCTTGCGCCGCCGTCGAAGCAGCAGTCGCTGCGTCCACCGCTGGGGTGGCCGTTGCGGTCGCCGCCGCTTCTTCGCCAAACGCCGTCTGACACAAGACCGCTGCGCATCCGAGACCAATCATCAACTTGTTCATTTTCATCCGTACCTCTTTTGCCCACGAATTGCAGATTGCACGGACAATGCCTCCGGGGCATAAAGGACACTTTCCGCGTTACGCCTGGAGACAAACAAGCGGGCGTGCCTCCTTCACCCGTGTTCTCTGAGAAGGCCGTCCAAAGCCATTGAGGAAAACATGAGTGCAGGAAAACACGCCCGGCACAGTCATGTGCCTGGACGCATCCCCCCGCAGGACATGTCGTTCCTCTGAATTTTTGGACGTTTACTCAGAACGAACAAGTCCGCGTGGTTACGCGTTCTTCATCTAACTTTATCCTACGCGAGGGTGACGAGAGCCCCTTCGGGTTCGCCGCAACCTTTTGCAGTTGGAGGGTAGTATATCAAAATCACGGCCCTCTCCACAAGAGGGCCGACCGCGCAGTTTCTGCGACGCACTTTATCCATGCGCAAGGTCGCCTTTCCCTGCTCCAAACAGACCCCGAAAATCGCGAGGCATCCGCCCTTCACCGTCACCTTCGGCGTCCACGGCTGGCCCTTTTCGCAACACAAGGAATGTCTTACTCATGTGAAGCCGCTTTCTTCAGCGCCGCGTCCCGCTCCTTCTGGGTACGCGCACGCACCTGTTTCGCGTAAAAGCCAAGGCGCGTGATGTCTTCGCTCTTCCGGACGGGACGCCCGATCAGCTTCTCAAACTTCGCCCGAATCGCGTCCATCTTGTCGATGTCGTTTGGATAAGAATTCTCAGCAAACATGATTCGTTTCATTGTACCCGTACTCCGTTAAGGATGATGCCGCCGCCAATTTCACGGCGGACGACATTGCTGTGTTTTTGCACATTATTCATTCTCCATTGCCCTCCATGAACTCTACCAATCGCCGTCTAAGTTCCTCGCACGTCGAAGATGGAATTCCCTTTTTTCTTAGGGCGTTAAGTTCTCGTTTTTCAAGCCGACGAACCGTCGCCTTGTAAGTCCCTGAACAAAGAGTATAACAGTTGAACCAATCTCTGAACACCTTTGCCTGCACGGCATTTGTCACACAGTTTCCCGTCATTCCGCTTGGCGACCTGTCGATTGTTTCCAACCTGTCCGTCTGGTCGCGCAGCCACTTCAGCATCCGCAAGTAAAAGTCCCACACATCCACTGTTGCCGAGGAAGAATCGTCGTCCAACGCCTCGCGAACCTCAGACATGACCAAATCGTGCACGGCACGGATGTTGCGCCCCTGACTGTAGAAGTCCAGTGTCCGCATGTCAAAGGACAACATGCCATCGACCCATTGCCTGACGCGCGCGCGGCGTTCCTCATAATTCGGCAAGGCCCTGATTTTCCTTGCGAGAAAGGAAGCCTTCTCTTGCAGATGGTTCGTTCCACCGATTGGCGGCATGAATCTTGCAATGTCATCGTCTATCCGATCGCGCGCCTTGCTGGATTCCTGTTGCTCTCCACAGCCGCACACGAGAATCAGCATCAGCATTGCCACCACTGTTTTCATTCCTGTTTTCCTTTCACATGAACACCGTCGAGAAAGATTGTCCCGTCAATGTCTCGCGTCACCTGATGGCGGAACTTTCGCACACCGCTTCGTCCCGAAGCTTGAATTGTCATCAAGCTTGTCACGCTCTCTTGGATTTCGGCTTCCGGCAAATCTCCTTTCACCCTGTCTTTCTCGCCCCATCCAGAGGGAATCGGCCAAAGAACAGAACCATCTGTCCATCCGTATTGCAACTCGGACGTGAATTCGCCAGAGGGCTTCACACGCGGAATCGTCGAGTCGATTTCCGCATAATCAAGGCCATAGCCATTGTCCTCTTCGCTGACATTCATCCATCTCCCTGCACCGTTTAACGTCGTGTGACTTTGCAACGCGACAAATTCGGGCCTGTCAAAGTATCCGGTGCGTTCACCTCTTTCGCAAGGGATCTCTTCGACTGCAATTTCACTAAAACTGACGTCAAAAGGCTTCAGGAACAGTTCAAAGCGCATCCCGATGCCTCCGGCATGATTCGTCGCAACGCCGTAGGTGACGGGCGTTACATTTCGGACTTCAATGCCCTCCGGCTCAACGACATGCAGGGACGGCACATATTCCACTCCTTGACATCTCGCAATCAAAGGATTGGTGGCGGCACGCAAAGGACATTGAAACTGACGCCCTCCGTCCATCATTGATCCTCCACCTGAAGTCACCCATTCAACAGAAGGCGACGACGGGTATTGGAAACAGTTCAACCGTTCACGCACCCCCAGCTTGCGTCTGCCCGGATTCTTGTTCGTCGGGGCTTCTGCAACAGCATCAAACTCAAGCCGAATCGCCGTCGCCTTGTCGACGGTCGATTCCGTCCAGCCCGTCTCGTTCTCCGTGAACGTCGCCGTGACGACGATGTCGTCCTTGCCGCCGCTTGGTCTGACGGCGCGGTAGGCGGTCTTGAACGCGACCTCCTCGCCCGGCTCCAGGTCCTGCTCGAACGGCAGGGGGCGTCCGCCGTAGGGCACGAGGCCGTCCGCGCCCGCGAGCTCGATGCGGACGTGCCCGCCGCGCGTGCCGCCGTACGCCCAGCAGTCGAGTTCCGTCTCGGTCGACCGCCACGGGACGAGTTCTCTCGGCGCGTTCTCGTACTCGTCCTCGAAAAAGACGACGCGCTTCGAGAACGTCGCCGACGCGCCCGGCAGGGGCGGCCTCTCGTCGGGGGCCTCTTCGCCGCCGGGGTGGTCGACGCTTCCGCTGCAGCCGCAGAAGCCGCCGTAGGCCGGGAGGCGGTAGCCCTCGTATTCGAGGTAGCCTGTGGCGGTGCAGCCGCCGCAGGAGCAGCCGTCGCCGCACGTGATTGAGAACGTGTAGCCGCTCCCCGAGACGCGGCAGCAGACGTTCGTCCACGTGAACGCCCCACCAAGGCCAGAGGGAACAACTTGCATTGTGAAAGATTTGGACGGTTTGGAGAATGTTTGGAAGGAGGGTAAGAGTGTGAAGGAAGTTGCGGGCGTGTTGCTTTCGCTGAACACGGAGAGGCCTGCGGCGCCTAACGCGGAGATGGCAGAGGATCGGAGGCACGGAGCGTAGGGAAGTGTCGCGGGTGCGACAGTCTGGCACGCACTCTTCTTAGAACTTTCTCCGTGTCTCCCAGCCTCCGTCTCCTCCGTGTTAAGCGCCGCAGGCTTAAGAGCTATCGAAACAGGCCAATGTAGCCACAAAGCAGCCCCGTCCTCCTCCCACGACTCCTCGATGTCGTCGCTCGACTTGCCGGCGACCTCGAACGGCACCGGGCACGTCACGCGGTAGGTCTTGCCGATGAGGAGCGTGACGCGGTTCGTCACGTCCACCTCGGCGATGAACGCGGGGTCGGCGAGATCCGACTCGCCGTCGCCCGCGAACGTCACCTTCGCGTTGGCGCGGCGCACGACGAGATCGACCCAGCAGTAGGCGTTCGTGTTTGCGCCATCCGGCAGCGTCTGGTGTGGGCCGAACTGCGGCTCGTCCGCCGGGGCGAAAGGTTCGGCGTCTTCGTCGTTCGGGATGCCGTCGTCGTCCCAGTCGTCTGGATTCACGCGGCGATAGATGCGCTCCACCTCATTCGAGCGTGCGATGAAGTCGCCGTTCGGGAAGAGTTCGAGCTGGGCGTTGACGGGAGGATGAACCACAAGGGGATTGCTGTCGCCTAACACGGAGGAAACGGAGTTTGAGAGACACGGAGTCGCATTTTTCTCTCCGTGCCTCCGTTCCTCAAACTTCTCCGTGTTTAACGCCGTAGGCTTTTCATCCCCAATCCGTGTCAATCCGTGACAATCCGTGGTTTCTTTTCTCTCGTATGGGTTGCCGAGGAAGAAATTCTCCCACGTCAGCAGAACAGAGCCGTTCGTGGTCGCCGCCGTCCAGAGGTAGGATTGGTCGTGCCGCGCGAACATCGGCGCACCAACGACGACGATCTCGTTCGAGGCGTTCCGCAGCTGCGGACGCACCTTGCCCCACGTGTGCGCCCAGAGCGACGTCACGACGTGGTTGCCGATGGGGAAGCGGAAGCCATTCAGTTGCGCTCGCGCTCGCCCCCTGTAGGCATCGGTGAGGTGCCACGTGCCGACGAGCCGCGCGTTTGTCGGCCTCTTGCTGAAGTCGGCCGCGTTCGTCCGCACCGTTTCAAGGCGATAGCCGCGCACCACGTCATTGGACGAGAGGGCGGGGTTGCCTGCGGCGCTGAACGCGGAGGAAACGGAGGAAGGGTGACACGGAGTTTCTTTGACAGGATTCACAGGATTAGAAGAGTCTATCTCATCACCGTCAATCCTGTCTAAAACCTCATTTCCCTCTCCGTGTCTTCCGCCCTCCGTTTCCTCGCGCCCGCTTGCGCGCCCTTCGGGTTCGCTTTCGGCGAAGGTCCCCTCCGAAACGCTTTGCGTTTCTTCGGCGCATGTGTTAGGCGTCGCAGACACCTCCTCAATCCGTGTAAATCCGTGAGAATCCGTGGTTACATTCCCCGGCTTCTGCGCGAAGACCGTCGCGACGACGACCGCCGTCACGATGACGGCCTTGGTGGACGGGGGCAACTTGATGAACTGTTCCGAAAGCCCAAGCAGAAACTTTCGTGCGCACACAGCGGCCGCCGCCGCGAGGCATCCGCCCGCAAGGGCTGCACAAGCCCACACGAAGCACGGAGCACGAAAGATTTCCGCAAATGTTCTCATCGGACGGAATTATATCATGTTGATGACGATTCCCGCAAATGCGTCTTTGCCTGAAACTTGCCAAAAAAGAGAGGCATCGGGGCGACTCTCTCAAGAGACAACGAACCACCGCATTTATATAAATGCGGTGGTTCGCCATGCGTGTCTTTTTCCGGCGGCTACTTGCTGACGCGGATCGAGTAGAAGCCGCTCGCGCCGCCCTTGACCGTCACCTTCGGCGTCCACGGCTGTCCGTCGCCAACGGTCGAGTCGCCTGTCGTATTCGCCTCCATCGCCTCCAAGGTCGCGCCCTCCTTCAGGCGGTAGGCGAGACCCTTGCGCGTCGGGGAGGTTGAGAGTTGAGGGGTGGGTGTCGAGAGGTCGATCTTCGCCCCCTTCGCCACGTCAAGCGGCTCGTTCGCGAACTCCGGCTTCACCGTCGCCGCGCCGAGGTCGATGACGCCGCCGACTGCCGCCGGGATGTCGAGGAAGTCCGTGATGTCCGCCCCGTCCCGCACGACCCGCACCTTCGCGCCGTTCGGCGCGACCGACTTCACGTCTGGCGAGATGGCGACCGTCACCTTCGCCGCGTCCACGCCATCTGGAATCTCCACGACGACATCCGCCATTCCCGCACTCGGCTTCACAACAAACCCCGTCTCGGCATCGCCCGTCACGCTCGCCCCGTCGTCGCCGTCAATAATGGGTAACCTTATCTCAAAAAATGAGATTTTGTCAATGTCAATGTCCGATCCAGAATTTCTGAGCATATTCTTCACACGAAGACCATCTCCTTTATTAACAAAAACCGTTGTCAGGGATCTGCTATGGAATGCCTCATTGCCAATGCACGTCACGCTACTGGGGATTGTTATCGATGTAAGCCCTCCCAAAGTGCAACCCGCGAACGCCCTCTCTCCAATACTTGTCACGTTACCGGGAATCGTTATCGATTTGAGATTCCAACAACCATAGAACGCCTCAACACCGATACTCACCCAAGTCTTGGGAATATATACTGACGTAAGCGTACCACAATCCTTGAGCGCACACCCTACAATGCCTCTTATTCCTGTCAGGTGAGAATCTATAGCCAAATTTGAATCATAGCCGACAACCCATCCATCGACCAGTTTAAGTCCCGGAATTGTTGTCGTATCATACAGCGAATTTGAGCATCCGGAGAACGCATACTTGCCGATACTCGTTACCCTGTTCGGAATCGTCACCGAGATAAGACTGCTACATCTGTAGAACACTTTTTCGCCGATGCTCACCACACTGTCTGGGATTGTCACCGAAATGAGCTTTCTGTTGCTTGAAAACGCATACTCACTGATGTGAGTCACATTGTCTGGTATCATAACCTTGGTAGCACCACCTACATAATCATATAGCGTCTCTTTCGCAACAACGAATCCCTCAGTGTCAGCAAGTCCATCACACCCTATAAACGCCGCATTCCCGATGTACGCGACGCTGTCAGGTATCATTATCGACCTGAGACCACTACAACCCAGAAACGCCTCATCGCCAATGCTCGTCACGCTGTCTGGAATAGTTATTGAAGTAAGACGACTACAGCCGCTGAACGCATGTTTTCCGATGCCCGTCACACCATTCGGCATGATCACGGTTTCAAGCAATTTGCAATTGAAAAAAGTGCGATCATGTATATTCGCTATTCCATCCGGCAATGTCATTGACCGTAACGGGCACGACACAAAGGCGGATTCTCCAATATTTGTAACCGTGCTTGGCAATATCAAAGTCGCCAAATTCCTGCATCCCGCAAACGAGTCTCCGCCAATGTTCAGCACACCTTCAGGGATAATCACAGACGTTAACAGCGCACAAGTTGAAAATGCCGAATCACCTATCTCTTTCACGCCTTCCGTTAGCAACACTGATTGCAACTGCTTGCAGTCCACAAAAGCCCCAACCCCAATCCGCATCACGCTCCCAGGTATCGTAATAGACCTTAATGGACAGTATCCAAATGCGAGCTCCCCAATGTTCGTAATTCCTTCTGGTATCGTCACCGAGGTCAACGCACAGTTTTCAAAAACGGCTCCTTTGAGATCTTTGATGTTTTTGGGGATCGTCACAGACTTCAGTCCACTTTCCGAGAATGCCCCATACCCAATGCTCATCACACTGTCTGGCATGGTAACCGAAGCCAGTTCTTCGCAGAGTCTAAAAGCCTGTTTTCCAATGTTCGTCACTCCGCCCTCCATTATCACTGAAGTCAACGCATCACAATCATAAAACGACCTTTCTCCAATATCCACAACGCTTCTCGGTATTGTTATCGATTTCAGGCTGTAACAACTTTCAAATGCAGATGCACCTATAGTCTTCACCCCTTCCATAAGAGTTATCGTCCTAAGCTGCGAACACCCCCCGAACGCAATTTCTCCAATATGCTTCACATTTCCTGGTATTACTACCGTTGTCAATGAACATCCTGCGAATGCACACTTGCCAATATTCGTTACGCTGGTTGGAATTATCACCGAGGTAAAATTTCTGTTTCCACTGAATGCGTATTCATCGATGCTTGTCACGCCATCTGGAATTGTCATCACTGTAGAAAGAGCATTGCAACCGTAGAATGCATCGCTGCCTATGCTCGTCACACTATCCGGTATCGTCACAGACGTAAGACTACTACAATCGTAGAATGCATCATTCCCGATGCGGGTCACGCTGTCTGGTATTGTCACAGAAGTGAGTCCCCAGCAGTCTTTGAACGTATCCTGTCTGATGTACGTCACACGATTCGGAATTGTCACCGAGGTGAGACTACTGCAACCACGAAATGCCCCATCACCAATGTGTGCCACATTATTAGGAATCATTATCGAAGCGAGTTTATTGCAATCGTAAAATGCATAATCGCCAATGCTTGTCACGCTGTCTGGAATCGTTATCGAAACGAGGCTACTGCAGCAATGGAACACATGATTGCCAATACTTGTCAGCCCGTCAAAGATCATCACCGAAGAAAGATCACTGCAATCAGAGAAAGCATAATCACCAATTTCTATTACGCCAATAGGGATTGTTACCGAGGCGAGCTTCCTGCAAGCAGAAAACGCCCCAATGCCAATGCGCTTCACATTCTTCGAGAGTGTTATCGAGGAGAGACTACTACAACTGGAGAACGCGCGCTCTCCTATGTTTGTCACACTGTTGGGTATCGTCACAGAAGTGAGGCTACTACAACCTTGGAAAACTCCCCGTCCAATGCTCGACACCCCTTCGGGTATTGTTATCGAAATAAGGCTGCAACAACCATCGAATGCCCACTCTCCAATGCTCGACACACTGGCAGGAATCGTTATAGAGACAAGACTGCTGCACAAAAAGAACGCATGTTCGCCTATGTTTGTCACACTGTTAGGTATCGTCACCGAGGCGAGGCTACGACAACCATAAAACGCATAATTACCAATATTCGTTACACTGTCGGGAATCATTATTGCGGATAGCGCACTACAGCCGCGAAACGCCTGACATCCAATATTTGTCACGCTGTTGGGTATCGTTACCGAAGTAAGGCTGTAACAACCATCGAATGCATACTCACCTATGCTCGACACGCCATCATTCATCATTATCGAAGATAGCCTATAACAACCAAAGAACGTCTTGTCATCTATGCGAGTCAAGCCGAAAGGAAGTGTTATTGAGGCGAGACTTGTACACTCACGGAACGCCTCACTGCCAATATTTGTCACACCGTCAGGAATCTTTATTGATGTGAGATTGCTACACCCATAGAACGCGCGTACACCAATATTCGTCACACCATTAGGAATGGTCACTGAAACAAAGTTTGTTCGGGAACTATATGACGACTGTTTGATACCCGAAACTTGATAACCACCAATCCTTGATGGAAACTCTATCGGAGAAAAAGGCATACAAAAATTAACACCAACATTTATTTCCCCTTGCGCAAGCACATCATACTCGAATGTAACACCATTAGAATCTGTCCACAAACCATCATAGCCGAGTCCTATTGACGATATCAGGACAGTTATTCCAAACAACAACGAGCATCTAATCATTTTCAATATCCTTCTTTCCGCACCCACCTGACAAAGGCACAGCCGCCGGGCGCAGAAAAGGAGCGGCGTGCCTTCAAACATCTATGCTCTGTTCGAGGTGCGACCAAGCAACCTAATCAAAAACACGGAATAGAAGACACGCCGCGCGGAATGAACCACGCAACGCGTCTCACATATTCGGCTCTTGATTTGTAGATTTGGTCGCTTACGAACAAAGCCAAATACGCAGGACTGCGTACGCCTCGCGGGCCTCGGATGGGTTTCCGCGAGTCCTTCTCCTTTCGGCCCAGTTGTGCGGCCGCAGGCAAAGGTTTTGCCGTCCGAATTTACAAAATTAGGTCAGACCTAAAATTTGCAATTCGTTCAGCCGGGGGCTGACGTCGGTGCCCGTCAGCCGTTTCAAAGAGCCATCACGGTTTTGTCCGTGCGCCGGGCAAAGCACCTCCCGCCCGACGAAACCAGCGCGAATTATACCACGTTCCGCCAAACGCCGTCAAATCGGACTTTGACACTTAGCCTGAGAATCTTCAACTGGTCTCGTCTACATGTCTTCCAACGAAAGTCCGACAAACGTCGGTTCAATCGACTTCGGGAGGTCGAGCGCAACTCGACAATGCGCAAACTTCTCCTTCAGGGCGTTCAAGTCGATGCGCTTGCGGTCGCGCTTGATCTCGGCGACCTGGCACACGCCCTCCAGCTCGTTCTGCGCAATGAGGTCAATCTCGTTCTCGCCTTTGCGATCCCACCAGTTGCCAAGCCGAGACCACTCGCCGGACTCCTCGAACTTCTTGCGGAAATAGCTTTCGAGCGCAAGTCCGCTGAAGGTCGGATAGTCGCGCCTGACGAACTTGCGCAGAAGGTCGAAGTTTTGCATCTGCACCATGCCGTCATACTTGAAGATGAACCGGAACCAGAACCGATAGAACGGATCGTTGATCTGGTAGCGCACAAGCCGCGTCGTCGTCGCGCCAAACGGCAGCCGCTTGGAAACGAGGTGGTAGTCCTCTTCCAGTCGCGTGAGGTGTCCGCCGACGGGACGCCCCACGGCCTGTTCGATCTCGTTGCGCGTCGTCACGCCGCGCGCAATGACGGACAGAATCGAGAAGTAGACCGCATAGTCGCGCCCGAATTCGTCGCCCAACAGAACGCGTCCCTCTTCCAGAAAGAACGAATCCTCGGAGATCGCCGTCTTGAGCATCCTGTCGAAATCCGTCGCGTCCGCATCCATCAGGAGCGCAACGTACTTGGCCACGCCGCCCGTGAACGCCCAGAGGGCCAACAGGTCTTCGGGCGTGTAGCGGCGCTTGTAATGGCGCAGAATCTCCTTGAGAACGGCAATGGAGAACGGCTCGATGCGCATAAAGGCCGTCTGCCGCCCGTACAGCGGCTCTTTGCGATTCAGGAAGATCTTGCTGATGAGCGAATTGATCGAGCCGCAGACGACGAGATTCAGCCGCACATTGCCGTGTTCACGATCCCACAGTCCCTGAAGGATGGTGAAGACCGAGGGGTTGACGCGATAGAAATCCTGAAACTCGTCAACGAACACCGTGACGGGCCGCATCCGTGCCGCCTTGAACATCTCGCGGAAGAATCCCTGCAGACTTCGCACTTCAGGCGAGACGGCCTCAGGCAACACGCGGTTGAACTCCTCGACGAAGTCCGTGACCAGATCCGCCTCGCTCTTGCGCGACACGAAGAGATACACGAAATCACGGTCGCCAAACGCCCGCTTGACAAGCTCGGTCTTGCCAATGCGCCGCCGCCCCGTCACGACCGTGAACTGCGCCTCCGCCAGACTCCTTTCGCGAATCTTGCGCAGCGCCTCGATTTTGTCCTCTCGATCAAAGAATTTCATGTCTGTTTCCGCCACGGCCGTTTCGGACACGGCGGTTGCTGGACATTATACCATTTATTTGCCCGTGCCGTGTTCCCAAACCGACGGTTTCCAGCCGCCGGTCTCGTCTACAACGCCTTTGGCGTCTTCTTCGTCGATGAAGACCATGTAATACTCCACGAGGTCTTCGCCATAACGGCCATTGTCATACTGCGGGCCACCGAGTCGATCAAACCGCTCATATCCCCGCATGGCCTCCTGATGGAAACTGAAACGTTCGGGCTCACGTCGTTTCAACGCCTCGGCGAATGCCTGAACGGACGTCTTGACCCACGGCGGGCCTCCATCACGCCGCCGCCAACTCCAACGGGAAAGACCATACGTGTCCAAAATCTCCGAACGAGGAACGTCAACCCCCAGATGATGCCAGACCGTGCCGCGCAGACTGAAGAGATGCGGCGACTTCAAGGCCGTGATGTACGCTCCTTCGCCGCACGGATAAACCGGCCAGGCGAACAGCTGCTCGATGCGGATGCCGCGCTTCGCCAACGCCTCCGGCACGAGCTTGCGGACATTTCGCTTGAAACGGTCACTCCAATACTGGCAACGTGGCCCCAGCGGAAGATCAAGCCAATCCCGCAGAAGATGACTGCTAAACCTCCAGTCCAGGTCTCCCTCCTGACAGGGTTTCCACGAAACCAAGGCAACCCCGCCCCGCAGAGATTCGTCAAAGTCCTCTGGACACCAGACCCGACAAAAGAAATCCTGTGCCGGGATGCGCGCACCCTTCGCGTCCAGCAAAAAGTCACACGGCTGGCTCAACTCGCCCCCCGTTGTCATGTACGGCGGATTCTGCGGATCGGACATCACCCGCACCCACGACGGACGATGTTGCCATTCAACATTGCCGTGGCAAGGCGGCAACCCCATCTCACGCAACCAATCTGCAATGTCCCCCGGCCAACGCGCCTGACGATCCAGTTCCCATCGCTCTCCGCTTCGGCCCTTCTCCAGAAACCGGTCAAGGAACGACCTGGCATGCTTATGCGCAAAAGACAGTCCACCCATCTCCCGGAACTTACGGTACATCTCCTTCAGCCCCGACGCCTCGTCATAGACATAGAAGTCGCGCGAGGTCAGCGGATGTCCGTCCGGCGCCCGCAGGCATTCCACATTGCCGTCCGGCTCATCGAAAGGGTCTTCTTTGACCCACCAGATATCAACGAAGCCATAGGGGAATGCATAGAATCCCTTCGGACGCGGCGGCGAACTGTACGCATTGTTCTTGTCAACCGCTTTCGCGACAGCCTTTGGCTCGCCGAAATGAACGAACAGCATTTCACATGCCTTCATCATCACTCCTCAAATCTGTTTGTCTTGCGGTCCCTATAGGCCATCGAACAGAGGCATTCTGACATTCGCAACTACTTGGCAAACAAGTCATCTGACGTGACGACGCCTTGCACGACATCGGAATACTTGTTCCGACTCAGGCCATGCGGAGAGACCAAAACCGGCCATACGGCCTTGCGCCGTCCACAGGCCTCCGCAAGAGCCTCTGCGCGTCGACGCAATCCCGCCGCTTCGGACTCCGTAAAGGCATAGGCGGCTGGCGCGTATTTCATTTCACAGACGTTGATCGTTTCGTCCGCACGGTCAATCAGCATGTCAATCTGAACGGGACGACCATCAGTACTCGAAACACCTCGCCACGAATAGACATCTGCGGCAATCCCCGAAATCCCGAGCGCCCGCTTGATCTGCGGAACATGCCAAAAGCAGACACGTTCAAACGCCCGCCCTCGCCACGCATGTATCGCCGGACTTTGACCGTGATGCGACCAGAACTGCTCGTCATTGCCCTGCCGCTTCTCAAGGAACTCGAAATAGAACAGAATATAGTTGTCGACCAACTGAAAGACCGCGCCCTTCTTGATGCGCCCAAGCGGACTGTAACGGCGAACGAATCCACACTGCTCCAATTCCTCAAGGCACTCGCTGACATCTCCGCCCGAAGGTTCCTTCAACCCAGCCCGGATCTCCTCGCGCGACAGTCCGATTTTCTTGCGTCCCAGCAGGCGTACGATCTCCAGATGTTGCGACGCATTCTTGAACAGCGACGCGAAAACCTTTCGGTATTCAGTCCGCAGTTCATCCGAATGCCCAAAAAAGAGACGGTCGATATTCTGCACAGCCGAAAGACCGTTTCGCAAGAGGCTCCAATAATAGGCAATCCCGCCAAAAGCCATGTAGCATTCGAGGATTTGGCGACGATCAAACCCAAGCTTCCTGTAAGCTGCGTATTCTTCGCATTCGGCCAGCGTAAAAGGCCCCAACGGAATCTGCCGCGTCACACGGTTATGCAGCCCGCCGCGCGCACGAAGGACTTTTTTGATGATCCACGTGGTCGCCGAACCGCAGACAATCAGAAGAATGTCCTTTCGTCCCGAACACCACCCGTTCCAGAAACCCTCGAACGCGGCAAGGAACCCCGACTTGTGCGTGTCAAACCACGGCAACTCGTCAAGGAAGACGACTTTCTTCCCCGATGGCGCAGCTTCCAGCAAATCCTCCAGAAGCGCAAACGCCGCAATCCACGACCTCGGCTTTTTGCATTTCGGCAGACCCTGCCGCTTCAACGCCTCCCAAAACGATTCGAGCTGCTGATCTTTCGGAACAGATTCAAGACCTGCGGCATAGAATGCGAACCGTCCGTTGAACACGTCATTGACCAAGAACGTCTTGCCCACACGCCGACGTCCATAGACTGCGACAAATTCCGATTGCTCGGATTCAAATGCCCGCATCAGGTCTTTCGTTTCTTCATTGCGCCCTATCATGGGAATATCCTTTTTTACGAGTTGAATTATACCATAATCCGGCACATTTGGAGCGGCAATCGGCCTATTTCTGGCGATTCGTCCTCCAAATCTCATCTAAAAAGGACGATTTGGAGGATGAATCGCCATCGAGACGGTTACGCCTCGCGCTCGGAACCCTTCGCAGAACCGCCTCCGGAAACGCACTGGCACGCCGCAGCGTCCTCATCATCGAAGAAGACGTCGTAGCTTTCGACATCGTCCGCATAACCATCGTACTGCGGACCGCCGAGCGCGTCAAACGGCTCGTGTCCGCGCAGTTCCTCCTGATAGCGATGCCACCTCTTCGGCTCGCGCCGCTTCAGCAGCTCGGCATAGACGCGGACGGACGTCTTGACCCAGCCGTCACCGTAAGTCGCCAAGATCTCCTTGGACGGGATATCCTGATCATCGAAGTAAGCAATATGGTGCCAGAGATTGCCGTTGAACTCGAAGAGCCGTGCCTCCTTCAGCGCGATGACGTAGGTCTCTTCGCCACACGGATACACCGGCCAGGCGAACAGCTGCTCGATGCGGATGCCGCGCTTCTCCAGCGCCGCCATGAGCGCGTCCTCGAAGAACTTCTCGCACGCCTCGCGGTCACGAATGCTCATCCCGTCCGGCCTCGGCGGCAGCCCAAGAAGTTTTCCTGTCCACTCGTCCCAGACGTCGCACGGCCAACACGGTCGCCAGCTCTCCTTGTTGAACGTGCGCGAGACATCGCCGAACGCGCGCAGGACGTTGCGATCAAAGTCCTGCGGACGCCACCGACGACGAAAGAAAAGCCACGCCGGAATGCGCGCGCCCTTGGTGTCCAAAAGGAACTCGCACGGCTGATCCAGCTGGCCGTCCGCCGTCAGCCGTGGCGGATTTTCCGGATCGCGCATCACCATCACCCACGACGGACGATGCCCCTCGTCAAGATAGACAAACCGTTTCGGATAGCCCTGCTGCCGCAACCAAGCGGATTCAGTCATCGTCTCCTCCCACGACTCTTCCCAGCGGTTGATCAACCCTTCCTTCCGCTTGATCTCGGACACCAGATCCTTCAGTTCGCCGTACTTCTGAGACAAGCCCTTAATCCAGTCCGGCGACCGCCCACGACACAACCCGGCAAGTGCTTCTTGCCACTTGGCCAACTTGCGGCAAAGCCCGTCCAGGCTCGAATCCGGATCATAGGCATAGCGGTCGCGCAAGGTCAGCGGATGTCCATCCGGCGCCCGCAGGCATTCCGCGATGCCGCCAGGCGACCAGTCGGGTGCGCGCAGATACTTGACGGAGAAGCCGTAGGGGAGGGCGAAGAACCCCTTTCGGCACGGCGGATCGCAATACTCAGCCTCATCCGGATTCGCGTGAAAATCCGGCTGAGCCTCCGCCTTCGGCTCACCAAAGCAAACGAATTTCATTTTATATTGCCTCCATCATCGTTCTTCAACTCTGTTTGTCTTGCTGTCCCCATAGGCCATCGAACAGAGGCATTCTGACAGATTGGGTCTCGCTCACAGCGGCCATGTCTGCCAGTTTCGATGTGCATAGATGAAACGCCGGACTTCCATCGTGCGCCCGATTACGACATACAGCACAAGAAAGTTCCCGACCCGTATGCGATAGTACGGACGCTCCCGATCAAGCTTCGACGGATACGGCTCGAACGACTCTGGTGCATGCAACCGATCGTAAATGGCGTCAAAGGCAGCGTCAATCAACTTGTCCGCCGCCAACGGATTCCGCAATGTGAGACGAATGTAGTCTATCGCCTCACGCATGTCTTCCTCGAATTGAGGCAGGAACTCAAGCGCGTACTTTCTTTCCAGCATGAGCATGCTCCTTCAGCCGCCGATACACCTCGTCCGCCGAAAACCGCCGCGCATCGTTCGCCGCCAGACGATCCGTCTCCGAAAGAATCGCCTCCATAGGATCGACCAGCGCCTGATAGGCTTCTATGGACAGCATCACCGAAGCCCCATAGCCGTTCTTGGTAAAGAACACAGGCCCCGCCTTGATATCGGATTCAATCTCATTGAACTTGCTGCGCAAGTCTGTAACCGGTCGAATGTTAAGCGTTTGCATCAGAACCTCCAAATGCACGAATTATACCATAATTACGTCATCCTCGGCAAAGGCCCGGCCTACCGTCATAGGCAGTACGCCGACAAACGAATTTCATTTTACATGTCTCCTTGTTGTAACGTTGTTTTCATGCGGATACTACAGCACATTCTCCGCGCCAGACACACGATAGTCGCAAAACCGAAGCATAAGGTGAGCCAGCAGACCTTTCGCCACGTCTCGCGGACGAGCGCGCGGCGAAAGGCCCGATACGCACATTACTTGTGCTTGAAATCTCCGTAAAGAGAATTGACTTTTACTTCATGCTGACCGTCACCTTGAAGAAGTTGAAGTCAGCCTCATTGCCGTTGATCTCCGTCCAGGTGGCGTCCGTGAGGCGAACCTTGCCGAACGTGCGGTAGACGCGCTTCGCCGCCTCGTCCGCCGAGAGTTCCGGCGACCAGCTGATGACGGGCTTCCCCGTCGCCGCGTCAAAGGTGATGGACGCCGTGAAGACGTCGGTCTCGTCCGTGGGGTCTGTCCCCGCCACGAAGTCCTGCCACACGAGCAGGGGCTTGCCCGCGCCGTCGAACTTGCCCGTCGCGGACGTGAGCGCCTTGGAGAAGTCCGTGCCGAACTTGTCCGTGAAGCCCTCGTACTGATTGGCCCAGTCGGACGCAATCGCCACCGCGTTGCCCGCCTCGACTTCCGAGATGACGTTCACGATGCCCGCCGTCGTCGGAGGAATGACGGCCTCGCTCGACAGGCTCTGCGTGACGTAATGGACAACGACATTCGTGACCGTGAGCGTCAGCACGCCCGACGCGACTTCGCCGCCGCCCGACGAACCGCCGCCATACGCCGACGCGTTGGTGAACCCGCAGGAGGCGACAGCCGCTTCCCAGTCCTCCGCCCAGTCGCCATTGTAGCGGATCCGCACGTCCGTCGCAAGGCCCGCATTAGCCAGGTTCTCCGGCGGCAGCCCCATGAACACGACCTCCTTCAGGTTCTCCATGCCCGCGAACGCATTTTTCGCCACCGACGACACGACCGACGGAATCGTGATCTTGCGCAGGAGCGGACAGGACGCAAACGCATAGCTCCCCATCGTCTTGAGCGAGCCCGAAAGCGTCAGGGACGCCAACAGCGGATTGTTCGAGAACGCATACGAGCCAATCGTCAGCAGCGGCGTTCCCGACGCAGCAAAGGTGACGCGCGCCAACGAGGGACACGCCGCGAACGCATACGAGCCGATCGACTCCAGCTTCGTCCCGAAGCTCGCCGTCGTCAGCGCCTTCGCGTGGTAGAAGCACTGTACGCCGATGG